>JAGWAU010000010.1:2879-117690 GCA_021296255.1 Alphaproteobacteria bacterium | reverse complement strand
TGCCCCATTTCATGGACGGTGACCTGCGTGCCATGACCGGCTCCACCGATATCGGCCGGGAGCTCGTCATCGAGACCATGGAGGGTTTCGGCCTGGAAGAGGGGCGCCGGTGCTTCGCCGGCGTGCTTGATCATGGCGATACCCTGATGCGTCAGGCCATCTCGCAACTCCCCGACGGCGTCTACGAAGCCGAATCGGGATTTGACGACGACTGCTTCGACGACGTTGAGCTGCCGATCCGTGTCAAGGTCACCATTGGCGGCGATGAGATGAGCGTCGATTTCACGGGGACGGTGGATCAGATCCGAGGCTTCAAGAACAGCTCTGTCGCCAACACGTATTCGTCCGTATTCTCGGCGCTCTCCACCTTTTTCGACCCTTCGATCCCCCGGAACGAGGGTACCTTCCGCGGCGTGACCGTCATCGCACCCGAAGGCTCGCTCGCGAACGCCCGGTCGCCCGCTCCCATGACCATGTGCACCGTGTTTCCGGCGCACCAGATCATCCACGCGATCTGGCAGGCCCTCGGCCAGGCGGACCCGTCCCGCGCCTGCGCGGGCTGGGGCATGAACGCGTTCCCGCTTTCCTCCGCTGCCGGCTACGACGGGCGCGTTTCGACCATGTATCACTGGGGTGGCGGTTCGGGTGGCGGGGCCGTGGAGGGGCGTGACGGATTCCCTCAGATCGGGCCGTTGTGCGCGTTCGGAGCCCTGATCCTGCCCAATGCCGAGATGAGCGAGCAGCTCTATCCGGTCCGCGTTCAGCGCCAGGAACTGCGCCTTGACGGTGCCGGCGCCGGAAAGTACCGGGGTGGTCCCGGGGTCAACTATGTCGCCGATATCCAGTTCCCTTCGGAGATCTCGTTCCGGGCCGAATCCGTCAAGAAATCCTGGGCTCACGGAAGCAATGGTGGCATGGGAGGCACTACCTCCAGGGTCACGCTGACGCCGCGGGGCGGCGAGACCTACGTGACGCCCACGTACGGCGTCATCGACATCGAGCCGTCACGTCTCGAGCTGGTTTCCGGCGGCGGCGGCGGTTGGGGAGATCCGTTGGAGCGCGACCCGGGCCGGGTGCTGCGCGATGTCGGCGACGGGGTCGTGAGCGTCAAGGCCGCGCGGGATACCTATGGCGTCGTGCTCGATGCATCCGGGACCTCCGTCGATGCGAAGAAGACCGAAGCGCGCCGTCGTGCACTGCGCGAACACCCTGCGGCCGAACCCGTCGCGTAAGCCGGTCCGGCGCATGCGCTTCGGAAGCGGCCTCACATATAGCGGTTCAGGGTGGGCTCGAATCCCGCTAGAACCCGTCGTCTTCGATTTCGGAATGTCGGAAGGGCGAGTGGGTGGCGAGGTAGGAGATGTCCTCGTCGATCTGCTCGCGCTCGTGGACGAGGTAACGCTCGATGGCGTCCCGGAACCGGGACTCGCGTATCCAGTGCGCTGAATAGGTATGCACGGGCAGATAGCCCCTGGCGAGTTTGTGCGGTCCCTGGGCGCCTGCCTCCACGCGATCCAGGCCCTGTTCGATGGCGAACTCGATCGCCTGGTAGTAGCACGCTTCGAAGTGCAGAAAGCGATGGTCCTCGCGGCAACCCCAGTTCCGGCCGTAGAGGGCGTCGCTGCCGATGAAGTTGAGCGCGCCCGCGATGTAATTTCCCTCGCGTGAGGCCATCACCAGGGCGACTCTGTCGGCCATGGTCTCTCCGACAAGAGAGAAGAAAAGGCGGTTCAGATACGGGCGCCCCCACTTCCGGCTGCCGGTGTCCATGTAAAACGCGAAGAAAGCGTCCCAATGCTCTTCCGTCAGATCGTCGCCCGTGAAGACTCGGACATCGATGTCTGAGTTCTCGTGAATTTCCCGGCGCTCCCGACGGATCTGTTTTCGTTTGCGGGACGTCAAGTCGGCCAGGAAATCGTCAAACGCGGCGTATCCCTTGTTGAGCCAGTGGAACTGCTCGCCAGTACGCTGGAGCAAGCCGGAAGCGCCGCATTGCTTCCATTCTTTCTCGGTCAGAAACGTGATGTGAAGGGATGAAACTTCGAGTTGCCGTGCCACTTCGACACATCCCGCTAGGGCGAGTTCGCGGTTCACTTCCCGGTCCTCGTCGTCTCGGGCCAACAGCCTCGGACCCGTGACCGGCGTAAACGGAACCGCGAGCTGGAGCTTGGGATAATACCGCCCGCCCGCCCGCTCGAACGCATCGGCCCACCCGTAGTCGAACATGTACTCGCCCATCGAGTGGGATTTCACGTAGAGAGGGGCGGCCGCCCGCAGCTTTTCATCGGCGTCCTCCACCACCACGTGGTAGGGCACCCAACCGGTTTCGGGGCGCACGCTGCCGCTCTGCTCCAACGCCTTGAGAAAGGTGTGGGACAGAAAGGGGTTGTGACCGCCGGCACAGGCGTCCCATTCGGCGGCATCGATCTGCCCGATGTCGCCGACGACCTTGATGGTCACCGGTGCCTGTTCGACGTCACCCATGGACGGCGATGAACCGCGTCGTTTCACTGAGGAATTCAGGTCGCATGTGAGAGGACGAGTCTAGCAAAGCCACGAATTGTCGAGCATCCCATCTATGGGATGAATCCTTCGAAAAAGGTGTTGTCTGCATATTTCTTGGCGAGGGTGTGCTGTTGGCGGTTCTGCACCGTGAAGACGATGAGCGGTATGCCTTTGCCGCGCAGCCGTTCGGCCGTGGGGTGGGGTACGGCACCGGTGTGGCAGCCGATGAACTGGGGGCGCGATGCGCGGTTCACCAGCATGTCTCGGAACGAAGGGCGCCGCGTCGCGCGGCGAAACCCGGTTTCGCGAAAGTTCATGACGTTTTGACCGTACGGCACGTTAGGGAGATGTCGAGCGACCCAGTCGACGGTGGCGACGTTGAACGAGCACACGGCGCAGTCACCGCGATAATTTCCTAGAGCATGCGCGACGGCCGTCTCCAGCGGACCGGCCTGGGACCGGCGGCTTTTGATTTCAATGATCAGCGGGACCTTGCCGGCGATGAGCGACAGGACGTCCGCGAGTGAGGGAATACGCTGGTCGCTGCCGAGGAGGGGGAGGCGGCGAAGTTCGTGCGAGGGTCTGCGCGTGATATGGCCGGTCCGCCCCGTCATACGCTTCAGATCGTCGTCGTGGAAGACGACGACCGTGCCGTCGCTCGACAACTGTACGTCCAGTTCCGTCGGATAGCCGGCAGCGGCGGCACGGTCGAAGGCCGCGAGCGAGTTCTCGGGCCGACCGGCAGCGGCATCGTGGAGTCCGCGATGGGCGATGGGCCGTAACGTCAGCCAGTCGGCTTGAAGCACGACTCACCGTACCCGGTGAGAGTTGCCGCCCTAGCTGATCTCCACCATGGCGTCGACTTCCACGGACGCGTTGAAAGGCAACGAGCCCATGCCCACGGCGCTGCGGGCGTGCCTGCCCGCCTCGCCGAAGACGTCGACCATGAGGTTCGAGGCGCCGTTGATGACGGCGGGCTGATCCTTGAAGCCGGCGGGCGCGTTTACAAAGCCGTTCAGCTTGAGCACCCGCAGAACGCGGTCCAGGTCGCCGTCACAGGCTGCCTTCACCTGAGCGATGATATTCAGGGCGCAGAGCCGCGCGGCGGCCTCTCCGCTCTCCACGGGGACTTCGTCACCCACGATCCCGACGTATTTCATCTCGCCGTTTTCGACGGGCAGCTGACCCGCGACATGAACGATGTTGCCACTGACCACGTAGGCCACGTAATTCGCGACGGGCACCGCCGCCTCGGGGAGTTCGATCCCGAGTTCGGCGAGGCGCGCATCGATCCTTCCCACCATGAAGTCCTCCTTGATCTGATTGTCGATGGTTCGGGCCGGGATACCGCTTAGCCGCCGGGGCGTCCACCGGCACCGGCGCCGAGTTTGACGGCGACGTTCTTGGTCTGGACATAGTTCAGGAGCGCTTCTACGCCCTTTTCGCGGCCGTATCCCGAACGCTTGGTCCCGCCAAAGGGTGTCTCCATCCCGCCCGCGAACCATTCGTTGATGAAGACTTGGCCCGCGCTCAGGCGGTCGGCGGTCCAATGTGCCGTTTCCAGGTCTTTGGTGTAGACGCCGGCGCAGAGGCCATAGTCGGTACCGTTTGCGATTTCGACGGCTTCTTCGCGGTCTTCAAAGGGAATGACCGCCATCACCGGACCGAAGATCTCCTCCTGGGCAATGGTCATGTCGGGCTTGGCGTCGACGAAAATCGTCGGCTGCATGAAGTAGCCTTCCATGTCGCAGCGCCGGCCGCCGGTCAGCGCCGTGGCGCCCGCCTGTTCGCCGGCCATGCAGTACCCTTCAACCTTGTCGAGCTGCTTCTCCGAGATCAGCGGGCCCAGGTCATGATCCTCCAGTCCCGGTCCGATCGTCAGCGCCTTCGACTTCTCGACCAGGCCGTCGACGATCTGGTCGTGAATCGACTTGTGAACCACGAGACGCGATTGGGCGGAACAGACCTGTCCGGCATGGCTGAAGATTCCCACGGCGCTCGATCCGACAACCTGCGCGGGATTCGCGTCTGGGTACGCGATGGCGGCCGACTTGCCGCCCAGTTCCATGACGCACGGGATGATGCGCTCCGCCGCGGCATGCAGGATGTTCCTGCCCGTGGCGACCGATCCCGTGAAGACGATGTGGTCGACGTCCGGGTGGACCGCCAGGGCGGCGCCCGTATCGTGTCCGTAGCCGCAGATGATGTTGACGCAACCCCTCGGCACGCCAGCGCGCTCGCAGGCCTCGCCGAGCATGGCCAGAGACAGCGGGCACAGTTCGGGTGTTTTCAGAACCACCGTGTTGGCGGTAGCCAGCGCGCAGACGACGGATCGGGCGCCGATCTGCAAGGGGAAGTTCCAGGGTACGATCTGGGCGGATACGCCGAAAGGCGTGTTGATTGTGTAATCGACATAGCCGTCGCCGAGGGGGATCGACTTCCCTTCGAACTGTGCGATGGCGCCGCCGTAGTACGTGAAATAGCGGGCCGCGGCCATGGCTTCGTTGCGGCCGCCCGCCAGGGTACGTCCGGAGTCGAGACAGTCGACCAAGGCCACCTCGTCGGCTATCTCTTTGAATATGCGGGCCACTTCCAGCATGAGCTCGCCCCGTTGGGCAGGCCGCATGTCGTAGAGCGTTCGGCGGTTGAAGGCCTCCCGCGCGGCCGCGACGGCGCGATCGACGTCGTCGGGAGTGGCGCGCGCAACCTGGGCGATCTGCTCTCCCGTCGCGGGGTCGGTCACCGGTATGGTTTCGCCGGTGGAGCCGTCCACCCATTCGCTGTCGACGTAGTTTTGCCAGCGCTTCTTGATCTGCGAGGTCATCGCGCGCCCCTCCGGATCGCATGTCTTGAGAACGCTTCAAGTGTACCGCGCGGGGACGTTGCGGCAAGGCGTCGAACGGACTTCAGGAAACCTCCCGGTACAGGATCCGGTTGCGCCGTTCCCGCAGACGCTCGAAACGGGCCAGTGCGTCCGGATCGAAGTCGCGGTCCGGCACGGTTTCCAGATCGAAGTGGCTATGGTGGTCCTCTCCCCGGACCAGCATGGCAGAATCCCGAAATCCCGACATCTGTTCGATCTCGGTCGAGATGTAGCGCACGACGAATCCGATCCTCGGCAGCGGCGAGGTATTGGGCGAGGAGCCGTGCACGATCTGCACATGGTGTAGTGACATTTGGCCCGGCCCCAACTCGATATCGACGGCTCGGCTATCGTCCACGTCAACGGCGAGTTGCTGACCTCGTGACAGAAGGTTCTTCTCGTCGAATGTGTCCGCGTGAGGCACCAGTTCCCTGTGTGATCCCGGAATTACGCGCATGCAGCCGCTCGTACGGTTGCTGGGTGTGAACGCCAGCCACGCGGAGTAGACCTGCGGTCCGCTCAATCCCCAGTAGGTCGCGTCCTGGTGCCAGGAGACGTAGGTGTAGTCCCCGGGGCGTTTGACGAAGAAGGTGGTGGTCCAGCACAGGATGTTCGGTCCGAGAAGGCATTCCACGGCGTCGAGGATACGCGGGTCCCGGGCGAGGTCCGCCATCCACTTGAGCACGAGATGACCCTTGACGTTGACGACGTCACTGCCGAGCTCGGTGCCTTTTCGCAGCGCCTCATCGTAGCGCTCGTGGTAGTACGCGGCCTCGTCCGGGCTCAGCACGGCGATCGGGAAAACGAAGCCCTCGTGCTCGCAGCGCGCGATCTGATCGGCAGTCAGTCCATGGGCCATCCGCTTGGCTCCTTCCTTGCAGCCGTCGATGCTAGTACGCCGACATACCGCCGTCGACGGGCAGCGCCACGCCGGTAACCATCTCCGCTTCGTCGGATGCCAGGAACAGGAAAGCATTTGCGGTGTCCACAGGGCGGGCCAGTCGTCCCAAGGGGACCGTCCGTTCGAAATCTGCGATCGTGGTCTCCATGGAGTCGCTCATTTCCCGCGCCATCTCGCGGAACAACGGCGTGTCCGTCGCGACCGGGCATACGCAATTGACTCGGATGTTGTCGGGCGCGAGTTCCAGCGCCACGCTGCGCATCAGGCCGCGAACCCCATGCTTGGCGGCCGTATAGGCGGAGATGTCCGGTTTGGCGTTGATGGCTTGACCCGAGGCGGTATAGAGGATCGAGGCCGACTTCCCGGTTTCCCTGGCGCGTGCCCGCAATGCCGGTACCGCCGCCTTCGTCATGCGGAAGGGCCCGAGCAGGTTCGAATCGAACGAACGCCGCACGGCTTCGTCATCCGCGGTTTCTATCTTCCCGGTGTATGGGGCGCCGGCGTTGTTGAGAAGAATATCCAGCCCTCCATACGTGTCGACGGCGAAGACGACCGCCGCCGCATTGCTGTCGTTGTCCAAGTGGTCGTTGTGCACGAATGCGCAGTCATCTCCGAGTTCACGCGCGACGGACTCGCCCGCGTCGTCGTCGACGTCCGCGATGGCGACTCGGCACCCTTCCTCGACGAAGCGGCGCGCCGTTGCGCTACCCAGCCCACCGGCGCCGCCCGTTATGAGTGCGACTTTTCCCCGCAGTCTCGCCATGTGTGTCCCGTCCTCGGTTGTAGAGGCGTTCCCGTATTACAGTATCTGCCAGGTTGCGTGCCAGCCCGGTGGGGGGCACGAGGGGGATGCCTTCGAGACCGAAGCAGGCGGCGCCCCGCGCCTCGCGGGTGTGCGAACCGGTTACGTCAGAGGGTTCGGAGGGGGCCTTCCGGCGAAGATGGCGTCCAGGTTGTCGAGCGCGCAGAAGCCCATGGCGTTGCGGGTCTCCACCGTCGACGTTCCCATATGCGGTAACAGGAAAGTGTTCCAGAGGCGGCGGTATTCCGGATGGATGTTCGGTTCGCCCGGATAGACGTCCAACCCGGCGGCGGCCAGCTTGCCCGACTTCAGGGCGGCGATGAGATCCTCGTCGACGATCAGGTCTCCCCGTGCGGTGTTGACCACGATCGCCCGGTCCGGGAGCAGCTCAATCCGTTCCCTCGTCAGGAAGTGCCGTGTCTCGGGCGTGAGCGGGGCATGGAACGAGAGTACGTGGCTTGCGCGAAGCAGCGACTCCGGGGTCTCGTGAAACTCGGCACCGTTCTCGAGTTCCGACGGGAGCCGGTTCCGGTTGTGATAGTGCACCTCCATGTCGAAACCCTTGGCGCGGACCGCGACGGCGCGCCCGATGCCGCCCATGCCGTAGATGCCGAGAGATTTCCCCGATATATCGATTCCCAGCATGCCGGTAGGGCTCCAGGCCTCCCAACGTCCTTCGCGGATCATCGTCTCGCCCTCCGACGCGCGTCGGGCAGCGCCGAGCATGATCATCATCGTGAGATCGGCGGTCGCCGCGTTCAGGACTCCGGGTGTATTCGTGACGATGATGTTTCGGGCATTTGCGGCCGGGACATCGATGTGCTCGTATCCCACCGAGAACGTTGCAATCGCTTTCAGACCTTCGGGCAGGCGCTCGATCACCTCGCAGGGGAATTTGTCGGTCGCGCAGATCAGCAGGGCCTCGCGGTCCTGCGAAAGCTCCACCAATTTCTCCGTGTCGTATGTCGTATCGTCCGTATTGAATTTTGCGTCATAATCCCGTGCTAGCCTTGCCTCGACGGCATCCGGCAGCTTCCGTGTCACGAGGATTCTTGGTTTATCCGTCATCGTTCCGACCCGCCGCTCCGAGAGATTCCCGGATTGCTCAAGGGCGTCACCGGGAACCTGTGATATACACTGCGGTCTCCATGGGGATCAAAAGTTCGTGTGCGCCGCGCCGGACGACGATCGCGGCGGCGGTCGCCGCCGCAGCTGTTCTCGCGCCGATCCAGGACGTTCGTTCGGCCGCTGGTCTCGATCCGCTGCCCTATCGCGCCGTTTACGATCTGGCCCTGGAAACCGCCGGATCGAACAGCGGAATTACCGGCGTTTCGGGGCGCATGGTGCTGGAATGGGCCGATGCCTGCGAGGGCTACACGACCACCCAGCAGATCCGCATGCGGATCGAACGGGCCGAAGGGCGGCTGATCGACAGCGATTTCGCGATTGCCTCCTGGGAGTCCAAGGACGGCAACACGTTCCGGTTCAGGATTCGCAATATCGTCGGTCGTGATCTGATGGAGGAATTCGGCGGGCTCGCGGAGCGGGACGGCGTCCGGCAGAAGGGTATCGTTCGCATGAGGGTTCCTGCCGTCGCGACCATCCCATTGCCTGCGGGCACCGTGTTTCCTTCGGAGCACGCCAGCATTCTGACGCGCGAAGCGAAGAAGGGGGCCAAGCGCATCGAAGCGCGAGTCTTCGACGGGACGGGCGAAGAAGGGCTGTTCGATGTGGTCGCGTTCGTCACGGGCCACACTCCGGCCGGCCAGACCGCCGCCGGGCTTGCCGGGTTGGACGATCAGGAAGCCTGGAACATGCGGATGGCCTATTTCAAGGTCGGAGACACGTCCGGACTGCCGGAGTACGAGGTCGGGTTCAGATTGTTCGCGAACGGCGTAGCCGATCAACTCGTCCTTGACTACGGCGATTTCGTCGTTGGTTCGAAGATCGCGCACTTCGAGGCACTTCCCGATTCCGGCTGCTGACGGCCGTTTCGATCGATTCGGGATCGGATCCGGGTTCTCGGCCTCGCCCGGTCTCATCGGGAGGGTGGCCACAGCCAGGCAGCGCCCCGCACGCCGCTGGAGTCACCGTGAACGTTGGGCCGCAGCTCCGTCGTGATTTCGTCCGAGAATGCGTATGCCTTCCAAAGGCGGGGCACGTTCTTGTACAGACGCTCGATGTTCGAGCAGCCGCCGCCGAGAACGACGACGTCCGGATCCACGACGTTGATTACGGATGCAAGGGATTTGGCCAACCTCCGCTCGTAGCGGGCGAGCGTCGCCCTCGCCGTTTCGTCACCGGCCAGCGCGCGGGACGCGATCTCTTCCCCGGTCGATTCCGAACCGCCGTTCCCGGCATGGTCGCGGGCCAATCCTGGTCCCGAAAGGAAGGTCTCGATGCAGCCGCGTTTGCCGCAATAGCAAAGGGGTCCCGGCGTTTCGTCGGGGTCGGGCCACGGCAGAGGGTTGTGACCCCATTCTCCCGTGATCGCGTTCGGTCCGGTCAGGACCTTGCCGTCGATGACGATGCCCCCGCCGGTGCCGGTGCCGATGATCACGCCGAAGACTACCCGGGCATTACGGCCGGCGCCGTCGAGGGCCTCCGACAGGGCGAAACAGTTGGCATCGTTGGCGACGCGGACGGGACGAGCCAGGGCCACGGCCAAGTCCCTATCCAAGGGCTTTCCGATCAGCCATGTAGCGTTCGCATTCTTCACCAGTCCGGTGGCCGGTGACACGATGCCGGGAATTCCCACGCCGACGGTGCCCCGGACTCCCACGCGCCGTTCCAGCTCGCCCACGAGATCGGAGATCGCTCTCACCGTCCCGTCGTAGTCGGCTTTGGGTGTGGCGATGCGGATGCGGGCGCGCTCGTCGCCGCTCGACGACAACGCGACGGCTTCGATCTTCGTGCCGCCCACATCGACCCCAATTCGCGGACCTGATGCATCGCGCTTCGGGTCGGTGGAAGGGTCTGTGGCCATCAGAAGCCCCGATCGGCGAAACAGCGTTCGATGATGGCGTGCGCCTGGGTCCAATCGGCGGCCTGATGGTGACTGTCTTCGGAAGGCCCGAAGAGTTCTGCCAGCCGGCGGTCCGCCACGAAATAGATACGAGTGACGTGATCCGCGGCCCGGGCGACGGAGGTGTGGTTGCGGGGGATGTCGTCGATGAACACGGTGGGCGCGTCGGCCCGGGCGCTCAGGCGCCGGACGGCCGGTCCCTTGCCGCCCGCGTTGGTGATGACGGGGTAGTCCATGCCATGTCGTTCCAGGCACCGGGCGCGCCCTTCGCGGGCGTGCGGCGGAATGTTCGAAAGGACGACGATCTGAGCGCGGTCGGACATGGCACTCAACGCCGTGGCGGCGCCGGGCAAGGGTTCGAGGTCTTCGGTTTTTTCCTTGTAGAAATCGTCCAGTATCGTCCTAACCTCGCCGGCATCAATCGGTTCGTCGTCGGCTCGCCGCCGCACGTTTCCCACGAGTCGGAAAGACGCCCAGTCGAAGTAGCAGCCCCGGTATTCGAGGTATGCCTCGAAGGCCGTCATGAATTCGACGAGAACGCCATCGGCGTCGCAGATGATCAACGGGCGCGATGCCTCGAGGATCACGGAATCGATCTGTTCAATAATCTCGGTAGAGAGGTCTTCAGACATATTCCGGCGCCGGTCGGATCAGGCCGGCGCATCGCCCAGCGCGGCTAGGGCGCGTCGGGTCTGTACGGGCGTCACGTCGGCCTGGCCGCAGAAATCCAATAGGCGTTCGTCCTGTTCGAGGAGGAAATTAAGCACGCCGGCGAGGAATTGAGGATCTTCGGCTCCGGTACGCAGGTCGCCGGCCGTGGTGCCCGATTGGGACATGAAACCGCGCAGCACCGCTTCCTCGGACACCAGAAATGCCAAGGCTTGCAGGGCGATGGTTTCTGCCGCGGCACCATCCATTCGAATCAGCCTCGAATCCGTTGGCGGGACGAGTTCGGAAGGATTTGATGAACAGCGCTTTTTGCCCGATGTGTCGGTGTCAAGCAAGCGCCTTGGCCTCGCGGGAGCGAGGTGTTAGGGAAGAGGGCTATGTCGAGGCTTGGCGCCGTGGTCGCGCGGTCGTCGATTGTCACATAGAGCGTGGGCGGGACGAAGGCTGGTCGTCGGCGTCCGTGCAATGCGACAAGGGGTTTGGATCCTGACCGTGGCGACGTCTGACCAAGCGCGAACCTTCGATTGCGGTCCCCGATCGCGCTTGCCCGGGACGTTCCCGCCGTCTGGCCGTGCCCCGTAGCTTCCGGCGTCGAAACTCGAACCATGCCGGCGCGCGTTCTCATCGTCGACGGCGACCAGGCCGCGCTCGCGGCACTTAAGGCGCGGCTTTCCGCGGAATATTTCGAGGTTTCCACGGCGAGCGACGGCGTGCAGGCGCTTGAGCGTATGAAATCCGATCCGCCCGATATCGTTCTCCTGGACGTGATGAGTCCGGGCACCGATGGGTATGAGGTCTGTGCGCGCATGCGGAACGACCCGGACTCGCTCCACGTGCCCGTCGTGATGCTGTCCGACGAGACCGGGCCGGAGGACTTGGTGCGCGGGCTGCAGGCGGGTGCCGACGATTATCTGGAGAAGCCGTTGGAGGACGCTGTCGTATTGGCATGCATCCGCTCGCTGGTGCGATCCAAACTGATGATGGACGAATTCCGAAGGCGGGAGCGGACCAGCAGGCGGCTTGGTGTCATGGACACCGGCAAAAACGCGGTCGATCCGGACGTCCCGGGCGGGCGTATCCTCTTGATCGACGACGCGGAGGGCGATGCCGGCGAGATTTCGTTGGCATTGGCATCCGCTTACCAGGTAACGGCGGAGCGCGACCCGGATCGCGCGATGGCGGTCGCACGCGATGGCGGCTTTGACCTGATCATCGTGAGCCTGATGATGGAGAGGAGCGACGGTTTGCGCCTCTGTTCCCACTTCCGCGCCGTGTCGGAAACGCGCCAGACCCCGATTCTCGTGATGATCGAGACGGGATCGCCGAACATGCTGGTTCGGGCGCTGGACATCGGCGTCGACGCCTATCTGAAAAAGCCGGTGAACACCGAGGAGATGATGGTGCGGGTTCGCACGCAGATTCGCCGCAAGATGTACCAGGACAGACTCCGTGCCAACTACGAGGCCGATTTGGCCTTGGCCGTAACCGACTGCCTGACGGGACTCCACAACCGGCGATACATGGTGGGTCACCTCGATACCCTGATGGAGCGGGGGCGTGAAAGCGGCCGGCCGGTGGCGCTCCTCATCATGGACATCGATCATTTCAAGGACGTCAACGATTCATACGGGCACGCGGTCGGTGATGAGGTGCTCAGGGAATTCGCCGAGCGGATCAAGCGCAACGTTCGCGGCATCGACTTGGCCGTTCGATATGGCGGCGAAGAGTTTGTCGTGGTGCTGCCGGAGACGGACCTGGAAGCGGCCAGGGTGGTGGCCGAGCGGCTGCGCCGGAACGTGTCCGAGAAGCCGTTCGAGGTGAGCACGGAGGAGGGGAGAATCACGGTCACCGTCAGCATCGGCGGAACGGTCTACCGGGGCACCGGTATCGATGCCGACGGCCTGCTGAGGCGTGCAGACGAAGCGCTCTACGCGGCAAAGAACCGGGGCCGCAACCGGGTCGTTACGGTCTGAGGAGGCCTGAAGGGAACTCTACACCGCCAGGTTGATCCAGGTCGTCTTCAATTGCGTGAACTTGTCGAGCGCGTGGATCGACTTGTCGCGCCCGAATCCGGATTGTTTGTATCCGCCGAAGGGTACGGTCATGTCGGCCTGGTCGTAATTGTTGATCCACACGGTACCGGCCTTGATGGTCCGAGCCGTCTTGTGCGCGGTCGCGAGGTTGCTGGTCCAAACCGCCGAGGCGAGGCCGTAGATCGTGTCGTTGGCGATGGAGATCGCCTCGTCCACGTCCTTGAAGGTGATGACCGAAAGGACCGGCCCGAAGATCTCCTCCTGGGCGATTTTCATGTCGTTGCTCACGCGGTCGAAAATCGTCGGCTCGACGTAGTAGCCGCCGGTGTCTTCGCGCACCCGGCTGCCTCCGTAGAGGAGGTTCGCGCCGGCGCTCCGTCCCTCGTCGATGTAGTAGAGCACCTTATCCATCTGGCTCTGGTCCACGATCGCGCCCATGCGCGTGCCGGGGTCCAATGGCTCGCCAGGTACGTGGCGTGTAGCGTTCTTAGTGACGAGTTCCATGAACTCGTCCTTGATCGAGTCCTGGACGAGCAGCCGGGACCCGGCATTGCAGATCTCTCCCTGGTTGAAAAAGATCCCGAAGCAAGCCGCTTTGGCGGCATAGTCGAGATCAGGCGAATCGGCGAGCACGATGTTGGGCGATTTGCCCCCGAGTTCGAGGCCGAGGCGCTTGAGGTTGGACTGTCCGGCATATTGCATGAGCTGCTTGCCGACTTCGGTGGAGCCCGTGAAACCGATGCCGTCGATGTCCATGTGCAGGCCCATGGTCATGCCCACCTTGGTGCCGCTGCCGGTGACGACATTGAACACGCCATCCGGAATGCCCGCTTCCGCCGCGAGTTCGGCCACCCGGAGCGCCGTCAGGGATGAAACGGACGCCGGCTTCAGAATGACGCTGTTTCCGGCCGCCAGGGCCGGGCCAAGCTTCCAGGACGCCATGAGCAAGGGAAAGTTCCATGGCACGATGATACCGACGACGCCGAGCGGCTCGCGCGTGATCATGCCGAGGAATGCCGGATCGGAGGGGGCGATCTCGTCATAAACCTTGTCGACGAGCTCGGCAAACCAATCGATGCTCGCGGCCGATGCCGGAATGTCGATTCTGGTGGTATCCCGAATCGGCTTGCCCACGTCCAGGGTTTCGAGCAACGCCAACTCTTCACGATTGTCGCGCATTTTCTGAGCAAACTTCTGCAGCACGCGCTTGCGGCGTGCCGGCGCCATCTGCGACCAGACACCGGACTCGAACGCTTCGCGGGCGGCTTTCACCGCGCGATCGACGTCTTCCTCGTCGCATGACGCGATGGAGGCGATCTCCGAGCCGTCCGCCGGGTTGATGCTGGCGTATGTCGCGCCCGAAGCGGCGTCGACGAATTTCCCGTTGATGAAGGCTTTGTTGCGAATATCGAGTCCATCGGCGGCTTGTCGCCAATCGTCGAGGGTTTCTGCTGCTGACATGGGTCTGTTCCCTGCTGTTCGGTGCGGCTCCGGGGGCTTGCCTCAGAGAGTATCTTGCGCGGTACTGCCGGCCAACGCGCACCAGACACCGATACCTGCCTGGTGGACGCGCAAAACAAAGGCCGCACGATCGCCGCGCGGCCCCGCTGCCTCGTGGGCGTACCGGCTATTTGATCCTCGATTCCTTGAATTCGACATGCCTGCGCACGACCGGATCGTATTTCTTCATCGACAACTTCTCGGTCTTCGTTCGGGGATTCTTCTTGGTCACATAGTAATAGCCCGTGTCCGCCGTGCTGACGAGCTTGACCTTGAGAGTGGTGGGTTTTGCCATGGGGGCGGTTCCTGTGTCGTGCCGTTTGTAGAATCCGTGGCCGGGACTCTAGCGGCGGCGGATCGCAAGTCAAGGCCGTGTCCTGACCGTGTCGCCAGCAGATGATGTGTCCGGGATAGGTAGCACACGAGTTGTCCGGTTTGGTGTCTCCGCGAGGAGAGATCGCGATGAGCCGGACGACGTGGCGACAGGATCGCCCGCTCCGATCCCTTGACCCTGTGCCGCTGGCTGCCAATGTGAGGTCAGCGTCAGGAAGGCCCGAGGGAGCCAAGAGTGATGGAAAGCAAGCTGTGCATCGTTACCGGCGCCACGGACGGGATCGGCCGCGTCACGGCACAGGCGCTGGCCGAGAGAGGGGCCGAGGTCGTGCTCGTCGGTCGGAACGCAGCGAAGGGCGCGGAGGTCGGCAAGGCGATCCGGCGGTCTTCCTGCAACGACCGGGTACGCTTCGAGCAAGCCGATCTCTCGAGCCAGACCGAGATCAGGGCTCTGGCGGATCGCCTTACCGCGGGCGGCGCGGCGATCGATGTTCTCGTCAACAATGTCGGCGCCCTCTTCATGCGCCGTCGAGAGAGCGCCGACGGGATCGAGATGACCTTCGCGCTCAACCACCTGGGCTATTTCCTTCTGACCGGGCTGTTGCTGGAGCGCCTGCACGCGAACGGTGGCGGGCGTATCGTCAATGTCGCCTCCGAGGCCCATCGCGGCGCGCAGATGGACCTGGAGGACCCGCAGGGGACGAGGCGTTACCGCGGCTGGCGCGCCTACCAGCGGAGCAAGCTCGCCAACGTCCTTTTCACTTATCGCCTCGCGGCGCTGCTGGCGGGGACGCCGGTCACGGCGAACTGCCTGCACCCCGGTTTCGTCGCCAGCAGGTTCGGGCACAACAATGGCTGGCCCTTCGTCGCGGCGTTGAAAGTCATGATGCGCTTGTCCGCGATCGACATGGAGGCCGGCGCGCGCACCAGCGTCCATCTCGCGACGAGCGCCGATGTCGCGGGAGTGTCCGGCCGTTATTTCGACGAGTGCCGCGAGGCCGCGAGCTCACTTGCTTCTCACGACGAGGATGCAGGGCGGCGCCTGTGGGAGATGAGCGAGACCCTGACAGGCCACCGTTACTGACTACCCGCCGCCGTATATCCCTATTCTTCCCGGTCGCACGGGCGCAGCTTCAAGTCGTATCGAGATTGAGGTCTTCCTGTTGAATTCATGTAGGAAAACGCCCTTGAGGGGTGTGCCGGCACGGATGAATTGGGCCGCCGGTGATCATCTCCGGAAAAGTCTCAAGCGTCGCAGGCCGTCTGGCGGGGCGACGATAGCGACGCCAAGTGCCGCAACTGCAATACCGATCCATGTGTGCGGAGACATTACCTCGTCGACCAGAACCCAGGCATAGAGCGCTGCCGCCGGCGCAACCAGGAAGAATAGGGACGATACGCGGTGCGCTTCGTTGTGTCGGATCATCACCAACAGCAGCAATAGCGAGACCACGGAGACGCCAAAGGAGAGATAACTCAGTGCCCAAATGAATTCCCAAGTCCATGTGATGTACAGACCTTCAATCCACCAGCCTAAGGGCAGGACCACGGCGAAGCCCACCACGTGCTGAATGAAGCTTGAAACAAGAGGATGGACGGAGAGACCGAAGCGCCGTTCGTGCAATGTCCCGATGGTGATGCCGATCAGGGATGCAACTGCATAGAGGACGCGCATTGCGGACGCGGTCTCGATCACCGATCCTGAGATGATAACGATGCCCGCACCGGAGACACCCAGAACAAGACCCACCCAGGACGTCGCGTCGACACGTTCGCCCGCGTAGCGCGACGCCAGTAGAGCCACGAGGATCGGCTGCAGCGAGACGATCAACGCCGTAGTTCCCGCCGACACTCCCAGGTGGATCGCCGCGTAGAGAAAGCCGAAGTAGCCGCATTGAAAGAAGAGACCGACGATGGCGAGATGACCCCATTCGCGGCCGCTCTTCGGTAGTGGTAGACGCAATGCGAGGACGGCAGGTAAAAGCACAACCAGAACCAGCCCAAAGCGCAGGGTCAGGTACGTAATCGGTCCCGAGTACGCGAGGCCCATCTTCACGTACGCGAAGCCGGACGACCACAGCAGCAGAAAGATGATCGGTACCAGGATGAGAACGGCGGTCGCCTTCTTTCCGGAACCCTCGCGTTCGTTTCCCTGTACATCAGGCTCCGTCATGGCGGGCTGCATTCCTTGCATAATTGGGAGGCACCGTTCACCGTGGCGCGGGAACAGGCAATCGGAGGCTCAGCCGTGAGAGCGAAGACCGACGTCGACGTCGCGGGCCGTAACCCACAAACCTTCGAGGAGGCTAGCCGCTTGGTAAAGCACGTGGAAGGCTTGTTCATGCCATGGGATTTCGAGGGGCTGTTGGCCGGCTTCACCGACGACTGCGTTGTACGTTACGCCGAATTTCCCGAAATGCACGGCAAGGCGGAACTCGACAAGTTCTTCAGGGGACGGGCGGCGCGGCAAAAGGAATACTGGCTCAAAAAGGACCTGCGACTGCTGATGGGCAACATGATCGCCAATTCCTGGGAATGTCGTTGGATCGATACCAAAACGCACAAGAAGATGTGGGGCTGGGGCATGGAGATGTGGACCATGCGTGATGGCAAGATCGCCATTTGGGAAGGCACGCTCAACTTCAACGAGGAAGGCAAGCGCGACACCGGTATCGTCTAGCGCGCCGGCGGAACCCATCTCCCGCTGATCCGCGGCAAGCTGGGCGCAATGCGCCCGGCACTCGCGAGCGACCCGATGTATGCGGTGGCCGAAAGCAGTTGCGGTTGGATTTTCGTCGCGGCCGAGGCCGATCCGGCACTGAGCGAGACAGCCGTCCCGACGACGGCCTTGCCCGGGCAATTGCGACACCGAAGGTCGCGCAACGCCGTGGCAAGGGCGTGCCGCTCCTTATGTGTTTCGTGCGGTAAGCTGCAGTTCAAGCTAGATCACCACTAGCCGGTATTGGAGACCGGCCTGATGAGACTCCTGGTGATTTCGGCTTGCCTGCTGATCGCTGCCTGTGCGCACGACGAGGTGAATATCAATTTCACGATGTTCCCGCCCGATGAGTGGAGCCGTCCTACGGGGTTTGGCAGCCCGTTGGGGGACAGGGGCCTGGAAATGCAGACTGAGCAGATGTTCAGGAAGATCGACCGGGCCCGATAATTCCCCGTAAGGTACAACTAGGTGTAAGTTCCTCATGGCGTCCGTCTCTGTTCTGAAGAATCGTCTTCCTGCTTGGCGCCGGCCCCGACACCGGCAAAACCGCGACCGGTCATGCCGCGCTTGTTCGTGACGATGGGATGAACCATTCCAACGCCAACATCGGCGTCATGTGCATGAACACTCCAACCGGCATGGGCGATGGAGGCAAGGACATTGCCGCCTTGCGCGGCTTGGGCACGCGGGAGCCGTCACTCGACATTCAGGACGTACGCTTTTTCCGTCTTGGCAACCGGGTCGAATTCGGACCGGCCCGTATGGTTGATATGTCTGCCATAGACATGCAGCGACCACGACACGCTGTCGGTGTCGTTCCAGACCGTGTGAATATCGTCCGATAGGAACGACGAGATGCCGCCCGGGGTCAATCTGCGTTCCGAGACGCGGTCGAGTTGGGCGTAACCGGGTCGCATCCCGTCGTCAATGCGCCGCCACCAGGTCTCCCGTTCCTCGCCTTCGATGCCGACCACGACGCCCCAGGTCTTGTGATTGTGCGCCGGCGTCCCACGACCGGGGAGCCAGGCGAACAGGAACACCGCGTTGCTGTGATCTGGTTCCTCGTGCAGCAGGTGCAGAGTGAAGCCCTGTGATTCATCATGTCTGTCGTGCGTTTCCGTCACCAGACGGGACGTCTCGGCGAACTTCCGAACCAACGGAGCGACCCGCCGCACGATCCTGCTTTCGTCGGATTCTTCTCCCGTGATCTGCCGCAAATCGGCGACGAGTTGGAGAAGGTCATAGGTGCAGTCAGACATCGATAATTTTCCTTCGAATTGTCGCAGTTGCGAACCACAGTGCGAATTTAGTTCGCGTCAGCGGCGGAGTGGTCCGGCCGCGGACGGAGCGAAACTCCGCCGCTTCTTGGCCCTTTCCGGCGACGGGGAGGTCGGGAGCGCTCATACCACGGAACTCTATCGCAAGCTTCGTCTTGTGTGTCGGTCGGAATGAACGGGCGCGCCGCAGGCGCTGGCCCGCCGGATGCCGGGCTCGTGGGTGATCGTCGACGTGCTCGAACCCTGCTCCTTCAGCCGCCGCCCCTCGGCGGCCGATACCGAAGGCTTGCGGCCACGGTAGATGCAGGCGGCTTTCGCTCGCTCGATGTTGAGCTCAAGCTCGGCCACCAGCCAAAGAGCGGCTTCACCCATTGCTTATACTCGGCTTAAATTCGGACACTCCGCTTTCCATGGAAAATTTTGGCCCGGGCATTTGAGATCGATGAAGGCAACCATATCCAAACGAGGTTTTCTTCAGGCTGTCGGTGCGGCAGTCGGCGTCGGCGCCGTCTATCGGAGCATGCAGGCGTTGGGCTTGGTGAGCACAGAGGTCGCGCACGAGGTCTGGGCCGATCTTCCGCGCGGTTCGGGGGAAGGGAAGAGCGTCGCAATCCTCGGGGCTGGCATCGCCGGCATGACGGCGGCCTACGAACTGTCCAAAGCGGGGTACAGATGCACCATCCTTGAAGCCGCAGACCGCGCCGGGGGTCGAAATCTGACGGCTCGAGCCGGAGACGTCGTCGGAGAGGTGGACGGTCGCCAGCGGGTGAACTTCAGCGAGGGGGACCATCTGTACGCAAACCTCGGTCCGGCCCGGATCCCCTATCATCACGGAACGATTCTCGGCTATTGCAAGGAATTCGGCGTCGGGCTCGAGGTGTTCACGAACGACAACCGCGCAGCGCTCTTTCACAATCGCGAGCGTTTTGACGGCCGACCCGTGTCGGCCCGCCGGGTCATCACCGATATCCGCGGCTATATCGCAGAGTTGCTTGCCAAGGCGGTCGACGGCACGTCCCTGGACAGCGCACTCACGGTCGAGGACAAGGAGCGCCTCCTCCAGATGCTCGTGCAATACGGCGATCTGAACGCCGACCATCTTTACAAGGGCACGAAGCGGGGAGGCTATCGCGACGGGCGGTTGAATGCGGGCCTCAAGGCAGGAGAACTTGACGATCCTCTCGATTTCAGTGACCTGCTCAAGTCGGACTTCTGGGAATACAAGCTCCACTTCGACGATTTCCTCGACCAGAACCCGACACTGCTACAGCCGGTCGGCGGGATGGATACGATCGCGAAGGCCTTCGAAGAGCGCGTGGGAAGCTTCGTACGCTACCGTAGCGTCGTCGAGGAAATCCGAAAAAGCCCGAAGGGCGTCCGCATCGTCTACCGGTCCGGATTGGGCGGCGCAGTCGGCACTCTGGACGCCGATTTTGCCATCTGCTCCATACCCGCTCCCGTCCTGAAGGACATTCAAAATGATTTCGCCCCGGAGACGAAGGCCGCGATCGAATCGGTCGCGTTCGCTCCAGCCATCAAGATCGCTTTTCAGACGCGCCGGCGCTTCTGGGAGGAGGATCACGCCATCTACGGGGGTATCTCGTGGACCGACCAGGACATCACGCAGATTTGGTATCCGCCATACGGATATCATCGCGACAACGGGGTGATCGTCGGCGCCTATGTCTGGAATAAGGACATTGGACTTCGCTTTGAAGGGATGAGCCCGGAGGAGCGCCTGCGAGTTGCGATCGAAGAGGGCGAACGTGTCCATCCCGGATATGCGGGGGAAATCGAGGCGGGAGTGAGTCGCGCCTGGGGTAAAGTGCCGTTCCAGAAAGGGGCTTGGCCGACAGGAAAGGAGGCGCCTGCGGCGCTGCAGCGGCCGGACGGAGCGATCTACTTTGCCGGTGACCAGGCCAGCGCGCTGCCGGGCTGGCAGGAAGGAGCGGCCCTGGCAGCCCATGCCGCGGTCGCAGCGATCAACGAACGTGTTATGGGGAAATAAAAGGATGTCTCGCGCTCAATTGATCACCAGGTTGGGGGCGGGGGCCTGATCGGTCATCACCACCTCAAGGCGCGAGACGGTCATCCGGCGGGGCGTATTGACGCAGAACCAGATGCATTTCGCGATGTCCTCCGGCAGCAGCCCGTCGGCGTCGCCCAAACGCTTCTTGATCAATTCCTGATCACCATGGAAGCGGCGCTCGACGAACTCAGTCAGCACCAGGCCCGGCTCGATGGTTGAGACCTTGACGTCAGTGCCGAGAAGATCAGCGCGCAGGCCCTGGGTGAAGTTCTCGACGAATGCCTTGGTCGAGTTGTAGACGTGGCTCATGGTATAGGGGTAGCGGTGGAAGATCGAGCCGAGGTTAATCACGTGGCCGCGGCCGCGCTCGATCATGCTTGGCAGCAAAAGCCGCGTGCAGGTCAGCACGCCGCCAATATTGGCCTCCACCATGGCATGAAGCTGTTCGAGGTCGGCCTCCTGGAACTTGGCGTCGGTGCCGATTCCGTGACCGGCGTTGTTGACCAGTACTTCCACGGCATCGAAGGGCGCCGGGAGGGATGACAGCGCCTCGGTCATCGCGGCGAGGTCGGTGACGTCCGCGCAAATAGTGTGCACCGGCACACCGAGGGTCTCTCTTGCCTCTTCCAAGCGGTCTGCGCGACGGCCGGTCAGCACGAGGTGCCAGCCTTCCTCGGCAAACTTCTTGGCAGTACCAGCGCCTATGCCGGAAGTCGCGCCCGTGATCAGGACCACGCGCGGGTGTGTGTCGGTCATGTTCGGTCTTTCCCTTGAAATATCGCTTGCAAGGGAGGATGGAGACGCCTGATGAGTGATCGGTTTGTGGTACACGGCGCCGCCGATTTCGGGCTGCTCGCCTGGACTATCGCCTGTTCCATGGCAGTGCCTCCTCGTGGTTTCCTTTGCTCAAGGGTAGCCGCAACGGGCGCGGGGATCGAGACGCGCGGCCGATCATGCATGCCGCGTGAGGCGTTGGCCGCCGGGTGGGAAGGAACCGGAGCAATCCCCCGGCGGCCTGAGCGTCCTCAGGCGTCGTCCGTCTCCGTAACGCCCGCAGCCCGGGACACTTTCACGCTTGATGGAACAGTTCCTCCGAGAACCTGTGCTCCATACTCATTGTGCGTTCCTCCGTCACACGTCGGAATACACCTAAACAACCTGTCCGATTTTCCGGGGTCACCTCACCTCGCTGCCGGAGAAACAAAAAACCTGTCTCCTGTCATATGCCAAGTATCTTTCTTTTCCTTACAATATTTCGTATTCAGATCACTCATCGATACCCGATTTTGCGGTCCGGTAACAATAGACAGATATATGAGAGAGTGCGGTATTCGGCCGGGAATTGGTGCGGCGCTTGTCGGCTGCGTTCTGTTCTGGTTTGCCGGATGCTCAATCGCGACCGCCGATACGACACCGCGTATCCTGAGCGAGTCTGATCGGAAACAGTTTCAGCAGGCCCTGCGAGCTGCTGCCCGTGACAAGTGGCGAGCCGCGATCAGTGGTGCCAAACAGGTCGACCATCCGTTGGCGCTGGCGTTGATCGAGTGGCGCCGTCTCCGGCGACAGAAGGTCGATGTGCCATTCGCCGATATCAAATCGTTTCTTGATGCATATTCGGACTGGCCGGGTCGCGCGGCGCTGATGCGGCGCGCCGAGGAACGGATGCCCGATACATTTACGGGCCCGCTCGCCCGTGCCTGGTTCACCCGCTTTCCACCGCTGACCGGACCCGGCAAACAGCGTTTGGCGGAAGCTCTGATCGCCGATGGCGATATTGACCCCGGTCGTCAAATGCTCCGTGACACCTGGATCAACGCCGATTTTCCGGCACACCAGGAGAAGTCTTTCCTACGGAAGCACAAGGCCGTGCTCGGCGTTGACCATCACAATCTTCGGCTCGATCGGCTGTTGTGGGACGAGCGTCGCCGTGCCGCCCGGCGCTTGTTCAGGCATGTCGACAAGAGCCACCGGCGTTTGGCTCAAGCACGCCTTGCCCTGATGGAGCGCAGGCGCGGGGTCGATGCGGCGATCAAACGGGTGCCGTATGGACTGGTGAACCATCCCGGCCTGATATTCGAACGAGTCCGTTGGCGCCGTCGCGCCGGCAAGGATTCTGGGGCCCGGGAATTGCTTCTCAACCTGCCCGCGGATCTCGGCCGCCCCGGCAAATGGTGGTACGAGCAAAGCTACCAGATTCGCCAGGCGATTGAGGACGGCCTGGTCGACGATGCCTACGCCGTCGCCTCCGGACACGGGCAGATTGACAATGGTTCGTTTGCGGAGGCGGAGTGGCTGGCCGGCTGGCTGGCTTTGCGATTTCTAAACGAACCGATCGTTGCCTTAAGTCACTTCACGGTGATGTATGACCGGGTCCGCTATCCGATCAGCCGCGCCCGCGCGGCCTATTGGGCCGGGCGCGCCGCACGGGCCGACGACGACGAGGACCGGGCGAAGATCTGGTTTCGGCTCGCTGCCCGTCATCCGACTACGTTCTACGGGCAATTGGCCAGCCAGGCTCTGTCCTTGTTCTCGACCGATCGTTTCACGGTCGGAGAACCGTCCGTTGCGCCTGAGCTGCGCGATCGATTCGAGGCGCGTCCGCTGGTGCAGGCGGCGCGAATGCTGGGCGAAGCGGGAGATTTCGAAGCTCTGCTGACGTTCGTCATGCACCTAAGCCGGGGGGCTAGGACGCCGGGGGAACATCTTCTTATCAGCCAGATGGGCTTGACCTACGGTGCACCGCATGTCTCGGTCAAGGCGGCGAAGCGGGCGACGCGAAGCGGCATCCACCTCGTCGCTTACAACTATCCGGTTTCCTTCGGTGAGGCGGACGTCAGCCGCGTGCCGGATCCTCCCGAAATTGCGTTGTTGCTGGGCTTGGCACGGCAGGAAAGCGAGATGAACCCACTGGCGGTCAGCGGCGCGGGGGCACGCGGTCTGATGCAATTGAAGCCGAGTACCGCGAAGCAACTGTCCCAGACGCTTGATGTCGCATACAGCACATCTCGGCTGACACACGACCCAGGCTACAACATCATGCTTGGCAGTGCTTATCTGTCCAAGTTGCTTTCGGACTATCGGGGTGCCTATGCCCTCGCGCTTGCGGCGTACAATGCCGGGCCGTCACGCGTCGACAGATGGCTGCGGACGTATGGGGACCCTCGTGGCGGGGCGATCGATGCCATCGACTGGATCGAATTGGTGCCATTCTCCGAAACCCGCAATTACGTCCAACGGGTCCTGGAAAGCGTCCGAGTCTACCGCTATATTTTGAACGGAGCTCCAAGTTGGACTGATATCCGTTTGCTCGGCGCGCCGGTCGGGCCGGATACCACCGCCGTCAACTGATCCGCCCATATCCAAGCATCCGGCCATCATTGGCCGTACCTTTCGCTTTGTCGCGCAGTCAGTCGCTGCGCTCAAGCAGCAGATGTCATGCTCCGGCGCCGGTTGTGTGGCCCCGAACTGAAGGGAAGCGTGTTGTCCGGCGTCAAACTTTGACCCTTGCAACTGGAGTCTGAGCGAGGGGCCGGAGGAGGTGAACCGCTTTTTGACGAGAACGGTTCCGAGAATACCGTGCCGCTTCCGTCCGAAATACTCGGAAAGGCGGTAGGATAGGCACCTCCTCAAGACATCCGGATGTTTCGCACCGGGGAGTAGTGATCCCACTCGCGCTCCTGCGGTGGATAGTTCTTGAAGACCTTCTTGTTCAGTTCGATGCCGAGGCCGGGTTTCGTGGGCAGGGCAAACTGACCGTTCTTCACGACCAGCGGCTCGACGAGCACGTCAGCCCTTTCGGGAAGGTCGATATACTCGGTCAGCATGAAGTTAGGGATGCTGGTCGCCAGATGGATGGTCGCAGCCGTCGCCACGGGGCCGTTTGGATTATGCGGAATTAACGGGATGTAGAAGGCTTCGGCGAGGGCCGCGATCTTCTTCATCTCCGTGATGCCGCCGGTATGGATGATGTCCGGTTGGATGTAGTCCACGGCGAAGCTGTTCAGCAGATCCCGGAACTGGTGCTTGGTGATGAGGCGTTCGCCTGTCGCCAGTGGTACCCGGGTTGAACGCTTCAATTCCACCATCGCCTCGACGTTTTCCGGGGGAATTGGTTCTTCGATGAAAAACGGTTCGTAGGGTTCAAGTTTGCGAGAGATGCGCTTGATGGTGGGCAAGTTGAAGCGTCCGTGCGCGTCGAGCAGCAGGTCCGCGCGGTCACCGACGGCTTCCCGCACGCGTTTGACGCATTCGATGATCACGCGCTCCTCATCGATCGTCGCCGTGTAGGCGGACGAGCCGAACGGGCTCCATTTGAGGGCATCCCAGCCCTCGTCGACGGCACGCGCCGCCGCCCGGGCATAGTCGTCGACGGTTCGCGCATAGTCATCCTTGGTCGCTCCCAGGAACCAGTAATTTCCGTAGGCACGGACGGTGTCGCGAACGGGACCTCCAAGAAGCCGATAGACAGGCACGCCGAGCTCCTTGCCCTTGATGTCCCAGAGCGCGATGTCGATACCGGAGAGTACTGTGGTGCTGAGAGTGTCGGTCCGCCAGAACTTGTTTCGGACGAGATGATCGTACAGGCGCTCAATCTCAAGCGGGTTCTCACCGATGAGAAGGCGCTTGTAGTCTTCGACCGCGGCGGCGACGCCCGTGTCGAACATTTCCAACGTAATCTCGCCTAGTCCGGTGATCCCGGCATCCGTTTCGACCTCGATGAACGTCCAGTTCCGCCGTACGGCTTCGACGGCATAGACCTTGATATCGGTGACTTTCAAGCTCTCCTCCCGCAACGCGTTTCCGTTCCAATTCTAACGAGTCTATCGACAAGGACGGCAAAACGCTTGAGGAGCAGGCACCCGTTCCGGAGGTTCGATGATCTATGGACGTCTCCGGGCCAGCGCTTCAGGATGCCGGAGCAGGAGAAAGATGAGGAAGAAGGCGCACGCCGCGACAACGGTCAGGGGAAGGCCGTGAGGCCCGACGGCATCCGACCGCCGGGCCGGCGATGCCGCCGGCTCCCCACATCAGCGCAAAGGCGGCATTGGCCGCGACCAGATTGGTGCCGGAGAAGCGCCCGCCGAGCAGCGTCAACGCGATGGTGTAGAGGCCGTAGGTGAAGCCGCCCCAGAGGACCAGGACCGGCAATACGACTACGTGGACGGGCGCGAAGGCGACGATGACCAGGCCGCACACGATGCCGGCGGCTGCGCAGCCCGCGAGAATCCGGTACCCGTTCAAACGATCCGCCATCCATCCAAGGGGAATCTGGAGCAGCACGTTGCCCACCATGAACGCGGACACCATGCCCGCGGCGAGGGCGAGACCGGCCTCGAGGCGCAAGCCATAGACGGCGAGATGCACGACCATCGCGCCGTCGATGACGGCGACGGTGGCCACGGCGGCCATCAGAGTGGGCGCCACCTTGAAGAAGGAGACGATCGCCAGCGTTTGGTGGTCGTCGAAGCGCGGCGCGATGCGCCGAACCGGCCGGAATGTGACCGCCGACGCCAAGACGGCCATGGCGCCGACGATGAAGGGTGTCCAGCCCTCGATACCGGTGAGGGGAATGATCATCGGGCCGACGGCGAAGGCGGCCGCGATGACCGTAACGTAAATCGCGATCACCCGTCCGCGGCTTGCGGAGTCCGCGATCTGATTGATCCAGGTCTCGCTGACGAGCAGCAGGCCGTTCAGGGCCGCGCCGAAGATGAATCGGAGCAGAAACCAAGCCAAGAGATCGTCGATCACCCGCAACAACAGGAGGGCGGTGGTCGCGGCAAGGGCGCTGAGGGTGATGAACCGCATGACGCCGAATCGTCGAATGAGAAAGGGAATGACGGGGGCGGAGGCGAGGAACCCGACAGACGTCATCGCGCCGTTCAGCCCGATCATGGAACTTCCCACGTCCGTCGACTCGAGGATCAGCGAGAGCAGGGGGGAGGAGAGCCCGAACGTGAACCCGAAGGCCGCCGCGGCCACGTAGATGGCGATCAGACTGCGGCGGCGGTCGCCGGCCGTGAGACCCTTCCCGCTCAGCCTGGCCGCCGTTTACTCATAGCGATGGTAGAATCGTCCCCGGCGATGGGAGAAAAACGAGACCTGCCAGTCGTCGTTCCTCTTTGGCGGATTCGCCATGTAGCGCTCGATCTCGAGCAGCATGTGCGTCGTGACGCTGGGAAGCGGCAGGTCGTGAGCATGGTCGACGGCGACCCAGTGCAAGTCGTGGAGCTCACCGTTGCTGCCGAGCCGTCCTTCGGCCTTGGTCCCTTCGGCAAGAAAGAACCGCGCATCATAGCGGATCGGACGATTCGCCGGCGTAAGCGCCCGGGCGAGATAGTCGAGCCGGTGCAGGGCCGGCGCATACCCCGTTTCATGGAAATGCCGCCAGGACGGCGGTCCGGACCCGGCATCCGATGTCCGCTGACCCAAAAGAAGTCCGGTCTCCTCGTAAGTCTCGCGAACCGCGGCCATGGCATGTGCCCGCGCCCGGCTGGCGCTGCATCGGCGGGTCAGCCGGGCCAGAACGTGGTCGGCGAGCGGTGTCGCTTCCCGTGCGTGCCAGTCGCCGGAATCGACGCGCCCCCCGGGGAACACGTACACGCTCGGCATGAAGCGGGTTTTGGTGTCGCGGCGTCCCATCAGGATCTCGACCGACCCCCGTTTCGGCTTGCGGTAGAGGATGAGGCTCGCGGCGTGTCTCGGTCGCGGCGGTCGCTGTTTGGGCGCGTCAGACATTATCCGATGGCGTTGCGTGCGGTGCGGGACCGCGACGGAGGCCTAACGTTGCCGGACCCGCCGGGTCCTGTCCACCTGCCGACGCCGGTCATGGAGGGGCGGGAAAGGCCCCTTTTCCTCGATCAATTCGAGACGAAGTGATCCCGTGACCGTGTCGGCCTCGACAAGCCGGACGTCGATCGCCGATCCGAGGGAGAACGTCGTCCCCGTGCGCTCCCCGACCAATGCGTGTCGCGTTTCGTCATGGATGTAGAAATCGTCGCCCAGCGTGCGGACCGGCACCAGACCGTCGGCGCCGACGCCGTCGAGGGTCACGAAGAGACCGAAACGAGTCACGCCCGAGATTCGCCCCGTGAACGTGGCACCTCGGCGCAGCTCGAGGTATGCCGCGAGATATCTGTCTAACGCTTCGCGCTCGGCCGCCATGGCACGCCGTTCCGCCGCGGATATCCGATCTCCGAGCCCGGGCAGCTCATCGACGATACTCCCGGCGAGACCATCGTCGCCGATTCCCAGCGCCGTGATCAGGCCGCGGTGCACCAGGAGGTCCGCGTAACGGCGGATGGGCGACGTAAAATGCGCGTAGCGGCGCAGGTTGAGACCGAAATGCCCGCTGTTTTCGAGGCTGTAGAAGGCCTGAGTCTGTGTCCGAAGGACCACCTCGTTGACGAGGCGAGCGTGAGGTGTCGCGGCGACCTGCCGCAGGATCCGGTTGAAGTGTTCGGCCTTGACCGCCTGCCCCTTCGCCAGCCGGAGATCCAACCTTGCTAGAAGCGCACGAAGCGCCTCGACCCTTTCGTCTTCGGGACGCTCGTGCACCCGGTACATGCACGGGGCGTCGCGATCTTGCAGGGTTTCCGCCGTGGCGACGTTGGCCGCGATCATGAATTCCTCGATCAGGCGATGCGAGTCCCAGCGGCCCCTCGGTTTTACGCTCTCCACGTGTCCGTCGCCGCCGAGTACGACCCGAAGTTCGGGAAGCTCGATATCGAGCGGTTGCCGGCGTTCGCGGGCGCACCGAAGCGTCGCGTAAGCTCCGTACAGATTTGAGATCACGGGATCGAGGACCATCGTAACGTCGTCCACATAACCGTCGTCCCGTGAGTGCTGGACGCTCCGATAAGTGAGGTTTGCCGCGGCGCGCATCATGCCCCGGACGAATTCATGGCGGCGCGGGTTTCCGTCGGCGTCGATCCACAGGAACGCCGCCAGACAAGCGCGGTCGACGCCCGCCTTGAGCGAGCACAGGTCGCTCGATAACGCCTCCGGCAGCATCGGCACCACGCGGTCCGGAAAGTAGACGGAATTGCCCCGCTCGCGGGCATCCGTATCGAGCGCCGACCCGGGGCGGACGTAAGCCGCGACGTCGGCGATCGCGACGACGATTTTCCATCCGCCGGGGTTTCCGGGGTCGTCGTCGGGGACTGCCCAAACGGCGTCGTCGTGATCTCGGGCATCGGCAGGGTCGATGGTGATGAGCGGCAGGTGCCTTAGATCGCGCCGCCGGCCGACCGGGACCGGCGTCGCGGCCTCCGCTTCTGCCAGAGCCGCCGCGCTGAACGTGATGGGAATGCCGTGGTTGCGGATGGCGATCAGGCTGTAGCTGCGTGGATCCTCGAAGGAGCCGAGGCGCTCCACGACCCGCGCCTTGCCGAGGCCCAGTCGCGTGCCCCGCAAGGTTTCGGCCAACACGACTTCGCCGGGGTAGGCGCCGAGCGAGTCCGGACCGGCCACGACGAATTCCCGTTTGATGCGCCGATCCGTCGGCACGATGCGGCCGTGGCCGGCGACGAGGTTGTATACACCGAGAATTTCGTCGGGCTGATCCGGGAGTCGGCGTATGACCCGGGCCTCGTAAAAACCGTCCGATGTCCGTCGCAGCTTCGCCAGAGCGCGATTGCCGGGGGCTAGGCCTGTGCCGTCGGGCTGGCCGGGGGTCACGATGATGCGCGGCGGTTCCGTTTCACCGTTCCACTGCGTGGGGCGTGCGTAGAGTTCGCCGTCGATATCGATACCCGTGATTTCAATGACCGTGACCGGCGGGAGCCCGCCGGCCGCGTAGGATGATCGGCGGCGTCCTCTCGCGATGAGCCCTTCGTCGCCCAGTTCCCTGAGCAGCCTCTTGAGCCGCATGCGGTCCGTGCCCGAGATCCCGAAGGCCCGCGCGATCTCCCGCTTGCCCGAGCGGTCGGGGCTGTCGTGAATGAATCGCAGTACTTCTTCCCGCGACGGAAAGGTAGCCGAAGTCTTTGCTTTGTCCTTGGGCACGCGCGACCCTCGCGTGCGACGACCCCGGGTCAAGCCACGTTCGCCTATTCCGAGGCCGCGTTAGGTGCTGCCTTCGGGCGCGGTGATCGGGTGGATTTGCGCCCGCTGGGGCGGCCCTTGCCCTTCCTCGCGGCCTTTTGAGCCAGCAGCGCCACGGCCATGTCCATGGTGACATCCTGAGGTGCGACCTCTTTGGGCAATGTGGCGTTGGTCCGCCCGTGTTTGACGTACGGACCGTAGCGACCGTCGATGACGACGACGGGCTTGCCGTTGTCAGGGTGATCACCGAGTTCCTTGAGCGCCTTTCCGCCTCTTTGGCGCCGGCCGGCGTCGGCCAGGAGCACCACGGCACGGTTGAGTCCCACGGTCAGAACGTCATCGTCCGGTTTGAGGGACGCATATTTGCCTTCGTGGACCACGTAAGGGCCGAAACGGCCGATCCCCGCGGAAATCTTCTTGCCGGTTTCCGGATGGCGCCCGACTTCCCGGGGTAACGCCAACAGCGCCAAGGCGGTCTCAAACTCGATCTCCTCCGGCGGGACCTCGCGGGGCAGCGAGACGCGTTTGGGCTTCCGGTTCTTCTCGTCCCCGGCCTCCGGATCCGCGTCGAGTTGGACGTAGTGGCCGTACGGGCCGGAGCGCACGCTCACGGGTCTGCCGGTCTCTGGGTCGAGACCGAGTTCACGGGGGCCGTTGTCTTGGTCCGTATCCGCGCCGTTTCCGTTGACCAAGCGCCGCGTGTACCGGCAATCGGGATAGTTCGAACAGCCGATGAAGGCGCCGAACTTGCCGAGCTTCAGGGACAGCTTCCCGTCGTCGCACGAGGGGCAGGTCCGAGGATCGACGGCCGGATCGTCGGAATGGAAGAAATGAGCGCCGAGCGTCTCGTTGAGGGCATCCAGGACCTCCCGGACCCGCAGGTCTTCCGTCTCCTCGACGGCGTGGCTGAAGGCTTTCCAGAATTCGTGCAGGACTTGTTTCCAGTTCGCATTTCCGGCGGAAATGTCGTCGAGGGTTTCTTCCAACCTGGCCGTGAAGTCGTACTCCACGTACCGGTTGAAGAAGTTGCTGAGGAAGGCGGTCACCAGCCGGCCCCGGTCGTCCGGCACGAATCGGGACTTGTCGACTCGAACGTAGTCCCGATCCTGCAAAACCGAAATGATGCTGGCGTATGTCGAGGGTCGTCCGATGCCAAGCTCCTCAAGACGCCTTACCAGGGTCGCCTCGGTGAATCGGGGCGGCGGTTCCGTGAAATGCTGTTTGGGCCGGACATCCTCGCACTGGATGGTCTCGCCTTTGGCGACTTTGGGAAGGCGGCGCTCGTTGGACTCGTCTCCGATGCCCTCGGACGGGTCGTCGCGGCCCTCCTGATACAACTTGAGGAAGCCGTCGAACAGAACGACGGAACCGGTGGCGCGCAGACCGGCTCGGCCGTCGCATGTCGACATGTTGATGGCGGTTTGCTCGAGACGCGCCGAAGCCATTTGGCTCGCCACCGTCCGCTTCCAGATCAGGTCATAGAGGCGCCCGGACTCATTGTCGAGGAACGGTGAGACGTCCGCGGGGGTGCGCGATGGGTCCGTGGGCCGGATGGCTTCGTGGGCTTCTTGGGCATTCTTCGCCGGACTGCGGTAGGCGCGTGGCTTGACCGGAAGATAGGGCGCACCGAGCCTCTCCGATATAAGGCCTCGGCAGTCTTGGATCGCTTCCGACGCGATCTGTACGCCATCGGTGCGCATGTAGGTGATCAGGCCGACGGTTTCCCCGCCGATATCCGTACCTTCGTAGAGTTTCTGCGCCACCTGCATGGTGCGTTGCGCGCGCATGCGGAGCTTGCGCGCCGCTTCCTGCTGGAGTGTCGACGTCGTGAAAGGCGGCCGCGGATTGCGCTGGATTTCCTTCGATTCGACACCGACAACCGACAGCGCGGGCGAAGCGCGCAGGATTTCGGCGGCGTGCTCGGCGCCTTCTGCCGTTGAGAGTGAGAATTTATCGAGTTGCTCGCCGTCGAGAGACGTCAAGCGGGCGGAGAACGGCGTTCCGTCGTCCGCTTGGAGGGCTGCCTCGATCGACCAGTATTCCCGCGGTTTGAAGGCTTCGATCTCGAGTTCGCGTTCACAGATCAGGCGCAGCGCGACCGATTGCACACGGCCGGCGGAGCGCGATCCGGGCAACTTGCGCCAGAGCACGGGCGATAGGGTGAAGCCCACCAGATAGTCGAGGGCCCTTCGGGCCTGCTGCGCGTTGACCAGGTCCATGTCGAGGTCGCGCGGATGCGCGACGGCTTCTTGCACGGCACCGCGGGTCACCTCGTTGAAGACAACTCGCTTGACGTCGACGCCGTTTACGGCATTGCGTTCTTGAAGTTCCTTGAGCACATGCCATGAGATAGCCTCGCCCTCGCGATCGGGGTCGGTGGCCAGGTACAGGCGGTCGGCGTTCCGTAGTGCCTGGACGATCTCGCGGATGTGTTTCGCCGACCCGGGGTTGGTTTCGTAGGTCATCGCGAAGTTGTCGTCGGGCACTACCGAACCGTCTTTCGACGGCAAATCGCGCACGTGCCCATAGCTCGCCAGGACGATGAAATCGTCGCCCAGATACTTGTTGATCGTCTTGGCCTTGGCGGGCGATTCGACGATGACGACGTTCATGAAGGGTCCAAATGATTGTCCGCGCGCGGCGGTCTACGGGTACGTAACGCCTTGATCACAAAAGGAAACTCTGTTTCCAGGGTGCCGATGCAGGCGGCCTGCCGCTTCGAGTTCGAGCAAAATGGTCAAAAGCACCGGGGGAGTCAAATGGCAGTGGCGAAGGAGTTCGTCAACCGTCACTGGCGTCGGACTCAGCGCGGCGGCTACCCGATGGCGGGAGTCGGCGAGTTGCCCGTCATCCGGAATCGGTGTCGGCACGAGGCGCCGGCGGAGGGGTTCCGGCGGCCGGCGGGATCGTATCATGAGGTCGAGCGCGGACGTGACGTCGCTTGCGGACTGGACCAGAACAGCGCCGTCTTGGATGAGCCCATTGCTGCCGTGGCAGCGCGGATCGAGGGGCGAGCCCGGCACGGCGAATACCTCGCGGCCTTGCTCGAGCGCACAGCGAGCGGTGATCAGAGAGCCCGACCGCAGCGCCGCTTCGACGACGATGACACCGAGTGACAGGCCCGATATGAGCCGGTTCCGGGTGGGGAAGTGCCTGGCTTGGGGACGCGTACCGGCCTTCTGTTCCGCGACCAGGAGGCCCCGTTCGGAAATCTCGGATTGGAGGTCTGCGTTTTCCGGCGGATAAACGGAGTCGATGCCGCCCGCCAGCACCGCGAGGGTGCCGGTTTCCACGGCACCGACGTGGGCTGCCGTATCGATGCCGCGGGCCAGTCCGGACACGACGGCAAAACCCGCTTCTCCCAGATCCGCGGCAAGCGTTCGGGTGTACCGGTGTCCAGCGCTGGAAGCGTTCCGGGTGCCGACGATCGCGACGGCGGGGCGGTCGAACAGATCGCGTTGTCCTCTGACCGAGATCAGGGGTGGCGCATCCGGCAACGTGGCCAGCGGCCCGGGATACGTCCGTTCGCCGTGCACGATCAACCGGGCGCCCAAACGCTCCACGGTCTCCAGTTCGGCCAGGGCCTCCTGCTCGCTATATATGCGGAGGGTCGGCTTTCCCCCGCGGCGGGCGAGGCGCGGTAGGGCTTCGAGTGCCCGCGACGCCGAACCGTACCGCTCGATCAGATGGTGATAGGTGATGGGGCCGACGTTCTCGCTGCGCATCAGGCGAAGACACGCGATACGCCCCTCGTCGTCGAGTTCGGAGGTCGTCGCCGCCTTCGCAAGACCTTGTGACGCAGCAGACACGGCAGGATCCAGAGTACCGTCAGCACCGGATCGGACTCTATGTAAAGATGAGAACGGATTCCCGTTCCTTTTGCAACTTGGAGATTGTGGACCCAGCTAGTTGATGGTCGCGGGAAGGGAGGGTATGATATCGTTCCCTTATCATTCCGCCCTAAAGAGGCCTATCTTGGGAAAGTACGATCCTCTGGGAGAATACCTGTCGGAGTGGCTTGGCGACTCCTGCACGCTGACGTTCTCCGAAGTTGAAGACATCATCGGCGCCTCTCTCCCCATGAGTGCGAAGAAATATGAGCCGTGGTGGGGGAATGACAAAACCCATGCGCAAGCGTGCAGTTGGATGCACGCAGGCTGGAAGGTCGAGCGGTTCCGTCTAGGAGAGGAGCGGGTCCATTTCGCACGGGTTGATCGCCACCCACGGTCCCTGGGAGAGCGTCCTGCTGGAAACAAGCGTTCGCAGGTGATCGTGCGCAATCTGGATGCGGAGATTGTCGCGGAGCTGAAACGCAGGGCGAAACGGAAAGGTTGCTCTCTGGAACAGATGCTGAGAACGATTCTGACTCACGCGGCGCGTCCGGAACGGGCGGCGTTGATTGCCGAGGCCGATCGCATCCGGGCCATGACCGCCGGCCCTCTGGAGGACAGCGTGTCGCTTCTGCGTGAGGATCGCGACAACCGATGACGCTGGTGATCGACGCAAGCGTCGCGTGCAAATGGTTCTTCGAAGAGAACCTGTCGTCCGAGGCGCGAGCCTTGACGGAGTCGGAGGCGGTCTTTTCCGCCCCGGACATGATTCTCGCGGAATGCGCGAACGCGGCTTGGCGAAGGGTGCTGGCTAAGACAATTCCACAAGCCCAGGCGCGGGCCTTCCTGAAGGCCCTGCCTCGGTGGTTTGAGTCGCTGGTTCCGTCGGCGCGGTTGCATGAGGCGGCTTTCGAGATGGCGTGCGTTCTGGAGCACCCGGTCTATGATTGCCAGTACCTCGCGCTCGCCCAGGACGAAGGGACACGGCTCGTCACAGCGGACCGCGCGTTTGTCGAGCGGATCCGCTGCTCGCGGTGGAGTGATCGGATCGAGAGTTTGGACGAGAGCTAGCGTGAGGCGATTCCGGATTCGCCATCCTCCGGTCGTCATCTGAGAATCTCGTCCGAAGCTCACTTGCGTACGACGGCTGTCTGAGCGGTGGCCTTGTCGATCACGCTGTCCAGTCGATCCAGCAGGGAAACGAAGGCGACGGGGCCCAACGCGCTGTAGAGCTTTGATTGCGCACTCTCCCACAAGGGAAGCGCCTTCTCCAAGACCTCGCGCCCCGCCTCGGTGACCCGGATTGACCGTTCGCGCCGGTCCTTGCCGGCGCCGACAGAGATCAACCCTAGTTTCTCCAAGGGTTGCAGATTTCGGGTCAAGGTCGTTCGATCCATGCCGAGCCGGCCCGCGAGTCGGCTCATTGCGGTGCCGCCCGCCTCGCTCGCGATCTGGAGGACCGTGAACTGGGTCGCCTTCAGGCCGACCGGAGCCAGCACGCCGTCATAGATCCGCGTGATCGCCCTCGCGGCCTTGCGGAGGTTAAAGCACAGACAATTCGCCGGTTCGGAGGGGGAGGTCCGCGATGCCATGATGAATGTCCAGACGCCGTTCGAGTAGATGGGTATATCAAGTGCATATACACCTGAATACGCAACGTGACAATCGTGAAGAAGTCCGGCCCCGCCTGCGACTTGCACACCCCTCCCGACGTTGTGCGAATGGCGCGAATTCATTCCATTCGCATGGGGTCGGACCCGAGATCCGACCCCAGCAGATCAGCTGCCCGGGATGATCCCCGGCGGCAAGGTCTTGCAGTAGGCCGCGATCCTGCCCGGGGTTGTGAGCCAGATGTCGTCGCGATGCCTCATGACGTGCTCCATGGCTCGGCGTAGCGGCCGGATGCGGAAGGGGTAGCCGAGGACGAAGGTGTGGAGGGAGAAGCAGAACACCAGGGGCCGGCGCCGTGACTCCTCCAGCATCTCGTCGAACTGATCGATGATCAGCTCGGCGAACTGCCGCGGCGTGTAGCGCCACGTGTTGATAATCACCGGCAGGTCGTTGATCTCCACGGTATACGGTACGTAGAGGAGGGGCCCCGCCCGCGTGCGCATCCAGACGGGTTGGTCGTCGAAGGGCCAGTTGAGGGTGTAGTCGTAGCCGGCTTCCTTCAAGAGGTCGGGTGTAACGGCGGTCTCGGCCAAGAACGGGCTGAGCCAGCCGGTCGGCCGTTCATCGCCGTGCTTCGTGATCGCCTCGACGCAGTACTCGATCATCTCCTTCTCGTCGGCTTCGGAGAATCCATCCTGGCGCTCCGAATTGGTGCGGCCGTGGCCGATCATCTCGTCGCCGCGCTCCTTGATCCGCTCCGCCACCTGGGGCGCGTGCTCCAAGACGGCCGTGTTGATGTTGTGCGACGCCGGGGCGCCGAGATCGTCGAGCAGGTCGAACAGTCGCCAGACGCCGACCCGGTTGCCGTAGTCGCGCAAGGCATAGGTCCGGTGCGTGGGCGGCGGGGTCGGCAGGCCCGCCTCGTTGAGACCTTCCCGGAAGGCGAATTCCTCGACGTTGTTGCCGAAATAGACGGCGAGGCGCTTGCCGTCCGGCCAAGTGTAGTCCGGCCGCTCGTCGATCGGGACGTAGTCGTAGCGGTCGTGTCGGGGGAATTCCATGGTATGCCCTCCCGTGTGTGCCCGGCATGAAGACTGTGCCGGGCGCGATGCGGCGGCGCAACCGTCGCGGAGGACGGGGTGGGCGGGGCAGACGCGTCGAAGACGCGCGGCGGAGGCCGTTTTCGCCGGCACACGGATCTCGACGTCACCGGGGTCCGCTTGCTCGGAAGGGTGCGGCGCAGCTAGAACTAACCTGATCGTATTCCGTGGGCGGCGGCGGAGCGAGGCGGGAAGAAGATGGCGAAGGACGTGTACGACGTGATCGTGGTCGGTGCCGGCAACGCGGCGCTTTGCGCAGCGCTGTCCGCGCGGGAGCGCGCGCCCGAGGTGCTGGTGCTGGAACGCGCGTCCCGGGAGGAACGGGGCGGCAACAGCCAGTTCACCGCCGGAGGCATGCGGATCGTCTACAACGGCGTCGAGGATATCGACAGGCTCGTCGACCTTTCCGACGAAGAGAGGGAGATCACCGACTTCGGCGAATACACGTCCGACCAGTATTTCGACGACATGGGCCGTATCACGCAGTACCGCTGCGAGCCCGACCTGGTCGAAGCGTTGGTGACGAGGAGTTTTCCCACCGTCGAGTGGATGAAATCCAAGGGAGTCCGTTTCGTTCCGATCTACGGCCGCCAGGCCTTCAAGGTGGACGGCAGGTTCAAGTTCTGGGGTGGCGTCACCGTGGAGGTGGCGGGCGGCGGCCCTGGGTTGGTCGACTCGCTGCACGCGGCCGCCGCGCAGGCTGGTGTGGAGGTCCTGTACGAAGCGCGGGCCATGTCGCTGCTGCAAGATGACGACGGCGTGCACGGCGTTCGCGTGCGCCAGAGTGGCCGCACCCGAGATATTCTTGCACGCGGTGTCGTGTTGGCGTCGGGGGGGTTCGAAGCTAATACCGAATGGCGTACCCGCTACCTCGGCCCGGGATGGGATCTCGCGAAAGTCCGGGGATCGCGGTTCAACACGGGCGACGGCATCCGCATGGCGCTCGACGCGGGCGCGTCTCCCGCCGGCAACTGGTCCGGCTGTCACGCCGTGGCCTGGGACCGCAACGCGCCGGAATTCGGCGACCTCGCCGTCGGCGACCAGTTTCAGAAGCACAGCTACCCGTGGGGGATCGTGTTGAATTCGCGCGGTCGGCGTTTCCTCGATGAAGGAGCGGAATTCCGGAACTACACCTACGCCAAGTATGGGGGCGAGATCCTCTCGCAGCCGGGTCAGTTCGCGTGGCAGGTCTTCGACGCCAAGGTCGTGCACCTGCTGCGGGACGAGTACCGCATCCGGCGCGTCACCAAGATCCGGGCCGATACGATCGAAGAGCTGGCCGCGAAGATGGACGACACCGACGCGACCGGCGTCGTCGCGACGATCAGAGACTACAACGCGGCGGTCCGCACCGACATTCCGTTCGATCCCAACGTCAAGGACGGCCGGTGCACCGAGGGCTTGGCGGTGCCCAAGTCGAACTGGGCGAACACCGTCGACGAACCGCCCTTCGAGGCCTATGGGGTGACCTGCGGGATCACCTTCACGTTCGGCGGCCTGCGGATAAATCCGCGAGCCCAGGTGATCGATACCGACGGCCGGGCGATCCCCGGGCTCTACGCGGCGGGCGAGCTCGTCGGCGGGCTCTTCTACTTCAATTATCCGGGCGCGACGGGGTTGACCTCCGGCGCCGTGTTCGGCCGGATCGCGGGCGCCGCGGCCGCCGCCGCCGACGCTTGAAGCGCTCGGCCTCGCCAAGCCACGGATTGTGATCCATGGGTAAGTTCGGTATCGGGCAACCCATTCGCCGGATCGAGGATCAACGCCTTCTGCGGGGCCGCGGGCGCTATAACGACGATATCGATCTGCCGCGACAGGCCTACGCGGCCATCCTGCGCTCGCCCCACGCGCACGCCGAGATTTCAAGCGTGAACACCGCCGAGGCCGGGTCGCGACCGGGCGTCCTAGGTGTCTTCACGCACGCGGACCTGGCCGCGGACGGATTGGGTCCTCTTCCGTGTCCGGGCGCGGATCGCATGGCGGGGGCCGAAGTGGTGAGGCCGCCGCGGCCGGCGCTCACGGGCGATCGGGTGCGTTACGTGGGGGATTGCGTCGCCCTGGTCGTTGCGGACTCCGTAGACTCCGCGCGCGACGGGGTGGAGGCGATCGATATCGCCTATCGGACTCTGCCGTTCGTGACCGATACGGCGGACGCGGTCGAGAGTCATGCGCCGCAGCTCTGGCCCGAAGCGCCGGGAAACGTCTGTGTTGACTGGTCGAAGGGCGATGCGCTGGGCGTCGAAGCGGCCTTCGCGGATGCCGACCACGTGGTCCGGTTGCGGATCATCAACAACCGGATCGTCGTCAACTCCATGGAGCCGCGCGGCGCCATCGGTGAATTCGACGAAGGCACGGGCCGGTACACGCTTCACGCTGTCAATCAGATTCCGCATCGCATGCGCCGCAGCCTGAGCGCCAGCGTGTTGAACATTCCGGAATCCCGACTGCGCATCGTCACGCCCGACGTCGGGGGCGGATTCGGGATGAAAAACATCTATCCCGAACACGCCCTCGTCCTCTGGGCGGCGAGGAAACTCGGACGGCCGGTGAAATGGAGCGGGGACCGTTCCGACGCCTTCGTTTCGGATACGCATGCTCGGGACAACGTGACGACCGTCGAGCTGGCGCTGGACGGCGAGGGCCGTTTCCTCGCCATCCGGGCCTCGACCATCGCGGACATGGGGGCCTATCTCTCCACGTTCGGTCCCATGATACCGACCGTGGCGGGTTCGAACCTGCTGACGGGGCTCTACCGGATTCCGGTTGCCCACGTCCGCGTGCGCTGCGTCTTCACCAACAGGGTTCCGGTGGACGCCTATCGGGGCGCCGGCCGGCCCGAGGTCTGCTATGCGCTCGAGCGTGCGGTCGACGCGGCGGCGCGGGAACTCGGGATATCGCCGGCGGAGATCCGGAAGCGGAATTTCATTCCGCCGGAGGCCATGCCCCACGAGACCTGCCTGGGGGAGGTCTACGACAGCGGGGACTTTTCCCAGAACCTGTCGGACGTCCTGGGCAACGCCGGGTGGCAGGATCGCGCGGCGCGCCGGGCGGTTTCCGCGGCCGACGGAAAGCTGCGCGGCTTCGGTCTCGCGGCTTACGTCGAGTCGTGCGGTGGCGGCACCAACGAGATGGCCGAGATCCGGGTCGATGGCGACGGTGGGGTCACCCTGTTGATCGGCTCCCAGAACAACGGGCAGGGACACCCCACGGCTTACGCTCAGATCGTATCGGAGCACCTGGGATTGCCGTTCGACCGGGTCCGCTTGGTCCAGGGAGATACCGACGTCGTCGCCTACGGCACCGGGACCGGGTTTTCACGCTCCGTGACGGTCGGCGGCGTGGCGGTCGATCGCGCGGCCGCGCGGGTCGCGGACCGGTGCCGCCTGATCGCCGCCTACATGCTGGAGGCCTCGGAGGCCGATATCGAGATCGCGAATGGTGCCGCCGTGGTTCGCGGTACCGATCGATCGGTGGCGTTCGAAGAGATCGCGGCGCGGGCCTACACGCCGTGCGGCTTGCCCGAGGAGCTGGGCTTCGGCATCGCCGAGCGGCACGAGTACATGCCGCCGGGTCTCACGTATCCCAACGGCTGTCACGTCTGCGAAGTCGAGGTGGACCCGGAGACCGGCATCGTCGAGGTGCTTCGGTATACCGTGGTCGACGATCTCGGCAAGTTGATCAATCCCCTGCTCGTCGACGGCCAGGTTCACGGCGGGATCGTCCAGGGCGCGGGGCAGGCGATGATGGAGCACTGTGTGTATGACGGGAAAAGCGGGCAGCTTCTTTCCGGGACCTTCATGGACTACACCATGCCGCGGGCCGACGATTTCCCCTTTTTCGATCTCGCCTACAACGAGATCCCGTGCGCCACGAACCCGCTCGGCATCAAGGGCGCCGGAGAGGCCGGCACGATCGGTTCCGCGCCCGCGGTGATCAATGCCGTCGTCGATGCGCTGTCGCCTCTGGGCGTGCGCCACGTCGACATGCCCGCGACCCCGTCGAACGTCTGGTGCGCCATTCGACAGGCGCAGGCTCGACCGAATGTTTAGAATTACATGTGGCGCGCCTGGGGCACCTTGAGCGAGCCGCGACAGGCCAGTTTCCGAGGGCTGTCTTTAGTTCCGCAACCGCTCATTAGGCCGGCTTCGACCTATAGCCGCGATGCCGCGCGCGGCGCTGGAAGCCCGCCACCCGCGAGAGCAACCGCCCCCTGATGCGGCGTTACCTCGCGCCCTTCTCCGACGCCATACGGGTCCTGCTCCCGGTTGAACGGGTTTCAGTCATGTCTCTCTCTTCCGGATGGCACCGAATCCGGCCACACCGGAATCCTTTCGCTTTATGACCCCGATGCTCTCCCTTGGCGTCAGCAGATCCCGGACAACCATACACACATGCCGTGCTTGATCGGGCCACGCTGCCTATTCGTTGGCATGAGCCAGTTCGTCCCGAAGCGCTTCAATCTGTGCCAGTTGATTTCGGATAGTCCTCTTGCTTTGCGGTAGCTGAAAGCCTTTCAGGAGGATTTCCGACTTGTCGCAAAGCTGCGTGAACAGCAGCGCACCGACGAAAGTGTCGCCTCAATGTGACAGCCCTATCTCTTTGTCGATCTTCTCCCGGCGCCCGCCACTAAGATGGCGCTTCCAGTCGTCATCATCCGGGTACTCTCTCTTGATCGCCTCGAACATGGAGATTTCTAAGCCGGTGATCGGGGCAAAGAGAGCCGCCCTGACAGGCAGTTTCTGAAGGTCAGACAGGCTGACCAGTCCGACGATGTTCGCCCCGAAGATCACAAGCCGGCAGGGCTTTTTATCGGCGTCCGTGACAAAGTCGGGGATGCTCGCGTCGGCTCCGATCAGATATTCTTCGGAGAGTGGCGCATAGTGTTGTTTGATGCACCCTTCACCCGGTGTTTCATCGAAGAACTTGGCCGCGTGACACAGGCCGACGATCTGGTCTTGCTGACCGTCTCCGGGAACTACGACGGGCAGAAAATCATATGGCTCCGTGTTCCGCTCCATGACGACGGACAGCGCCTCATGCAGAGCGCATGTCATGAGCTGGGGACGTTTCGTCGAAATGAGTTCGACCGTCAGGCGCGCGTGCAGCGTATGGAAAACCTCAGCGGCTCAGCATCGTCATGATTGGCCCATTTCTCGGTCATGCCCGCGCCTCCCGACTTCCCTGATAATCCCGTGACTCCACTGTGATGCTCGCCATGGTCATCCCCTTCGTCCGGAAGCCCAATCTACGTAACGATTACGATGCAATTAAGACACCGGGGCAGGCTCACCGGCCGGTAACGCCGGCACGGCGGCCGCTCCTTACGCCGCCGACTGCCGGCGCGTCACTCGCTCGGCGGTCTCGCGACCCGCCTCGATGTCCGCCTGGCGAAGCTCCCATGTCTTCTGCAGGTTCATCCAGAGTTGCGGTGTCGTCCCGAAATACCTCGCCAGCTGCAGCGCTGTGTCCGCGCTCACGCCCTCTTGGCCGTTCAGGATCATCGTCACCCGGTTCACCGGCGCGCCCGGCGTCTTCGACAGCGAATTGGCCGAAAGCCCGAGTTCGAGTTCCTCGCGCAAGACTTCGCTCGGACGCACCGGCCTCGTGCCGTTCTTCACGTCCATGTCACACTCCCTCAGCGATAATCCACGATCTCCACGTCCACGGACTCGCCGTCCTCGAAGCGGAACACCACGTACCGACGATGCCTCGAGCGAGCCGCAGCGACGGCGGATGTCGGTGGTTCAACCGCCCCCGTTCATGAACGGCTTCAACGCCGCGTAGATCGTCGAGTGCACCGGCGTCGCCACGCCGTGCTCGGCGCCGAGCCGCGATACCGTGCCGCTCAGGTACTCGACCTCCAGGCGTTTGCCCGCCTCCAGGTCCTGAAGGAGCGATGCTTTCACGTCCGCCGGAAACGCCTCGGCCATTGCGAGCTGCTTGGCGACGATATCGGGATCCAGGTTCACGCCGCGTGCCCGTGCTACCGCCTCGGTCTCGCGCAGGGCGTCCGTGAACATCCCGCGCATGTCGGGGTCCTGGAGCACCGGACGGGTCGGGCCGCGCGTGATGGCGTTGGTGGCGCTCACCGCGCAGAGCAGGACAAATTTCGTCCACAGCGTCGACTCGACGTCGTCCGTGATCTCGGCATCGACGCCGGCATCCCGGAACGCCCGGAGCAAGGCCTCGGCGCGACCGCTCCTGTCACCGTTGAGCTCTCCGAAGACGGCTTTGGCGAAGTCACCGCCGTGCACGATGACGCCGGGCTCCTCGATCATGGCCGGAATGTAGATCGATCCGGCCAGGACGTGCTCACGGCCGATGGTGTTCCCGAGAATGTCGGGAGCGTCGACGCCGTTTTGCAGCGCCACGACACCGGTTTCGGGCTCGAGCATTGGCCAAATCCGTTCCGCGGCCGCCGCGACGTCGTAGAGCTTCACCATGAGCAGAACGATGTCGACGGGTCCGACCTCGCCCGGATCGTCCGTGGATTTCGCCGGATCGATGGTCACGTCACCGAGGGGGCTTCGAACCTGCAGGCCGTTCTCCCGAATCGCCCGAAGGTGGGCGCCCCGGGCGATGAACGTGACGTCCGTCCCGCCGGCAGCCAAACGGGCACCGTAGTACCCGCCGACCGCGCCGGCCCCCATCACGGCAATCTTCAGGTCGTTCTCCGCCATGCCGTCTCTCTGAGAGTCATTCAGCGGCGGTGTCCGCAGGCAGGAATCGCAGATCGCGCGGGAGTTGCTTTAACGAATTCCGGATGTATTCGGTACGCTCCGGTTCGGTCCGGCCGTCGCCCGAGGCCACCGTATCGAACACCGCTCTGGCCACGTCCCGCAGCAACCGGTCATCGTGCAGGCCTTTTCGGACCGTGATCGGCAGCACCGTGTTCTGAGCATAGCACGACAGCAACGATCCGTCCTGCGGTGGGCGGGGAACGCCCTCGCCCCGCCGCACCGCCTCGATCCCCTCCCGGATGTGTCTGCGCAACAACGCCACTCCCTGGTCGTGGGCGACCAGATTCTCCGTCGCGTGCACGGAAATGGGACCCTGTCCGACCTGCGCCTCGAAATCGTTGGGGTTGCGCTGCCGTTCGTGGTAGGGCTCGGCACCCGTTTGTCCGGGGAAATCCACCGACTGTTTGCCGACCAGCTCCGGCCTGCCCATACCTCTGGCGTCGATGTCGCCAAAGTGGCGCCAAGCGATCACCATGCAGTTCGTGTCGTCATGGGGCACCGTCCACTTGTTGAAACCGACACGCGTGAAATACTTCTCCTCCGTCCCTTCCTCCCACAGGTATCCGACCGTGCTGTTGGCCGGATAGACGGTCTCCTGGATGGTGACCCAGATCATGTCCCCCAATCTGCGTGTCATGGTCAGGTTCATCTTCCAATCGCCGTCGTACCACTCGATCAGCGGCAGTTCGCCCCAGGTCGAACCGAAATGCATGTCCCGTTCGCGGGAGTGGAGGAACGCCGCGTGCATGGGATCCATCGTGTTCTCGGCCACCTGGAGCCAGTTGCACGGCATGGCGATCGAGTAGGGCACCATCTCGACGTCGGGAAGTTCGAAGGAGTCGAATACGGGGAACCGCGGCATCTCGGCCGGCGGTCCCAGATAGGCGAAGATCAGGCCCTTGTATTCGATGACCGGATAGGCCCCGTGACGCACGCGGTCCTTGACCCCGCTGTCTGCGTCGCCCGGCGTCGCCAGGATCGTGCCGTCGATGTCGTAGTGCCAGCCGTGGTAACAGCAGCTGATCCCGCGCTCCTCGATGAGGCCGAATTCCAGGGAGGTGTTGCGGTGGCTGCAATGCAGCTGGAGCAGGCCGTGGCGACCCGAGCCGTCCCGGAACAGGATCAGGTCCTCGCCCAGGATGCGGATCCGCAGGGGCACGTCCATCACCTCCCGGGTCATGGCGACCGGAAACCAGAACCGGCGCCAGTACTCGCCGCAGGGCGTGCCGGGTCCGACGCGGGTCAGAACCGCGTCCTCCGGCGGGCGCGATGATTTTTCGTACCCGTCGAAACGGCCTTCCGGCAGCCTGACCTGTCCGGTTCCGTCCATGACGCTGCCTCCCTCCTGTCCTGGAACGCCTGATGCCCGTGGCCGTGCCGGGCTGCCCGAAAGCTTATCACGCCCACGACGGCTTGAACCGACCGGTACGAATACGAGAAGGTGTGGCGAGGCAGGGCATCGCGAGAGGATCGGGCGCAACCGGTGTTCAGACTGGGCTGTGATATCGGCGGAACGTTTACCGATTTCGTGCTGCTCGACGGCGAAACCGGCGACCTGCAGTTTTTCAAGGTCCTCACCACACTGTCCGATCCGTCCGAAGCGGTGGACCGGGGCATCGCCGCGATCGACGAGCGGTGCCCCGCCTTTCTCGGCGCGACCGAGCACGTCATCCACGGCACCACCCTCGTCATCAACGCCCTGATCGAACGAACGGGCGCCCGGACCGCGCTCGTGACCAGCAAGGGTTTTCGGGACATCTTGGCGATGCGGCGGGAAGCCCGCTACGACACCTACGACATCACCGCGCGATATCCGGTCGCCCTGGTGCCGCGGGACCTGTGTTTCGAAGTGACGGAGCGCGTATACGCCGACGGCAGGGTCGTGCAGCCGCTTGACGCGGACGAAGGGCGGCGGGTGCTCGACGCCCTCGTCGAGCGGGAAATCGAGTCGCTCGCCGTGTGCTTTCTTCATTCCTATGCAAATCCCGCCAACGAGCGCGCATTCGCCGATCTCGCCGCCCGTCACTGTCCCGACATCACGCTGTCGCTCTCGTCGGACGTCCTGCCGGAGATCCAGGAGTACCCCCGTACCAGCACCACGGTGGTCAACGCGTTCGTCAAACCCCTGGTCGGACGATACCTGCGCCGCCTCGACGATCGGCTGAAGAACCGTTCGTTTGAACGCGGGCTTTACCTGATGCTGTCCGGGGGCGGCGTGATTTCGGCCGAGACGGCCGGACGGTATCCGGTGCGGCTGGTGGAGTCGGGTCCCGTGGGCGGGGCCTTGGCCGCCGCCCACATCGGCGAGCTCGCCGATCTTCCGGAACTGCTGTCCTTCGACATGGGGGGGACGACGGCCAAGGCTTGCCATATCCGGCAGGGACGGTTGCCGATCACGACCGAGTTCGAGGTGGACCGGGTCCACAGGTTCAAGAAGGGCAGCGGAACGCCCATTGCCGCGCCGACCGTCAACGTCATCGAGATCGGGGCGGGCGGCGGAAGCATCGCCCAAATCGACGACATGGCGCTGGTGCGGGTCGGCCCGCAGAGCGCCGGCGCCGATCCGGGTCCCATCTGCTACGGACTGGGCGGAGACCGGCCGACCGTCACCGACGCCGACCTCGTGCTCGGATACCTCAACCCCAGTTTCTTCCTCGGCGGAGAGATGGGGTTGCGCCAGCGCGAGGCGGTGGAGGGTATCCGGCGGGCGGTCGCCGAACCGCTCAACCTCGCGATCGAGCAGGCCGCCTGGGGAATCCACGAAGTCGTCAACGAGAACATGGCCGGCGCCGCGCGTTACCACATCGCGGAACACGGCGGCGACGCCGGCGCCGCGACGATGGTCGCGTTCGGCGGCGCGGGGCCGGTGCATGCCGTGGAAGTCGCGCGAAAGCTCGGAATCTCGAGCGTGCTCGTCCCGGTCGGCGCCGGCGTGTTCTCGGCGCTCGGGTTCGTCGTCGCGCCGATCTCCTACGAGGTGTCGCGGACGCACGTGGCGCCGCTCGAGTCGATGACCGAGGGCGTCCTCGAAGACATGTTCCGCGAACTGGAAGCGGAGGGCATGGCCGTCGTCAGGGCAGCACGGGAAGGCGCGGCGGTCGTCTGTTCCCGCGCGCTCGACATGTGCTACCGGGGGCAGGGCTCCAACATCCGTTTCGACATCGGCGGCGGGCCGGGAGACCGCGTGCCGTTCGACGGCATCGCCGGACGCTTCGCCGAGGAATACAGGGCGCGTTACGGCTATGCCTACGACGATCTGGAGCCGCAACTGAGGACGCTGCGGGTGATCGTCAGCGCTGCGAGCGAGCAGCCGTCGCTGGACCTCAAATTCGCGGGCAGGCGGGGGGAGGCACGGGCCGCGCGCACGGGAACCCGACCGGCCTATGCGCCGGACGAGGCTGCGTTTGTGGAGCATGACGTGTACCGCCTGGACCTTCTGGGACCCGATGCCGGGTTCGAAGGGCCGGCGATCGTGGAAGCGCCCGATTCGACTCTGGTCATCGGTCCGGGCGCCGGCGCCGTGACGGATGCCGGTGGGTGGATCATGGTGACGGTGAGGTGATGTCATGACGTCTCGAAAACCCATTCCCAACATCGATCCGATCACGTTCCAGGTCCTGTGGTCGCGCCTGATCGCCGTTGCCGACGAAATGGCGGTCGCGCTGGAAAAGACGGCGTTTTCCCATGTCGTGCGGGACAATCACGATTACGCCTGCGCCGTCTATGACGCCGACGGCGAGATGATGGCCGAGGCGACGCACTGCACGCCCGGCCAGATCGGTGCCATGACCCGGGTGATGCACCAGTTCCTCGAGGTGCATCCGGCGGACTCGCTGTCCCCCGGCGACGTATTGATCACCAACGACCCCTGGTTCGGCTCGGGGCACACGCCGGACGTTTTCGTCGCGTCGCCGGCGTTCCTGGATGGGCAGTTGATCGGCTTCGCCGCCAGTTCGGCGCACCACGTGGACATCGGGGGGCGCCTGGCCTCGCCGGATACGCGCGAAGTCTATGAGGAAGGCCTGATCATCCCGATCTCCAAGCTCTTCGTCGCGGGCGAGCCCAACCGGGATCTCTTCAACATCGTCGAGCGCAACGTACGGATGCCGGACAAGGTGATCGGCGACCTGCGGGCTCAAGTGGCGTGCAATCACGTCGGCGGCCGGCGACTAGGCGAGACGATGCGGGAGCGGGGACTGCAGTCGCTGACCGGACTGTCGTCCCAGATCATGGCGCACAGCGAGACGAGCATGCGGTCGGCGATCGCCGAAGTGCCCGACGGCGTGTACGCCCACGATCTCGATCTCGGCATCACGGACCGTTCGGGCAATCCGCTGCGCATCCGTCTCGAACTCGAGATTTCCGGCGACCGCATTCATGCCGATTTCACCGGTTCCTCCCCGCAGGTCGATCTGCCGGTCAATGCGGTCTACAATATCACGTACGCGTACGTGGTGTTCGGCGTGAAGTGCGCGCTGCACCCGCACATTCCCAACAACGTCGGGTGCTACCGGCCGTTCACCGTCACGGCACCGGAGGGCACGATCCTGAACGCCGTCTATCCGGCGCCGTGCATGTGGCGCACGGACATCGTCTATCACATCGCCGAAGCCGTCTTCGTGGCGCTTTCACGGAAGCTGCCGGACAAGGTCATCGCGCCTTGCGGAACCTATCCCCTGTGGCTCTCGATATTCGCGGGCAAGATGGATGACGGGGCGCCGTTCGTTCAGCATTTCAACGCCGCCGGCGGGCAGGGCGCGGGCCACGACCGGGACGGGGCGACGACCACGGTTTATCCGGCCAATCTCTCGAATACGCCGGTGGAACTTCTCGAGATCGAATCTCCTCTGGTGTGCGACCAGAAGTTTCTCGTGGCGGACTCCGGTGGGCCCGGCCGGTTCCGGGGTGGACTGGGACAGGAGGTCGTCCTGCGAAACGGTGGCGTTCACCCCATCGCGGGGACGATCATCGGCGGCCGCTACGACGCCGGAGCGCCCGGCCTGCTCGGCGGCCGCGCAGGAGCGAACGGACACGTTCGCGTCAACGACGACGCGCCCTTTACCGGACACCGGGAGATATCGCTCGCTCCCGGGGACAGGTTGACCCTGCGATATCCGGGCGGCGGCGGCTTTGGAGATCCGACCGCCCGCGACCGCGCCGCCGTGGAAAACGACCTGAAGGAAGGGTTGGTCTCGGAGACCCAAGCCCGCGAGGCCTATGGTGCGTAGCCGCCCTGGTCACAACCCGTAGTTCCGGAACATGGCGTAGTCGACGGCGCGGCCGATGCCGCGGCGCAATCCCTCGAGGCGATAGCACTGACCCGCCGCGATATTGGCGAAATTCACTTCCGGGCCGAACTGCCTGATGATCTCGCCGTGCTGCCTGGGAAACCGGTACGGATCGCCCTCGATCAGGGCGTCGGGAAACCAGGATTGACCGGAAAGTTTCGCGAAGTCGTCCGGCGATACGTCTTCGAGCATGTCGAGTTCGCTCTGCTCCAGGATGACGTGACGGGCGCCCGCATCCATGGCCCCCTGGATCATCGCGCCGACCTCGTCCAGATCGAAGGGCTCTTCGGGATTTTTGCGGCCGAATTCCCAGATCACCGCAAAGCCGCGCCCGGCGGCGCGCGCGATGAAGTCGTGCCGGGCATTCGGTTCGAGAGTTACATAGTTTTCCGAGATCTCGAGCGAAGGAACGCCGAGACGCTCGACATGGTCCAGCATGTCGTCGACCTCGCTCCTCAGGTAGGCATATTCGAACAGAACGCCGCCCGTGTAGGGCGTGACATCGTTGTCGCGGTAGATGGCGACGTTGGCCTTGACCGCGTCTTCCGGCATGAGGATCGCGTTGAGGGCGTAGATCTTGGCCATGTCGATGAAGGGGGCGGCGCAGGCCATGAGGTCCCGCAGGCCGTTCTCGCCGGTCCATCCCATCTCATCGGGACCGAAATCGATCATCGCGGTGATCCCGGCGCTGCGCGGTTTTTCCGAACGGGGGGGTGGTGCAAAGGTCATGGCATCCTCCATCATGCTGGAGACGTATCAGCACTCTTTTCCGTGGGAAGGCAACCGCCGGCGATGCATATAGACGTGAAAGGGGGCCGGATTCCCGCGGTGGGGTTCGGCACCTGGGCGCTGCGCGGCCGTCAATGCGCCGAGGCGGTACGCATGGCGCTCGACATCGGCTACCGTCATGTCGACACGGCCCGCATGTATGGCAATGAAACCGAGGTGGGCCGCGCCATCCGGGATTCCCATGTCGGCCGGGAAGACGTTTTCATCACGACGAAGATCTGGCCGGACGACCTCGCGCATGAGGACGTCAAGCGCTGCACGGAAGACAGCCTGCGAAATCTGGATACCGACTACGTGGATTTGCTGCTCATCCATTGGCCGAGCAAGACCATCCCGCTGACCGAGACCTTGAGGGCCTTCGGCGAGATCAAGGCCGCCGACAAGGCACGCCTCATCGGGGTCAGCAATTTCAACACGGCCTTGATGAAGCAAGCCGTTGAGGATTGTGGCGCCGACATCGCCTGCAACCAAGTCGAATACCATCCTTTCCTGCCGCAGAACCGGGTCCTCCGGCTGGTGCGCGACTACGGCATGATGCTCACCGCCTACATGCCGCTCGCGAAAGGGAAAGCCGCGCGGCACCCCGACCTGATCGAGATCGCCGAACGCCACGGCAAGACCGCCGCGCAGGTCGCATTGCGCTGGCTGATCCAACACGGGCAGGTGGCCGCAATTCCCAAGGCGGGACGCGAGGTTCATTGCCGGGAAAATTTCGACGTATTCGATTTCGAGCTTTCCGCGGAAGAAATGACCCGTGTTTCGTCTCTGACACAGCGGAACGACCGTCTGGCAGACTTCGCGCTCGGGCCGGCGTGGGATCCGCCGTAGGTCGATCGATGGACCGATCTTGCCCATGGGTATTCGCGCTGTTCGCGGCGATGCTACTGCTGACGCCGGCGGCTCACGGACGGTCGGGCGAGCCTTCGGAAGTTCCCGACGGGGCGCGCGCCTATGTCCTTTGGCAGCAGGGTTACCTGCTGCACCTCGGTGGCCGATACCGAGCCGCGGTCGACATGTTCCGCGAGTCCATCGCCATTCTGCCGACGGCCGAGGGGCATACCTTTCTGGGCTGGTCGCTCAGCAAGCTGGGGCATATCGAAGAAGCTCTTGCCGAGTGCAAGAAAGCCATCGCGCTCGATCCGGACTACGGCAATCCCTACAACGACATCGGGGTGTACCTGATCGCCCTCGACCGTCCGGACGAGGCGATTCCGTGGCTCAAGAAGGCGATCTCGGCCAAGCGATACTGTTGCTACCAGTTCGCGCATTTCAATCTCGGTCGCGTGCTCCTCATGCAAGGGAACCTGGACGCGGCGCGGCGCTCCTTCGAGCAGGCTTTGCGGCACGACCCGGACTACGCGCCGGCGCGGATGGCGCTGGAATATCTGGACGGCAAGGTCGGCAATCCGCTGTGATAAGAAAGTCCGGGGCGCGGACCCACAGATCCGGTGCGCCAGGCGAACCAGCAGGAGGCAGGGAGTGCAGGCCCCCGGAACGAAGGAGTAACCGAACCACGTTTCTCCGCGCGCCTTCCGGTTCAGTCTTCGCGCCTGTAGCCGTCGTACTCCATGAAGCGGGCTGTCCCGGCGGCCGCTTTCTCGCCGCAGAGGCGAGCGACGACATGCAAGGACATGTCGATGCCCGCCGACACCCCTGCCGACGTCACGACCTTGCCGTTATCGACGAACCGACGGTCGTCATGGACCTTGGCCGTCGGCGCCATCTCCCTGAGCTCGTCGATCGATACCCAGTGGGTCGTGGCCTCGAGCCCGTCGAGAAGGCCAGCCTTGGCGAGAATCCGTGCGCCCGTGCAGACGGACAGCACCAGTTCGGCGGGCCCGGCTTTCTCGGACACCCAGTCGAGCATCTCCGGCCTTTTCTCTTCCACCCGGGTTCCGGGTCCGCCTGGAACGATCAAAACGTCGGGCTTGGGGCAATCGGCGAACGTGTAGTGCGGAATCACCGTGAATCCGTTGCGACCGGTGACGGGGTCCGCAGACTCGGCGACCATGTAGACATCGAAGGAGTCCGGGTCGATGACTTCGCCGGTCACGGAGAACACTTCGTAGGGTCCTGCGAAGTCGAGGACCTCCACCTGATCGAAGACGACGATTCCGACGTTCCGCTTGCGTTCCGCCATTTCAGCTACCTTTCTCAGAAACCGGCCTTGATGGCCGCCACGGCGTCCCGGCCGATGATCATGCCCGACGTATAGGCGACCAGCAGGCCGTTTCCCGACGTATAGCCGCCGGCGGTGTCGCCGGAAAGGCCGACCATCGTGTTGCCGCCGGCGTACAGGTTGGGAACCGTCGATCCGTCCGGGCGCAGGACGCGGCACGATGTATCCACTTTGAGCCCCCCTTGGGTATGTCCCATGGCGCCCGTCACGCGTGAGGCATAGTAGGGAGGGGAAAGGGGTTCCGCGAGCTTCCTTCTGTCCCAGGCGTCCCGACCCGCCCGCACGCCATCGTTGTAGGACTCGACGGTGGCTTCGAGAACCTCGGTCGGCAGGTCGAACCGTCCGGCAATCTTCGCGACGCTGTCGCAGACCTCGATACCGCCCTTGCGCATGGACTCCTTCATGACGTGCATGTTCTCCGTCATGCGCTGGATGCGCTCGTCCCAGATAAAGACCGCGAAGCCGTCCGGCTGACCTCGATAGACGGCGGCGAGTTGCGAGTAGTCCTGCTCCTCGTTGACGAACCTCCGCCCCGTCTTGTTGACGGCGATGCCGCCCTCATTGATGACGCCGGGTGTCAGGCGGGTGCCGTCCTCGAAGATACAGTCGCGGCCCTGATAACCCGTCATCCGATCCGTCGCGGCCCCGGCTTCCATGCCCCAGAGGATGCCTTCGCCTGTATTGGACTTCGAGCCGATGTTGGGGGCGTCGGCCATATCGGGGATGTATTGGGCCAGCATCTCTCGGTTGGCATTGAACCCGCCGGTGGTGAGCACGACCTTCCTGGCCGCGATCCGAATCCCGGTGCCGCTTCGTTCCGCCGTGACGCCCAGGATCGTACCCGCGTCATCAACGACCAACCCCGTTCCGGGTGTCTTATCGTGATAGGTGGCGTTGTCGAGCGACGTGAAGTATTCGCGCATGCGGTCGACGATGGGCACGCCGATGCGCGTCGGATGGCTGTGCATTCGCTTGTTGGTATGTCCGAACCACGCGACCTCGGGCGCGAACTCGAGGTCGACACCGAGTCCGTCGATGAACCAGTGGATCATCTCGGCGGAGCGGCGGCATAACGCCAGCGTCACATCTTGATCACTCTTGTGGCCGTTCTTTCTGAGGATATCGCCGGCCATGACCTCCGGTGAGTCCTCGATGCCGGCGGCTCGCTGCAGCCGGGTGCCCGCCGCCGGAATGAAACTGCTGGTGATGACGGACGTGCAGGGGTCGTCGGAATCCTTTTCGAGCAGGATCACGTCGACACCGTCGTCCACTGACGCCGCGGTAGAGGCTGCCATGAGGCCGGCGCCGCCACCGCCGACGACGGCGACGTCCGTTTCGAGGTCCCAGCTCATGGCGGTCTCCGGGTCAGGAGACGATCGCGGCGGCGCCTTCGCCGCCGAGTCGGCCGAGCGTGGTCGCGGTCATCAGGCCGGCACCGGAGGTGTAGCCCCAGCAAGACGGGCCGGTGAGGCCGCGTGCGGCGCCGCCCCCTGCGAACAGATTGGGCAGCGGCTGCCTGGTGCCCCTGCGCAGGACCCGTGCTTCGGGGTCGATGGCCAGGCCGCCCTGGGTGTGGAAGAGAGCTCCGGTCACCTTGACCGTGTAGTACGGAGGTTCCAACGGCGCCTTGCCGCCGAAGTCCCGGCCGAAGGGGTCGGTCTTCCTTCCCGCCAGGATATCGTTGACCTCGGCGATGGTCTCGGCCAGCGCATCTTCGGGCAGCTCGGTGATCTCTACCAGTTGGTCGAGGGTTTCCGCCACGCGGACCGCGCCGGCCTCCACCGACTCCCGCTGGTGGTTGAACTGCATGGCGACGTTGTGGGCGGTCTCGTTGAAGATCGTCCAGGCGAAGTTGCCGGGCTGGCGGATGACCTCGATGGCTTGTTCGGAATAGCCCCGGTTCTCGTGGCTGAAGCGCTTACCATCCGTGTTGACCATGATCCCGCCCTCGGTGATCGAGGGCCAGCCGATGTGCGTGTTATGAGGCGTCGCGACGGCGCCGTGGCCCTGGTAGCTGCCCATGTCGGCGATGTCGGCACCGAGCTCCAAACCCCACTTCACCGCGTCTCCCTTGTTGCCCGCGTGACCGAAGTAGAGAGCATCGGCGATCTCCGGGATGTACTCCCTGACCATCTCAGGATTACCGCCGAAGCCGTTACAGGCCAAGACCAGGGCACCGCAACCGACGTCCTCCCGGCTCCCGTCCGGGCGCCGGATGCGCACGCCCGTGACCTTGCCGTCCTCGTCGGCGTAGAGGTCGGTGGCCACCGCAGCCGTCAGCATATCGATCCCTTCGCGCGAGACCGCCTCGAGGAGGCAGGCCAGCAATTCGGCGCCATCTCGGTTGGGCGTGCCGTGCATGCGGTGCTTCTTGTGGCCGGGGTAGAAGAAATCGGTCAAGACTTCCAGCGGCGCGCCGTAGGTGTCGACGAGCCAATCCACGGTCACGGTGGAGCCACGGGAGACGGCGAGCGCCATCTCGGCGTCGGTTTGATGCCGCGCCTTCTCGAGGATCTCCTCGGCGAAATCCTCCGGCGTGTCGTCGATGCCCGCCGCCTTCTGGAGTCTGGTGCCGGAGGCGGGAATCTGTCCGCCGGACAGGGAAGTGCTGCCCGCCGGCGGATCGTCGCGCTCGATCATCAGAACGCCGGCGCCGCGCTCGTTCGCGGCCAGCGCCGCGCTGCAGCCGCAGGCGCCGGCTCCGATCACGGCGACGGGAACGGAGATGTCGAACAACCGGTCACCGGATCTGATGATTCCCATCGCTGTGTCCTTTCCATCGGCTGGTCGCACGTCGAATTCCAGGATCACTATAACGCGCACGTTTCCCACCCAACCAGTCACCGGCCGACTCCGATATGGTGGCCGCGTTGACTCCCTTGGCCGGGTACCCTGTAATTCCGTGCTGGCGCCACGCGCTATACGCGTGGCGATGCAGGACAGGGAGGTCCCCGTGGCGAGAAAGAAGAGAGTCTTGGTCATTGTTCCGTTCCCGATGACGGAGGAACAGCTCGGGTTCCGGCAGCAGCAGCACGCCTCGCTCGATTTCGGCCCCGACATCGAATTCGACTACCGGCCGGTCCGCGCGGCGGGCGGCAACCTGGTGAGCCCCTATGACTGGAGCATCGGCGACATCGTCATTCTCGAAGCGGGCCTCAGCGCCCAGGAGGATGGTTACGACGTGGTGTGCATCGACACCGTCAGCGACTCCGGCGTTGCCGCGCTGCGGACCATTCTCGATATTCCCGTCATCGGTCCGGGGCGGGCGTCGTTCCTGCTGGCCATGCTGCTCGGGGACAAGTTCGGCGTGTTGGCGATGTGGGACCGCTGGTCGGGGCTCTACAAAAAGACTCTGGAAGAGCTTGGTATCGGCCACAAGTTCGTGGGCGTGCACAGCATCGACGCGGGTGTGGACAACCGGAACCTGCTCAGCGGCAAGGAGGAGGAGACCTTCGGGCAGCTTGAGGAGGGCTGCTGGGCTCTGATCAACGACCGTGGCGCCGACGTCATCTGTCTCGGATCGACCTCGATGCACCAGGCTCACGTGCATCTATCCGGCAAGATACCCGTGCCGATCATCAATCCGGGTCCGGTGTCCTACAAGCTTGCCGAAGCCGTGCTCGGGTTGGGTCTCTCGCATAGCCGTCAGTACTATAAGCCGCCTATCGTGCGGGTCGACGAGACGCTTCGCGCCATGCTGGACGGCGCGGTCGAGGTACAGAAGAACCCATAGGACCGTCCTCCGGGGCCGGCCTTCCGGGAAAGGAGAAAAGCCATGGCCAAGGCTTTGGTTCTGGTGCCGTTTGCGCTCGACGAAAGCGGCATCGCCAATCGGCGCGCCCAACTCGACCATGTCCGTCTGGGCCCGGAGGTCGAATTCGACTTCCGCGGTGTCACGGCGGGCCCGAAGAGCTACATGAGTCCCCACGATTTCGTGCTCATGGACATGGCGATCTTCGAGGCCGGGATGAGCGCGCAGGACGAGGGCTACGACGCCGTTTGCATCGATACCATGAGCGATTCGGGTCTCGATGCCCTCAGGTCGGTGCTCGATATTCCGGTCATCGCGCCGGGGAAGGCAGCGATGCTGTTCTGCCTGACGCTCGGCAACAAGTTCTCCATCATCTGTCAGTGGGACTACGCCGTCGCGCGAACCACCAAGATGATCCGCGCGCTCGGGCTGGAGGACTTCTGCGCCGCGGTGGTGAACTTCGACGTGCCGCCGGACTACGCTAGCCTGCTCGACGGCAAGGAGGACACGGTCTTTCCGAAGATGAGGGCCGCTTGCGAGGAGGCGATGGCGGCGGGCGCCGACGTAGTTTGCCTGGGTTCGACGACCATGCATCAGGCGGCCGAGTATCTGGCCGAGACCTTGCCGATCCCCGTCGTCAATCCGGGTCCGCTCACCTACAAGCTCGTCGAGTCGGTCCTCGACCTCAAACTCACGCACAGCCGCAAGGCCTATCCCAAGCCCCTCGACCCGTATCCGGACATGATCCACGCCATGCTCAAGGCTGGGAAGGAGTGGCTGGGATAGGTGCGCGCCCTCACCCTGGCTCTATCCCGGGTGCCCAAAGGGCGACATCCCGGGCCGGGTGAGAGTCTCCTATCTCAGGTGCGGCAGGACTTCCTTGCCGAACAACTCGATCGCCGTGATCGCCGACTCGTTGGGGATGCCGGGGAAGTTGAGGCGGATCTGCAGATGGGTGATGCCCGCATCCCGATGTTCGAGGCAGCCGCGGATGCAGTCCTCGGGATCGCCGACGATGAACCTGTCTTCCGCAAGGTCTTCGAGGGACATCTCCGCGTTCCCGTCGTCGCCGATGTTCTTGTCCATGCCCCAGGAAAAGTAGGTCTCGAATTTTCTGGCGATGTACTGTCCGCCTTCTTCCCAGGCCTTCTCGCGAGTCTCGGCGACGAAGACCTCGACGTTGCGGGCGATGTCTTGGGGCGGCGGCAGGCCGGCCTCCTCGCGGGCCTGACGGTAGATGGGCAACTGCCGCTTGATCTCGCCGAACGTCGTGACCGAGGTCCCGGCCCAGGCGTCGCCCATCCGCGCGGCACGCTTGATGGCGGGATCCGCGGTGGCGCCGATCCAGATCTCCGGCCTGGGCTTCTGCAGCGGCTTCGGGCGGATCGAGAGGTTTTTGAACGTGACGTGCTCGCCCTCGAAAGTGGCGTCGTCCTCTTCCCAGAGCAGCTTCAGGGCGGTGATCTGCTCCTCGAACCGCGGCACCCGCGTCTCGCGGTCGGCAGCGAGCCCCTGGAATTCGATGTCGCGGTACCCGAGCCCGACACCCAGGATCAGGCGCCCCCCCGAGATGACATCCATCGTCGCATACTGTTCGGCGATATCGACGACGTTGTGCAGCGGCAGCAAGATCATGTTGGTGCCGACGGCCATATCGCCGGTCTCCGCCGCCAGGCGGGCGAGCAGGGGCGTGGTCTGCAGGAACTGGTTGGGATAGGTGAGGTAGTGCTGTCCCAGCCACAGCGAATCGAAACCGGCGTCGCGGATGGCGCGCGTCTGTTCGACCATGTGCTCGAACTCCCGACGGATGTCCGCCTCGGGCGGGTGCTGGCTGCCCAGGAAGACGCCGACTTTCATCGCGTTCCTCCTTGTTCGGGGAGCGCATAACGTTCCTCGAGTGATTCCACCTCCTCCATCCCCATGAGGGTGAGCATCTCGTCGAAGGTGGGCAGGTCCGCCTCCATGCCGGCCCAGGTCCGCTTCTCCTTGAGATGATCGAGGCAACTCAGTGCCGCTCGGATCGTCGAAAGCAGGAGCAAGCCGGGATAGATCACGAGCTTGAACCCGAGCTCCCCAAGCTCCTCGGCGGGCAGCAGCGGTGTCCTGCGGCTCGACGCCAGGTTGGCGACGTGCGGAACGCTGAAGTTGCTCCCTATCTTCGCCAGTTGCCGGGTGTCCGTCGGTGCTTCGACGAAGAGCATGTCGGCGCCAGCCTCTTCATACATGGCGGCGCGGTCCATCGCCGCATCAAACCCCTCCACCGCGATGGCGTCAGTGCGGGCGATGACGACGAAATCGGAATCCGCCTTCGCGTCGACCGCCGCCTTGATCTTGGTCACCATCTCTTCCGCCGAAACGAGCTGCTTTCCACTGAAGTGGCCGCAACGCTTCGGAATGATCTGGTCTTCCATGTGAACGGCGGCGACCCCGGCCCGCTCATAGCTTTGAATCGCGCGTCTGACGTTCAGCGGTCCGCCGTAGCCGTTGTCGCAATCGGCGATGACGGGCAGTCCCGAGGCATCCACGATGCGTGCCGCGTTGTCAACCATTTCCGTCATCGTTAGGAGGCCGATATCCGGCATGCCGAGGCGTACGGCCGTCGTGCCCGCGCCAGTCATGTAGACGGCCGGAAACCCTGTGCGGGCAACGAGTCTGGCGTAAAAAGGGTCCGGCGCGCCCGGCGCCATGATGACGTCGGGTCCGGCCAGCAACCGGCGGAAGGCCGCAGTAGCGCTGTCTGTCACGGTCTAGGGCTCCTGAAAGCGTGTTCCGGTAACGTGGAGCGACTTTACCACCCCCGTCTGGCCCCGGTAACGTTACCGCAAGGCGCAACGTGATCGCGACGTGCGGTACGAACAGGAAGGGGCGACCATGGAACTCTCGGACAAGACCGCTCGTCAGATGTGGGAGGAGCTCAAGGCCAACCCGAAGCCGCGTTTCGGTTTCGGCAGGCGGCCGATGGTCGTCAATGTCGACGTTCAGAAGTCCTTCACGCTGGAGGACGACTACACGTCCGCCTATTCGACGCACCCGAAGCAGATCGACTACATCAACGAGATCTCCGACATCGCCCGGTCGAAGAGCCTGCCCGTCGTGTGGACCTACGTGGCCTACATGGAGAACGCCGACGACTGCGGCGTCTGGGGGACCCGGAACCAGCACGACGATGCCTTGCAGAACATTAAGGTCGGCTCGCGCAAGGCGGAGCTCGACGATCGCTGCCATGTCGACCGCGACAACGATATCGTCTTCAACAAACGGGGTGCGTCGGCGTTCTTCCAGACGCACTTGCCGTCACTCTGCGTGTGGTACCGGACCGACACCATGATCGTTACCGGCGGGTCGACCTCCGGCTGCGTGCGCGCGACCGTGGTGGACAGTCTGCAGAGCGGCTATCGCACCGTGGTTCCCGAGGAATGCACCTCGGACCGGCACGAGAGCCCGCATTTCGCCAACCTCTACGATATGGCGGCAAAGTATGCTGACGTGATACCTGCCCGGGAGGTGATCGACCATCTCAACGAATACGTTCCAGCGAACGACTAGGGAGGAGACCGTGACGCTCAGCGATCCCGGCATCTACGAGTATTCGCCGTACAACAACCGGCCGAAGATCACTTGGCCGAACGGCGCCCGCGTCGCCTTCTGGGTCGCGCCCAATATCGAGTTCTACGAAACCTATCCACCGCCCAATCCGACGCGTCAGGACATGTCGAGGCCGGCGCCGGACGTCGTCTTCTACTCCCACCGCGATTACGGAAACCGGGCGGGCGTATGGCGCATGATGGAGGCGATGGACCGCTACGGCGTGCGCGGCAGCGTATCCCTCAACGTGGCCGTTTGCGACCATCATCCCGAGATCATCGAGGCCTGCGTCGAGCGCGACTGGGAACTGTTCTCCCACGGCGTCTACAACACCCGCTACCAGTACGGCATGAGCGAGGCGCAGCACCGTGAACTCATCGAGGACGTGATCGAGACCATCAAGAAGGCGTCCGGCCAGAAGCTGGCCGGCTGGCTGTCACCAGCGCTGAGCAATACCGAGCAGACGCTCGACCTGCTGGCCGAGTACGAAGTCCTCTACACGTGCGACCTCTTCCACGACGACCAGCCGCAGCCCGTCAAGGTCAAGAGAGGCCGGCTGATCAGTATTCCCTATTCGCTGGAGATGAACGATATCGTGGTCTACCACCAGATCAACTCAAGCCCGCCGCGTCAGTACACCGAGGTGATCAAGCGGCAGTTCGATCAGCTCTACGAGGAAGGGGCGGAGAATGGCACCGTCATGTGTATTCCGCTGCATCCGTTCCTTGTCGGCCAGCCGCACCGTGTCGGGCCGTTCGCCGAGGCGCTCGAATACGTCACCAGTCACGACGACGTCTGGGTGACGACGGGGCGCGAGATCGCCGAGTACTACTTCGAACACCATTACGACAACGTCGTCGCGGCGCAATCGGCCGCCACCGCGGAGTGACGCCCCATGAGCCTGCCCGACGATTATCTCAGGTACCCGATCCGCGGCTACGGGATGGACCACGATCGCTACGACTGGGAAATCCTGTTCCGCAAGAAGCCCGTTACATGGCCGAACGACGCGCGCGTGGCCTTGTGGGTCACGCCGCTGCTGCAATGGTTCCCGATGGACATGGAGAGAGGGCCCGTGCCGCCGCCCGGCGGCTTCAACAGGCCCTATCCCGACTACCGGAATTACTCCCATCGCGACTACAGCTTGCGGGTCGGTATTTTCCGTTTTTTCAAGCTTTTCGATGAATTCGGAATCAAGGCCTCAGTGGCAGTGAATTCGGCGGTTGGCGAGCGCTATCCCATCATCGTCGAAGAGATCAACAAGCGGGGGTGGGAGGTCATGGCCCACGGCGTGCACATGGGCTGTATGCACTACGGGGGTATGGACGAGAAGCTGGAGGCCGGGTGGGTCAAGGGTTGCGTCGACTCGTTGCGCAAGACGACGGGCCAGCCGATCCGGGGCTGGTTGTCGATCGGCAAGTCCGAATCGGACAACACCCCCGACCTTCTGGCCGCAAACGGCATCGAGTACCAGTGCGATTGGTGCAATGACGACATGCCGTACCCCTTCAGGACGAAGGACGGCAATCTCTTCGCCATGCCTCACACGGTGGAACTCGACGACCGGGAGGTGCTGCTCCGCTTCCACCACCGTGAGGCGGAATTCGTGCAGCAGATCAAGGATCAGTTCGACGTGCTTTACGCCGAGGCCGGGCAATACGGCGGGCGGATTCTGTCGATCACCCTGCATCCGTGGGTGATGGGACACCCTTACCGGACCCGGTATCTCAAAGAGGCCTTGGACTACATTCTCGGGCATGACGGCGTCTGGCCCGCCACGGGGGCGGAAATTCTGGACACCTGCAAGGAACAAGCATAGCCGACCATTCACGAACAACGTCGGATTCCCAGGAAAGGCGGAGCCATGGAACTCTCCAATAAGACAGCCCGGCAGATGTATGAGGATCTGAAGTCGGCGCCGCCACGGCGCAGATTCGGCTTTGGCCGCAAGCCCATGATCGTCAACGTCGACGTGCAGAGCGCCTTCACGCTCGAAGAGGAATACGACTCCGCCTATTCCACCGATCCCAAGCAGATGGACTACATCAACGAGATTTGCGGGATTGCGCGGTCAAAGGGATTACCGGTCGTGTGGTGGAATGTGGCGGACATGGAAAACCGACACGCCTGCGGCGTGCGGGGCACCCGTAGCGACAGCCCAACCGCCCTGCAGAACATAAAGATCGGCTCGAAGATGGCCGAGCTCGATCCCCGCCTGACCGTCGACGGGAGCCGTGACGTGATCTACCGAAAGGTGGGGGCGTCGGCGTTCTTCCAGACGCACTTGCCGTCGCTCTGCGTCTGGTACGGCATCGACACGGTGATCGTCACCGGCGGTTCGACCTCCGGGTGCATCCGCTCAACCGTGCTCGACAGCGTGCAGCACGGTTACCGCACCATCGTGCCCGAGGAGTGCGTCGCAGATGTGCACGAGAGCCCGCATTTCCAGAACCTTTACGATATGGCCAAGAAGTATGCCGACGTCGTCCCCGCGAGCGAGGTGGTCGGCTACCTCGAAGACTACGTTCCCGCGAACCAGTAGTCGGAGTTGCCACGGGGGCCATTGGGTATTCGCGGCCCCGGGATAGGAGTCGAAAAACCGAAGTCCGTGTACCGCGTCCCCTTTGCGGTTAACAGGGCTCCGGAACGGCGCGTTACAGGGCGAGGATGTCCTTCGCGTATTGGTCCATCTTCTCGAGCGTTTCGCTCAGGCTCGGGCTGAGAAAATTGAAGTTGAGCACGCTGACGTTCATCTCGCGGAAGAATTCGATGTCGCTGGCGATTTCCTCCGGCGAGCCCATGAACAAGCGACGGCTGCCGTCGTCGGTCTCGGTTTCGGTCACGCCGGCCCAATTGGCCCAGAAAGCCAGCGTGATGGCGGATGGATCACGACCCTTCTCAGCCGCGAGCGCATGGAGCCTTTCGACGTTGGCCTTGTAGCGCCCGCGCGTGTCCATGCGGTTCCTGGGGTTCGCCCCGATGGGGTACCAGGCGTCACCCAACTCGACCGTGCGGTGCAGGGCCCGGCCGCTCTCGCCCCCGACGAAGATCGGCGGGTGCGGCTTCTGGACGGGCTTGGGTTCGAAGATGACATCCGAGAAATTGACGTAATCTCCCTGCATGGACGGACTGTCCTCGGTCCACAGTTCCTTGAACGCCCGGATGTATTCGTTGGTGACCTTGCCCCGTTCGGCATGGGGCGGCGCACCGAGCGCCTCGAATTCCTCGCGCATCCAGCCGGCACCGACGCCGACGCTGATACGTCCGTTCGACAGGACGTCGATGGTCGAGAGCATCTTCGCCGTCAAGACCGCTGGCCGGTGGGGAACGACCAGCACCGAAGTGAGAAGCCGTGGTTTGGTCGTAATCGCCGCCGCGAAGGTCATGACGGTCAGTTGGTCGAGACAATCCCCCGAGCCTCCACCCGGCATTTCGCCGGAGTCGGAATAGGGATACTCATGGTCGTACGTCCGCGGAATGACGAGATGATCCGGAACGGTCAAATAGCCGTAGCCCAGCTCTTCACCCCGCGTCGCCATGGTGCGCACGCCGTCGAGGTTGGCGAGTGGGCCCCGAGTCGGAAGTCCGAAACCAAACTGCATCGCGGTCTCCTTGGTGGGCTTCCGAGTACTTTGCCACCGCGGGTACCGCCCGGGCAAACTTCCGAAGCCTTGGGAATCGCCGACCGTGGTACGGTACTACCCATGTTCAACGAGCTGCAAAGCGGATTCCTGGAAAGTCATCGCGTCGGCCGGCTAGCGACTGCCGAAGCCGCCGGTCAGCCGCACGTCGTGCCCGTGTGCTACGCGGTGGAAAAGGGCAACGTATACATCACGATCGACGAAAAACCGAAGACGGGACAGCCTCTGAAGCGTATCAGGAATATCGAGGAAAATCCCGCGGTGGCTCTGGTCGTCGATCGATACGACGAGAACTGGGAGTGGCTCGGTTGGGTGATGGTGCGGGGGGCCGCCGACATACTCGAGGACGGAACCGAGCATGATCGCGCGCAGGAGATCCTCCGCGATCGATATCAGCAGCTGCGCGATATGTCCTTGCGAAGCCTTCCCGTGATCGCCATCCGCGTCGCGCAGGTGACGAGTTGGGGAAATTTGGAACCCGGCGCTTAACCATAGGTGCGAAGGAACGCTCGATAGTCCTTTGGCAGGCCGAGGTTGGTGGCTGCTTCGTAGACGATCCGCATGTATCCAGCGCGGGGCCGGCCTAGCCGTCGATCGGTGGCCGCGTAAGTCAGGACATCATCGTGCCAGAAGTCCGATGCCATGACGTCGACCGAGATTCTCTCGTACAGGCGATCCGAGATGTCCTCATAGAGATCCAGGGCGGTTTCTTCCCTCGGTCCGATGGCCCAAAGCGCGCCATGCACCGTCGAGTTTGGAACCTGCCTGATCGACGCATATCCCTGGGCGTTGATGAAAAACTCCCAATCCCGCAACGATGCCGCGCCGAGGAGGCGTGCTCGTGGGCAACGGATGCGCATGCTTGGCATATGCATGTTGGAGCCGTATGCAAAATACCGGGCGGAACGCCGTCGCCGCGGCCTTTCGCGCATGATCGCGACTCCGGGACGGACGATCCGGACGCGGCGTCACGCGTCCGGACCCGGCACCGACCGGTTGAGTGCCATTAATATGCCGGCCAGATGCCCGAGAACCGGCGCTTCTCCTTCAGCCACGGCGGCGGTGAGCTCATCGCGCGTCAGAAGCACGGTCTCGATTTCCTCGAGATTGGGCGTTGGATCCGGTTCCTGTTTCCACTCGGCCCCGGTTGCCCAGAAGAAGTGTTCTTCTCCGCAATACTGGTTGTTGTTGCGGCAGAACGTACCGAGATGTTGCCAATGTTGGCACGCGTATCCCGTTTCCTCCAGAAGTTCCCTCCGGGCCGCGGCAAGGGGTTCCTCTCCCGGATCGACGATCCCGCCGGGAAGGGTTAACGAAATGCGGCCTGGACCGTGCTTGTACTGGCGCTGGCAGATGTACCGACCGTCATTCGTCACGGCCGCGACCCAGGCTTGGTCGGCAAGGTCCACGCGGTAATACGGCTCATAGCGCCGGCCGTCGGGCAATTCCACCGCATGCGCCGACACGCTCAGGCGCCGTGGAACCACGAAGACTTCCCGTGATTCCAAAAGCTTCCATGGCTTGAGGTCGTGGTTCATGTTCGATTTCCGGTGAGAATTGGACAGCCTCCGCTGGCGGCACCGGTACTTACTACAGCGTGGCGCCGGGTTCTCCGATCGCGTGCTCGGTCAGTTCGCGTACGATGAAGTCCTGGGCCTCGTCGACGGAGTCCGTCCGGAAGACCAAGTCGATGTCCTCCCGGTCGATACAGCCGTACTTGGCCAGCGCCTCGAAATCGATCACCTCGTTCCAGTACCCGGTCCCGAACAAGACCACGGGCAGGTGTTTCCGGATCTTACCTGTTTGCAGCAGCGTGAGGATCTCGAACAGCTCATCGAGGGTTCCATAGCCCCCGGGAAAGACCACGACGGCCTTGGCGAGATAGGTGAACCAGAACTTGCGCATGAAGAAGTAGTGAAAATGGAATCCCAGTTCCCGCGTGACGTATTCGTTCCTGAATTCCTCCCTGGGGATCGAGATGGTGAGCCCGACGTTCATGCCACCCGCTTCGGAGGCCCCCCGGTTGCCCGCTTCCATGATGCCCGGGCCGCCGCCCGTGCAGATGACGAAGCGGCGTTCGCTCTCGTCGAGCGTCTTCGACCATTCGGTGAGCCGAGATGCCAGAGTGCGAGAGGCCTCGTAGTAGCGGGACATCTCCAGATCGATACGCGCTCGTCCCAAGTCGCCGTCACCGGCCTCGGCGCGCTTCAGGCGTGCTTGCGCTTCATCACGCGGCAGGATCCGTGCGGAACCCATGAGAACGATCGTGTCGCCCACATGATGGTACTGAAACCGGCTGTTGGGTTCGAGATACTCGGAAAGGATTCGCAGTGCCCGGGCGTCCTTGCTGCCGAGGAATCCTTCGTTGTGGTAAGCGTGAATCGGCTCTTTGGAGACTTCGTTCATCGGGTTTCCAGTTTCATGACCTCGCGGTCGTCCCGCGGCGGGAGTTCGGTGCCGTAGGGCGGGCCCGCTTTCCCCTCCACGTAGCGCCGCTGCGGTTCGGTTTCAACCGGCTCTACGCCGATTCGATCTTCAGGTGCCTTTCCGGATGAACTCCGCCGCGTACGCCTCCATGCCTTCGAGCGAGGCCTCGATGGTCTCCCGCTCGAAGTTGACGATGATGGACTGGACACCGATTTCTTCCATTGCCGCCATGTCGTCCTTCATCTGCCGCGCGCTGCCGCTCAGGAGCCGCCGGTCTCCACCCGGGAACGGTTCGTCGGCTTCCATCGGTTGGAGTGGCTCGCCCGGTTCCGTCCCCCACCACAGCACGAACCATGTGACCCGGAGCGACGTCGAGTCGCGATCGGCATCTTCGGCGAGTCCATGGAGTTTGCTTACATACGTCTTCAATCGCTCGAACGTATCGAGGGGGACCCTGGTGTTATGGGCCATGGGGATCCAGCCATCGCCCAGTGTCGCGGCACGGCGCATGGCCGGCGGGCTCTCGCCGCCGATCAGGATCGGCGGATGTGGTTTCTGAACGGGTTTCGGCTCGAACGTAATGTTGGAAAAATCCGCGTAGTCTCCGTGAAATTCCGGATCGTCGTTGGTCCAGAGCTCTTTGAAGACTAGGATGTATTCGTCTGCGACCCTCCCGCGCTCGGGGTGTGGCGGGGCGCCCACCGCCTCGAATTCCTCCTTCATCCATCCGGCTCCGCAACCGACGGAGAGACGCCCTCCGGACAGATAGTCGAGACTCGCGAGGGCTTTCGCGGTCGGAACAGGCGACCGGTGCGGCAGCACGAGCACCGAGGTCAGCAGCCGGACGGTTTCCGTCTGGCCGGCGACGAACGCCATGGCCGTGAGTTGATCGACGAAATCCCCGAAGCGTCCCGGCAGCCAGTTACCGTCTCTCGTGTAGGGATAGTCCGAGATTCGGCTTCGCGGCACGACCAGATGATCCGTCATGGAAAGGAAATCGAATCCAAGCGACTCGCCCTTCCTCGCTAGGGCCGACATATTCTCTGGCGTGCTCAATGGTCCCCGCGTGGGAACATAGAACCCGATCTTCATGCAGGTCTCTCCGTCCTGCGCTTCGGCGGCCTTGAGCGCCTGCCGTCTAGGCTGCAAGCGGGATGATGTCGCGGGTGAACGCTTCCATGCAATCCATGGTTTCGGAAAGGCCCGAGCGTTCGAAGCTCAGCGTGAGCGCCTTGACGCCGAGTCGTTCCAACGCCTTGACGTCCGCCGCCATCTGCTCCGCCGACCCCGTCATGAGGCGGCGGTTCCCGTCCGTCGCCGGATCATTCGTGCCCATCGGCGGCAAGGGATCGCCGGGTTCCGATCCCCACCGCATGATGAAAAAGGCGAGTTCGATACCGTCTATGCTCCTTCCCGCATCTTCGGCGAGACGTCCCAAATCGCCCAGGGCCGTCTCGTAGCGTTCACGGGTGTCGAGGGGGAAGTTCGGATTGTGAGCGATGGGAAACCAGCCGTCGCCGACCCGGACGACACGACGCAGGGCGGGCTTGCTTTCGCCTCCCACCCAGATCGGCGGACCCGGCCGCTGGATGGGACGGGGGAGGCACGTGATATCGGCGAAGTCCGCGTAATCGCCGTGGAATTCCGGGTTATCGGCGCTCCAGAGTTCCCTGAACACGCGGACATATTCGTCGGTGACCTTGCCGCGCTCGGCATGCGGTGGCGCCCCCACTGCCTCGAACTCCTCCTTGCACCAACCCGCGCCGACGCCAACCGTAAGACGGCCATGCGACAAGACATCGATCGTGGACAACATCTTTGCCGTGAGCACCGGTGCCCGGTGTGGCGCGACCATGACCGAAGTCAGGAGGCGGGCAGTGCTGGTTTGTCCGGCGAGATAGGCGAGAACCGTCAATTGGTCGTGGAAATCACCGAACCGTGCCGCGGGCCAGTCGCCCTGGTCGGTATAAGGATATTTGGACTCCACACTGCGCGGCACGACGACGTGATCAGTCACGGCGACGTAGCCGTAGCCCAGCTCCTCGCCCTTGGCGGCCAGCGCCGTCATGTGCTCGGGTGTGCTGAGTGGTCCACGCGTCGGGAGGTAAAAGCCGAATTCCATGTCGTTGTCCTTCAAACCGTGAGCATTCCGAATCGTCCGTCCCCCATTAGTTAAAGGAAGGTCACGCCCCATTGGCCATGACTGTAACATGGGGTTGGACTCCAAGTCCGACCCCGATGAATCGGGGGGTGTCGCCGGTGTATTCCAGACCGTGCCGGGATGGTAGAAATCGGCACCCCGCTGACTGGGCATGGAGACGAAATGACTGATACCGGACCCACCCTCGCGATTCTCGGCGGCACTGGCGACCTCGGATGGGGTCTCGCCGTCCGTTGGCTCGACGCAGGTTACGACATTACCATCGGTTCTCGTGCCAGGGAGAAGGCGGAGGACGCGGCCAACAAACTGACGGAGTTTGGGTTCTCGGGTACGGTGCGCGGACTGGAAAACGTAGAGGCGGCGACGGCGGCCGATATCGTCGTCCTCACGGTTCCATTCGCCAATCACCATGTCATGCTCAAGACCATCAAGGACGCGGTTCAAGGCAAGATTTTCGTGGATGTCACGGTACCTCTCGTGCCGCCCAAGGTGAGCCGGGTGCAGTTGCCGCCCGAAGGGTCTGCGGCGGTCAGATCGCAGGAGTTTCTCGGCGAGGATGTACGCGTGGTCTCTGCCTTTCAAAATGTCGCGGCCGGCCACTTGGCCAATATTGAGCACGATATCGATTGCGACGTCCTGGTCAGCGGCAACGACGAGGCGGCACGTGAAACGGTGCTCGAACTCGTCGAAGCCGCCGGCATGAAGGGCTGGCACGCGGGCCCCGTGGACAACTCGGCGGTGGCCGAGGCCCTGACATCGGTGCTGATCTTCCTGAACAGAACCTACGAGATCGACGGTGCCGGAATTCGGATTACCGGCGAGTCCCGTGGCGACGCCGATCAATAGTTGCGGGGTCGCAGCCACGTGGCGCCACTCTCTCTCAGTCTGTTCGCTTTGCCGGGCATTCCCCTTGTGGAGCCCGGCGACGACATCGCTGCTCTGATCGCGGAAGGTATTGCACACGCGAACGAGGCCTTGCGGGACGGCGATGTCGTCGTTATCGCTCAGAAAGTCGTCTCCAAATCCGAGAACCGGTTTTTCGTGCTTGACGAAGTGACGCCCTCGGAAAAGGCGCTCGGGCTGGCACGGGAAACCGACAAGGACGCCCGACTCGTAGAGCTGATCCTGTCGGAGAGCGATCGTGTTTTGCGTTATCGCCAAGGGGTCCTGATCGTCGTGCATCGATTGGGATTTGTCCTCGCCAACGCTGGCATCGACCGCTCCAACGTGGGACCGGAGAAGGAGGGCGAAAGGGTCCTCCTCCTGCCCGAGGATCCCAACGCGAGTTGCGAACGCATCCGGCAGGGGCTGCATGATCTCGGTGGAGCGACCGTCGCGGTCGTCATGAACGACAGTCTCGGCCGCGCGTGGCGAAATGGCACGACGGGCGTGGCTCTCGGGTCCTCTGGGCTGCCAGCCCTGATGGACATCCGTGGTCGGGAAGATCTCTTCGGACGTCCCTTGGAGGTGACGCAGATTGGCTTGGCGGACGAAATCGCCTCTGCAGCCTCCCTTCTGCAAGGGCAGGCCGACGAGGGAACGCCATTTGTCGTCGTCCGCGGAATGACCTTTTCCGGCTCGCCGACGGATGCCGGCGCGCTCATTCGGGATTCCCAGGAAGACCTGTTCCGGTGACGGCTGGACGGACGCCCGCCCGGAATCGTCCGCCGGACTCCGCGCCGGTCGTCGTCCTCTCTGGCGGCGTCGGAGGGGCCAAACTCGTGCTCGGCCTGTCACATTTCGTGAATTCTGAGGCTCTCACGATCGTGGCAAACACCGGTGACGATTTCGATTATCTGGGCCTCCGGGTATGTCCGGACATCGACACGCTCGTCTACACACTTTCGGGCCTCGACAACCCCGACACCGGATGGGGCCGGGCAGGGGAGTCGGGGAGCTTCATGGAGGCGATCGAGGCTTTCGGCGAGGACACTTGGTTTTTCCTGGGCGACAAGGATCTCGCCATGCATGTGGCGCGGACGCGGCGTCTCGCCGCTGGCGAGCGCTTGAGCTCCATCACACGCGACGTCTGCCGGCGCCTCGGTGTGGCGGCGCGGATTCTGCCCATGAGCGACGATCCGGTCTCTACGGTTGTCGAGACGATCGAAAGCCGGCTGCCTTTCCAGCACTACTTCGTGCGTGACCGCTGCCAACCCGTAGTCCGGAGGTTCGAGTATGACGGCGCGGAGACCGCGGCAGCTAGTGCCGAGCTTTTGGATGCCCTTGCCGTCGAAGGGTTGCGTGCGGTGATCGTGGCACCGTCCAACCCGTTCGTCAGCATTGATCCTATACTCGCCGTTCCGGGAATTCGCGGGGCGTTGCGCATGTGCCGCGCGCCCGTTGTCGCGGTGACCCCAATCGTCGGGGGGGACTCGATCAAGGGCCCCACGGCAAAAATGATGCGCGAATTGGATGTCGAAGTCTCGCCGGTGGCCATCGCACTCCATTATGAGGACTTCGTCGACGGTTTCGTTCTCGACACGGCGGACGCGGAATTGACCTCGCGGGTGAAGGCATTGGGAATCGACGCGTTGACCACGAACACGATGATGGACTCTCTCGATGATCGGGTTATGCTCGCCCGCGACGTGCTTGAATTCTGTGATCAAATACCAAGGCCGAGTGGCGGTGGCCGTGCTTCCCGATAGCGTTCGATCATGTGGGCTGTAGTTCCCATCAAGGACTTCACGAATGCCAAGGAGCGCCTGTCACGCATCCTGAGTCCGTCCGAACGTCGCGCTCTGGCGAGGATCATGGCCGAGGACGTGCTGCGAACCCTCCTCGCGGTTTCGGAACTCGAAGGAGTCGCGGTGATCACGCGCGATGCGGAAGCCCAGGAGTTGTGCACCGGCCTCGGAGCACGGATCTTCACGGAGCCGCGGAACGAAGGGCAAACGGTTGCCGTCGTGTCGGCGAACCGAGTCTTGAAGGACGAGGGCGTAAAGGATGTCCTGACCGTCCCCGGTGACGTGCCCCTGGTTCTGCCGCGCGACGTTCGGTCCGTGGTAGCGGCACATGGCGACGCGCCTGCGATGACGATCGTCCCGGCGCGAGACCATCGGGGCTCGAATTGCGTCGTTCTGTCGCCCCCGGGATGCGTGACCTTGAGATTCGGTAGGAATAGCTTCTATCCGCACCTCGATGCCGCGCGCGAGGCCGGAATCTCGCCGCTCATGATCGAGCTGCCCAATCTCGCCCTTGATGTCGATACGTCGGATGACCTTGATCTCTTGATGCGTGAACCCACCCGTACCTGCGCGCAGGAATTCCTGACGGACGCCGGTGTGCCGGGCCGTTTCCACCGATGGCTCGGCGGTACCGCCGCGCGGCCGCAAGGGAGCGCCGTGGCTGTCGGGGCGACGAAGTGACTCCGCATTCCCGCCATCTCTTGGATCGGTCGCGGCTGGGAACGGCTCTCGATCGCGACGGCGCGCTCGCTGCCGGTGCGAGCGTGCCTCTTCCCGAGCTCATGGGAGTCGCTGCCGGCTTGCGCGATGAGGGCCACGGCGGAATCGTCTCGTATTCGCGCAAGGTCTTCATACCGTTGACCCATCTCTGCCGGGACGTCTGCCATTACTGCACGTTCGCCGAGCCGCCGCGAAAAGGTGCCGTCGTTTACATGTCCCGGGACGAGGTGCTGGCGGTCGCGCGAAAGGGCGTCGAGGCGGGCTGCAAGGAGGCGTTGTTCACGCTCGGTGACAAGCCGGAGTTGCGGTACGGCGCGGCTCGCCGCGCCCTCGACGAGTTGGGACACGCGACGACGCTGTCGTATCTGGCGGAAGTCGCGAAGCTCGTCTTCGACGAGACGGGCTTGTTGCCCCACGTCAATCCCGGCGTCATGAGCCACGACGACATCGTGGCCTTGCGCGAAGTGTCCGTTTCTCAAGGCTTGATGCTGGAAAGTGCGTCGGAACGGCTTTGCGAGAAAGGTGGGCCGCACCATGGTTCACCCGACAAGAAGCCAGCCGTGCGGCTCGAAACGTTGAGAATGGCGGGGGAAGCATCGGTGCCGATGACAACGGGAATCCTGATTGGGATCGGCGAGACTCGCGAGGAACGCATCGACACGCTGTTGGCGATCCGTGATCTGCACGACTCGTTCGATCACATCCAGGAAGTCATCGTCCAGAATTTCCGCGCCAAGCCGGATACGCGCATGGCGGACGCGCCCGAACCCGTTGCGGAGGAACTCCTCTGGACCGTGGCCATGGCCCGGTTGATCTTGGGGCCGCATGCCAACATCCAGGCACCGCCCAACCTGAGTCCCGGCGTCACGTCGCGCCTCATCGCGGCCGGCATCAACGATTGGGGGGGCGTTTCGCCCGTAACCCCTGATTTCGTGAACCCCGAAGCGCCGTGGCCGCACCTCGACCGGTTGGCCGGATGGACGCGCGCTTGCGGTAAGGAGCTTGTCGAGCGGTTGGCGATCTACCCGGCCTACGCGGTGAACGCCGACCGGTGGCTGGCGCCGAAGTTCCGGCCGGCTGTCACCCGCTCCATCGATGCGGCGGGTCTCGCCAGAACGGATCCGTGGTCGCCCGGGACGACGGAGCCGCTGCGAATCGATATCCGATGCGGGAGCACGGGTCCCGTGACGGCCCGAATCACGTCCGGGATCGACCGGATACTGGCGCGCGGCAAACGCGGGGACGGGTTGACCGAAGACGAAATCGTGCGGCTGTTCGGCACTCGCGGAGCCGAGTTCGAGGCGGTCTGTCGGTCGGCGGACTCCCTTCGACGGGAGACCGTGGGTGATACCGTGACGTACGCGGTAAATCGAAACATCAACTACACGAACGTGTGTTCTTTCCGCTGCCAGTTCTGCGCATTCTCGAAGGGTAAGCTCAGCGAGAGCCTGCGTGGCCGGCCCTACGTCGTCGACCTCGATGAGATAGCGCGGCGCACGGCCGAGGCGTGGGATCGCGGCGCCACCGAGGTCTGCATGCAGGGCGGCATTCACCCAAGCTACACCGGCCGGACCTACCTTGACATTTGCAAGACCGCCAAGGACGCCGCGCCGGGGATCCACGTGCACGCCTTCACGCCCCTGGAGATCGTGCAGGGGGCGAGCACGTTGGAAACCCGGGTTCCCGAATATCTTGAGCGGTTGATCGAGGCGGGGTTGGGGACGTTGCCGGGTACGGCGGCGGAGATCCTCGACGACGAGGTTCGGGACGTTATCTGCCCCGATAAGGTCACGACAGGGGAGTGGCTGGATGTCATGCGGACGGCCCACCGGCTCGGGCTGCGTTCGACCTCGACGATCATGTTCGGACATGTCGAGGGTTACCGGCACTGGGCGCGTCACCTGATACGCCTCCGGTCGCTGCAAGCTGAGAGCGGCGGATTCACCGAATTCGTTCCACTCCCGTTCGTGCACATGGAAGCGCCTATCTATCTCAAAGGGCGGGCTAGGCGCGGTCCCACCTCGAGAGAGGCGATTCTGATGCATGCGGTCGCGCGTCTCGCGCTCAACCCTCACATCGTCAACATTCAGGCTTCGTGGGTGAAGTTGGGGCCTCGAGGGGCCAAAGCCTGTCTCGAGGCCGGCGCCAACGATCTCGGGGGCACGCTCATGAATGAGAGCATCAGCCGGGCGGCTGGAGCATCCCATGGCCAAGAGATGCCGCCCGAGCGGATGGAAGCACTGATTCGTGACCTGGGGCGGACCCCTGCCCAGAGAACGACGTTGTACACGGCGGCGGCCGAGGAGCGAGTTTCGACATCGTTCGGCGCGTTGCCCCTGACCGAATCACGGTTTACCCCAGCCAAGGCCTTCGAACGGTAGCGGACTGCGCGGGCGCGACGGTACGGAAACGGCGGATCTACGCCTGGAACGCGCGACCGCCCGGAAGGACGATCAAGGGACGGAGGGCAAACTCTTGAGCAGCAAGGTCGGCTACATTGGATTGGGGCACATGGGCGGCCCCATGGCCATGCATCTCGCCAAGGCGGGTCACGACGTATCGGTCTACAACCGCACGCGTTCCAAAGCCGAGGCGTTTGTCTCGCAATACGGTGGTCGCGTGGCAACCAGCCCGGCAGACGCCGTCACGGGCGCCGCCTACGTTGGGGTTTGCGTCTTCGGCGACGACGACGTCAGGGAGATTTCACTCGGGGATGATGGAGCGTTTGAAGCCATGACGCCGGGTGCCGTATTGGCCGATCATACGACGGCGAGCGCGGAGACGGCCGAGCTGCTGGGATCAGAAGCCGACAAGCGCGGTTTCTTCTATCTGGATGCCCCGGTGGCCGGTGCCGAGGAGGCTTCCAAAGCCGGTCAGTTGACGGTGATGATCGGGGGGGCCGAGGAGGGATTCCAGAAAGCCGAACCGTTCCTGGACGCGTATGCCAAGGCGGCGGAACTGATGGGGCCGAACGGCCATGGACAGCTGACCAAGATGGTTAATCAGATCATGATCTCCGCCAACATGCAGGGGTTGGCGGAAGGTATCGTCATGGGCCAGGAAACGGGTCTCGACATGGAGAAGGTGCTCAGACTGCTCGGTCAGGGGTCGGCACAGTCCTGGTGGCTCGACAATCGTGGGGCGCGGATGGCGACCGCCACACTGGACGACTCCGATGGTGGCACCTCCAACATGACGAAGGACCTGGGCATTTGCCTCAACGAGGCCCGTCGCCACGGGATATCACTGCCGATCACGTCACTGATCGCCCAGTTTTATGTTGCGGCGAAGGCTCGAGGGCGGGACAGGTGGGAAAGCACCAGTCTGATCACGCTGTGGGATCGTCGATACGACTAAGGCGCTTATGTCTCGAGCCCAAGCTCACGCAAAATGTCTCCTCGTCCTGAATCGAGATCCGGCACCGCCCCCCGTTGCCGGGGATCGGACAATCCGGAAAACTTGATCGGGTTTCCGGCCACTCGAAAGCCGTCCGTGTCCTCGACCTCGACGATCATGTTTCGGGCGAGCACGTGCGGATCCCGCACGACTTCGGCAACGTTGTTGATGGGCCCGCACGGTACGCCTGCGGCCTCGAGTATCGAGAGCCAGTGTTGCGTCTCTTGCCCGTGCAGGGTCGATTCAAGCTCTATTTTGAGATCAGCCACGTGCGTGGTTCGTTCCGGGTTGGATATGAATTTGTCGTCCTCCAACAGATCCGTTCTGCCGATGGCTTCGCAAAGGCGCTGAAACAGGCCATCATTTCCTGCGGCGATGATGATATGGCCATCCGCGGTGGCAAACGAGTCGAACGGCGTGATCGTCGGATGGCGCGCGCCCAAGGGGCTGGGAACGTCTCCCGTCGCCACGTACCGGGCGATCGCATTCTCCAGGATCGCGACTTGGCAATCGAGCATGCCGACGTCGACCATGCGACCGGCACCGGTTTGCTCGCGCTCCTTGAGGGCCGCACAGATCCCTATGCTTGCGAACAGGCCCGCCGTGATGTCGCCGACGGACGTACCCACTCGTGTCGGGGGCGATTCGGGATGCCCAGTCAGGCTCACGATACCGCCCATGCCCTGAACGACCATGTCGTAGGCGGGCCGCGGCGAGTAAGGCCCGGTTTGGCCAAATCCGGATACCGCCGCGTAGACCAGTCGCGGGTATGTGTCGTGAAGCCGTTCCCAAGAATACCCCAGCCGCTCCATGGTTCCGGGCCGATAGTTTTCAATCAGAACGTCGGCCTCCTCCAGCAGCCGCTCGAATGTGCCGCGGTCGATTTGGGATTTCAGATCGAGAGCGATGCTTTCCTTGCCCCGGTTGAGCGACATGAAATAGGCCGACCGATTGTTCAGCCACGGACCGATCTGACGGGCGTCGTCGCCGCGGCCGGGAACCTCAACCTTGATGACTCGGGCGCCGAGGTCGGCGAGCACCATCGTGCAATAGGGTCCGGCGAGGACTCTGGTGAGATCGACGACGAGTGTTCCGTTAAGCGGGCCTTCGACGGTCGACGGTGCAAGCGCCATGTGACTGCCTCGGTTTTGAATCGTGTGGCCGAATTGAGTTGAGGTGTTTCATACGTCAGGATGACGGCCACGACAACGCGTTGCACCTCTCGGTCACGCGGCGACGGTACGGTATCGTTCGGCGTCGCGCGACGAGGCAAGGTTACCCGGGCTCAGAACCGCGACGCCGGAGGGGGATGTGATGGACAGTGTCAGGGTGGCGACGTTTGACGGTCCGGGCTCAAATCCCGTGATACGAACCGTCGATCGTCCTGTGATTCCGGACAAGGCAGCATTGATGAAGATCGCGGCCTGCGGCGTCTGTGGCACTGACCTTCACATCCTCAAGGGCCATTGGCCGAAGCCGTTGCCGTGGCCCTTTACGTTGGGGCACGAGGTGGCGGGCATCGTCGTGGAGAAGGGACCCGGCCTTACCCATGACTACATGGGGCGCCCCATCGAGATAGGCTGCAAGATCATGATCCCGCCCTTCATGCCCTGCGGGAAGTGCTATTACTGCGTCCACTATCCTGAAAAGGCCAACAGGTGCCTGACGCCGGTCTACTACGGACGTTACCTGGGCTTCGACGAGGCGCCGCACCTATGGGGCGGCTGGGCCGAAGCGATTTATCTCGATCTCGATATGCTGCCCGGGACCAAGGTCTACCGGCTGCCGGACGACCTGCCTCTGATGATCGGCACGCTGGCGGAGCCATTGACGTCGAGCGTCCGCGCGTTCAGGCGGGCTCAGGAAATCGGCTCGTTTCGGGTCGGTGATACCGTGGTCATCCAAGGCTCCGGCCCGATCGGTGTCTTGGCGATCGTATCAGCTAAGGAGATGGGGGCCGGTCGGGTGATCGTGGTCGGCGCCCCCGAAGAGCCTCGCCTTGCATTGTGCCGCGAGTTTGGTGCCGAGGCGACGATGAATATTGAGGAATTGACCACGCCCGAGGCGCGTATCGCCGCGACGCGGGACATTGTCGGCGGGTTTGGCGCTGACTTGGTCGTCGACTGTAGTGGGCATCCCTCCGCTGGCCCCGAAGGCATCGAGATGTTGCGCGACGGCGGGACTTATATCGAAATGGGGCAGTTCACCGACGCCGGTTCCGTCGAGACGAATTGGCACCGGTTCTGCGTCAAGGACATCAACATTCTGGGAAGCTGGGCCTTCACGGCCGATGACATCGCGCTCGGTATCGCCATGTTGGACCGTGCGCGCGATCGTTATCCGTTCGGTGACATGCAGACCAAGTACCCCTTCAGCGAAGAAGGTATCGCCGCGGCGATCAGCGATGCCAACGCCATGAAGTGCGTCAAGGCGACAATCATCCCGGACGAAAGCATCGCGTATTTTGGCGCGTAGTCCCGTGGCCGGTAAAATCATGATCCAGCCGTATCGAAGCGGTACCGCCGGGGCAGCGCGAGAGGCATAGAGATATCGATGGCCGTTCAGGATCAGATCACATCCGTTGGTGCGGGGGCCTATCAGGGCTATTTCAAACGGGACGTGCCACGCGAGGATCCCGAATTGACCCACGTCGGTTCGGGAACGGCCATGGGAGAATACTTGAGGCGTTTCTGGCAGCCGGTCTGCATGTCGGAAGATCTGGCGGATCTGCCCAAAGCAATCCGGATCATGGGCGAGGATCTGGTCGCGTTTCGCGACAAGTCTGACCAGATCGGCGTGCTGCATCGCCATTGCAGCCATCGGGGCACGTCCTTGGAATACGGTATCGTCTCCGAGCGGGGTTTGCGGTGTTGCTACCACGGTTGGTTGTTCGACGCCGACGGAACCATCCTGGACACGCCGGGTGAGCCGCCGAACTCGAAGCTGAAGGACAGCTTCAGACATGGTGCCTATCCGGCTCGCGAGGAGGGCGGTCTGATATTCGCCTACATGGGGCCAACGGAGCTGCAGCCCGACTTCCCTGTCTTCGATGGATACGACCTCTGGGACACCAGGATGAAGAGTTTCGAGGTGACCTTCCCCTGCAACTGGCTGCAGGTGACGGACAATTACGTCGATCCGATCCACTCGATGTTCCTCCACAGCTCGTACGCCTCCACCCAGCTTACGGAGAGTTTCCTTCTCAGGCCCTACTGTCACTTCTTCGAGACCCCCGGTGGGTCCGGCATCACGCACAGCACGACGCGGCGCACGACGGGCGAGCTCGTGTGGAACCGCATGAATCATGCCGTGACCCCGAATATCGGAGAGCTCGGCTCGCCGTGGGAGGAGGGTCTCGAGCCGGCCCTGTTCCGGCGCGTCTATGCCACGCGATGGTCGGTCCCAATCGATGACATGAACACGGTCATGTTCGGTTGGCGTCACCTCAACGATTTTGTCGATCCCTGGAGCAAGGCCGACGAAGGTGGGATCGGCAAGAACATGGTGGACTTCGACGCCCAGGTCGCCCGTCCTACCTACGAGGCCGGCCAGCGGGATCCTGGAGACTGGGAGGCTTTGACGGCGCAGCGGCCCATCGCCGTCCATGCCGCGGAGAACCTCGGGTCGACGGATGTCGGCGTGCAGGCCCGGCGGCGTATGCTGCGGCAGGTGCTGAACGGCGAGCGCGGCGACCTCCTGCCGCCGCCGGCCGATGGCGAGTCCCGACCGATCAGGACTTTCTCCCAGGACACGACGCTGCGGATCCCCAGGCGTCCGGACCGGAACGAGGACTGGGCGCTCCTGGGAGAGGTCGGCCGGCGCATCAACGATGCCATCGCCGCGGCCGATCATCTCCGGGGCGAGGATCGGCAAATCTTCGTCGAACGGCGGCTGGCCGAGGTCGAAGCCGAGCTCGGTTCCGGACCGTGAGAGCCGCCAAAGGGAGCTCGTTCGCCATGGACCTGACGGACTTCAAGGCCTCTCTGCGAGATGAGTCCCCGGCCGAAGGGCTGAGCGCCGCGCTCCAGGCGTTGTGGTGGGAGGCCAAGGGTGATTGGCGCCGTGCCCACGAACTCGCCCAGTCCCAGAAGGACGAAGACGGTTCCTGGGTGCACGCTTATTTGCATCGGATGGAAGGCGACGAGTCCAACGCGAGTGGTTGGTATCGCCGCGCCGGAAAGGAATACCCGACCGCGCTGCTGGCGACGGAGTGGGACGCCATCGCCATCCAGTTGTTGAAGAAGGAGTCGCCGTAGATTGTTCGAGGTCGGCCGATTCATCGAGGATTGCAAGGAAGCGTTACGCGAGGACGATACCCACGGTGCCGTCCGGGGAGTCGTCGAGCGTGCCGTGGCGCATCCGGACGATGTGTTGCGAGGGCTCGGTGAGCCCACGCGGGCGGGGGTCGACACGATTTACCAAGGGGAGGATCTGACGATCCTCAACGTGCTGTGGGGTCCGCGCATGACCATGCATCCCCACAACCATCTCATGTGGGCGATCATCGGCATCTATGGCGGACAGGAAGACAACACCTTCTACAAGCGCGCGACCGATGGTCTCGAGATCACGTCGACGAAACGGCTGGTGACCAGGGACGCTGCGCCGTTGGGGGTGCCTGTCATCCACTCGGTGCACAACCCGTTGGACAAGATCACGGCGGCCATCCACGTTTACGGTGGCGACTTCTTCAACACGCCGCGCAGAGAGTGGAACCCTGAGACGCATCATGAGCACCCTTACGACGTCGAGCACACCAAGCGCGTTTTCGAGGAGTCGAACAGGCTGCTGAAAAGCTGAGCGTTTGAATTCGCGGGCCGCCACCCAGCCGTCGGCCTACGAGTGGGCGAGGGCGTAGGGCGTCAGCGCGACCGGGCCTGAAAACTGGAACCTCTGCTGCAACGGCCCGAAGGGCAGGGCGAGCTGACGAGGCACCGCCTCGGAAGTCATACCTCCCATCGACTTTCTCATTACGGCGATCAACGGACTCGCACAGTCTTGAAATCGCTTGCCCAGTTCCCAAGCCGTCCGCACATGGAGCCAATGTGAGTCCACCACATCCAGGCACTCGACAAGGGCGAGCGGTGAGCGGTTGGTCAGGTACGCGGCGACGGCCATCCGGAAGCGGTCGAACCTGAGTACGTGTGACATGAGCGGTCTTCCGGCCGCGCGGGGCGCTAAGCGGCGTCGCTGACGTCCGGGGGTTTCACGCCACGCTTGAGCGACGTGCGCCTGACGTCGCGTGGCGCGAAGTACTTCCGGCATACGCCGATTGCGTTCTCTTCCGAGAACGCCTTGCACGAGAATACGTCGAGATAGACGTCACCGGATCGCTCGGCGAAGTGCGCCGTGACGTTCGACGTCTCGATGAGCTGGACCAGCGTGTAGCCGCTCGCGGCGGGATCGTGAGTCGCGAAGTGTTCGAGGACGGGCTCTCCATAAGCCCTCATCCCGATGGCCTCGACAAGCTCGGCGGTGAACGCCCGGATCGTATCGGGATTGCCGATGGCCCCGCGGTCGCAATCGCACATGTCGAGAATGAGGTGCTGGCCCCACATGTGTCTTCTCACCCACGCAACGTCAATTCACTCACGGAGGTTCCGGAACCCGCACGGCCAAGGCCTCGGAGGGCGGACGTATATAGATTCGCAATTCCCGGCGCAAGTACTGCGCACGGGCGGGTGACATATTGTGGTGGGAAGCCCCGGAGAAAACGGCAACAATCTGCCCGTGCCGGAACGCGCGCGAATGCCCAGACGCGACCATCGCCCGGTGCCGCGCGACATCGTCGTGATCGGCGCCGGCATCGTTGGTGTTTCGTGCGCGCTCTACCTTCAGCGGGACGGCCATAACGTCACGTTGATTGACCGCGGCGAACCCGGACGGGGAACGTCCTATGGCAACGCCGGCATCATCGTCCACGGCGCGTCCGTTCCCGTGGGTATGCCGGGCATGTGGCGGGACCTCCCGAAATTCCTATCGGGCATCCAGCCCTATTTCACGATGCGCTGGTCCTGTCTGCCGCGACTGACGCCCTGGCTGGTGCGGCTATTGAGCCAAACCCGCACGTCGCGGGTCAACGCCAACGCCGCCGCCCTGGCGACGCTCGCCCGGCACGTCAAGCCGGCGTGGCGCGATCTGGTGGAACAGACGGGGGCGCAGAATTTCGTCATCCAGAAAGGCTGGCTCAAGGTGTACGAGAGCGACGCGGCATTCGATGCCACGGCGGACGTACGCGCGCTCTACGATCACCACGGCGGCCGGTACGAAATTCTCGACGCCGATGAGATCCGCCAGATGGAGCCGACGGTCGCACCCGTCTTCGGTCGGGGACTGTATTTCCCGGAGTTCGATTCACTCACCAATCCCCTGCGCGTGGTCCAGGCTTTCGCCGCGGATTTCGTGGGTAGAGGCGGTCAACTCAGGACCGGGGAGGTGACCGGTTTTGACCTAGTGGGGCGGCCCCGAGTGGTCCGGGTTGGAGGCGACAACGTTGAGGCCGACGGGATCGTGCTTGCGGCCGGGGCCTGGTCGCGGGGCTTGGCCCGGCAATTGGGCGGCGACGTGCCGCTCGATACCGAGCGGGGTTACCATTTCATGTTGCCCGCGATGACGCCGGGACCCACGCGCCCTCTCCTCCATGGGGATTACGGCTTTGCCATCACGCCCATGGAGGACGGATTGCGGCTCGCGCATGGCGTCGAACTCGCCAGTCTCTCGGCCTCTCCCGACTACGGTTGGGTTCGCCGCCTGCTCCCGCACGCCAAACGCATGCTTCCCGGTCTGGAAACGCGGGAACTGAGCGCGTGGCTCGGATTCCGCCCGACGCTTCCGGATTCCCGGCCGGTAATCGGGCCGTCGCCCATGTTTCCGGACGTGTATTTCGCTTTCGGGCATCAGCACTACGGCCTGTCGCTCGGGCCGCTCACAGGGCGGCTGATCTCCGATCTCGTCGCGGGTCGCGACCCGGGCATCGATCTGACGCCGTTCAGGGCGCACCGGTAGCAATCCGGCAGGGGACACGGAGGCAGAATTCTGGAGTCCCCACATGGCGTGAAGTGCCGTGACTATGCGTGATGAGGCGAGACGCACTGGAAACTGCGGTTTCTGGCCCTTCCGAGGCAACGGGCAATGAAATGGGACTTATGTGCGTGAGTGCCCAAACACAGGGCCAAGGCTAAGCGCGCCCGCCAAGACTTTGAGCTCTAACTGAACCTCCGGGGCGTCGTGCGTCCTCAGGCGTCCCGGATCGCCTTGGCGGCCTCGGTGGCGAAGTAGGTGAGGATGCCGTCGGCGCCCGCGCGCTTGAAACCCACGAGGCTCTCTAGCATGACCCGGTCGCCGTCGAGCCAACCGTTCCGGGCGGCCGCCTTCAACATGGCGTATTCGCCGCTGACCTGGTACGCGAAGGTCGGCATGCCGAACTCGTCCTTCACCCGCCGCACGATGTCGAGGTACGGCATGCCGGGCTTGACCATGACCATGTCGGCGCCTTCGGCGATGTCGAGCGCCACCTCGCGGATCGCCTCGTCCGCGTTGGCCGGGTCCATCTGATAGGTCTTCTTGTCGCCGCCGGCGAGGTTGGGGGCGGATCCCACCGCATCGCGGAAGGGCCCGTAGAACCCCGAAGCGTACTTGGCCGCGTAGGCCATGATCAGCACGTGATCGAACCCTTCGGCGTCGAGCGCATCGCGGATCGCCCGCACGCGACCGTCCATCATGTCGGACGGCGCGATGACGTCGCAGCCGGCCTGCGCCTGGACGAGGGCCTGGCGGCACAGCACGTCGAGCGTCTCGTCGTTGACGACGTAGCCGTCGCGCAACAGTCCGTCGTGCCCGTGATCGGTGTAGGGATCGAGCGCCACGTCGCACATCACGCCGATGTCGGGATGGGTATCCTTGATGGCACGCACGGCCCGGCAGACGATATTGTCGGGATTGACGCCTTCGGTTCCATCGGCGTCCTTGAGCGCGGGGTCGGTGTAGGGAAAGAGGGCGACCGCCGGGATTCCCAGCGCGCCGGCTTCGGCCGCGGCGTCCGTGATCCGGTCGACGGAATAACGGTTCGCCCCCGGCATGGACCCGACCGGCTCCACGACGTCCTCGCCGTCCCGCACGAAGACCGGCCAGATGAAATCGTCGACGTTCAGGGTATTCTCGGCTGCCAGCCGACGGGACCACTCGTGGCGTCGATTGCGCCGCATACGGGTCCTCGGGTAGCCCGGTGCCCCCGGGTTCTCGCGTGACCTCGTCAGGTCGATCTTACCGAATTTCATGACCAGCGCCTCGTGACCGTACAGGGACTCCAGCCGCAACGGGGACTCCGAAATCCCACAACCGCGCCATATGCTATGCTAAGAACACCCGGCTTCAAACGCCGTTGCGGAGGAGAGTCGTTGCCGGAAAACGCGGGGTCGGCCAAGAAATTGGAGGCCAAGGGCCGGAACGGGAACGGGCCGTCGAAGTCCCGGGCGAAGCGCCGTCCGCCGCCGGCGAAGGCGGAGAGGGCGGCCGGCAGGCGCTACGTGCCGAAGCGCACGCTGCGTTTCGTGACGGCCACCAGCCTGTTCGATGGCCACGATGCCTCGATCAACGTCATGCGGCGAATCCTTCAGGCGGCGGGCGCCGAAGTCGTCCACCTCGGCCACAACCGCTCGGTCGACGAGGTGGTAACGGCGGCCGTTCAGGAGGATGCCCACGGCATCGCGGTCAGCTCCTACCAGGGCGGGCATGTCGAGTTCTTCAAGTACGTGATCGATCTTCTCGCGGAGCGAGGGGCGTCGCACATCAAGGTCTTCGGCGGCGGCGGCGGCGTCATCGTGCCGGAGGAAATTAGGGAACTCCACGATTACGGCGTCGCGCGCGTCTACTCGCCCGAAGACGGCCAAAAGCTAGGCCTGCAGGGCATGATCGACGACATGCTCCGGCGGGCCGACTTCGACCTTGCCGGTTCGCAGCCCAGAAGTCTGGACGGGCTCGACACGGGCGACCACGGCACGCTGGCGCGCGTCATCACGGCGCTCGAGCTTGGCAAGCCCGGGGCGCGGTTCCGCAAGGACATCGAAAAGCGTGCAAAGGCACGCGGCAGGTGCCCCGTCATCGGCCTGACCGGAACCGGCGGCGCCGGGAAATCCTCCCTCACGGACGAAATCGTCCGGCGGTTCCGCCAGCATCGACCCGAGCTCACGGTTGCGGTCATCGCCGTCGATCCATCGAAGCGCCGGACGGGCGGCGCGCTTCTCGGCGATCGCATCCGCATGAACGCGATTCACGGTTCGAACGTCTACGTGCGCTCTCTGGCGACGCGCGGCTCGGGCACGGAGCTTGCGGGCTGTCTCCCCGATGCGGTCACGGCGTGCCAGGCGGCGGGTCATGACCTCGTCATCGTCGAGACGTCGGGCATCGGGCAGGGGGATGCGGAAATCGTGCCCTTCGTCGACGTTGCGATCTACGCAATGACGCCGGACTACGGCGCTGCGAGTCAGCTCGAGAAGATCGACATGTTGGATTTCGCCGACCTCGTGGCGATCAACAAGTTCGATCGGAAGGGAGCCGACGACGCACTGCGCGACGTAACCACGAACTGTTCGGAACACCGCCGGACCGGATGCCGGTGTTCGGGACCATCGCCTCGAAGTTCAACGACGACGGCGTCACGGCCTTGTATCAGGCGGTCGTGGGGTTGCTCGCGGAACGCGGTTTCGCCGATTGGACCGGCGATCTCCCTCCGGTCCGGACCAGGACTTCTTCGGACCGTGATCTGATCGTGCCGGCCGATCGGACGCGGTACCTCGCCGAAATCGCGGACACGGTGCGGAAATACCACCGAACTACGGAAGCCCAGGTACGGATCGCGCGCGAACGTCAGCAGCTTCGCGCAGCCGCGGCGATGGTAAAAGGCGTCGGCGGCGGGACGGATGACCTGGACCAACTCGCGGAGGGGAAGGAAGCCGCCCTCGATGAAGAATCGCGACGGTTGCTGGCCGACTGGCCGGAGGTGAAGAAGGCCTATTCCGGTAAGGAGTATACCTATCGGGTGCGGGGGCGGGAGGTCCGTACGCCGCTGACCGCGACGACGATCTGCGGCAACGAGCTGTCGCGCGTCGCGTTGCCGGAATACGAAGACGAGGGCGAACTGTTGAGGTGGCGCCGGCGGGAGAACCTGCCGGGATACTTCCCGTTCACCGCGGGCGTATTCCCCTTCAAGCGCCGGGGCGAAGACCCCACGCGGATGTTCGCGGGCGAGGGTGATCCGTTCCGCACCAACAAGCGCTTCAAGCTCCTGTCCGAGCACTCCGACGCCAAGCGCCTGTCGACGGCTTTCGACTCGGTGACGCTCTATGGAAACGATCCCGACCTGCGGCCGGATATCTATGGAAAGGTCGGCAACTCGGGCGTGTCGATCGCGACGCTCGATGACATGAAGGCGACGTACGACGGTTTCGACTTGTGCGACCCCTCGACGTCCGTCTCCATGACCATCAACGGGCCGGCACCCACGATTATGGCGATGTTCCTCAACACCGCCATCGATCAGCGGCTCGACAAGTTCAGGACCGACCACGGACGCGACCCGAAGAAAGCCGAGGCCGCGAAGGTCCGGCAATGGGTGCACGAAAACGTCCGCGGAACCGTGCAGGCCGACATCCTCAAGGAGGACCAGGGCCAGAACACCTGCCTGTTCTCGACCGAGTTCTCGCTCAAGGTGATGGGCGACATCCAGGAGTATTTCGTCGAACACGACGTGAAGAACTTCTATTCGGTATCGATCTCCGGCTACCACATCGCCGAGGCGGGGGCGAATCCGATCAGTCAGCTCGCCTTCACGCTGGCGAACGGATTCACGTATGTGGAGGCGTACCTCGCTCGGGGCATGGATGTCGACGACTTCGCCCCCAACTTGTCGTTCTTCTTCTCGGCGGGCATGGACCCGGAATACACGGTGCTTGGCCGGGTGGCTCGGCGGATCTGGGCCGTGACCATGCGCGAGAAATACGGAGCTTCGGAACGGAGCCAGAAGCTCAAGTATCACACGCAGACGTCGGGACGTTCCCTGCACGCCCAGGAATACGCCTTCAACGATATCCGGACCACTCTGCAGGCGCTGGTTGCCACCTACGATGGCACCAACAGCCTGCACACCAACGCGTACGACGAGGCGATCACTACGCCGTCGGAAGAGTCGGTGCGCCGGGCCGTGGCCATTCAACTCATCATCAACAAGGAGTGGGGTCTGGCCGGTAACGAAAACCCGAACCAGGGATCCTTCATCATTGACGAGCTCACCGACCTCGTGGAAGAGGCGGTCCTAAAGGAGTTCGAGCGCATCTCCGAGCGCGGAGGAGTGCTCGGTGCCATGGAAACCGGTTACCAGCGCGGCAAGATCCAGGACGAGTCGCTTTACTACGAGACCCACAAGCACGACGGCAGCTATCCCCTCGTCGGCGTCAATACCTTCATCGATCCCGACGCCGACGTGCCGAAGACGACGACCGTGGCATTGGCCCGGTCGACGGATAGGGAGAAGAAGAGCCAGCTCAAGCGACTGCGCGGCTTCCACGAGCGTCATGCGGCGGAGGCGCCAGCCATGCTCGAACGCCTCAAGACGGCGGCGGCGACAAACGGCAACGTCTTTGTGGTGCTGATGGATGCCGTCCGCGTCTGCTCGCTCGGGCAGATCACCGATGCCCTGTTCGAGGTAGGTGGCCAGTACCGGCGCAATATGTGAGCGGTAGCGTTCCCGTTCCAACACCCGTCCGGTCCCAACCGAATTTCGCGAATGATCTTGCGTCTCAGGGCGGGAATTCCCATTTGACGCAGCGTCGTCCGCAACACGTAGCGGCGGAAAACTCTCATGGAATGATGAATCGGGGATAGCGGATGGTTCAGTTGTTGCCGATCCTCGGAGCGCTGTTCCTTGGCGCGGGACTGCTCATTACCGGAAACGGTTTGTTAACGACGTTGCTGGCCGTCCGCATGGGGATCGAGGACATGCCGGCTCTGTCGGTCGGCATTGTGCTTTCCTGCTTCTCGGTGGGCTTCATACTCGGTGCGCAGACGTGCCGCTGGTTCGTGGACCGCGTCGGCCACATCCGTTCGTTCGCGGCGCTCGCGGCGCTTGCCGCGTGCTCGGCGCTCCTGCACCCGGTGTTCATTTCGGAGATCACTTGGGGCGCTCTGCGGGTTCTTACCGGATACTGCACGGCGGGGCTCTACACGATCGCCGAGTCGTGGATCAACGCCAAGGTCCCCAACGAGGTTCGTGGGCGGATTCTCTCCCTCTACATGGTGACCTCGTTTCTCGCCTTGAGCGCGGGGCAGCTGATGCTGAACCTCGGCGGTCCAGAGACGTTCGTTCTATTCAGCGTCGTCGCCATGCTGTTCGCGGTCTGCCTCGTCCCCGTGGCGCTGACGCGGATGGAGGCGCCCGTGCCCGATCCGAGCGGGCGGCTCGGCATCCTAGCGCTGGCTCGAATCTCTCCCCTCGGCGTCGCGCTGTGTTTCTCGGCCGGGGCGGTCAATGCCGCGTTCTTCAACATGGGTCCCTTGTTCGCCCAACAGAGCGGTTTCGACACGGGTCAAGTGTCGACCTTCATGGCCACGGCCATTTTCGCCGGCCTTGTCATGCAATGGCCTGTCGGATGGTTCTCGGACCGCTTCGACCGCCGCAGAGTCGTGATGTGGGTCCTGGCGGGCGCCGCCGCGGCCAGTGTTGCCATCGTCATCGTCGGCGACCTTCCATTCCTCGTGCTGCTTTCCTTGGTCGCGGTCTATGGCGGCCTTGCTTTCACCCTCTATGGCCAGGGCGTGACTCATGCCAACGACTTCGCCGATACCTCCCAGCTCGTATCCGTCAGCGCGGGCCTCCTGTTCGCGTACGGTGTCGGCGCGGTCATCGGCCCGATTGCCGCATCGGCGATCATGGTCCTGGCGGGACCCTTCGGTCTCTTCGTCTTTACCGGGGCCGCAACGGCGATCCTGGCGTTGTTCGTCATGTATCGCATGACGCGGCGCGAGCCGCTTCCCGTGGAGGATCAGACTCCATTCTCGCCGATGCCCACGACGACGCCGGTGATCGCAGAGCTCGATCCCCGGTCCGAGCCTGAGGAAGGCGAGCCGGAGCCCGAGATCATGGAACCCGAGGTCCTGGATTGGGGACGAGTCCAAGCGTCGCGACCGCCCGGGTTGGTGTGCTGACGGCGGCGCGGGATGGGGCAGAGGCCAATAATGTTGTTCGGCGTCTAAATTGGACGCCGAACAACAACATGCGGAGCAACGCGAGACTCAATGGTATCCCGACGTACACGAATCTTTTCCGGGCGAGGGACAAGACGAGGCAGGAACTTCCCGTCCGGCAAGCGCTGCGCCTTGACTTCCGATCCGAGGCGCCGGGCGCTACTCGCGGCGTGCAAAATGCTCTTCGAGCCAATCGACGAAGGTTCGCGCCGCCGGCGTCTCTTGATGACTGGCCGGTGGCAGCAGGAAATAGCCTTCGGGCATCGCAACGCTGTGATCGTAGGCGCGTTCGAGCCGGCCATCCCCGAGCAACCCGCTTGCCAACGTGTCGTGCGCCATCGAGAGGCCGACGCCGTTCATGGCCGCGGTCATCACGACCACGTAGGTCGACGCGAGGTTGACATTCCGGTCCGGCGGCAGAGCATGACCCCGGCTCGCGAGCCAAGCTTCCCAATTGGTCGTCACGCCCACGCAGTCGAAAAGCGGCGCGGTTCTCCAGTCGCGCAACGCCGGCTCCACATCCGGTGTGCAGACCGGATAAGCCCTTTCGGCCGCGAGCCGCTTTGCGGTGTCCGGCATCAGTACCGGACGTCCGAATCGGATTTCCACTTCCGGTATGCCCTCGACGCTCTGCGGATTCCAGATCGGTGTCGTCAGATTGAGAGACAGCCAGGGATGGGCTTGCAGCAGGGCGCCGAGCCGCGGGGCGAGCCAGAAGGTCGAGAAGGAAAGATTGGACCTCACCCTCAACTGCCGTCCCCGGTCGCCGACAAGTGCACGGGTTCCGGCGGTTAGGACCTCGAACGCCTCCTGGACGACGGGGAGGTAGTTCGATCCGCCTTCGGTCAATTGAAGCGCTCGGGTCCTGCGGACGAACAGGGTCAGGCCAAGCGCGGATTCGAGACTACGCACATGCTGGGACACCGCCGACTGCGTGAGGTTCAACTCGGCCGCCGCCTGGGTGAAGGAAAGGTGCCGTGCGGCGGCCTCGAACGCGCGCAACCAGGTGAGTGGGGGCAGGTTTGTCATGGAAAGAAAACTCCATGCACAACGAATACATTAATATTATTAATGCTACGCCCGAAGATCTAACGTTTGTTAATGCCGGACCGGCTGCCCAACATCTTCTGCACGTCCCCATTGCCGGTCGATTGCGATGACTGTCCGACCCCGAGTTCTGGAACGGCCGGGCCTTGACCACTGGGAAGCCCGCGTCGACCTTGCCGCCGCGTTCCGCTGGACGGCGCGCCTCAACATGCACGAAGCAGTTGCCAATCATTTCAGCTTGGCAGTGGATTTGGAGGGGATCCGGTTCCTGATCAATCCGAACCAGATGCATTTCTCCAGGATTCGGGCTTCGGACCTGCTCGAGCTGGACGCCGACGACACGGACGCGTTGAGCCGGCCCGAAGCGCCGGATGCAACCGCCTGGGGGTTGCACGCACCGCTCCATCGCCGCTACCGGCACGCGCGCTGTGTCATGCACCTTCACTCCCCCTTCGCAACCGTGCTGGCGAGCTTCGAAGAGAGCATCCTGCCGCCGATCGACCTCAATACCGCCACGTTCTTCAACCGGATGACCGTCGACGAGGCCCTCGAAGGCCTCGCCTTCGAGGCGGAAGGCAAGCGCTGTGCCGCCATGCTGACCGACCCCAGGATCAGGATCATGGTCATGGGCAACCACGGTGTCCTCGCAATCGGCGACAGCGTGGCCGATACCTTCAACCGTCTGTACCACTTCGAGCGCGCCGCGCAGACCGGCAAGCCGCTGCGGCTCATGTCCGCCGACCTGGCCGAAAGGGTCGCGTCCGAAGTGGAACGGTATCCGGGCCAGGCCGAACGTCACTTCGCCGAAATCAAGGCCCTCCTCGATGAGGAAGGCTCCAGCTATGCAAGCTAAGGTCACGATGCCGGAGCATGCACCGACCAACGCCGCCTCGAGCGATGTGACGCTCGACAGTAAGACCCTGAAGTCGCTCACGCGGCGAAGCGACGGCCCGGGCCTCGTCTATCTGGCCCGGTGGGGCGCTGGACTGCTCGTAACGGGCGCCTTCGTGTGGCTGTCTCTCGGCACCTGGTGGCTGTGGCCGGCGATGTTCGTGCAGGTGTGCTGCTGAGCGTTCCAGCCTATGCCATCAGCCACGAAACGGCGCACGGTACGGCCTTTCGCAGTCATTGGCTGAATGAAACGGTGCTCTGGACCGGCTCGCTGATCTACATGGAAGAGCCGCTGCATCGGCGTTACACCCACACCAACCACCACACTTTCACCTGGCATGTTGGCAAGGACAGCCAGATGCCGTTCAACACGCCGATGACGCTGGGCGGCTGGCTGGCGGAAGTCTCCGGATTCGGTCTGATGCGCCTTCAGGCGTCCAGGCTGCCGGCTGGGTTTTCTCGCCCGGCGGGCGCGGAACTCCCCCGCTGGAGGCTCTGAAAAGACCTTAACATAATGAACAGGCTCTTATCGGTCGTGTGCAGCAAGACCGATAAGATCATTGAGCTGGGCCGCGCGGCACGGCGGTGATGCCGGGCTATGGGGAAAGTAACCGCTCGGCAGGAGTCGATTGTGCCAGGAAGACGCAGCCGAGCGATCCCGACAGAGGTGCCGCCGCGGCAATATTCGGCACGGCGATCGTCGTGGCGTCCGAGCCAGCGGCTGTCGTGGATGGTTCGCCGATGCACGGCGCAATCTGTTGATCGGCGTTCAAATATGACCGCCCTGGGTCAAGTAAAATCAAACAGTTGGCGTGCTGATCGGCATCCAATTCACGCGCCGATCAACAGTCTATGGCGTAAAGGCTGCGCCTGACCCGGCGCCGCGATTAAGAACGCCGCGGCCGTCATGGCCAGCGGCAGAAGTCTGAATGAGTTGATGCACATGTGCCGTTCCTCCCTGTGAACCCATGGGTGTCCGTAATAGCGAAGGCGCGGCGCCTGTCGTCCCGCGCCATATCCGCGATGATTGGTATCAGCGCCCCCGATGCGTTCACCCCTCCTCTGAACTGGAAGAACCTTCCCCGGAGCCGGCGGAGTCAAGAATATCCGAGACACCCTGCAAGTCGTTGCCCGTGATGCCGATCTCCCGCAGCAGGGTGTCGACCAGCGGCGCCTGCGCCCGATAACGCAAAGCACTGTTGACGACGTTGTCAGCAAATGAGTCCTGGCGGGCGTCGGTACCATCAGTACCCGCGGCCGTGCCGCCCAAGCCATCAACCTGCAGGATCTTGATCCCTTCGATACGTTCGAGGGGCCTCGCGGATTCACGAACAATCCCTTCGATCTTATCGATGAGACGCCGTCGCAGTTCGGTCCGGCTCCCTTGATCGGTCAGCGTGTTCTGAGCCTCGTTCATCAGGCGGTTGCCCTCGGCATCGATCTCGTATCGCAGTTTCGCTGCGAGCGCCCGGACCTTGTCCGCTTCGGCCTCGCCTTCCGCCGTCATGCGGATGGCCTCCGCGCGGTCGGCAGCCGTTTCCTTTTCGGCTTCCGCAGTCATGCGCATGCGCACTCCCTCACGTTCGGCTGCCTGTCGAGCCTGAATCACGTCGATCTGACGTCGTCGTTCGGCTACTTCGACCTCCCGAGCGGACAAGACTTTTTCCTCCGAGGTCACCGCGCGAGCCCTGGAGGAGTCGGCAGCGGCCTGCGCTTCAGAGACCTCCTTTGATTTCTCTGCGACGGCAATCGTCCGTTCATGCTCTGCAATTTCCACATCTCGCCGACGCTCGATTTCTAGACGCTCCCTATCCCGTTCTCGAAGGATCTGCGCTTCGTCGATTGCCCGCTCCATGACAACCCGGGCCCGCTCGACCTCCTCTCGAGCAGCCATCTCAGCTTCGTCCAGAGCCTGTTGCCGGCCTATTTCCAGGCGCCGGATGTCCCGTTCACTCACGATACGCTGTTCGTCGAGCTCCCTTTGCTCGGAGATGCGTGCTTTTTCGATCTCAAGATGAGATTGGATCCGGGCTTCCTCAGAGTTGCGCTCGCTCGCCGCTTTCTCGCGCGAGATTTCCGCCTGTTGCGAGGCCCGGCGGATTTCCACTTCCCGCTGTTGCTCGAGCCGGGCGTATTCCGTCTCCCGGTCGATATCCAGGGTCCGGCGCTCCGTCTCCAGATTCTTCGTGCGGATCTGGATCATCGTGTCCTGTTCGATATCGTTTCGCGCCTTTTTCCGAAGCTCGATTTCCTCGGTCAGCCGTGTAAGGCCCTCCGCGTCGAAAGCATTGGAGGGATCGAAAAACTCCATACCAGTCTGGTCCATATCGGTGAGCGACACGGCCTCCAGCTCCAGACCGTCCGTTTCCAGATCCACCGATACGAGGGCCTTCACCTGCACGGCGAATTCACCGCGCTTCTCGTGCATTTCCTCCATCGTCATTTCGGCAGCGACAGCGCGTAGCGCGTCGACGAACTTGCCTTCCAGGAGTTCGGTGAGTTCGGTTATCTGATTGGTGCGCTGACCGAGGGTCTGTGCCACCCGGATAATGGCCTCGCGCGTCGGCTGCACCCGCACGTAGAACGCCGCCACCACGTCCACGCGCATGCGGTCCTTGGTGATCAGTGCCGCGTCACGAACCCGTCGAACTTCCAAGCGCAGCGTGTTCATGTTGATGGAGACAACTTCATGGAAGACGGGGATCACGAGGGCGCCACCGTCCAACACCACCTTGCGCCCGCCGAAACCAGTGCGGACAAACGCGCGTACCGCGGACGCCCGCCGATAGAACGCATGCATGAGATACGCGGCTACCGTGATCACGACCGCAGTGATGACGATCCCCGCGAAAAGAACGTTGAGATGTTGGACGGTCATTTTCCTCCTCCATCCTGACCAAAGTTCTGCATGTGCATCCGCCCCGAGGCTTGCGTCAGCCCCGTCCGACTTCCTTGAACCTGCGCGTCTGCTCGACGAGCGCCTGCTCTGTCGGCAATCGCTCCATGCTCGACGCGCCGTAGAACCCATCGCAGGCGGAACAGGTCGACAAAATATAATCGGCGTCCTCCGGCATCGAAATGGGCCCGCCGTGGCACAACACGATGACGTCCTCGCGCACGCGGCGGGCCGCTGCCGACCAGGCATCGATACGTTTGGCGCAGTCGTCGAGCGTGAGAGCCGTTTCCGCTCCGATCGTGCCGCCTGTGGTCAGGCCGAGATGGCAGACGATGATATCGGCGCCGGCCTCCGTCATTGCTCGTGCGCCCTCCTCGCCGAAGACATAAGGCGTCGTCAGCATGTCGAGTTCATGGGCGGCGCGAATCATGTCGATCTCAAGACCGAAGCCCATGCCGGTCTCCTCCAGGTTGACGCGGAAAATGCCGTCGATGAGACCCACCGTCGGAAAGTTCTGCACGCCCGAAAAGCCGAGATCGATCAGCCGCCGCAGGAACGGTTCCAGCAACATGAACGGATCCGTGCCGTTCACGCCCGCCAGAACCGGCGTCTTTCGGACAACGGGCAGAACCTCGGCCGCCATTTCCACCACGATGTCATTGGCATTCCCAAAGGCAAGCAGTCCGGCCAGCGAACCCCGGCCCGCCATGCGGTAACGACCGGAGTTGTAGATGACGATCAGGTCGATCCCGCCGGCCTCCTCGCTTTTGGCGGACAGGCCGGTTCCGGCACCGCCACCGATGATCGGTTCGCCTCGCGCGATCATGTGTCGGAAACGCTCCACGAGCTCGCGCCTTTCGAATCTAGGCATCACCCGCCACCCTACCGGTCACTGCCGCCCACGATCTCGAGGAAGTTGTCCACCAGCACGCGGGCGAACTCGGGCTCATTGATGTTGTGCGATACATGCACGAGGCGGCGGTTCGCCGAGGACATGAATTCCTCTTCAATGGCCGCAAACAATGCCCTGTCGGCGTCGGGATCCCAGAAGTCGGCATCTGGTGCGTCGAGCAGGGAAACGCCGCCCTCGGGGATGAGGAAGCGAACGGGTCCCTCGCACTGATTCAGCTTCCGCGCGATCCAGCGGCCCATGGCGTCGTTCTCCCTGGCCGTCGTCCGCATCAGGGTGACCTGGGGGTTATGCGCATACAACTTCCGTTCCCGGAATTTCTCCGGAACCGTGTCCATGGCGCCCCAGTTCACCATGTCGAGGGCGCCACAAGATCCGACATAGGGGATTTTGGCACGGATGATGGCTCCGAGCCGGTCTTCGCCGGCGCTCATGACACCACCCAGGTGGAAATCGGCGATTTCCGTCGTTGTGGCGTCGATCACGCCTGTCAGGAGACCCGAGTCCACGAGTTTCTCCATCGACTGCCCGCCGGTGCCGGTCGCGTGAAAGACCAGACAATCGTAACGATCCTGGAGCGCGTAGGTGACGGCCTGGACGCACGGCGTCGTGACGCCGAACATCGTCAGGCCGATTGCCGGTTTTTCCTGATCATCGGCCCTCTGGTCAGGAGTCTGGGCGATCATGCCGGCGAGCGCATTCGCCGCGTTCGTCAGGACCCGCCTCGATATCCGGTTGAGACCCTGGACGTCGGTCACCGCATACATCATGCAGATGTCGGTCGGTCCGACATAAGGCTTAACGTCGCCGGATGCGACGGTTGATACCATAACCTTTGGAATGCCCACATCGAGCCGCTGCATCGCCGGTGTGGCGAGTGCGGTGGCGCCGGAACCGCCTGCCGAAATGACCCCGCCCAGATCGCGTCGTTCGACAAGAAACCGGGAGAACGCTTCAGCCATGGCTGCAACGGCGGTCCCCCGGTCCCCCGTGAAGACGGCATCCGGGCCTTGCGGATGACATCGTGCGACTTCACGCGGACCGATGTCGGCGCCCGACGGACGTTCACTCGTGCCGAGGTCCACCGTAACCGTGCGCAAACCAGCCGCACTTAAGCGGCTTCTGACGAAGTTCAGTTCCCTGCCCTTGGTGTCGAAAGTCCCGACCACATAAGCCGCCCGGTCCAAATTGCGCGCGATGGATGCGCGCGCCGCTTCTTGAATCCGCAATTCCGGACGCTCCGCGAGCGGCGAGAGTGCCGGCGGCCTCGTCGCCGCTTCCCGAGGCGCTGAGCGAGGCCCCCTGACATCGAATTGTTCGGAAGGCACATCCTCATTCCGGGGAAAGTCGCCACTGGAGAGTTCGGGGTCCTCTGGCGGCGTTGCAACCGGCACTGACTGTGACTCGGCCTCGTCTTGCAAGCTGGGACGGCGAACCCGAAACACGGTGCCGCTCGCAGTGTCGGAAGGCAGTCTTCTACCGACCCGGTCCGCATTTCCCTGACTGTCGGTCATCTCCGTGGCCAAGCTGTTGCCGGGAATGAAACCGTTAGACCGCCCACCGCAGAGAGCGTTCGTCGGCCGCCACATCGGGAGCACGGTGGAACGTGCCGTCCTTCATCACCGCAAGGATTCGTTCACGATCCTGCAGAATGCGGATATCGGCGAGGGGATCGCCGTCCACCAGGATGATGTCGGCGAGGTACCCTTCCCTGATCTGGCCCAGTTCCTCCGGCCGCCCCATGATCGCGCCGCCCAACTTGGTCGCCGACAGGACGGCTTCCATCGGCGACATGCCAACCAGGTTGACGAAGTATTCCAGGTCTCTCGCGTTCTGGCCGTGGGGAATCCAGGCGAAGCCGTAATCGCCGCCGGGTAGTACTCGAATGCCGCGACGGTGCATCTTTGCCATGGTCTCGATGGCAATATCACGCTCACGGGCATACTGGAGGCCGAGCGGAGAATCCGGGCTGATGCCAAAGCCTGCCGCGTCCTCCGAGGTGCGTACGAGCCAGGCGAGGCCCGGCGCAACGAAGTGCTTGTCCTTGGCCGCCGCGAGCATATCGAGCGTTTGCTCGTCAGCGTAGGATGCGTGGTAGATGATCTCGATACCGTGCCGGATGCACATCCGAACGGATTCGGACGACCGGGCGTGGGCACAGACCCGCTTACCGCGCCGCTTGGCCTCCTCGACCGCGACCGCCACCTCCTCGTCGGTCATCGGCGTTTCTTCGGCGGCGACACCGGCGATCTCCTCGCCCGACAGGTTCAGTTTGATGAGATCCACGCCGTACTTGATGAACCTTCGCACGGCGGCACGGATCTCCTCAGGGCCTGACACAACGTAGCCGAAAGAAAGCTCCGGGAACTCGAGATGCGGCGGTGACGTGTCGCCGAGGCCGCCACGGGTGGCGATCTCCTGTCCGTTGGCAAGATAGCGGGGCCCGGGAATTTGTCCTGAGTTGATCGCGTTGCGAATGACGACGTCGAGGCGGGGCTTGGCCGCGGCGGCACCGACGCAGGACGTGAACCCCATATCGATATAGCGCTTCGCCATCTGCGCGGTGAACAACGTATGCTCTTCGGGCGGCAGCAGAGCGATAGCCTCGAGGGTGGGCTGATCGTTCCACGATAGATGCGTGTGGGCCTCCACCATCCCAGGCATAAGCGTCGCGCCGGCACCGTCGATCACCGCCATGCTACCGTCGCCAGTGGTTTCGCTATCGCGCTCGACTCTCTTGATACGGTTTCCCTGGATCAGGACTGCGCCTTCGTAGGGCTGCTCACCGGATCCATCGAGGATACGGACGTTGGAAAAGAGAATGTCGGCCATGTCGATCTCCATTGTCAGCAGTGCGCAAGCGCTTCAAGCACGGCTAAGTGTGCTCAGCCACGCTGACAAACCAGAATTGCAAACCGCCAACCCAACACACGTGGGAACACATCCCCTTCGGCCGCGACAATTCCCACGCTCAGACTACAGGCTTCGAAGGAGGTCGCTTAACTCTTGCCAATTGCAAATCACGCTCGGTCTCTAGGCTAGGCGCGTCGGAAACGGGCTCCGGTCGACCAGCGCCATGCGTTCGTACGCAACTGCCTCCATCATCTCGCGCCGTAGCTCGCGAGCATTGTGACTGTCCCAGAGATTCGTGCACTCGTGCGGGTCTTCTTCCAGATCGTACAGCTCTCCCCACTCCACGCCATGATAGATCGTCATTCGGTGACGTTCGGTGACGAACGAATTGAGGCGTAAGGGTTCGTCGAAGCCCAGCACGCCGTGGTGCTGCTCTTCCTCTATGAGGATGCCGTGACGCCATTCCCCGTTCGGGTTCGACACCAGGGGCAGCATGCTGCGGCCTTGCATGCCGTTGAACGGGTCGATGCCGGCACGGTCGAGGATCGTGGGACCCATATCGATCGTACCGCAGACCCGATCACAGCTTTCGGGCGCGTGCCTGACCCGGGGATCCGACCAGATGAACGGGACACGGATCAGTCCTTGGAAGTGGAACGGACCCTTCAACATCATGCCGTGATCCCCAAGCAGGTCCGCATGATCGCTGGTGAACATCAGGATCGTATTGTCGCTCAAACCCAGGCGCTCCAGGACGTCCAGCACGGAACCAACGGCATCGTCGATCATCGCGATCATGTCACAGGTGAGCGCGATGGCTTCCTGCGCTTCGCGGCGGGTCGCGGGATAGGCGTGGTAGGAATTGCCCTGCGTGCGTGTGTAGTTGCGCGACCACTGCAGATGCGGCGGCGCGTCGTCTTCCATGTCGAAGGACGGGGGCAGCGGCATGTCTCGCGGGTCGTGCATGCCCCAGTAACGCCCGGGCGGCGTGAAGGGATGATGCGGATCAGGGAACGAGACCTGAAGGAAAAAGGGTTTTGGGTCCCATTGCCGCACGTAGTTCTCGAGATACTCGACACTCTTCCGTTCGACGAAGGATGTCGGATACAGCTCTTCAGGGACGGCCGTGCGCCAAGCCTCGGGACAGACATAGTCATGCGGCAGGGCGTTTTCGGGACCGCGAAGCCTCTCCGGCGAGCAACCCTTGCTTCGCAGCCAGGTGTAGTAGCCTGCTTCTCCCAAATCACCGTGCTGTGTGATCAGATCGACATGCTCGAACCCGTAATGGTTCTTCAGCGGGCGATAGACGCTGTGGTAACGCCAGAGCGAGCCGCGCTCCCGCTCGTAGTCCTCCCCCGGGACCGGCTTAAGTGCTTCGCCGAACTCGGCAAGAGGGCCATCCCGCCGTTCGATGAAACCGGAAGGCAGGATTTCCGGCGGCCAGTCGTGAATATTCTGGAGGTGGCACTTGCCCACGAGTGCGGTCTGGTAGCCGTCGGCCCACATCAAGTCGACGAACGTGTTGGCCCGCAGCGGCAGCGGAATGCCCGAGGTCCGCACGCCGTGAACGGACGGCATGCGTCCCGTCATCATCGTGGCGCGGTTCGGCATGCACTGAGGACTCGACACATAGAAGCGGTCAAAGCGGATGCCGTTACGCGCAATTCGGTCGATATGCGGCGTGTTCAGGACCGTATGACCGTAGCACCCCAGGTAATCGGCCCGGTGTTGGTCCGTGATGAAGAGGACGAAGTTGGGGCGATCCGTATTGCTATTGGGCACTGGAAATCCTGCCTTCCAGTTTCACCGATATCCAAACACCAAGTGCCAAGATCCAAGCCTCGCTTATGCAGTAGGAGGTTTACCATACTTCTCGAATAGTCCGGATCAACATCCCGGGTTCACCCAGAAGCTGTACCGAAGCGAAACGACGGCCTTCGTGTCCTCGGTGTTGACGAAGCTTCCGCCGCCGAGATCGATCAAGGCCTCGGCATAGTTGATCCCGAGATTGACGGACATGCCGCGGGCCAGATCGTACCGGGCGCCAGGCGCGCCCGATCTCTCGTCCTCGCCCTCGATGCGGCCCGGATGTCCCTCGAGAGACAGGCTCACGACGCCGGTCTTCCTGCGAACCCCCGCCGAGACGTACCAGCGGCTGGCATCCAGGCTGCTCGACGAGAGGTCTTCCTAGCCCACACCGACGTCGAACTTGGTGCTCTGCCATAGACGACTTCGCCTACGCCGGCGACGGCGATGGAATCGAACTGCCGGGTTCCGTCGGCGGAGATGTAGGCTGTGGGACCCGATATCGGAGGGCGGGCGTTCGCCGAGTGGTTCTCCTCGCAGGCAAAGGCGGAAAAGGTGGACAAGAATCTCGAGACAATCGTCGACGCCCTCCGGCCGCTCATTCAGGAAGGCAAGCTCCCGATCAGGCGCGGCGGATTTCTGGTCAGGCGCGGGAGAGGGCGTCTCATTGTCGAACCGGGAGAGGCCGCGCCTTCACCTATAGCTGTTGGGGTCGGCATTGGTAGTACGGAGGCTCAGGAGATGCGCCAGGCGCCTGCCGAAACCGATAATCTCCCGAGCAGATGAGGGGACGATGATGAAGACGAAATTGATAATGCTTGTGTTCGCTGGCGTTCTCTTTATCAACCCAGGTTGGAGCTTAGCTCAAAGAGCTCTTTCTTCTGGTCTGAGCTTTTTTGTCGAGGAGTGCATCCGCTCTTACGACGAAGAAGAGAACCTCTTCAGTGGCGGAGAGGACGACTGGGATGAATGCCAGTATGACCAGAAGACCTGGTACGTCATCAATGTGATCCGAGACATGCGAAACCTCATGGACGGTTGGGGCGGGGACTACCGGCACTTTGTAAACGATCTATTGCGTTGCGAGTCCTCCTGTTGATCGGCGTCTAAATTGGACGCCGATTTGCACGGTAACTCTTTGATTTAATTGGAACGGGTGGGGTCAAGGTTGGGCGCCGAACAACATTGAGGGCAATACTCATGCAGCTTGAGAACGAGGAGCGTACCTCCGAGGCCTACGAGCGGATGCTGTCATCTCACTCGCCACATGGGACGAGGTGGATCTGAAGTCGGAGACATGGACGGTCCCGGGGAGCCGCATCAAGGCGAAGCGCGCTCATCGGGTTCCGATCGTCGTTCGCGGACCGGGCGACCCCTCGATCCGCGTCTCCCCGTCGCCGGGGAGCGGGACCAATCTACACGAAGTGCCCGCGGGAGTCGGAGTTGCAGGAGTTCGCCGGTTGAAGGGGCGCGTTCGCCTGGGGCATAGTTGCCGCCGGGAAATTCCCGCATGTGCCCCGGCGCGACCATCGGCACATCGCGGAAGCGACGGGACGGGAGAGCTTCGATGAGCGTTGCAGAATTCGTCCGGCCTGATCTGCCGAAGGGTAACTTCCGTGGCGCGCAGAAGGCCAACCGTCCGCCGCCCGATCCGCTGCTGACCGAGACGGGCCCTGGCACGCCGTGCGGGGAGTATTTGCGGACTTTCTGGTGGCCGATCGGGATGACGGAGGAGGTTCCTGGCGATCTCCCCTTCAGGACCAGACTCCTCGGCGAGGACCTGGTGGTGTTCAAGACCCGCCGGGGCGAGTACGGCTGCCTTCATTTGAACTGCAGCCATCGCAACACGTCCCTCGAGTTCGGGCACGTGACGGAATGCGGTATCCGGTGCTGCTACCACGGCTGGGAGTACGCCGTCGACGGAACCATCCTCGACACGCCGGGCGAGCCCGCCAATAGCAGGATCAAGGAAAGGGTGTTCCACGGCGCTTATCCCGTGATCGAGTTCAAGGGCCTGCTGTTCGTGTACATGGGGCCGCAGGATTGGATGCCGGAGTTCCCGGTCTACGACACCTTCAACCTGGCCGACGACGAGTTGGTGCCGTATTCGATCTCGTATCCGGCGAACTGGCTGCAGATCGCCGAGAACACCACGGATCCGTACCACACGGTGTTCCTGCATGCGAACCACTCCGTCGATCACTTCGAGGAGAGCTGGGGCGAGATGCCGGTCATCGATTGGTACGAGCATGAAAACGGCCGGCACAGCTGCAACGTCTGCACCTTCCGCTGGAAGGACAATGTCTGGGTGCGGGTCTACGAGACGTTCTTTCCGAGCTTCAGCCAGGTCGGATCGTTCTTCGAGACTGCGGAAGCCCAGAAGTATTTCCAGCGTGCCGCAATTACCAAGTGGACGGTGCCGGTCGACGACACGACGACCAAGATCACGGCTTGGCGGCACTTCGGGGCGGCCATCGACCCGGACAACCAGGGACGCCGTGAGCTGGTGGGCAAGGATACCGTCGACTTCCTGGGCCAGACCGCGGACCGGCCCTACGAGGAGCGCCAGCGCATCCCGAGCGACTACGAGGCGCAGGTAGGACAGGGACTTGTCGCCGTGCACGGCACCGAGAACCTCGGCCACACCGACCGGGGCGTCGCTATCCTGCGCAAGAACCTCCGCGCCGGCATCGAGCGGGTGCGGAACGGGGAGCCGCCCGCCCGGCCGCCGCAGAACGGGGAGGAAGTGCCGTCCTACTGCAGCGACACGATCATCCCGATACCGGAGGTGCCGGGCGGGGACGACGAGGAGCTGCGGCGGCGCGTGTCCGACGCCGTCATCGAGGTTCTCCGTTCGGCGGACGGTATGTCGCGCGGGGAGCGGGTGGCTTACATCGAAGCCGAGCTTGCCGGGATCAAGGATCGGCCCGAGTTCGCGAGGACGAGGCTGGCCGGCTAGAACACGAGCACGGTCACGCCCATGGCCATCAGCAGCCAGAGGGCGATGTTGCGGTAGAGGTCGTCCGAGGCGCGCCGGAACAGCCGCGATCCGATCCAGAGCGACAGAGAATAGGGCACGAACAGGACGACGGCGCGCAACCCTGTTTCGGCGCCGATGCCGCCTCCGATCGCGATCGCGATGACGGTCGCCACGGAAAAGGCGCCGATGATCAACAGGATGTTGGCCCGCGCCACCGCGGCGCTGACGCTCGGCCCGAGGAAATAGAACGTGACTGCGGGGGCACCGATCCCGAAGTATCCGTTGGTGAACCCGCCGACGGCCCCGCAAAGGGCCGCGGTCCAGCGATTGCGCGGCCCAGAGTACGACCAGCCGCGCAGCATCACGATCGCCACCAGGAGAACCACCGCACCGATCAGCCGCCGAGTCAGTTCGGGATCCGTGAGCAAGAGGAGCGCGGTTCCCGCCGGGATCAGCGCCATGGCGCCGATGCAGGTCGGGATCACGTCCCTCCATACCGCGTCGCGGGATGCCTGCGGCACCATCTGGGCCAACCCCGCGGCGGAGATGGAGACGCCCACGACCACCGCCTCGGCGGGGCCGTAGACGATGGTGAGCAGCGGGACCATCACGAGCGTCGAACCGAAACCCGTGAACCCCATGAGAATCCCGCCCAGCACGGCGGCGGCTCCGGCGAAGGCGAACGAGAGAGTCGGGAACTGCGAGAGTTCGATCATCCGGGAGGCGTCGGAGTCGGGCGGGGGTGCGGAACTACAGCACGATGACCGCGATGCCCATGACGATCAGCAGCCACAGGCAGACCTGCCGGTAAACCTCGTTGGACGCGCGGCGGAAGTAGTGGGCACCCACCCACATGGGGAGCGAGAAGGGCAAGATCAGGAGGATACCCAGGACGAGGGAACCCAGATCCGCACCGCCGCCGACGGCGACTCCCGTCATGGTAACCGCCGACACCACCCCGAGAACGATGAGGATGTTGGCGCGCTGAACGGCGGCCCGGATGGCTCCCGAGAGGTAGTAGATGGTCGCCCCCGGGGCAGCCATGCCGAAGAAGCCGGCGGTGAAGCCGCTGAACGAGCCCGCCACCGCGCTGGTCAGAATGTTGCGCGGTCCGTTGTAGTTCCAGCCCCGGATCATGATCAGGGCGACCAGAATGACGATCCCGCCCATCAGCCGGCGCGTGATGCCCGGGTCGAGGGTGAGCAGCAGGATGACCCCGGCGGGTGCCATGACGAACCCCATGAGGCAGGCGGGAATGACGTCCGGCCAGTCCGCGTCGCGAGATGCCTCTGGCAGCAGCAGAACGGACCCGAGGGCGGAGAGACCGATGCCGACGGCGACGGACTCCGCGGGCCCGTAGATGAACGTGAGCAGGGGCACCATGACGAGGGTCGCGCCGAAGCCGGTGAACCCCTGAAGCATGCCGCCCGCGGCGGCCACCACGAGGGCGTAAGCGAACTGGGGCCGCCAGTACTCCGACAGGTCGATGGTCAGAACGATGGTCAGGTCGGCCGCCGGCACCTCCGGCCCGACCAAGCCCGGCGTCGTCCAGTACCAGGCGCCCATGGCGGCGCACATGACGCTCGACCCGACGCACAGGAGCAGCAGCGATCTCTTGAAGGTGTTGTCAAGCAAAGAGTCCTCCGAGCGGATTCGCTGCGGCTCCTCGGGCGGAATTCACTGGAATTATAGACCTTTCGCCCGTCGTCCGCCTTTCGGGCACCGGATTTCCCGCAGCGGCTGGTTGACAGACGGGTATGCGCCCTGAAAATTCGCCTTGACCCACAGGAAGGATTTCTCGACATGGAACCCCGCGAACAGCTTCGCAAGCATATTTCCGAGGATAGATATCTGGTCGTTCCCGGCGCCTTCGACGCCCTGACCGCCCGCCTCGTCGAGATCGCCGGGTTCGAGGCGCTTTACCTGACGGGCGGCGGGTTCTCGCGTGCCAACGGCTACCCTGACATGGGATTGATGACGATGCTCGAGGTCACCCACTGGGTCGGTCTCGTCTGCGATGCCGTGAGCATTCCCGTCATCGCCGACGCGGATTCCGGCTACGGCAACGCCGTCAACGTGGTGCGCACGGTGCGAGAGTTCGAGAAGACCGGCGTCTCAGGCATCCACCTCGAGGACCAGGTCGCGCCCAAGAAGTGCGGACACTACGAGGGTAAGGAAATCGTGCCGTCGCGGGAGATGGCCGGGAAGATCAAGGCTGCCGTCGACGCGCGGAAAGATGACGACTTCGTCATTATCGCGCGCACCGACGCGATCGCGGTGGAAGGGTTCGACGCCGCCATCGATCGCATGAACCTGTACATCGAGTCGGGGGCAGACGTCGGCTTCGTGGAAGCGCCCCGGAACCGCGAGCAGCTCGAGTCCATTCCCTCGAAGATCGACGGGCCCGCGCTCGTGAACGTCTTCAAGGGCGGCAAGACGCCTGTTCTTCCAAAGGCGGAGTTCGCCGAGATGGGTTACCGGATCGGCATCTATCCGAACCAGACCCACCGGGCCGCCATCTTCGCGGCGAAGGAAGTGCTCCAGGTTCTCAAGGAGGATGGTGACACCGAGCGCTACGAGGATCGGATGGCGTCGTGGATGGACCGTGAGGTGGCGGTCAACACCGAGTGGTGGCGGGCGCGGGAGTCGGAATATCTGAGCCTCGAATAAGGCGGTAGCGAGAAGGGAGATGGGGGTGATCATTCGAAATTCTGGTTCGGACAGCGCCGACCTCGGAGCGGTGACCGAGCCCTATTCGGGATATCTGCTTCGGGACGTGCCCCGAGAGGAAGCGGAACTCACGCATACGGATACGGGATCGCCGATGGGCGAGCTCATGCGCCGTTTCTGGCAGCCGGTTTGCCTGAGCGAGGAATTGTCGGATTTGCCCAAGGCCATCCGGGTTCTCAACGAGGATCTGGTCGCCTTCCGCGACAAGTCGGGCGACGTCGGGGTCTTGCACCGCCACTGCAGCCATCGCGGCACCTCGCTCGAATACGGGATCGTTTCGGAGCACGGACTGCGATGCTGCTATCACGGTTGGCTGTTCGCGCCGGACGGTACGATTCTGGATACGCCGGGCGAGCCTCCGGGCTCGCGCTTGAAGGACTCGTTCCGGCATGGCGCCTACCCCGCGCGGGAGCATCGTGGGCTGGTGTTCGCCTATATGGGGCCGCCCGGAGAGGAACCGGGGTTTCCCCTGTTCGATACCTATGACGAACCCGATGACCGCATGGTCCCGTATTCGGTCTGGCATGGCTGCAATTGGCTGCAGGTGCAGGAGAACATCATGGATCCGATCCATGCCTGCTTCCTTCACGTCAACATGACAGGTCTCCAGCTTTCCGGGGACTTCGGCGGCTTTCCGGAGCTTGAATTCCACGAGACCGAAGGCGGCAGCGGCATGCTGTTCGTGACGTCCCGCCGCGTCGGAGAGCGCATCTGGGTGCGGACCAATCATGCCTTGCTGCCCAACTTCCTGCAGATCGCCCCGATTTTCCCGCGCACCCACACGTCGACCCACTTCGCGCGTGTCGGCAACACGCGGTGGTGCGTCCCGATCGACAACGGCGAATGCAACCTGATCGGCTGGCGCCACTTCAGCGACCTCGTCGATCCCCGCGGCGAGGGGCGGGAGGAGTTGTGCGGACCGAACTCGATCGACCTGTTCGGTCAGGACGGCAATCGCAGCTACGAGCAACGGCAGCGCGAGCCCGGAGATTGGGAAGTGCTGACCGGCCAGCGGCCCATCGCGGTGCATGCGCTCGAACATCTCGGCGTGCACGACCGGGGCGTGACGATGCTGCGGAGGCTACTGCGCGCGGCGGCGCGCGGCGAGATCCCGGACGCGGTCGCCCGGTCGCAGCGCGGAACCGGCGGTCCCCACATCAATACCTTCACCCAGGATGCGGTATTGGAAATTCCGCCCGCCGAGGGCGATACGGACCGCACCTTGCTGCGCGAGGTCGGGCGGAAGGTGTTCGAGACGGTGATGGAGAGCGCGCGATTCTTCGGGGATGAGCGCCGTGCCTTCGTACGCGAGCGTTATCGAGCGATGGAGCGGGACGCTTGAACGCCTTGCGCGGCGGTCTCTTCGTAGAATCCGTGAACCGGTTCGACGAGCCGTAGACCGGCGCGGCTCCGCCTATACAGGCTCGATGCGGAACAGAATCTCGTCGGCTCCCACCATGGCACCATTCTCGGCGCAGATTTCCGCAACGCGGCCGGGACCCTTCGCGGAGATCGTGGTGTAGAGCTTCATCACCTCGATCAAGCACAACGGATCATCCTCGTCGACTTCGCTGCCGACCTCGACGAACGGAGGCGACGTGGGTGACGGCGCCCGATAGAACGTCCCGACCATGGGCGAGCGGATTTCCGACATGCCGTCGGCCGTCGCGGAGGCTTCGGTTCGGGAAGGCCCGGTTGCCGGCGGATCTTCGTCCCCGGCGGGCGGGCCCGTCGGCGGGCTTGGCTCCATGCTGGCTTCATGGGACTCCTCGGCGGCCGTTGGGGCGGCCGTCGTCGCGGACGGCCCGCCGTCGCCCTTGCGGCGCATGGAGAGTTTGATCTCGCCGAGGTCGAGCGTGATCTCCTCGCAGGAGCTGGCGTCGATGAGCTTGATGATCTCGGCGATTTCGGCGTAGGTCAGGGTCATGCGGAAGCCGATTCGAAACGGGAGTCCGGCGGCGAATGGCGCGAGACGGCCGCGACGATATAATGCCGCGACAACCGCGTTTTAGCACAGGGACCACGAGTGTCGAGGGGTAACGGGATGACGGCCGCGGGTGCGCCGCCGCGTGAAGGCGGGCGAGCCATAAATCTGATCGACGTGACGCTGCGGGACGCTCACCAATGCCTGTGGGCCACGCGCATGACCACCGCGATGATGCGGGAGACGGCTCCGCTGCTGGATCGCGCCGGGTTCGAGGCCATCGATCTCGTCGGCGGGGCGGTGTTCGACGTCTGCGTGCGCTACCTCCTCGAAGATCCTTGGGAACGCATGCGTATCCTGTCGAGTTGGGTGACGGAAACGCCCCTCATCCTGCACCACCGCGGGCAAAGCCTGTTCACCTTCGAATTGTTCGCGGACGACGTCGTGGAGCTTACGGCCGAGCGCATGATCGCGAACGGCATGCGGTATCACACGACCTATGACGCCCTGAACGACATCCGCAATCTGGAAGTGTGCATCCGCGCCGCCAAGCGTCTCGGGATGCACACGGTCGGCGGACTGGTCTACACCGAGACGCCGGTGCACACGGACGCCTACTACGTCTCCAAGGCCCGAGAGCTCTTGAAGCTCGACGTGGACGGAATTTTCATCAAGGACCCCAGCGGTCTGTTGCGGCCGGAACGCGTCCCGACCCTGGTGCCCGCCCTGAAGGACGTTTGCCGCGATATCCCGCTCCAGCTCCACAGTCATTGTCTTTCGGGTCTGTCGCCGTACGTCGCGGTCCTCGCCGTCGACCACGGCGTCGACGTGGTGCATACGGCCACGTCGACCCTGGCCAACGCCGCCTCCCATCCGCCGACGGAACGATTCGTGCGGAACGTCCGCCGCCGGGGCCATGCCGTGGATCTCGATCTCGACCTGATCGGCCAGGTAGCCGACAAATTGCGCTATATCGCGGCGCGGGAGGACAAGCCCACCGGCGAGCCCGTGGAGTACGATGAGTTCCACTATCACCACCAGGTTCCGGGCGGGATGATCTCGAACCTGAAATCGCAGCTCGAGCCGTTGGGCATCGTCGACAGGTTGGACGAGGTGATGGAGGAGGCCGGGCACGTCCGCCGCGAGCTCGGCTATCCCATCATCGTGAGTCCTTTCGCGCAGTACGTCATGACGCAAGCCGTGCTCAACGTGATGGGAGAGCTGCAGGGCAAGGACCGGTACGACACCGTGCCCGACGAGGTCAGGAAATACGTCCTCGGCTATTACGGCGAAATCGCGGGACCGATCGAACCGAACCTCTACGACAAGATCACGCGCGGCGAAGAACCCGTGAAGGAGCGTCCCGGTGCCCTGGTGCCGCCTGCGCTGCCCGGGATCCGGGAAGAGCGGGGACCCTTCGCCAGTGACGACGACCTCTTGCTGGCGGCGTATTACGCCGACAAGGAGTACGGCGCCCTGAAGGCCGCGGGGCCCATCGACACCGAATATTCCATGGGGTCGACCCCTTTGGTGGCCCTGATGAAAGAGCTTTCCGAGCGCGGCAGCATCAGGTCGTTCCACGTCGCCAACGCGGCCGGATAGCGCGCCGGAGAGAGAAGTGTCGCCAGAGGATCTCGCCGCCGCGGCGAAGTATTACCGGCAGGTGTTCGATACCCGAGGGCCGCTGTCTCCGCCCAAGCGGTGTCGGCCGGATACCCTGAAAGACGCATACGACGTCCAGAAGTCCTGGGTCGCAACCTTCGACGACGGCAGTCGCGGCGGGTTGGCCGGCTACAAGATCGCTCTCACGACGCCGGTGATGCAGCGCCTCCTGGGGTTCGATCAGCCTTGCATCGGACCGGTCTTCGAGAAGGGCATCCACGCCTCGCCTGCCGACGTTCGATTCGATGCGTACGGACGTCCGGGGGTCGAATGTGAGATCGCCGTGCGTCTCGGTGCCGATCTGGACGGCGGGCCTTACCGCCGCGAGTCGATCGGCGAGGCGGTTGCCGCGTGCATGGCGGCGATCGAGATCGTCGATGATCAGAACGCGGACTACGACGCCATCGATGCCCACGCGCTCATCGCCTCGGGCGCGTGGAACGGCGGATGCGTGCTCTCGGCGCCGCAAGCCGGCTGGCGGGAACTCGACCTCCGTGAAGTCGCTGGAACGCTCGCCATCAACGGGGCGGATATCGAGACCGGCAAAGGCGTCGATGTCATGGGCCATCCGTTCGATGCGCTCGCCTTCGTGGCGAACGGCCTCGTCGAGCAGGGCCGCCCGTTGCGCCGGGACATGATCGTCATGACCGGAAGCGTCGTCGGCACGAAGTGGCCCGAACCGGGGGACGAAGTCACGGTTCGAATGGAAGGCCTGGGAGAGGCCACCGTCCGATTCGGATAGGTGAAGAACGGTGCCGAACCCGGACGGACGATGAACGTGGGCGACTGGGGCGAAGACGTCCAGCGGCGCCGGCACGCTCAAGACACAAGACATCTGAGGAGACCACACGGATGACGATCGACATTCCAGGACTGGATCTGCCGCTGCGGGCGGGCACGGAACTGCCCCCGTCGGACAAGGGCCTGATCGGCTACAAGCATCTCACCCGGTGGTGTGCCGCCCAGCAGAACTGGGACAAGGTCCATTACAACCAGGACTACGCGCGGGAGCACGGCAAGCTGAAGGATGTGTACATCAACGGCGCGATCAAGGGACAGTCCATCGTCCAGTTCCTGGGCGCGTCTTTCGACCATCGGGGCTGGGTGTGGCGCGTGAACACGGATTTCCGCGGCATGGATTTCGCCGAAGAACATCTCGTCATTCACGGGTCGATCGAAGATGTCGTCGAGGCGGGGCGCTACGTGGCCGCGCGGGTCGGTTTTCGCATCCACAATCCCGACCAAGGCGCGGACACGACCCAAGGGGATGCCATCGTCCTGCTCGATCCCGAAGGCAACTGCGTCGTCGAGGTCGATGACCGGGACTTGCCGGACGAATGGCGCGTGGACACCGGGATCCGGGAGGCGGGCGACGGCGTACCGGACCGGATCCGCGGGATGGTCGGAAAGCGGATGGACGTGGTCGAATCGGTCATCCCGGTCGATCTGAGTCGCCTGCGGCTGATGGCCGACGCGGTCATGAACGTGAACCCTTGGCACTATCACCCGGAGAAGGCGGCGGAAGGTCCCTTTGGGGGCGTGGTGGCGATGCCGCTCTATCCGTTGCACGGTCTGGAGTCGTGGCCCGACGCCAAGCCGTTCGATCCCGACCCGGCGACGCTGGGCCGGGAGGGCGTCACCGACATCGGCCGCCTCGATCCCGTGCGACTGGGAGTGCCTCCCGGAGGCATCTTCAATGGCGGAAATTTCGTTGAGATTCACTCCCTTGCCCGCCCCGGGGATACGCTCACCGCGGAATGCGTTCTCGCGGGAGCGGCCTTCAATTCGGACCACGCCGTCGGGCCGTCGGTCATGGTCGATACGCTCAACCGCTACGGCACCACCTCGGGCCGGGCACTGATCACCGAGCGCCAAGTCATGGGCTATCGCGTTCTGGAGGATTGAGCGAGACGCACCGCTTGGCGGACCGCACGGGCGGATGCGCGTCGGGCGTGCCTTGGCGGCGCCCGTCCCGGCGCCCTACACTTCCGGCCGCGATGTCAAATCCGGAAGCGCCCGACCTGACCTACGACGGCATGACCGTAGGGGACGTTCTCGTCGAGTCGACGGTCACCGTCACGGCCGAATCGATCGCGGAGTTCCGTCGGGCCACCTCTCCCGGCTCCGGGAGCGACGACGGTTCGGGCGAAGGTTATGCGCCGCCGACGATGGCGGCCATGTGGACCGTCCCGCGGGTCATGTTCGGCGAATGGAACGTCCCGGTCGGCGGCATTCACGCGGGCCAGCGCTGGCGGTGCGCCCGGCGCATTCCCGCCGGATCGACCCTGCGGGTTCGCATCCGCCTCAAGGAGAAATACATCCGCAGGGACAGGCCCTGGGTCGTCTTCGAATCGAAGCTCTGGGACCTCGAGGGTGGGGAAGTGGCGAGCGGCGAAATGACGATCGTGTGGCCGGCATGACGGCCGGCGTCGCGGCTCCGCGGGAACTGCCGCCGCTCTCCTGGACGCTGACCCAGGAACAGATCGACGCCTACGCCGAAGTGGCCGGGGCGAGCGACCCCATCCACGTGGATCCGGAATTCGCCAAGGGGACGCCCCTCGGCGGGACCATCGGTCAGGGTTTCCTCCTGTTCGCCGTGATGGCGGAACAGATCTCCCGCGGCCTCGACCGCCCGGAGCCCTGGCTGTCGGACGGCGTTCTCGACGTCCGCTTCCGTGCGCCCGCTCGTCCGGGTGACCGGCTGACGATGCGGGCCGTGCGGGCGGGTCGCCGGCGCGAGGGCGACGGCGAAGCCGTGACCTACGAGGTCTGGTGCGAAGGGCCGGACGGCCGGCGCCTGATCGACGGGACGGCCGATATTCCGCTGACGGCGTTCGATTGAGCGCCGCGGACTTCCGCGAAGCGGAACCACAGGGACAGGGGATCGATCGGATGCAGAACTACCGGCGCGCGGGAACGGGGCCCACCGTGGTCCTGCAGCACGGGTTCCTCGGGGGGTCGGGCTACTGGCTTCCCCAGATCCAGTATCTGTGCCCGAGGTTCGACGTGATCGCGCCGGACCTTCCGGGCTTCGCCAGCAGCGCAAGAATGGCCGCACCCGATTCGATCGATGGATTCGTCGGCGCCCTGATCGGACTGCTCGACGAATTGGGGGTCGGGACGTTCTCCCTCGTGGGGCATTCGATGGGCGGGTCGATCGCTCAACAGACGGCCCTCGACCACCCGGACCGTTTGGAGCGGGTCGTGTTCTACGGGGCCTCGTCAATCGGCGAGATCCCGGGCCGGTTCGAAACCATCGCCGACAGCGTCGAAAAGCTGCAAGAGGACGGCATCGAAAAGACGGCGGTCCGCTTCGCGAAATCATGGTTTCTCCACGGGGACGATGCGCCGGCCTTCGACTTCTGTCTTCAGGCCGGCCGCGGCGCGACCGTGGACGGCGCGACCAGCGCGTTGACCGCGGTAAAGAATTGGAGTTCGGACGACCGGCTCCATGAGATCACGACGCCCGCCCTGGTGATTTGCGGCGACGGGGATCGAGGAACGCCGCCGCAACGGTCCATGCGGCTGTTCGAAGGTCTGCCCAACGCGCGCCTGGCCATCCTGCCGGGCGCCGCGCACAACCTGCACCTGGAGAGGTCGGAGCTCTTCAATCAGGTGGTCGGAGATTTTCTGACGGGCGGGGTGTAGAGAGCCGCGCGGACCGTCCCTATCCCAATTCCTTGTCGTTCACGACAGCGGACCGCCGGTCCGCGCCAAGGGAATGGGTGTCAGGCAGATCGGTTCGTGGGGCCGCCGAGACCCGTGTCGCTTCATGGTCGGCCTTGATCAATGACTCTCCGCGGGTATGCGAGGCTCGGCGGACGTTTGTGATGCTTGGGCTCGTTGAACCTGCGGCGGAGCGTTCGTTCGTTGACGTTGGCGTAGATGCGCATGGGGCTGTCTCCCGTGTGTTCCCTCGGTCGCCGTGTTGTTCGGAGGGAACGTCGGCGGCGGTTCGGGGAAGGGTACAGCCCGCGTGGGTAAACGCGGTGAAAGGCCATCCGAGCCTAACGGATTGTCACGATTGGGGAAGCTGCTCGTCGCACCGGGCCGGGGAAGTCTCGCTCAGGGCGTCCCGGATGCGTCGGGTGTGCCGAGACCGCCGCCGCCCGGCAGCGCGACCTCCAGCACGTCTCCGGGCGCCAGCTCCACGACGCCCTTGGTCTCGACGACGGGCTCTCCGTTCTTCCGGACGAACCCGCACGCCCCCGACTCTCCGCCGAGCACGCCGCGCGGCGCCTTTCGCGTTCGCTCCGTCAGCAGGGCCACGGTCATCGTCTGGTGCCAGCAGGACTCGATCTGGACGATCTGACCGTCGCCGCCGCGAAACTCGCCGCCGCCGCCGGATCCTTCGTGAATCCGCTTCTGCCGGTAACGGACGGGAGCCAGGTTCTCGAGGATCTCGACCGGCGTGTTCGAGATGTTGGCCGGGAAGCTGGAGCAGGGCTCGCCGTGCCGGCCCCTGGTGGCGCCGATCCCGCCGTTCAAGAACGTGATCTGCTGGAACGACTCGCCCGATTCGATGTCGAGGCCCTTGAAGACCAACACGGTCAACGGCGTGCCGCTGTCCGCCTGGACCTTGTCGGGCATGACGCCGGCCATGGCTTCGAAGATGGCGCCCTGCAGCATGTGCCCGATGAGCTGGCGGGCGCCGACGGCAGCGGGGAACTTGGCGTTCACGATCAGGCCCTCGGGCGCGACCACGTCGAACAGGCGGATGAACCCGTCGTTGTTGGGCAGCCCCGGTGCCAGCATGCACTTGAAGGGATACACCGTATACGCGTGGGTGTGGTTGTACGACTCGTTGACGCCGTAGCGGACCTGGGGCGAGCTTCCCGTGTAGTCGACGCGAATCCGGCCGTCCTCGACGGTGACCGTGGCCTTGATGCGAATGCTCTCGTTCCAGCCGTCGCCCTCCACTTCGGCGGAATACGTCCCTTCCGGGATGTCGCGGAGCTGCTTTCGGACCGCGGATTCCGTGACGTCGTAGACGGCCCGAGCGATGTCGCCGATGTCCTTCAGGCCGTACTCCGCCATGAATTCGAGCAGGCGCCGCCTCACCACGTTGATCGCCACCACCTGGGCTTCGATGTCGCCCACCACCTGGCCGGGCAGGCGGACGTTGGCCTCGAAGATCTTGATGAGCGCTTCGTTCCTGATCCCCGCCTCATAGAGCTTGAGAACGGGCATGTGCAGCCCTTCCTCGAAGAGTTCGGTCGAGCTCGCGGACCACTGCCGCCCGCCGATGTCCGAAAGGTGCGCCACCGTCACGACGAAGGCGACGAGACGGCCTCCGTGGAAGACGGGCGCCGCCATCGTCAGGTCGTTGAGGTGACCCGAGCCGATCCATGGGTTGTTGGAGAGGATGATGTCGCCGTCGGAGAGCGTCTCCCGTGGATAGACGGCAAGGAAGTGCCGCAGCGAATGGGGAGTCGTTCCGATGAACCCGGGAACGCTCCACGACGACTGGGCCAACAGGGCGCCGTCGGCGTCGAGCATGACGCAGGTATAGTCGTTGGATTCCCGGACCACCGTGGAGAACGACGTCCGCTTCATGGCCGCGCCGGCCTCGTCGACGATGCCGATCAGGCGATTCCAGTAGATCTCCAGATCGATCGGGTTGATCCGTCGGGTCGCGCTATCCATCGCCGAAGCATCTCATCGCGGAAGTGAAATCAGAAGATTGCCGTTGTCGTCCGCGGAGAACCGCTCACGCGGTCCGACCACCGCCGTGCATCCGGATTGCTCGATCAACGCCGGTCCTTCGAAGTTCCGGCCGACCGGCAACCCGGAATCGTCCAGTACCGGCACGTCGTGGAACTCTCCGATGTCGGGGTAGTAGACCCGGCGCATACGTCCCCTTGCCCGATCCGGGTCCGACCCGTTCTTTCGGCGGGCGACGGGAGGCGCGGGCGGCGGCGCCGCGGCACGCAAGCGCCAGGTCAGCGCCTCGACGCCGACGTTCGTCAGATGGTGGCCGAACAGCTCGTCGTACGTCCGGTAGAAGGACTCCACCGCCTCGCCGGAGGCGTTCGGACCGAAGGAGTCGGGGAGGGGCGTGGTCACCTCGAATCCCTGGCCCACGTAACGTAGGTCGGCGCTTCGCTCGAATTCGATCGACTCGACCGGGATTCCGGTTCGGATCAGGGCCGCCGACGCGGACTCTGCCAGATCCGCGTAAATACGATCGACGGCGGCCCAGTCGGCCCCGGCGATCGGGGTGTAGTGGGTCCGCACGGCGTCGGTCATGACGGGCGCCACGAGGAGGCCGACGGCGGAGAATACGCCCGCGTTGGGCGGCACCAGAATCCTGCCGCACCCCAGACGGTTGGCGATTTCCCGCGCATGCATGGGGCCGGCGCCGCCGAATGCTACGAGGGTGTAGCGCCGGATATCCTTCCCTTTTTCGACGGCGTGAACCTCGGCCGACGAGGCCATGCTCTCGCACACGATTCGATAGATGCCGCTTGCCGCCTCGATCAGCGTCATGCCGAGCGGTTCGGCGATGAATTCCATGATGGCCGTTTCCGCGCGCCCCGTATGAAGCGGAACCGTGCCGCCGAGTTTTGCGGCCGGGTCCAGGTATCCCAGCACCAGGGCGGCATCCGTCACCGTCGGCTCTTCGCCTCCGAGGCCATAGCAGGCGGGACCGGGCACGGCTCCGGCGCTGTCCGGCCCCACTTTCAGGAGGCCCGTGTCGGCGACGCGGGCAATCGAACCACCTCCCGCGCCGATCTCCATCATGTCGATGATCGGCAGCTTGACCGGCAGCCCGCTACCCTTCTTGAAGCGCTGAACCCGCGCCGTCTCGAATTCCAGAGTTGTCTCCGGGCGCCCGCGGGTGACGAGGCAGGACTTGGCCGTCGTTCCTCCCATGTCGAAGGACAGCACGTTCTCCAGGCCCGCGAGGCCGGCGGCGTGCGAGGCCGCCAGGGCGCCCGCGGCGGGGCCGGACTCCAGCATGCGCAACGGCGTCGTCTCGGCGAACTCGCGCGAGATCACGCCGCCGTTCGACTGCATGATGTTCAGCGTCGCCCTGACGCCGATCGCTCCCAGGTCGCGCTCCAGCTCCTGAAGGTACCGGCCGATGTATGGACGGACATAGGCGTTGAGCGCCGTGGCGACGGTACGTTCGTACTCCCGGATTTCCGGCAACACCTCCGATGACAGCGAGACGAACAGGTCCGGCGCGATCTCCGAGGCGATCTCGCGGACACGTCGTTCGTGGGCGGGGTAGCGGTAGGCGTGCAGGAAGCAGACGGCGATCGACGTCACGCCCCCGGCGGCGAGGTCCTCGACGGCACGCCTTGTGGCATTCTCGTCGAGGGGAACAACGACGTTGCCGTCCTTGTCGATCCGCTCCGGGACTTCCTTGCGCCAGGGCCGGGGGACGACGGGCGCGGGCAGCCTCGCGGTGATGTCGTAGATGTCGTAGCGCACTTCCCGCGCAATCTCGATGAGGTCGGGGAAGCCTTCGGTCGTCAGCAGGCCCGTGCGGGCGCCTTTGCCTTCGATGATCAGGTTGGTCACGACGGTCGTGGCGCCCGAGATCACCTCTCGAATTCTGTCGCGCGGGATCGATTCGCGCTCGATGAGACCCGTGAGGCCGTCGACGACGGCCCGTGTGATCGCATCCGGCCGCGACAGGCATTTGCCGGCGTATAGGTCGCCGCCGGCGTCGGACACGACGACATCGGTGAACGTTCCCCCGATGTCGAAGCCGAACCGGTATTGGTATTCGGAGTCGCGTGTGGCGTTCATGCGGGCGAAGCTGTCGGTGCGTGCCAATCCCCAAGCGGCGGTGTCCGGCGAGCCGAAATTGCCTCCTTCAGACAGTCCCGGAGATCGTAGCCGGCCGGCGTACGAGCCGCCATCCCCTGTCCTGAAACAGGATGAAGCTTTGACAAGGTATCGGGCCACGAATACGATTTCCGTCAGGCAACAGTCGTCGCTGCCGGGAAAACACAATGGGCACGGATCCCGGCCCGCCAAGCGTCTCGAACGAGCCAGGGAGGCCACGATGACACGCAGAGCACTCCACGTATTTTCACTGGCAGCCGGTCTTGTCGTCATGCTGACGATGGCGGCCGCCGCCGCCGAGTACACCGTCAAGATGCACGTCAATCAACCGGCGACGGAGAACTCCTACCACTACATCTACGCGACCCAGTTTGCGGAACGGATGCACCGCTACACCGACGGCGATTTCGAGGTCAGGATCTTCCCGGGGGCGCAGCTCGGCAAGGACCCGGCAGTCTTTCAACAAATGC
>JAGWAU010000010.1:0-2687 GCA_021296255.1 Alphaproteobacteria bacterium | reverse complement strand
AACGCCAAGCGGCCGATCAACAAGGTCGACGATTTCAAGGGCCTGAAGGTCAGGGTGCCGGGTTCGCCGATCCTGATCGCGACCTTGGAAAGTCTCGGCATGAAGCCCGTGAGCATCAGCGGCGGGGAAATCTTCACCGCCCTGCAGCTCGGGACCGTCGACGGTCAGGAATCGACCGTGAGTTGGGCCTATGGGCAAGGGTTTGCGGAGGTCCAGAAATTCCTCACCGAGACGAATCATGCGGTCACCGGAACCGGCCTCTACATGAACGCCGACTTCTACAACGGGCTGCCCGAGAAGGTGCGCGACGCGGTCGACCGGGCCGCCAGGGAGGCCACGAACCACGTGAACGGCTTTTGCCAAATGTATGACCGCACGATCATCGACAAGTTCAAATCGGCGGGCTTGCAGGTGACCCGCGTCAAGACGGCAGAGGTGCAGCCGCTGGTCAAGCACATTTGGCAGGAACACGCCTCTTCGGTCGGCGGCATGAGCGTCATCGAATCGCTGGTCGCGGACGGCAAGACGAAATACTGACGGCGGCGGCCCCCGGCGCCGAGCGGCGGGGGCCGTCAGGGACGCGGGAAGCCATGACGGGTTCCCCGTTGCGGCGCGTCATGGCGTCGGAACCGCGATCCTACAGGAACCGGTTGGGCAGGTAGAGGATGGACTCCGGGAATACGACGAACGTCAGAACCAGAGCATATAGCGCCAGGATATAGGGGATGACCACGCGACTTATCTCCAGAATGTCCGCCTCCTCGCACAGCGATTTGACGACGAACAAATTGGTCCCGACCGGCGGGGTGATGTAACCGACCTCGCACATCATCGTGAAAATGACGCCAAAGGCGATCAGATCGTATCCGATCGCGTTCAGGATGGGGACGAATATGGGCGTGAGCAAGATCACCATCCCCATCGCGTTGATGTAGCAGCCAAGCACGACAACCAGGACGCTGATCATCGTCAAGACGATGAAGGGCTCCGTCGAGACGCCGGTGATCGCCAGCGCGATATTCTGGGTGATGCCGCTCAGGGTGAGGACGTAGGAATAGCTCGCCGCCGCCGCCCAGATGATCGCCAGCGTGCCGGTCGTAACCACCGTCGACCGTATCGCTTCCGCGATGTCGCGAAGGGTCAATTCCCGATAGACGAACCCGACGATGATTCCGTAGACGACGGCGATCACCGCGGACTCGGTGGGCGTGAAGACGCCGAGATAGATGCCGCCCAAGATAATCACCGGCGCCAGCAACGACAGGAATCCGCGATAGAGAGTCACGAAGACCTGCGTCAGGGTGAAGGTCTGCTCCGCCGGTACGGTGTGCCGCGCCATCACATACGTCACGAACATCATCGTCAGGGCGAGGAGTGCACCCGGAATCATCGCGCCCATGAAGAGCTTGGCGATCGAGACTTCCGCCAGGACGCCGTAGGCGATCAGGATGATGCTGGGTGGAATCAAGACGCCGAGCACGCCGCCCGATGCGGTAATGCCGGCGGCCAGCTTCTCCGGATACTGTTTGTTCTTCATTTCCGGGATCATGATCGATCCGATCGCCGCGGCGGTCGCCGGCGACGCGCCGGAAATGGCGGAGAAAAATGAGCACGAAAATATCGTGGTGATGCCGAGCCCGCCTCTGACGTGGCCGATAACCGCGTCGGAGAAATTAACGATGCGCCGGGACAGGCCCCCGCAACCCATCAGGGTTCCGGCAAAGATGAACAGAGGAATGGCGATCCAGGTCTGCGATGCCATGCCCGTATAGAACCGCTGCGCGAGTATCTGCTGCGGCAAATCGTAGATGGCGAACGCCAACAGGCTGACGATGCCGATGGCGAAGCCGATGGGAACCTTGGCGAACATAAGGAAGATAAGAACAAAGAGAAATACAAATGCACCTAATATTTCCATGATTCGATTATATTTTCCCTATATGTTGCGTTTATTTTATCTTTGTCGGAAGAATATCTTTGACGTGTCCGAGAATTCTCATTGCCAGGAACACCGTAAACAGTCCGAACGAGAACGGGAGCACGATATAGACCACGTAATAGGGAATATCGAGCATGGGTGTCTTACCGCCCGAGCGACCCATATTGAAGATGACTAGAAGTATTCCATTATAAAACATTACAGAAGTGAATATAAGTAGTATAATATCGGCAATGGTATCAATTATTTTATTTAATTTTTGGCCAATTAAGGTGTCTATTATTTCGACCTTTATGTGAAGGTTATGGCGTAGACAATAAATCATCGAAAAATAAAGAAACCACACGAACACCACCATCGTAAATTCTTCGAGGGCCGGTAGCGACAAGGAGTACAAATATCGTGTGATGACCAGGAGAAACATGACGCAGCTTACAAATAAGAAAGCCGCCGCGGACAAATATAGATCCAGATCTCTTACGATATCGGAGAATATCGTTTTCTTGGCCGGAGTTTCGGACATGGCTGGCCAAATTCCTCTGCCACTGGACCGCATGAACTATATCATCCCGCATGTCTCGTGCGAGCGGGCCCGCGACCGTGTCGCGCGGTGTGGCGTGGCAGACCGTAGAGTCGTGGAGGGCGGCGGGGCCTGTACATTTAGGACGCTAACGGAACGGGGGCGAGTATAGGATGCCGCCGTCCTTGTAGAGTGCGTTGAGACCCCGCGGCAGGCCGAGCAGGCTGC
>JAGWAU010000009.1 GCA_021296255.1 Alphaproteobacteria bacterium | reverse complement strand
CGCCCGCGGCCCTGCCCGCGCCGAAGCGATGTGATATATCCACGCCGCGAAGGGATTGAACAGCGAGGATCCGATGGAGCCGAAGAACCTCCTCATCTTGTTTTCGGACGAGCACCAGAAGGCGCTCGCCGGGTGCTACGGGCACGGCATGGTCCGGACCCCTCACATGGACGCGCTGGCGTCCCGCGGAACCACGTTCACCAACGCCTACACCTGTTCGCCGATCTGCATTCCGGCGCGGGCGTCCTTCGCCGTGGGCAAGTACATCCATCAGATCGGCTACTGGGACAACGCCGATCCCTACGAGGGCTCCGTTCCGAGCTGGCATCACCGCCTGCGTGACAAAGGGCACCGGGTCGATTCGATCGGCAAGCTGCATTTCCGGTCGACGGAAGACGACAACGGCTTCAACGAAGAGGTCATCCCCATGCACGTCATCGAGGGCAAAGGGGACACCATGGGCCTGATCCGGGAGGACCTGCCCAAACGAATGGGGGCCTACAAGGTCGCCGGCATGGCGGGACCCGGAGAGTCCAGCTATACGCGCTACGACCGGGACACCGCCGCGCGCGCTCAGATCTGGCTCCAGGAAGTGGCGCCGCGGCACACCGACAGGCCGTGGGTGCTGTTCGTCTCGATCGCGAGCCCGCATTTTCCGCTCACCGCCCCGTCGGAGTACTTCTACGAGTACTACCGAAATCCCGACTTGCCCTGGCCGAAGCTTTACGCGGAGGACGAGCGACCGGAGCATCCTTACGTCAGGGACTACGCCGAATCGTCGTCCTACGACGATCACTTCACGAGCGAGGATCTGGTGCGCAAGGCCCGAGCCGGCTATTTCGGACTCTGCACCTTCGTCGACGAGCAGATCGGCAAGATCATGCGAACCCTGGAGGCCTGCGGCCTCACCGACGAGACGCGGGTCATGTACACGTCCGACCACGGCGACAACCTCGGCGCGCGGGGGCTGTGGGGCAAGTCGACGATGTATGAGGAGTCGGCCGCCGTGCCCCTGATCGTCATGGGCGACGGCATTCCCCAAGGCATCGTCCGCGACGCGCCGGCATCGCACGTCGACGTCTACCCCTTCATCATGGAATGCGTCGGCGAGACCGGCGGGGAGATGTACGACGAGGACCATCCCGGCGTCTCGCTGTTCGACCTGGCCGACGGGGCGACGCCGGAGCGCACGATCCTGTCGGAGTATCACGCCATGGGCTCGACGACCGGCGCGTTCATGATTCGCGACGGGAAGTACAAGTTCGTCTACTACGTGAAGTACGGGCCGCAGCTTTTCGACCTCGAGGCGGATCCGGAGGAACTGACCGACCTCGCCGGCGATCCGGCCTACGACGTGGTGATCGCAGAGTGCGAGGCAAAGCTCCGATCCATCTGCGACCCGGAGGAGGTGGATGCCCGGGCGAAGAAGCGGCAGGCGGAGCAGCTCGCGGCGAACGGCGGCCGGGAGGCGGTCATCGCCCGTGGCGATCTCGGATTCTCCGTGCCCCCGGGCGTGACGCCGCATTTCGACTAGGAGTTGGCTGGGGCGGCAGGATTCGAACCTGCGCATGCCGGTACCAAAAACCGGTGCCTTACCGCTTGGCTACGCCCCAGCGACCGGCCCCGAAGATAGGCACATCGGGAGCCGCGGGCAATCCGTCCGGCATGCACGGCCGTCTGAAGGACTGTCGTCCAGAAGGACGGACTTACCGGGCAGGATCGTTTGCAATACCCGGCGGAGCGCTTGTCTTTCCAGCCTCGTTGGGAGTATGACGCAATGGAAATCGGGCAATGGTTTGATAGGCTCGCGCACGTGCAGAACACTCCCGTGAACGTCGAGGCTCTGTTGGTTGCCGGTTTCGAAGAACACGGGAAGCTTCTGGAGGCCACGCGGCACGCGGTGGCGGAACCGTTCCTCCGGCTGGTCGAGGCATGCGTGAAGGCGATCGCCGGCGGACACAAACTCATCCTGTTCGGCAACGGCGGAAGCGCCGCGGATGCGCAACACATCGCGGCCGAACTCGTGGGACGCTTCGCTTCCGACCGGAAGCCGGTGCCGGCCATCGCGCTCACCTCGGACACGGCGGCGCTGACCGCAATCGCCAATGACTACGGCTATGATCGCGTGTTCGAGCGTCAGCTGCTCGGTCTGGGGAAGGCGGGTGACGTCGCCATCGGAATCAGCACGTCCGGCAATAGCCCAAACGTCATTCGCGCGCTGACGGCGGCGCGGACCATGGGCATGACGGCCGCCGGACTCACGGGCGGAAACGGCGGTGCGTTGAAAGATCTGACAGACCCCGTGCTGGTCGTTCCCAGCTCCGAGACCCCGCGCGTCCAGGAAATGCATATCCTGGTCGGCCATCTGATGTGTGCGGCCGTCGAGCAGGGCCTGGGGCTTGCTTGGAACGGCCTGCCGGACAATCCGTCCCGGTAGTCGCGCCGCCGGATGGCCGCCGATGTGGACCGGGAGACGTCACTCCTCTACCCCGGGTTCGGCCGGAGGCTTGATCGAATGCGAGCGTCCCCTTCGTCTAGTGGCCTAGGACATCGGCCTCTCACGCCGAAAACAGGGGTTCGAGTCCCCTAGGGGACGCCAATCAATTTCTCTTCATGTTTCCGGCCGTCAAGACCTGCGGTGTCCGTTTGGGATTCGGCCGGGGCGATGCTCGCCGTGTCGAATCGCCACATCCGGTTTCGAGCCGATCATCCGGCATCTCGGCACGGTCAAAATCGCCCGGTAGCGGGCAGCCGACATGCTTTCGGCCGAAGCCGGGCGAATGGCGGAGCGTCCCGGGGAGTTCTTGCAGGGCAAAACCGTCCTCGCTACCGTATCTCTCGCGCAGGCGACTCTCCCGGGGAAGGAAAGCGCATGATCCGCGTCGCCTTCGACATCGGCGGAACGTTCACCGACTTGGTGCAGCAGGACACGCGGACCGGGCGCATGGTCGCGCACAAGATTCCCAGCACTCCGGCTGAATTGTCGCGCGCCGTCATGGACGGCTTGTCGACGTTGTTGCGGCGCTGCGATACCGAGGCGCCAGACGTGGATTCGGTCTTCCACGCCACGACCATCGCGACCAACGCAATTCTCGAGAACAAGGGCAGCCGCACGGGCGTCCTCACCACGAAAGGCTTCCGCGACGTGCTGCTGCTCGGTCGGCAAAAGCGTTACGACACCTATGACATGTACATGGGCAAGCCGGAACCGTTGACCAGACGGCGCTACATTGCCGAGGTGAATGAACGCATCGCCTTCGACGGGGCAGTCGTCGAGCCGCTGGCATTGGAAAGCGTGGACGAGGCCGCGCAGGGCCTGTTGGCGGCGGGAGTCGAATCCATTGCCGTGTGTTTGCTACACGCCTACGCCAACTCCGCGCATGAGGAAGCCGTGGCCGCGCGGGTGCTGGAGCGAGCGCCCGGGGTGAATGTTTCCCTGTCGTCCAAGGTCTCGGCGAGGATTCGCGAATACGAGCGCGTCAGCACAACGGTCGCCAATGCTTATGTCAAGCCTATCGTCGAACGCTATCTGACCGATCTCGAGAATTCTCTCCGGGCCGCCGACATCGAACCGGACCTCCTCGTCATGCAGTCCAACGGCGGTCTGGTGTCGACGGATCTGGCCAAGGAATACCCCGTGCGCATCGTGGAATCGGGACCGGCCGCAGGTGTGCTGATGTGCGGCGTCGTCGGCCGCGAGGAAGGTTTCGATCACGTGCTGACCCTCGACATGGGGGGCACCACCGCGAAGATGGGAGCGATCGACGACGGCGAACCCGCCATCACGTCGGAATTCGAGGTCGGCGCGATACACTATCGCAAGTTCAGCGGTCTTCCTCTCAACATCGCGGCGGTCGAGCTTCTGGAAATAGGCGCCGGCGGCGGCAGCATCGCCCGCGCCGACGGTGGCCTGATCGAGGTGGGTCCGCAAAGCGCCGGCGCCGACCCGGGGCCCATGTGTTACGGCGCCGGCGGCACCCGACCGACGGTGACCGATGCCAACTTGGTCATGGGATACCTCAACGCGGATTACTTCAACGGCGGCGCCATGCGGATCGACGCCGCCGCGGCCGTCACGGGCATCGAAACCGCCGTGGCCAAGCCTCTCGGTCTGTCAGTGGGGGAAGCCGCGTGGGGCATCCACGCCGTCGCCAACGGCAACATGGAACGGGCCATGCGGGTCATCTCGGTGGAGCGTGGCCGAGACCCCCGCAACTACGCCCTGGTCGCCTTCGGTGGCGCGGGCCCGCTGCACGCCGCGCGCCTGGCCCGTTCCCTGAACATTCCGACAGTTGTGGTGCCGCAGGGCGCGGGCGTCGGTTCGGCCATCGGGTTGCTGAACGCCGATTCGCGCATCGACGTATCGGTATCGAGGATCTTTGCTCTCGACGGCGAGAGCGATCGCCGCATCGCTGATATCTACCGGGAACTGGAGGCCCGCGCCGCCGAGGACGTGGCCCGACTGCGCAGCGACCGACCGCTCGTCTGGACCCGATACGCCTACTTGCGCTACTTGGGACAAGGGTTCGAGATCAAGGTCGATCTGCCGGACGGGCCGATTGCGGAAGGCTATGCGGACCGCGTTGCATCCGCGTTCCACGAGGCCTACGAACGTAATTTCGATTATCGCGACGAGGAGGCGGGCATCGAAGCCGTGGACTGGTGCCTGGCGGCCGTCATACCGGCCTCGGTCGACGGGGACCCCACGGTTCTCGGTGACGATGGCGAGATGTCGGCGGCGTCCGACGACGGCGAACGGCAAGCTTACTTCGAAGAAGCCGGGGGATTCGTTCCGTGCCGTGTGGTCAACCGTTTTCGCCTGGCGCCGGGCGATGAGGTGGCCGGACCGGCGATCATCGAGGAGCGCGATTCGACGACGGTCGTGCTGCCGGGGGACAATGCCCGCATATCGCCGCGAGGTCATTTGATCATCACGGTTTCCCTGGAGAGTTGACGATGAACGACGCGCCCCAATCTTCGAAAAGCCGGGGATCAAATCGCCCGGCGGTCGACCCGGTCACGCTGTCGGTTTTGTGGGGCCGGCTTCTCTCCGTCGCCGAGGAAATGGGGAGCACCCTGAGGCGAACCGCGTTTTCCGAAGCGGTGCGCGAAGGCGATGATTTTTCGACGGGCCTGTTCGACCGCCACGGCCGGCTCGTCGCCCAGGGTAACTTCACTCCCGGCCATACGGGCGCCATGCCCTACGTCGTGATGACGGTTCTCGACTTCTTTCCGCCCGAGACGCTGCGTCCGGGGGATTCGATCTTCGTCAATGACTCCCGCATCGGTTCGGGGCATTTCCCCGACTGCTTCATGGTGACGCCGGCATTCGACGACGGGCGGCTCATCGGTTTTGCGTGCAATACGGCACACCACGTGGACGTCGGCGGTCCCCATCCCGGCTCGCAGGAGGTTCGTGGTGTCAGCGAGGCGGTTCAGGAGGGCCTGCGCATTCGGCCCATAAAACTGATCCGCGAAGGCGAGTTCGAGCCGGACCTCTTGCGCTTGATCCTCGGCAATGTGCGCTTCCCCGACAAGGTGCGCGGCGATTTGCAGGCACAGCGCAACGCCAACCACGTCGGCGGGCGGCGCCTCGTCGGTCTCCATCGAGAATACGGCACGGACCTGATCGAAGGCGTTATCGAGGAGATTTTGGAGCACTCCGAGAAGCGCATGCGGGACCGCATCCGCGAACTGCCCGACGGGACCTATACGTTCGAGGACTTCATGGACGATCACGGACCGGGCTCCGACCCCATCCGGTTCCACGTGGAGGTGACGATCAAGGGCGACGGCCTGCTGATCGATTTTTCCGGCAGCAGCGATCAGGTCCCCGCAGGGATCAACTGCTACATCAACTACACCCGTGCCTATTCGACCTTTGCCGCCAAGATCATGTCCGAAGCGCTGGTGCCTCAAAACCACGGCTCGGCGAAACCGCTCCAGGCCATCGCGCGTGAGGGCTCCTATTTCAATGCCGTGTATCCCGCGCCGAGCGGCGGAAGGTCAGCCAACCCGCAGCGCATCTTCGAAGTGGTCGTAGGTGCCCTCGCGCCGATCGTACCGGAAAAGGCGATTGCCGCGTTCTCCCATTTTTCCAACCCGAATGTCGGCGGGATGGACGACCGCACGGGGGAGAATTTCCTCTATTACGACATGATTTTCGGCGGGTTGGGCGCCCAATCAAGGAGGGACGGCATCGAAGGCCTCTCTCCGGTGATGAATTGCACGAACATTCCCGTGGAGATACTGGAGGCACGCAATCCAATTCGCATTCGTCATCTCGGATTCATCGCCGATTCCGCCGGTGCAGGCAAATTCCGAGGGGGCTGCGGCGTGCGCAAGGACGTCGAACTTCTCAATTCCAGTGCCAGCCTTTGCAATCTCGGCGATCGCCATGTGCACCAACCCTTCGGTCTGTTCGGCGGCAAGCCCGGGCGTTTGGCCGAAACCATCCTCAATTCCGACGACGGCGCGATTGCGCTCGGTTCCAAGGAGACCCGCATGCTCAAGAAGGGTGACGTCGTGAGCTGGCGTCTCAGCGGCGCCGGCGGTTACGGCGATCCGGGAGAGCGGGACCCCGCGGAGATCGAGGAAGATCTTGCGGACGGTTTCATCACCGAGGAGGGCGCCAAGCGGGATTACGGGTACAACGCTTCGAAGCGCGCGGATTGAATCGGGGCGCCGACGGACGACGGGGCGGCTCGCCGTCCAAGGCTGTTGCCGGACCTGACGCAGCTCGGTTCCGGGTGTGGTGCTCGGCGGACGTGATCCGGTTCGATCGGTCGGAACCCCTCGAAAGCAAAATCGAGCCTCTGAGAACCAATCCCGCGGCACGCGAGATGGGATCCCGCAAATAGCGGTTGGGATGGACACCCGCTTCCGCTACTATTTCAGTCCTCTGGTAGTTGGCGAGTACCAATGACTTGGCAAGTGGAAAGAACCTTGCCATGGGGAGGATGAAATCATGAAAAGACAATTATTGGCGTCAGCCCTCGCGGCGGCGCTGGCTTTACCTATTGTGGTAGGCGCGGTCGGCACCGCCCAGGCTGCCGACGCCATCAAGATGCGTGTCCAAACCATCTTTCCGTCGGCCAGCATGTATTTCGGCATGCTGCAGGACATGGAAAAGCGTATCAACAGGATGTCCGGCGGAAGACTGGACGTCGAGATGCTGCCCGTGGGCGCGGTGGTGGGCTTTACCGAAACCTTGACCGCAGTGCATCAGGGTATCGTCGAAGCCGGTGTAACGGGAGCGCATTTCCACTCGGGCAAGGTGTCGGCTGCTTATCTGTTCGCCGACCAGCCGGCGGTCGGCGGCCTGGACCAACTGAGCGCCGTCGCGTGGTTTCTGGAAGGTGACGGAAACAAACTCTACCGGGAGATGCACGACGATCATCTGAAGGTCAACATTATTCCGTTCATCACCTTGCTGTCGGGTGGACAACCGCTCGGCTGGTTCAAGAACCCGATCGAGAACCTGGAGGATTTCCAGAAGCTCAAGTACCGGTCTCCGCCGGGCATCACCGGTGAGCTGTTTACGACGATGGGAATAACCGCGGTGGCACTGCCCGGCGGCGAGATCGTTCCATCGGCGGAACGCGGCGTCATCGACGCGGCCGAGTGGATCAATCCCGGCGAGGACATCAATCTCGGGCTGCAGGACATCTGGAAGAACTACTATCTGCAGGGCTTTCACCAAGCGACGGACATCACCGAGCTGATCATCAACAAGGACTTCTGGAACAAGCTTCCCGATGATCTCCAGGCCATTATCGAGACCGCGACATTGGCGACGATCACGACGACGCTGACCGGCAACATCTACCGGAACGCAGTCGCCTTGAACGAACTGAAGGAAAAGCATGGGGTCAAGGTGTACGACACGCCGCCGGATCTGTTCGCCGCATTCGCCGCGGCATCGGAGGAAGTGATGGCCAAACACAAGGCGGCGGACCCCTTCTTCAAGAAGGTTGCGGAATCGCAGGAAGAATTCGCCAAGGTGGTCGTACCGTACTGGACGAAACTGCTTGCACTTTACGCGTCCATGGGCGAGGCCGCGCTTGCGAAGAACTAGCGGAAGCGTGCGTTAGCGTGATGAAGCGTGCTTTGGCGTGATCCCGCAGGATTCGGGTGCGGGTGGGGGACCGGCCGGTCCATCGCCCGCACCCGATACGCCGGATACGGATTGTAGCCACGCATTTTGTTCTCGCCCGATCGAGTGTTTCAGTCCCGTTTGATCAAGAAGGCGGCGCGCCATGGGTAAGGTGCTGCGTGCGGGTTTGACATGACCTCATACCAATCCCTGCCGCTGCCCCTTCGCCGCGTCGTCCGGGTCATCGACACGATCAGCGTCTGGTCGGGGAAGCTCTTCTGCTGGCTGATCATTCCGATGGTCCTCTGCCTGGTCTACGAGGTCTTCGCCCGCTATCTCTTCGATGCACCGACCGTCTGGGCCTACGACGCGACCTACATGATCTACGGCTCCCACTTCATGCTGGGCGCCGCCTTCACGTCGGTGCGCCAGGCGCACGTCCGTACCGATTTTCTGTACCAAAATTGGCCGCCGCGGTGGCAGGGAATCGTGGATGCGACGCTCTATGCTTGCCTGTATTTTCCCGCGATCGGCTTGTTCACCTGGGCCGGCTACGATTTCGCCTCGGTCTCGTGGGAGCAGAGAGAGGTCGGCATCACCGGCCCCTGGGCGCCGCCGCTCTATCCCTTCAAGACGGTCATTCCGGTGACCGGGGCCATGCTGATAATGCAAGGCGTCTCGGAGTTCATCAAAAGCCTGTACGCCGCCATCAAGGGGGAATGGCCGTCATGAGTTCCGAGACCCTCGGACTCGTCTCGCTCGCCGCTCTATTCATCGGCATCTGCGTCGGTTTTCCGATTTCGTTCACGTTGATCTTCCTCGGGATCGTCTTCGGCGTCATCGGGTTCGGCGCCCCGGTGTTCTATCTGATGGTCCTGCACGCCTTTCAGGTAATGAGCGAGCCGCTGTTCGCCGCCGTGCCGCTGTTCCTCTTCATGGGCTATCTCCTGGAACAGGCGGGGCTGATGAACCGGTTGTTCAACGGCTTCCGGCTGCTGCTCGCGGGGATCCGGGGCTCTCTCTACATCGCCGTCCTGGCGACGGCCACGCTGTTCGCCGCCGCCACGGGCGTCGTGGGCGCATCGGTGACGATCCTCGGCGTGATGGCCGGCCCGGTAATGGAGAAAAGCGGCTACAGCATCCGCCTGAGCGCGGGCGCAATCGCCGCGGGCGGGACGCTCGGCATGCTTATCCCGCCGAGCGTCATGTTGGTCGTGATGGGGCCCATCGTCGGTGTCCCGATCACGGACTTGTTTGCCGCCGCCGTCATGCCGGGGTTGGTTCTGGCCGGGCTGTATACCGCCTACGCCCTGGTTCGCAGCTACATCAATCCCGCCCTGGGCCCGGCCCTGCCGGTCGAAGAGCGGGCCAAGTCGGTCCTCGAGATGGTCCGGGAGCTGTTCTTCGGGATCATTCCCCTCGCGGTACTGATTCTGGCCGTGCTCGGCAGCATCTTGGGAGGTCTCGCAACCCCGACCGACGCCGCGGCGATGGGCGCCTTCGGTGCCTTCGTTCTGACCGTCCTCTATCGGCGCTTCACGCTCGAGGGTCTGAAACAGGCGGCTTACCGGACCATCATCACGTCCAGCATGGTCTCCATCCTGGTGGTGGGATCGAACCTCTACAGCGCGGTGTTCTCGCGACTCGGCACCGCCACGATGATCGCCGAGTCCCTGCTGGGCCTGAATTTCAATCCGATGGTCATCTTGCTGACCCTGCTCGGCTTCATCTTCGTGCTGGGATGGCCGTTGGAGTGGGTGCCCATCGTCATCATCATCGTGCCGATCGTGCTGCCGCTCGTGAAGGCACTCGGAATCGACATTCTGTGGTTCTGCACCTTGGTTGCCGTGTGTCTGCAGACCGCCTGGCTGTCACCCCCGGTCGCCCTCTCCGCGTACTACATCAAGGGCGTCGTTCCGAACTGGGAGCTCAGCGACATTTACGCCGGAATGATCCAGTTCATGTTGATCCAGCTCATCGGCCTGAGCTGCCTCCTGATGTTCCCGCAACTGGCCTTGTGGCTGCCGGAAGTGCTGTTCGGTTGACGGTCGGCCGGCCCGAGGGGACGGCACACGCCGATACCGGGGACTCCGCGTGGCCGCGAGCGCAACCTCGAGTCGATGTACGGGAAGACGTGGAGCGCCCTCATCGGTGATTACTTCGCTGCGCCCTCTGCAAGACGTGAGACTTCTTGCTCATCGCGGGCTCTCCCGAGGTCAAAGCGTCGCCACCGCGAGCGACTGAATGAAGTGTATCCCGGGAACGACGTTCCGGCTGAGACGTCTGTCGTTCGTGATGAACAGATCCACGCCCGCCACCGAGGCGCACGCAAGCTGGATCGCGTCCGGAGGCTGGATTGTCCGGTCCCGGCGAACGGCAGCGAACACGGATGCCGCCGCTTGGTCGAACGGCACCACAGTGGCGGCCGCCGCGACCGCCCGCTCGTAGCGTCGCATGAGGATCTCGTTGCCCGCCTCCATGGGCTTGACGAGGAGTTCGCCCAAGGTAAGCGCAGATGTGAACAGTTCGTCGTTGCGTTCGATCATTCGCTTGCGCAACGACACGACTCTTTCGGTGGGTTCACCCCTGTTCTCGAACAGGTACACGAACAGGTTCGTGTCCCAGAAGATCCTGCTCATCGCCAGCCCGACCGCTGGCGGCGAACGTACGCATCGGCGTTTTCGTCGGCCCAGATCTCCTCCCCCAGGCCCCGTAGCAATAGTACGGGATCCTCGGCATCGTCCGGCGATCCGACCGCATATTCCCGGACGTACCAATCGATCAGGTCACGATAGCCGACCGGAATCTCATGGCGTTTGGGCGTGCCCTTTCCCGCGGCCCGAAGGGGGTGGCACAAATCGCCAGGTCGGACCAGGCGACGGCGCCCGCCCACTGTTTCGAAGAGCATGCGGTAGCGGCCGGGATTCGGGGGCTTGTTGGCAACGCAGTGGAGGTAAGCGTGTACCTTGACGCCCGGCCGCAGCGGCTTGATTCCCGTGACGTTTGCGGCCTCGGCCTGTGCCATGATCTCGCTGATCGCGAAATCCGCACGATCCGGATGTCTACGGTGGAGGGTCGCAACTGCGATCCAAACCTCATCCGCTACGCGAATCCCGTATTCCATGTTCCATCCAATCGTCATTGCAACTGGTATACCAAGTATACCATGTATTTTTAAAACCCAGGCACGGCCCGATGCAGCGCTGGTCGGTTTACTGGTAGACGCGGGACGCCGCTGCTCGCCGATGCGGCGCGGGCTCGTTGTCCGCCTGGCACCCGAAAGCGCCGCCGCACTGTTTGCCAAAATACGTCGATCGCTTACGTTTGTGCCTTCTGGCCGACAGACTTACCGAAGACCGGCGGAGGCGGAAGCCGAAGGGATCCGACGATGGCTGACATTCGCATCAACATGCACAGCGATACCCAGTCCCGGCCGACGCCGGGCATGAAGGAAGCCATGATGGCCGCGGAGTTGGGTGACGAGCAGTCGATGACGGACCCCACGACCATCAGACTCGGTGAAACGGTGGCGGAGCTGCTCGGCAAGGAAGCGGCCGTCCTCATGCCCTCGGGCACCATGTGCAACATCGCCGCGATCGCCGTCCACTGCCGCACCGGTGACGAAATCATCTGCGATCGCACGTCGCACATCATCAACGCCGAGTCCGGCGCGCTCGCCATGTTCGGGGCGATGGTCCGGCCGCTCGACGGCCGGAACGGCATCTACGGCCCAGACCAACTTGAGGAGGCCATCCGACCGTCCAGACGTCACGCGCCGAGAAGCCGCCTGGTCGAAGTGGAGCAAACGTCGAACGCGGGCGGGGGGACGGTGTGGCCGCTCGAGACGGTTCGGGCCGTGGCCGAAGTGGCCAAGAAACACGGTCTCGCCCTTCACATGGACGGCGCCAGGCTGATGAACGCCGTGGTCGCGACGGGCGTACCGGCCGGGCATCAAGCCGCGCCGTTCGATTCGGTGTGGATCGACCTCAGCAAGGGCCTCGGCTGTCCCATCGGCGGGGTTCTCGCAGGGTCGACTGAATTTATCCACGAAATCTGGCGGTGGAAGCAGCGTCTCGGCGGTGCGATGCGCCAATCAGGCGTCATCGCCGCCGCCGGCCTGTACGCCCTGGAGAACCATGTGGACCGCATGGCAGAGGATCATGCGAACGCGCGCGTGTTCGCGGAACGAGTCGCCAACCTGCCGGGAATCTCCGTCGACCTCGACACCGTGCAGACCAACATGATCTTCTTCGACGTATCCCGAAGCGGCATCTCCGCACCGGCCATGCAGATGGGACTGGAGGAACGGGGTGTACGCATCACCGCCGTCTCGCAGCGCCGGCTCAGGGCCGTGACGCATCTCGACGTGTCCAGCGCCGACGTAGAGGAAGCCGCGGATGCGGTGCGGGCGGTTCTCGAAGAAATGCCGGGGGACGCACCCGGACATGCGGAAACTCGGCCGGCCCGCTCCGAGCAGGTCCTGTAGCGTGAGGCCTCATGCCCGCGCCGGATTGTGAAGGAAATCAGATGCCGCAAGACGCTCTTCTCGTCGTCGACGTCCAGAAAGAAGTGCTCGATCCGAAGGGCACGCTCGGCGGTGATCTGCCCAAGGTGGCCGGGGGGCTCCTCGCCGCCGTTCGTACCATGGTCGATTGGGCGCACGATCGAGACATCTCGGTGATCTGGATCCGCATGGCCTTCCGGCCGGGCTACATCGACGCCCCCCTGTCGGTCCGCGAGACGGCGGACGAGATGGCCGGCCGTCTCGTCGACGGAAGCTGGGGCGCCGACATCTGCGACGACGTGGGGCGGCGGGACGACGACATCGTCATCACGAAGAAACGTCCGAGCGCGTTCTTCGGCACGGATCTCGACTGGGTGCTGCGCGGTCTGGGTGTGGAGCGCCTGATCGTCGTCGGCACGTCGACCAACTGGGCCGTCGAGTCGACGGTGCGCGACGCCGACAGCCTCGACTACCGCGTCGTGATCCCGCGCGAGGCCACGGGTGCCCGCATGGGCGACATGCACGAACCTTCGCTGCGCACGATGGGCACGCGATTCGCGAAGGTCGTTTCCGTCGCGGACATCCTGGGAAGACCCTCGGGGGACTGACCTCCGGGTGATGCCGGGAGGCACCCCAAATCGTCGAACGTGTACGGGACCTTTCCGTGAAAGATCTCCCAGCGCGCGCCGCAAGGCCGATACTGAAGGCGGAGACAAGCGTTGCGCCCAGCATGAAGTGTCCGAGCTGCAAGCGGAGCGGCAGGACCGTGATCCCCGGCGAACTTCACGGGTCCCGCGCCGTCACGCCGTATAGATCGGGAAGGATCGGCTCAAGGCGCCGATGCGGGAGAGCGCGGCGGCTTCGACGGCACCATTGCCGTCCGGCGACGTCCGCAAACCCTTCAAGACCTCGACGATGGTCTCCCCGATCAGCTTGAATTCCGCCCTCCCGAAACCCCGCGTCGTACCGGCCGAGGAGCCGAGGCGCAGGCCCGACGTCACCGTCGGCGGCTTCGGATCGAACGGGATCGCGTTCTTGTTGGCGGTGAGGCCGGCCCGCTCGAGACTGGCGCTCGCCGCATCTCCCGTAAGCTCGAGGGGCCGCAAGTCGACCAGCATGAGCGGCGTGTCCGTGCCGCCGCTCACCAGGGAGAGACCGCCCGCGATGAGCGCGTCCGCCAGGGCGCGGGCGTTCTCCAGCACGCGTTTCGCGTAGTCCTTGAATTCCGGCCGCAACGCCTCGCCGAGACACACCGCCTTCGCGGCGACGGCATGCAACAGCGGGCTGCCTTGGAGTCCGGGGAACATCGCGGAATCGAGCTTCCGCGCAAGCGCTGGGTCGTTGGTCAGGATCAGTCCGCCCCGGGCGCCGCGCAGACTCTTGTAAGTCGTCGTGGTCACCACGTCGGCGTAGGGCACGGGGCTCGGGTGCACGCCGCCGGCCACGAGCCCGGCGAAGTGCGCCATATCGACGAGAAGGGAAGCACCGCAGCCGTCGGCGATCGCGCGGAATCGTTCGAAATCGACGACGCGCGGGTAGGCCGAACCGCCGGCAATGATCAGCTTGGGCTGGTGCTCGGCGGCCAGGCGCTCCACCTCGTCGTAGTCGATCAGCCCGTCCTGGCGCCGCACGCCGTAGTGCCGGGCGTCGAACCATTTGCCGGAAAGGTTGGCCCCCGCCCCGTGACTCAGGTGTCCGCCCGCCGCCAGATCCATGCCGAGAAGGGCCTCGCCGGGCTTGACGAGGGCCAGGAGGACGGCATGATTGGCTTGGCTCCCCGAGTGGGGCTGCACGTTGGCGAACGCGCAGCCGAACAACCGGCGCGCGCGGTCCACCGCCAGCTTTTCGATGACATCGACGTTCGCCGCCCCGCCGTGATAGCGCCCGTCCGGGTACCCCTCGACGGTCCTGTTGGCGAGTATCGAACCCTGGGCTTCCAGCACCGCCCGGCTGACGATGTTCTCGGAGGCGATCAGCTCGATCTGGTCGTTCTGGCGGGCCGCCTCGCCGGCGATGGCCGCGGCCACCTCCGAATCCGCCTCCGCCAACGGTGCGCTGAAGTAGCCGGCGTGAGGCTCGCTCACGCGGCCGCCCCCGCGATCAGGCAGTCGTCGGCGAGCGACACCACCGCGCCGAGGTCCCGATGGTGCTGGTGCTCCGGTCGTCGGTAGCGGGTCAAGGCGTTGGACACGGGATTGAGAATCAAGGAGAAGATCGTGCGCGGCCAGGGTGACATGTTGATCGACGAGCCGTGCACCAGCGTGTCGCCGAAAATGAGCACCGTGCCGGGTGGTCCCTTGGCCGAGACCAGGCCGCCCTCCGCCACCAGCTCGGCCACGGCCTCGCGATCGACGACCCAGAGCGGGTAGCTGGTCGTCTCGGTGTCCAAGGTCGCGGGCACGGGACCACGCCGGTGCGAGCCGCGAATGAACACGAGGGGTCCGTTGAACTCGGTTACTTCGTCGAGAAGGATATGGAGATTGAGCGCCAGCGGCTCCGGCACGCCATCCTCCTCGTGATGGGTGGCGAAGTCGTAGTGCCATTGCCAGACGTCGCCGGAGAAGGCCTCCTTGGCGTTCACCTTGACCTGCTGGATGTAGAGGTCGTCGCCGAGGATTTGTTTCGCAGGCTCTACCAGGCGCGGGTGGCGCACGAGACGCGCGTAGACGTCGCTGCGCTGGTGCAGGGCCATCGCCGTGCGCACGGCGTCGCTCTCCTTCTCCCTGAAGTTTTCCGGCCGGCGTTCGGCGAACAGTCGCGGCAGGTCCGATTTCAGCGCGTCGACCTCGTCATGCGTGAACACGGACGGCAGGACGAGGAACCCGTCGTTCTCGAACCGTTCGATCTGCGCGTCAGACAACTTCATTTGAGATTCCGCACCGCCCCTGGAACGCTAACGCAGAACCCGTTCACCTGTCATCACCCCGAGGCGTGGGTGCGTGGGTTGCGTCATAGTGGGTCGCGTCATTGACTCGCCGATGCCCGACTGACAATATGCCGTTATTCTTCGTAGAAAAATAACGGCAATATGGCGGGAGAGACTTACCCGCGGCTAAGCCGCCCACCCGGGCAGAGCTTCTTTCTCCTTGGCGTCCGCGGGGTCGGCAAGAGCACCTGGGCGCGACGGCAGTTTCCCGATGCGCCGCGCATCGATCTTCTCGACGAGGCCCGCTACCAGGACTACCTCGCCGATCCGTCCCTGTTCGCTGCGGATCTCCAGACCGTGCCGCCGGGCAGCTGGGTGGTCGTCGACGAGATCCAGCGCCTTCCCAATCTCCTCAACGAAGTGCACCGGCACATCGAGGAGCGGCGTCTCAACTTCGCCCTGCTCGGATCGAGCGCGCGAAAGCTCAAGGCGGCGGGCGTCAACCTGCTCGCCGGCCGCGCGCTACACAAGACCATGCATCCCCTGACCCCGGCCGAACTCGGCGACGACTTCGACCTCGAAGCCGCCCTCGATACGGGAACCATCCCCTTGGTCTGGGTCGCCGAGGAACGGCGCCCGGTGCTGGAAAGCTATGTCCGGTTCTATCTCCGCGAAGAGGTCCGGGCCGAGGGGCTGGTCCGGAATCTCCCGGGATTTGCGCGCTTCCTGCCGATTGCCGCCCTCTATCACGGCCAAGTGGTCAACATATCCGGCATCGCGCGCGACTGCGGCGTCGCCCGGACCACCGTGCAGGGTTACCTGGACATTCTCGAGGACACCCTGCTTGCATTCCGCCTGCCCGCTTTCCAGCCGCGGCTGCGGGCGCGCGAGCGCCGCCATCCGAAGCTCTACTGGGTCGATCCCGGCCTGATCCGTGCGGTGAAGAGGCTGCACGGGCCGATCGCGCCCGAGGAACGCGGCGTGCTCCTGGAAGGCTGGGTCCTGCATCTTCTGCGGGCACACGCCGAGGAAGGTGGGCTGTTCGACGAGCTGCACTACTGGGCGCCCCACCCGGCCAACCGCACCGAGGTCGACTTCCTGCTCCGTCGGGACGGCGAGCTGACGGCGATCGAGGTCAAGTCACAGCCGCGGTATCACACCGGCATGCTGCCGGGGCTGCGCGCCATCGCGGAGCTACCGGGAATAGCGCGGCGCGTCCTGGTCTACGGCGGCAAGCGGTCTTTCCGGACCGGGGACGGGATCGACGTATGGTCCATCGACCGGCTGCAACAGGCCCTCGCCGAGAGCACCCTGTGGCCCTAGGTTCGATCACAGTCAAACGACGTTAGCGTCGAGTATTAGCCTCGAGTACATGACATGCGCGCGAATGCGCCGCCATGGACCGCCTTGCCCGCCGTGGCTACCAACGGAGCACCGCCCGGAACTGAAGGCTGTGCTCCGGCGCGTCATCGTTGACGGGCTCGCTGCGCGTGCCTTCCAGCCCGAAGGTGATGTCGGACCCGAGCGTCCGGCGAACTCCGCTGCGCCAAGCCCGATCCCCGGCCTCCGACAGCCCCAGCCCCGCGTAGAGCGTCATCATGCCGCTGCCGCCGAAGGCGCCGGGGCCCCATACCTTCGCGTCGATGCTGAGCCCGCTCGCGGAGTCGGAATACCGCACGTACATACAAAACTACTTCTCGCCCAACATCACACATCCATCCCGAATAAATATGGGTATGTAATTCCCAATCAATGGAATCCATCCGGCCGGATCGGTCCCTGCGGTCCATGGGTCGAGAGAACCTTCCGAATCGCCTCCGCTTGAGCGGAACCCGGCCCCTGTGACACCCTGCGCCGCCGCCCAACCCACAGGAGCTTCGAATGCGGACCCGCCGCCTGGGCAACAGCGATCTCGAGGTATCCGCCGTCGGTCTCGGCTGCATGAGCATGACGCCGTTCTACGGCGTGCCCGACCAAGACGAATCGGTCGCGACTCTAAGACGGGCGGTGGAGCTGGGCGTCACGTTCTTCGATTCATCGCTCTTCTACGGCAACGGCCGCAACGAGGAGATCATCGGTCCGGCTCTCAAGGACGTCCGCGATCGGATCACCCTGGCGACCAAATGCGGCGTCTACGTGAAGCACGAGGGCGGCTCCGGATATTGCGGAGATCCCGAATATGTCCGCCAGTGCTGCGACGGCAGCCTGTACCGGTTGAAGACCGACGTGATCGATCTCTGGTACCTGCACCGCGTCGATCCCGACACGCCCGTGGAGGAAACCGTCGGAGCCATGGGCCGATGCGTCGAAGCGGGTAAGGTCCGGGCCATCGGCGTTTGCGAAGTCAAGCCGTCCACCCTCCGCCGGGCCCACGCGGCCTATCCCGTCACGGCGCTGCAGAGCGAATACTCGCTCTGGACCCGCGGCCCGGAAGGCGAGCTGCTCAAGACCTGTCGTGAGCTCGGTATCGGTTTCGTCCCGTACGGTCCGCTCGGCCGTGGCTTCCTCACGGGCGCGATCAAGAGTCAGGCCGACCTGCCCGATGAGGACCGCCGGACGGTCTTCCCGCGCTTCTCCAATGAAAACCTGTCGAACAACCGGCCGTTGCTGGACGCGGTCAACGAAATCGCCACCGCGAAGGACTGCACGAGCGCACAGGTGGCGCTGGCCTGGGTGCTCGCCCAAGGCGACGACATCGTGCCGATTCCCGGGACCCGGCGGGTCGCGCACCTGGAACAGAACGTCGCCGCACTGGACGTGACGCTGGACGCCGGCGACCTCGCGAAACTCGATCAAGCGTTCCCGGCGGACGCCGCCGCCGGCCACCGCGTCCCCGACTTCCAGCTCCCCTACATCGATCAGTAGCCCCGACGAACCGGTCCGGCACGCCGACCGGCCGCGGCTATTGCAGAGGTGAGCGCTCCGTGGGCGGCCCATAACCGCCGCCCGACGGCGTGTCGAGCACGAAGACGTCACCCGCGTTCATCTCGATCTGGTCGCAACCCTCCAACTCGACGGTGGTCCCGTCGGTGCGCTCCACCCAGGTCCTGCCGACTTGGCCGGGCTCGCCCCCCGCCATGCCGTAAGGCGGAACCTTTCGGTGACACGACACGATGGCTCCCGTCATGTCCCGCAGGAAGCGTAACCTTCGGTGGGATCCGTCTCCACCGACGTAGCGACCGCGACCGCCCGAGCCGTTACGGATGCGCAGGCATTCGACGAGGACCGGGAAGCGCCATTCGAGCATTTCGGGATCCGCCAGTCGGCCGTTGGTCATGTGGGTTTGGACGACCGAGGCGCCGTCGAAGCCGGGGCCCGCCCCGGCGCCTCCGGCATTGGTCTCGTAATACTGCCAGGTGCCGTCTCCGAAGGTGACGTTGTTCATGGTCCCCTGTGACGCGGCCACGGTGCCGAGCGCGCCGAACAAGGTGTCGGTGACGTATTGCGAGGTCTCGACATTCCCGGCGACCACCGCGGCAGGGTATTCCGGGGCCAGCATCGAGCGCTCCGGCACGATGATGTCGAGCGGCTTGAGGCACCCGGCGTTCAGCGGGATGTCGTCATCGATCAGCGAGCGGAACACGTACAGCACGGCAGCCTTGCAGACGGCCGTCGGCGCGTTGAAGTTGTTGGGTTGCTGCGGCGACGTGCCGGTGAAATCGATGGTCGCCCGACGCGCCCCGCGGTCGACGTCGATGCGCACGCGAATCTCGGCGCCGTTGTCCATCGGGTATGTGAACTCGCCGCCGGCGAGCACATCCAGCACCTGGCGTACCAGCTCTTCCGCGTTGTCCTGCACGTGCCCCATGTAGGCCCGCACGACGTCGAGACCGTAGTGACGGACCATCCGCGCGAGTTCCCGGACACCCGTCTCACATGCGGCGATCTGCGCCGTGAGATCGGCCATGTTCTGATCGACGTTCCGAGACGGATACCGGCCCGAAGCGAACAGATCCCGCGTCTCCCGCTCGCGCAACACGCCGTTCTCCACCACCAGGAAGTCGTCGATCAGGACGCCCTCCTCTTCGACGACGCGCGAGTCGGGCGGCACGGACCCGGGCGTCAGGCCACCGATGTCGGCGTGGTGAGCGCGGGCCCCCACGTAGAAGATCACCTGTTGTCCCGCGTCGTCGAAGACCGGCCGCACCACCGTGACGTCGGGAAGATGGGTTCCGCCGTTGTAGGGCGCATTCAGCATGTAGACCTCGCCGGGCCGCATGGTGTCGCGACGGCTGCGGATCACCGCGGCGATGCTCTCGCTCATCGATCCCAGATGCACCGGCTGGTGCGGAGCGTTGGCGACCAGTTGGCCCTCGGAATCGAACAAGGCGCACGAGAAGTCGCGGCGCTCCTTGATGTTGACCGAATAAGCCGTGTTGGTCAGCGCGGCTCCCATCTGCTCCGCGATCGACATGAACAAGTTGTTGAACACCTCGAGCATGACCGGATCCGACGCCGTCCGCAGGCGGACCGACTCCTCGGCCGGCATCGCCCGGTCCAGCATGAGATGACCCCGGCTCGTCAGGCGGGCCTGCCAGCCGTCCTCGACCACGTTGGTGCCATGCGGCTCGACGATGATTGCCGGACCTTCCACGATGTCGCCCGGAAGCATGCCGGCGCGATCGACGACGGGCACGGTGCGGCGTCCGCCGTCCATGAACACCAACGTTTCGGCAATCCTCGGCACGGACGCGCCGGTTCGATCCTCCCCTTCCTGGTCGATCTGTGGGTCCTCGATATCGGCGGCACCTCCGAGTGCCTCGACGACGGCGGCTTCGAGGATCAAGGGCTTGTCGGGCGTGACGAACCCATAACGCTGGCGATGAAGCGCCTCGAACGCGCTCGTCATCTCGGTCGCGGCGTCAAAGTCCACGGTCAGCGCCGAGTCCGTACCGTCGTAGCGGATCAGGACTCGGCGCTCGACGGTCACCGTCGCCTCCGTCCCGATCTGCTCCCGCAACTCTCCGACGGCTTCCGCCTCCAATGCAGCGATGACGCCTGTCAGGCTTTCCATCGCGGTCTCGTCGAGACGCGTCTCGATGGATCGTTCGCGCATCGCCACGATATCGGCGAGACCCATGCCGTAAGCGGACAAAACGCCGGCGTGCGGGTGGATGAACACGGTTCGCATGCCGAGCGAGTCGGCGATGCGGCAGGCGTGCTGTCCTCCGGCGCCGCCGAAGCAGCACAGCGCATATTCGGAAACGTCGTATCCCCGTTGCAGGGAAATCTTCTTGATTGCATTCGCCATGTTCTCGATGGCGATGGTGAGGAATCCTTCCGCCACCGCTTCGGGAGAGCGCCGGTCGCCGGTCGCGGCCGTGATTTCGGAAGCGAGAATCGTGAACTTCTCGGCCACCACCCGATCGTCCAGGGGCTCATCCTGTCCCGAGCCGAACACGCCCGGGAAGAACCGCGGCACGATGCGCCCCAGCATGACGTTGCAGTCGGTGATCGTCAGCGGACCGCCCCGCCGGTAGCAGGCCGGGCCAGGATCGGCACCGGCGGAATCGGGGCCGACCCGGTAGCGCGCGCCGTCGAAATGGAGGATCGAGCCACCGCCTGCGGCGACCGTGTGGATGTAGAGCATGGGCGCTCGCATTCGGACGCCCGCGACCTCCGTTTCGAGACTGCGCTCGAACTCGCCGGCGAAGTGCGACACGTCGGTCGACGTGCCGCCCATGTCGAAGGCGATGATTTTGTCCAGGCCCGCCATGCGCGACGTGCGCGCAGCACCCACGACTCCGCCGGCCGGCCCCGACAGGATCGAATCCTTGCCCTGGAACATGCTGCTATCCGTGAGTCCGCCGTTCGACTGCATGAACATCAACCGCATGCCGCTGTCGTCGGTCAGGACGTCCGCAGCGACCGTGTCGACGTAACGCCGCAGGATGGGCGAGAGATAGGCGTCCACCACCGTGGTGTCGCCCCGCGAGATGAACTTGATCAGCGGACTGACTTCATGGCTCACGGAGACCTGGGAAAAGCCGAGACGCCGGGCGATCCGGGCAATCCGCCGTTCATGATCGGGATAGCGGTATCCGTGCATGAACGTGATGGCGACGGATCCGTAACCCGCTTCGAAGGCGGCCTTGAGTTCACGCTCGGCGCCGTCCTCGTCGAGCGGTACATCGATCGTGCCGTTCGCCATGACCCGTTCGGCAACTTCGATCACCCTGTCGTGGACGGGCTCCGGCAAGACGATGTTCAGGGCGAAGAGATCGGGACGCTGCTGGTAGCCGATCCGCAGCATGTCTCCGAATCCACGCGTCGTGACCCAGACGGTGGGATCGCCGCGACGTTCGAGCAGCGCGTTGGTCGCCACCGTGGTGCCCATCTTGATGCCGGCGATCCGCCCGCGGGGGAGAAGAGCGGCCGGTTCGAGCCCGAGGACATCCCGGATTCCCTGGAGGACGGCGTCCTCGTAGTGTTCCGGATTCTCCGACAGAAGCTTGCGGGTCGTGATTCGTCCTTCCGGCGAACGGGCGACGACGTCGGTGAACGTGCCGCCACGGTCGATCCAGAAATGCCAGCGCCCATCGCCGGCCGCTTTTCCGCTCATTGCACGGGCTCTCTCGCGTGCTTCATCATCTTCCCGGCGCAGATCGGGCTGGAGATTGCGGCGCGAGAATGCCCGACGCCGCCAAAACATGACAAGGCGCCGCCGTCATCGAGGACCGTTTTCGAATGTCGGACACAAAGCACGAAACTCGGGGTGTCGTGGTCGGTCTGGGGGCGCTTGCGGCCGTCTTCACGCTTCAGGCGGTCCTGCCCGGCCAATCGGGACTCGCTTGCCTGTATCCCGTTGCGGTGCTCGGAGCCTTGTGGTCGGTGAACCGATGGCCCGCCATCGTCATCGGTCTGGTCGCCACGGGCGGAGTGCTGGCCCCGTTCGTCGGGGGCTCAGGCGCGGCCGGAGGCGGATTGATCGGCGGCGCCGGTCTCGTCGTCGCCATCTGGCTGGCCGTCGCGATGGTGCTCCGGCACCGCGGCGCGACGAGCGCGGAAGCCGATTTGCTGCGCCGTACCTTCGAAGCCCTTCCCGCGGGCCTCGTCGTCTACGACGGGGCCGACCGGATGGCCCTGTGCAATCCGGCCAACAAAAGTCTCTATCCCGCTGTCGCCGATCGGATGGTTTCGGGCACGACGTTCGAGGATATGGTCCGCGCCACGGCGGCAAGCGATCTATATCGAACGGACCAGGAGATCGAGGATTTTGTGCGCGAGCGGGTCGCGCGGCACCGCAACCCCGGGCTCCCGCATTCTCAGGTGCTCAGTGACGGTCGGCACCTGTTCATTCAGGAGGTTCGCCTGGACGACGGCAGCACCATCGTCCTGAGAACCGACATTTCGGAATTGTCGCAAGAGCCCGCCGCTCGCGAACTCTCCGGCGGTCCAAGCCCAGGTTGAACGGCCACGAGGCTACATCCGCAGGATCGACGATTTCATCGTTGAACCCGTGACCACCGAAACCCCGAGCGAGCAGATATCCGGCTGCTCGCATAGGGTTTCCGGAGACGGTACGTCAGGCTTCCGCTCGTACGGCGGTCGCTTCCAACGGCGCCAATCGCGACGGGTCGAAAGGCGCCAGATTCACCGTTCTGGCAGCCCCATCGACGATCAATTCGGTGACGGCTTCGCCCGTAGCGGGGCCGTTCAGCATGCCCCAAACGCCATGGCCCGTCGCCACGAACGCGCCGTCGACTCCGGATATGGGGCCGATGAGCGGCAGACCGTCCTGGGCGACGGGGCGATAGCACGCCTGGGCAGCGAGAACTTCCGAGCCGCCCAATTCGGGTGCGAATCGGGCGGTCATCGCGTGCAGCTTCTCGCATCCTCCATCGTCCGGCGCGACCTGGCCCGGATCCACGGGAAGCGGCGCCTCACTGGACAGGCCGCAGACGTAAGTCGTTCCGTCGGGGCGGGGAATCACCTCGGGCGACGCAACCGCGCCGGTTTCGCTCTCAAGCTCCACGAACAGCGCATGAGGGCGTACCGGCGGTACGTAGCGAAACACCAGACTGTGGCCCTTCAGGCCGTACACCGCCGGCAGCGGCAGCCACCGGCAGGCGAGAACCGACCAGGGTCCCATCGCGACGACGACGGCATCGCCCTCCACCTCCTCGTCGTCCACCACGACCCCTCGCACCGCCGTGCCGGGACCGGCGAAGGCAAGGCCCGTGACGTTCCCCATCACGAGTTGCGCCCCGTTCGCGATCGCGGCGCGCATCATCCCCTTGGTGAAGGCCGCGGGATCGACCTGCGCGGTGGACTCCGTCGTGCCGAGTCGAGCGCGCACCGCGGTATCGCCATCCAGCCAGCCCGGCGAGTCGAGCCGCCGATAGATGCCGACATCACGGCGTGCGCTGGCAACGACGTCCAGGGTATCGAGGCGCCGATAGCCCCAGTCGTCATCGATCTTGTCGGCGAGTTCCGCGTGAAGCGCGAAGCTGCGTCGCGCGAGCGCTTCCACGGGAGAGCCGTCGCACCAGTCGAGCGCCAGGAAGCCGCCCGACTTGCCTGACGCCGCGTTGGCGACTCCCGTGCGCTCAATCACGGTGGTTTCGACGCCGCGCGCACTCATAAAACAGGCGATCGAGGCGCCGATGACGCCGCCGCCGCAGATCAATACGCGCATGGGCAGCCCACGGTGTCCAAGGGCGTCAGGGCACGTCAGACATGGTCGTTGTCGAGGGCGCCGGCCGACGACCCCGCGAAGGTCGGCACGCCTTCGGCGAGGTCAACGAAATCCGCCTTCTCCGCCGTGAAGACCTGACCGATCCTCACGAGACGGGTAGGTTGGTCGAGGCTGCCCGCAACGATTCCCGTAGCATCCTGGTGGGCGGGCTCCCAGAACAGGTTCGTTCCACATTCGCTGCAGAAGCCCCGGCGGACCCGCGCCGAGGTCGCATACCACTTGAGCCCCCGGTCCTCGACGATCTTGACGTGCGCTTTTCTGGCTTTGGAGTGTGCTCCGAACGCTCCGTGAAGGCGCCTGCACATGGTGCAGTGGCAATCGACGATGCCGCGCAGAGGTCCGTGCACTTCGTAGCGCACGGCGCCGCAGAGGCATCCGCCGGTATGCGGGTCCCCATCCTCGCTCATGACTCCGCCACCTCGGCCCGGCCGTTGTCGAGCACCACGACGTCGCGTTCGATGGCTCGTGCCCGGAACGATACGACTCCGTCATCCCGCCACATCTCCGTGCGGATGGTTTCGCCCGGGTACGCCGGCGCCGAGAACCTCAGGTCCAGACTTTTGAATCGGGCGGGATCGTAACCGCACCAGGTCTTGAGAACGGCGTGGCCGGCGACGCCGAGCGTGCACAGGCCGTGCAAGATCGGTACCTCGAACCCCGCCTCTCGCGCCACGGACGGAACCGCGTGGAGGGGATTGAAATCGCCCGACAGACGGTAGATGAGCGCGGCTTGAGAGAGCGTGGGCAGATCGCACACCGCATCGGGATCGCGATCGGGTGGGGCATGGACGGGCTTGCTCCTCCGGGACGGCCCGCCGAAGCCGCCGTCACCCCGGGCGACGACCGTCGCGGTCAACGTGCACAGGAGATCTCCGGTCGTCTCGTCCCTGAGTTCGCGCTCGCAATGGATGAATGCGCCCTTGTCGGGACCCTTATCGACGATTTCGGTGACCCGCATGCGGGCCTTGACGGTCGCCGCCGCCGGCAGAACGCCGTGCAGGCGCAATCCCTGCTCTCCGTGCAGAACCCGAACCCAATCCACCCCGGTCCAGGACTCCTTGAGCCAGAATCCATGGCCCGCCAAAACCGTGGCCATGGTGGGCAGCGCCAACATGTTCTCCTCGTACACGAACCGCAGCTGGGCCTCGTCCAGCGGATCATGACCCAGACCGACACCAAGCGCGTAGAGCGCCGTGTCAGCGGTCGTATAGGTCTGTACGAGTTCTTCGAACTCGTGGTTCATCAGTGCGTCGTAATTCAGGCCCAAGGGGCTCTCCGTCGGAACCTGTCGATGGCCCGCCACACCGAATGCCGGCCGAAGACACCGGCGGCATGGTGCATCGGATACCGGTCCGACGGCAAGGCGGGCACGACGTGTGTCGGGCATCGCGCACCGGCGGAGCGCGCGGCGATGTCTACGGGCCGCTCCCGCCTTCGGCGCTTTGGATTTTCGCCCAGGTATCGCGCAGCCCGATCGTGCGATTGAAGACTAGGTTGTCTTCCGTCGAATCGGGATCGACGCAGAAGTAGCCTTGGCGCTCGAACTGAATGACGGTGCCCCCCGCCGTGTTCCGAACTTCGGGCTCGACACGGCAGCCTTCCAGGACGGTAACGGACTGCGGGTTCAGATCGGCGACGAAGTCGCCGCTCGCGCTCATGTCGGACCGGGTGAACAGGCGGTCGTAGAGGTGAATTTCGGCGGCCACGGCGTGTGCCGCCGAGACCCAGTGCAGGGTTCCCTTGACCTTCCGGCCGTCCGGCGAATTCCCCCCCCGGGTATCGGGATCGTACGTGCAGCGGAGTTCGACGACCTCGCCGGAGGCATCCTCGATCACGTCCGTGCAGGTGATGAAATAGGCGTAGCGAAGCCGCACCTCCCGGCCGGGCGCCAGCCGGAAGAACTTCCTGGGCGGATCCTTCATGAAATCAGCGCGCTCGATGAAGATTTCCCGGCCGAAGGGCACGGCGCGGGTGCCGGCCTCCGGGTCTTCCGGGTTGTTGACCGCCTCCAGGACTTCCCCCTCGCCCTCCGGGTAGTTCTCGATAACCACCTTGAGGGGGTCGAGCACGCCCATCCGCCGCGGCGCACGCTTGTTGAGTCGGTCGCGGATGCAGTGTTCGAGCATGGCCACGTCAACCAGGTTGTCCGCCTTGGCCACGCCGATGCGCCCGATGAAGTCCCGGATCGCCTCGGGAGGGATGCCGCGCCGCCGCATGCCGCTCAGCGTGGGCATGCGCGGGTCGTCCCATCCCCTGACGTGGCCCTCCCGGACCAACCGGATCAGGGCACGTTTCGACATGATCGTATAGGTCAGGTTGAGGCGGGCAAACTCGTACTGCTTGGGCACGTACGGCACCGGCAGGCGCTCGATCAGCCAATCGTAGAGGGGGCGATGATCCTCGAACTCGAGGGTGCACAGAGAATGGGTGACTCCCTCGATCGCATCCGACTGCCCGTGAGCGAAGTCGTACGTCGGGTAGATGCACCAGTCCGTGCCGGTGCGCGGGTGTTCGGCATGAAGGATGCGGTAGAGCACGGGATCCCGCATGTTGATGTTTCCCGAAGCCATATCGATCCTGGCGCGAAGTACGCGCGCACCGTCGGGGAATTCGCCCGCGCGCATGCGGGCAAACAGATCCAGGCTCTCGTCGACGGGGCGATCGCGGTAGGGACTGTCGGTGCCCGGTTCTGTCAGCGTTCCCCGGTATTCGCGGATTTCGCTCGCCGCGAGATCGTCGACGTAGGCGTCGCCGTTGCGGATCAGGTGCCGGCCCCACTCGTACAGGCGTTCGAAGTGGTCCGACGCGAAATAGAGATGTTCGCCCCAGTCGAATCCCAGCCAGCGGACGTCTTCCTGAATGCTGTCGATGTATTCGTGCTCTTCCTTGGTGGGGTTGGTGTCGTCGAATCGCATATGGCAGCGGCCACCGAAGCCCCGCCCCACGCCGAAATTCAGGCAGATGGACTTGGCGTGGCCGATATGGAGATATCCGTTGGGCTCCGGCGGAAACCGGGTCACGACGGTCTCAACGCGCCCTGCGGCCAGATCGCTTCGCACGATATCTCGGATGAAGTCGCGTGGTCCCTCGTCAAGATCGGTTTCCGCGACGTTCATGGGTTCGGTCTCCGGATTGCGGTGGCGCGCGCACGGCATAATGTCGGGTCGCAGGCGGTGTGTGCCAAATTTCGGGATTAATGCCAAGTCCCGCGCCGGGAACCGGACGGTCGGAGGCGCGGACAACAGGCCATCACCGACCAATACATTCATCCCGAAGATGCCACACCGAGCGAGGCGGCCGGACGGGTGGCGCGCGGCGCGGCCGACCGTACTGGTAGCCGTACCGGTACGGATCCTCGGGGTCGAAGTCGGACATCACCCAGGACCGCCGGGGGCCTGTTCCGGAGCGCGACGCCCGGGCCGCGCGATATCCTCCTCGGGGAGGGCATGACGCGGCAGGGCGCGTTCAAGATGATCAAGCACCGGGCGCGGCGGGTGGAGTTGCCCGCAGAGATCCCACTCGACGAGATCGAGCACATTCACATCTGAGCCGCAGCCCCGCGCGGCTCGGGGTTGGGCGCGGGTTTTCCGACAGTTTTTGCCAGTCCGATCGGAGTGGGCCCCTGGGGTCGGACAGTTTCACGCGGCAGCTTTGACCGGCTTGCGGGTCCGTTCCTCCTCGAAGCGGCTGAATGTGACAGCAGTTCGTCGGTCATGTTATGTATCGACCAACCGGTCGTTCACGGTGAGTCCGCCGTGGCATGGCACAGAAATCCACCACGAGTTCGGTCAGAGAGGCCGTTAGGGAAGCCGTTTCGGCGCGGAGAGAGTTGCCCGCGCCTCGGCCTGGGGCGCCACCAGGCGGGCCCAGGGGTCGAACGTATCCGTGGAGACCCGCCGGTTTCGTTCAAATGGGCCAGCAAAATGAAAGGTCAGACATGCTGAAATTTTACTATAACGCAGCTCCCAATCCGATGAAGGTGGCCTTGTTCCTCGAAGAGGCGGGCTTGGCGTACGAGCCGGTGCCGCTCGACACCCGCCTCGGTGATCAGCACCGGCCCGAATACCTTGCGATCAACCCGAATGCGAAGGCGCCGGCTATCGTCGATGACGGCGTTGCGGTGTTCGACAGCAATGCCATCCTTCTGTATCTCGCCGAGAAGACAGGGAAGTTCCTGCCGGAGGACACGCCCGAGACGCGGGCGCGGCTGCTGTCCTGGCTGATGTTCGTAGCTACGGGCGTGGGTCCCTATTCGGGACAGGCCGTTCATTTCAAGCATCATGCGCCGGAGGAACTTCCCTACGCCGTCAACCGCTACGACTTCGAAGCGGAGCGTCACTACGGAATTCTCGACCGGCATCTCGGAGAGAATTCCTACATGCTGGGCGAGACGTACACGATCGTCGACATGGCGTTGTGGGGCTGGGCCCGCATGGTGCCGTTCGTCCTGGGTGAGGACGCCTTCCCGAAAATGCCCAACCTCAAACGCCTGGTGGATGAAATCAGTGCGCGCCCCGCGGCCGAGCGGGCGAACGCCCTCAGGGACCGCCACGCGTTCAAGGCCGAGATGGATGACGAGGCCCGGCGTCACATGTTCCCGCAGAACGTGAGACTCGCCGGCTGATTCACCGACGGTTCGGGCGGATTGGACGATAGAGGCGGCTGCAGCTTCGACACGCCTTCCCCGGTTCCGTGCATGTTTTTGAGCAGAAGGTTCTCCAGGCTCGATCTGTCGACCAGTTCCTTCAGGCCTCACATCGCTGCCGGCGCCGGCCGTCCCGCCCGCTCCCACGCTTCCTGGGCGCGTTTCTCGGCGTCGATCTCGGCGTGGATTTCGGCGTTGATCTCGCCGATCCGGCGCAAGATCTCCAAGCGCTCGTCCGGCGTCGGCTCCTCCAGCAGACGGGCCACCAGCGGGGCGCGCTCCTCGAAGACCTTGCGCCACTGCCGCCGCCTTTTCTCACGCGCCGCCTCCTCGCCGAGGCGCTCGATCTCCCTGGCTTCAAAGTCGGCATGCCCGGCGGTGAGGCGGAGAGTGTCGTGTGCGCGTCCGCTCATGGCGCGGCCTCCATTTCCGCCATCCGATCGGCTACCGGGCGGGGACGTCCGGCGACACCCCACCCCGCGGCTTGGATGCCCGCAAGCTGCACCGGAACCGCTCCGGCGTCAAACCTCCGGAACCGGCCGATTCGGCCCGGAACCTTGAAGCCATCCCCGCAGTTGTGGTTGATGGCTGCAGCACGATGTCGAAGGGGAGAATCGAAATGAGCGATCAAAGACTTCTGGACAGGGTAACCGTCGTGGTCGGGGGCGGCCGCGGGCTGGGCAAGGCCACATGCCATCGCTATGCCAGGGAAGGGGCCATCGTCATGGTGGCGGATCTGGACAAGGACCTCGCCGAGGGCGTTGTCGGGAAGATCGAAGCCGCCGGAGGGCGGGCGTCCGCGGTTGTCATGGATGTTACCAAGCGCCCGGACGTCGAGGATCTCGTGTCGTCGACGGTCAACGATCACGGTCGCATCGACGTCATGGCGATCTTCGCCGGCGTCGCGCTGTTCGGGCCGGCAATGGACTGCACCGACGAGGTCTGGCAGCGCCAGCTCGACGTCAACGTGACGGGCACCTTCCTCTGTGCCCAAATCGCGGCGCGTCAGATGATCAAGCAGAAGTCCGGCCGCATCATCACCGTCTCCTCCGTCATGGGGCAGCGCTCTGGCGACCGGCGCATGTCCTACGGCACGACGAAAGGGGCCGTGATCGCGCTGACCAAGCACATGTCCGGGGAGATTTCGCCGCATGGTGTCACGATCAATTCGATCGCGCCGGGGCCCGTGAAGACGGAGCTGTGGCTGGCGGCCAATCCCGATGAAGAAGCCGCCGAATCCGGCTATCTCACCAACATTCCCATGGGACGCTTGGGCCAGCCGGAAGACATCGCCAATGCCGCCTTCATGCTCGCGAGCGACGATGCCGCGTGGATCACCGGGCACGTCCTCAACGTCGACGGCGGCTTCATCGCCACGGGCGTGCGTGACGGCATTTTCTGATCCGCCTCTCATACGGTCAGCGCGACAAATCCCACGCAGGCAAGGAAGATCAGGGCGAAGCGCCGGAACAGGGCTTCACTGGCAAACCCGAACAGGCGCGCCCCTGCCCAGTTCGCGGCGAGCAGGACGGGAAACAGCACGAGGCTTCGCCACAGGGACACGATGCCCAACGCTTGATGCAGCCACAGCAGCACGAGCAAGGCGGCGGACGTAAGCCCGATGTGGATGATGATGTTGGCCCGTTGGACCTGGACCGGCGTCGGCGTGGACAACAGATAGAGGATGACCGGCGGGCCGCCGACGCCCGTGCTGCCGAGCAGCAAGCCTCCGAGGCCGCCGACGGAAACGGAGGCGGTCATGCTCGGCCGGCCTTTGAAGCGGTACCCGGAGAGCATGACGAAAACGAAGATGAGCACCGTTGCCCCGATCATCCGTCTGGTGAAGTCCGCGTCCAAGGTGACGAGCAGATAGCTTCCGAACGGAGCGATGGCGCAGGCGGCGAGCGTCAACGGCGCGAACTCCCGCCAGTCGGCTTCACGTGCCGCGCGGGAAAACAACTGCGAGGCGCCCGCGACCTCCATCGTCAGTGCGACCGCGACGGCTTCCGGCGGCGGCATCACCAAGCTGAGCGATGGCGCCAGGGTCATCGTGGCTCCAAATCCCGAGAAACCGCGTATCAAGCCGGCGGCCGCCGCCATGGCCGCCGCGAATATGAAGGCCATGGGGTCGAGGGACAGGGCGGCGAACGGGTCCACGGGACCGTTCAGTCCTCAATCAGCCGTGTCGTCGATGCACTGTTCGAGGAAGTCGAGGGCCGTCCGCGCGAAGACCCACATGTTGGCCACCCGGTCGTCGTCGCCGGTCTCGAGCGTCATCGTCCGTTTCAGCGGTCCGACCACCGCGATACAGGAGTGTCCCGGCTTGTCCCCATAGGAATTGCCGGCAGGTCCCGACGCGCCCGTCTCGCTCACGGTCCACGTCGTGCCGAGAATCCCGTTCATGCGGGTCGCCAGCAGGTGCGCGTAAGGCTCGGTGCTCGAACGCAATCCACTCATCGCTTCCTCCGGAACCCCGAGCAGGCCCCGGCGCGCCTGGTGCGTGTAAATCACGCCGCCACCCATGAAGTAGGCGGAGGCTCCCGGGATGGAGAGGAGCGCGGCGGAGATCAGGCCTCCGCCGGACGATTCGGTGACGGAAACCGTCTCTCTCCGTTCCTTGAGCTTGGCGGCCACGGATTGCGCCATCGATCCCAGGTCCTGCATCGCGTCCTCCTTTGCTGCCGCGTGACTCCCACTATGACATCGCGTTTACTCCCTGCGAATAGACATGAACCGGCGCACGGAACCGGCCGGCCGACTACGGCGGAGCATCATCAGGCATGACGCAGACGATCGCGGAGCTATACACCCAACGGTTCGGGCACGACATGGACGCCGCGTCCGGCGACGACGACGCGAACGAAGTCATCACGACATTGCTCTCGCACCGCACCCATCGGCGATTCCTTCCGGATCCCGTGCCGGACGCCCTGATGGAGGTGCTGCTGGCTTGCGCGTATTCGGCACCTTCGAAGTCGGACCTGCAGCAGGCGACCGTGGTGCGGGTGATCGACGAGGATAAACGGCAGGGCATCGCCGAGCTCATCCCCGGCATGCCCTGGATCGGCGCGGCACCGGAATTCATGGTGTTTTGCGGCGACTCCCGGCGCATTCGCCGAATTTGCGCGCGGCGGGGCCGCCCGTTCGCCAACGATCATCTCGATGCGTTCTTCAACGCCGCCATCGATGCGGCCATCGTGATGCAGAATCTGATCACGGCCGCCGAGTCCAGGGGCCTCGGTTGCTGTCCCATCAGCGTCATCAGGAATCATGCCACCCGGGTGTCCGAGATCCTGCAGCTGCCGAACTGGGTGTTCCCGGTGGCGGGGCTGTGTCTCGGCTATCCGTCGGCCCGGGCCCACGTCAGCATGCGCCTGCCCCTGTCGGCGACAGTCTACGTCGATACCTACGACGACGAGGCGCTGGAGCGCGGCCTCGACGACTATGATCACCGCCGCCATGCCCGGTACGCGATCCCGGACGAAAAGCAGAAATACGTCGAAGATTACGGAACGGCCGAATTTTACGGCTGGTCCGAGGACAAGGCCCGGCAGGTTTCGAAACCCGAGCGGGACGATTTCGGGGCATTCGTCCGCCGGCAGGGGTTCCTGCTCGAGTAACGGCGGGCCACGGCCGCGTTCCCGGTGGTATATTGTATTCGATAGCAGGCGAAGCCGGCGGCTTGTTCCCCCGGCGCAGGGAGGACAGAATTCCGTCGGAGCAAGGCGTACTCGCGTTTTGCCCGTGCATGCGTAGGGTGGGGGCTGCCTGGATCGCTCGTGTACGCCAGGGGGGCGAAAGGGAACGTGAAAGTCAAAGACGTACTCGCGATGCACGAACCTCGGGTGGTGGCGACCACTCCGGAAAAGACCGTGCAGGAAGTCGCCGATCTGCTGACCAGGGAGGAAGTCGGCGCCGTCATGGTGCGCAACTGGGAGGGCGTCATCATCGGCATCTTCTCCGAGCGCGACGTGGTGCACGGCCTGGCTTCGGATCGGGAGAAACTGCTCTCCATGGAAGTCGGGGAAGTGATGACGACGACGGTCGTGAGCTGCGGTCTCGAAGACGATATCAACGACGTCATCAAGATGATGACGGAGCGTCATTTCCGGCACGTGCCGGTCATCGAGGACCGTAAGATCGAGGGTATCATCAGTCTCAGGGATCTCATCGAGTACAGGATCCTCCAAGTCCCGGATTGAAGGACCATGGCAACCCGACGTTCGGCGGCCCGCTCGCCGAAGCAGTCCGATGGAGGCGCCGATCAGAAGCGCGGCGTGCTCCTCCAGCGACTCGAGGCGCTCGATCGCAAGGTCCTGTGGCTGGCCACGTGGATGATCCACAACGCCAATCACATCCGGCCCAACGACGATGGCGTGAAGGTGGGCGGGCATCAGGCCTCCTGTGCCTCCGCAAGCACGCTGTTGACGGCGCTCTATGCGCGCATCCTGCAGCCGGAAGACCGGATCGCGGTCAAGCCGCACGCATCGCCGGTCATGCACGCGATCCACTACCTCTTCGGCCTTCAGACGCGCGAAAATCTGGAACGGTTCCGCGGGTTCGGCGGCGCCCAGTCGTATCCGTCGCGCACGAAAGACGCCTGTCCGGTCGATTTCTCCACGGGTTCGGTCGGTCTCGGAGTGGGAGCGACCCTGTTCGCGTCGATGGTTCGGGATTATCTGCGCATGCATGGACTCGCGGAGTCGAATCAGCCGGCGGGACGCATGATCGCCCTGATGGGCGATGCCGAGCTCGATGAGGGCAACGTCTTCGAAGCGCTGCTGGAGGGTTGGAAGCACGACGTCAGAAGCCTGTGGTGGATCATCGACTACAACCGGCAGAGTCTCGACGGCGTCATCAACATGTTCCTCTTCCAAAAGATCGAGGACTTCTTCCGCTCGGTCGGCTGGAACGTCGTCACGCTGAAATACGGCACGCGCCTGCAAAAGGCCTTCGAGGGACCGGCCGGAGAAGCGCTGCGGCGCTGGATCGACGATTGCCCCAACCCGATGTACTCCGCGCTGACGTTTGCCGGAGGCGCGGCTTGGCGCGACCATCTCAAGCGTGATCTGAGAGGGACGTCGGGGTCGAAGGAGTTTCTCGACTCCCACGACGACGACAGCCTCCACCGCCTGATGACCAACCTCGCCGGCCACGACATGAGGAGCGTTCTGGGAGCATTCGAGGCGGTCGAGGACGATACGCCGCAGTGTTTCATCGCCTACACGATCAAGGGCCTCGGTCTGCCATTTGCGGGCCACAAGGACAATCACGCCGGTCTCATGAATCGGGAACAGATGCAGCTCTTCCGCGAGGCCAACAACGTCGCGGAAGGTCGCGAATGGGAGCCCTTCGAGGGCCTGGGCCCGAGTCCGGAAGAGATGACCGAATTTCTGAACACGGTGCCCTACCGCAACGTTCGCCGGACCCGCCAGGAACCCGCGGTCATCGCCATTCCCGAGATCGCCGTGCCCGAGACCAAGTGGACGTCCACTCAGGAATCGTTCGGGCGCATCCTCAACGATCTGGGTCGGGGCGATTCCGACGCGGCCAACCGCATCGTGACGACGTCACCGGACGTCACGGTCTCCACCAACCTGGGCGGCTGGGTCAATCAACGGGGCCTGTTCGATCGCGAGACGCGCTCGGACCAGTTCCGTCTGGAGCACATCACCTCCGCCCAGAAATGGGAGACGTCCCCCGGCGGCCAGCATATCGAGCTGGGCATCGCGGAGAACAACCTGTTCCTCCTGCTCTGCATGCTCGGCTTGTCCGAGGACATGTTCGGAACACGCCTGCTCCCCATCGGGACGCTCTACGACACCTTCATCAGCCGGGGATTGGACTCGCTCAATTACGCTTGCTATCAGGACGCCCGTTTCATACTGGTCGGTACGCCCTCGGGCGTTACGCTCGCGCCGGAAGGTGGAGCTCACCAGTCCGTCGGCACGACGCTGGTCGGCATGGCGCAGGACAACTTGCTCACGTTCGAGCCCGCCTTCGTCGACGAACTCGCCGTCAGCATGCGCTGGGCCATGGAGCACATCCAGAAGCCCGACGGGACTTCGGTCTACCTGCGCCTCTCCACGCGGCCGCTGGAACAGCCCCAACGGGCCATGACGCCGGCATTGGAGAAGGACATCCTGGCCGGCGGCTACTGGTACCGGGAACCCGGACCGGACGCCGATCTCGCGATCGTGTTCTCAGGCGCCGTGGCGCCGGAAGCCGTCGAGGCGCACGCCAGCCTCATCGACGACATTCCCGACGCGGGACTGCTCGCGATCACGTCGGCCGACCGGCTCCATACGGACTGGCGCACCACGATGCGGGAGCGCCATGCCGGGGCACGCGGGGCCCTCAGTCACGTGGAACGGTTGCTGGGCGTCCTGCCGGCCGAAGCGTCGATCGTCACGGTCATCGATGCCCATCCCGTAACGCTGAGCTGGTTGGGCTCCGTCCTCGGGCACTCGATCGCACCGCTGGGCGTCGATCATTTCGGGCAGTCGGGGAGCGTCGCGGACCTCTATCGGACCTACGGCATCGATACCGACGCACTGATCGACGCCGTTGCCGAGGTGCGGCTGCGCCGATTTGGCGAACCGGGCGGCGGCGCCGTCAACTAGCGTTTTGGCGCCTCAATCGTCGGCGTTCAGATGCACGGCGTCATGCCGCCGTCCACGTCGATCATCGATCCCGTGATGAACCCGCCGCGAGAGGACGCCATCAGAACGGCCATCGAGGCGATCTCCGTGGGCGCGGCGAGCCGCTTGAGGAGAGTGTCCTGGCACATCTCCGCGACGGCTTCATCGTAGGTGATGCCCTGGGTTTCAGCCTTGAGGTTGGCGAGATAGGTCACCCGTTCGGTGTCCGTCAGCCCGGGATTGATGGCATTCACCAGGACGTTGTGCGGTGCGCCTTCCTCCGCCAGCGCCTTGGTCAGGTTGAGCAGCGCGGCGTTCACCACACCCGCGGTGATGGCATAGGCGTGCGGGTAGCGGCCGTGGCTGCCAATGATGTTGATGATGCGCCCCCCGTCGCGCTTCTTCATGCGCGGGAGGATCTCGCGCGAGGGCCGCATCTGCGCCAGAAACTTGATGTCGAGGGCCTCCCGCCAATCCTCGTCGGAGAGCTCCTCGAACGGTTTGGTGGGCGGTCCTGCCGAGCTGTTGACCAGAACCTCGATCGGGCCCAGATCCTTCTCGACGTCATCGGCCAGTTTCCGCACCTCGGCATCGTTGAGCAAATCCGTCACATAGGCGGCGACGTCCTTGCCCGTCTCCTGCTTGATGGTATCCGCGGCCGCCTTCAGGGCATCGTCGTTACGCGATGCGATGGCGACGTTCGCGCCTTCGGCGGCGAGCTCTTGCGCGATGGCGCGACCGATGCCCCTGCTGGCCGCCGTTACCAGGGCCACTTTGCCGTCAAGGCCCATATCCATGTCTTGTCTCCCCGTCCCCGTTGTTGAATACCGTTCGAACCGCCCTGTCGGCGAGGCGCACCGGCATGTCCGGCCCGGCTTGCGGCCTATCGATGCAAGGCCACCGAGGGGAAGGTAGGTCCGGTCGTTCCCCTCAACGGCCTCCCGATGGAGTACTCCGTCGCGACCGGGTCCCCTGCTACCGATAGCAGGTGGACCTCAAATGGATCGAGCGCGGTCAGGCGGCGCGCTGGGCCGACGTCTTCGGCATCAGCATCTCGTGAGCTTCGTTGACCGAGGCCACGTCCCGTCCGATCTCCCGCGCGATCCTCACGACGTTTTCGACGATTTGAACGTTGCTTTCGGCGCGCCGGCCGTTCGACAGGTGCCGGCTGTCTTCTATACCGCACCGCACCATGTTGCAGCCCAGAAGCATCGCGGTCGTGATGATGCGATAGCATTCGTCCGCCGCGGCGCTTACGCAGATTTCCGCACTGGGAAACAGTTTCAGCGACTCTTCATGCAGATACATCAGCTGCTTCATCGTCGCCGGCTGGCCACCATGGCCCATCACGAAGTGCAGGTAGCACCCGGGAGAGCTCAGTCCCGCAGGTCCGAAAAGCCCCTCTTCCTCCAGGATCTTGGCGTTGTACAGACAGCCGACATCGAAGATTTCCAGCTCCAGGCACATATCCCGTTCCATGACGTAGGGAATCGCCTGGCGCAGGAATTTGGGCGAGTTCCGCAGGCCGATGGTTTCATAGTTCTTGGCCGGAACCCGAAGCTCGACCGCACCGATTTTCACCGTGAACATGTCCGGCGCCGGCTTCGTCTCGAGAGCGTGCAGCCGGTCTTCCTCGGTGAAGGGATAGCCGATGATGCCGGTGTCGGGGTCGCGGCCGGGTCCGAGCGCCCCGCCGATTTGAATGAGCAAACCGGACTTCGCTCTCACGTGCTCGACCAGTCGGCCGTAGATCTCGGGATCACCCGAATTCGCGCCCCGCTCGTCCCTGACGTGGACGTGATAGATGGACGCGCCGACGTCTTCACAGTTCCTCGCTTCTACAGCCTGCTCCTCAACGGTATAGGCCATGTAAGGCGCCGATTCGCGCGTGTTGAGCGCCCCGGTCGGTGCGACAACGATGGCAACCTTGTCCGTCATTTGACTGTCTCCCGTGCGAACGAAGGGTAAAGCGGCATTATCTCGTTCGTCGCCGGTGTGTCAAAGAGGCGGCTACGACATGTTGTGCCACTCCCATGATGGTTTCTTCCACCTCTACAATCCAGCGCACCCGGGGCATCGGGCGACGCTCCATTCATGGACGCGGGGCGCGCCGCCATCCTTGATTTCGATCAAGCGCCCCTGTCTTCGAGGAAGGTGTGAAGGCGGGCGTCTTTCGTGCGGAAATGTCCACCGAACCACGTTTCGAGTTGGTCTCCCAAATCCTCCTGTAAGTCCACATAGCCGCCCTCGTCGAAGACATCCATGATGTCCCTGATATCGTCCAGCAGGGCTTCATGGTCATCCTTGTGATCCGCGTAGTCGTCGTACTCGAGGTCGCGCATGACTCGTTCCTCGAGGGCGAAATGCGCGGAGATGCGCGCATAGATCTCACCGAGAAAACCAGCGACGATCTCCGGCTCGGCGCTACGATCGAGCCGGTCATGGAGTTGGTTGATAAGGTCTATCAACTCGCGGTGCTCGTGATCGACCGGCTCGATCCCGATCTCGAACGCCTCTCGCCACGGGATCAGCGCCATGATGGACCTCCCTCGACAGTCCTGCCTGGCCCAGCCGTCATCGGACGATGAACCCCTCGCCGACGCGGAAATCGACGGCAACACTTTGTCCGGCAGCGAGCTCCACAACCTTCTGCGTGACGTGATCGAACCCCTGATTCCGACGGGAATCGCGCAAGCGAAGATGGAGAACGTGGCGACCCGCGGGGAGCACAAACCGTTCGTAGACGCGCGACGGGCCGTCCCCCGCAAGCCCCGTCGGCGGCAGCGTCGCCTGGTAGAGCGGTGCTCCATCGAGGTCGACCTCGAGCCTTAGGTCTACTCGTCCACGAGGACAATCCATCTCCTTCCGCATGTTCGCCGCCATCTCCGCAAGCTCCCGCCGCGTCCGTTTCCGGCATTCCGCCCTACGGGCGCCGCCATGCGCGAAGCTCACCTTGAGTAAGGCCTGCCCCTCGGGAAAATGACGAAAAGACGGAGCGGCGGAAAAGAACCCGACCACCCCGGCAAAGGCGACGAGCACGGCGGCCTGGCCCACATATCGGAGAGCACTGGTCATGGACCGCCAACGCCTCCCTCTTCCCGCGACCGGTCGAAGCGGGTGCTGAGCTGTCGGACGGACGGAGCCTCCTGAGGAGGCAAACCGCGGACATCGCGGAGGAACGCCTCGACGGACCGCCGCAGCCCCGACGACTGGTGAGGCGCGAACCAGCCCCAGCACACCCGTTCGCGTGGAACCCGTTTGCGCAGGATCGGGTCGCGCCGTCCCTCGAGGCGCGCCTCGGTCCATGCGTTGCCGAGGCGGAAGTGGCAATTGCCCTGCGGGCATCCGGCCAAGTAGACGCCTGCCGCGCCACAGCGGCTCAGCAGGTAGTCGATGAACGACGGCGGCAGGGCGCCGATGCAAGGTACCGTGGCGACGGCGAGGTCCGGGTGGCCGATCGTCTCCCGCCTAGCCCCATGCTCGCAGGCGATGAGGTAGACCTGTTGGCTACCGGTATCCGCCTTTCGATCGAGTGCGTCCCGCAAGCTCACCAGGGTGGCGTGGGGCAGTTCGATCCCCGGGACCAGGGCGCCGGTGCGGCGGAAGGGGGTCGCCGTCGGGCAGGCCCCCGCGCAAATCCCACAGCTCACGCACAGCGAGCTATTGACGACCGCTTCCCGGTCGAACGGTTTGCCGTCACTGCGGCGCTCCATCGAGATCGCGTTGAAGGGGCAGTCCTCGGCGCAGCGGGCACACCCGTTGCAGTTGTCGAGATCAACCCGCGCCACCTCAGGGCGGCGAAAGGGAGGCAACCAGGGCATGACGGCAATCGTCAGCATCAGCACAGCGGCCGTGGCCCACACCGTGCCGCGGGACCACACGTCCATCAACGGATGGAATCCGAGATAGAACCAGTCGAGATCGAGGACTGTGGGGACCTTCGCCAGATCGGCGGGTGCATGACTGGTCGCCGGCATGGCGAATGAGAGCGCGAGAAGCGCCGCGAAGCTACCCGCGGCCAGACCGCGCGGCGGGTTGACGCGTGGCCGACTCACCCGTTGCAGGTGGATCCACAATGCCAGCAGCAACAGCAACGGCACGGCGATGTGCAGGAACACGAGCAAAGTGAAGAAACGGTCATCGAGCGCGTCGGGCGCCAGAAAGTTACGGGCGATGGGCTCACCGAAGATGGGCAGCCAGTCGAGCCATTCCATGGTGGCAATGGCGACGTACTGCGCAAGCTGGTCCCAGACCAGCCAGTAGCCCGTGATGCCGGACGCGAGGACAAACAAAATTATCGGGACGGCGGTAAGCCAGCTGAACCAACGCGCGCCTCGGTAGCGGTCATAGGCGAACTCGCGGATCAGATGCAGCACCATGACGACGACCAGGGCGTCCGAGGCGTAGCGGTGCAGGCTCCGCATCACGCCGGCAAGGTACCACTGGTCCTCCGTCATGTAGGCGACGGAGTCGTAAGCCTCGGTAACGCCGGTATCGAAGAAGATGTAGATGTATATGCCGCTGATCGCGACGATCCAGTAAAAGAAAAAACCCAGCGCTCCGAGGTTGTAGAGGGGGTTCCAGGCAGGTCCAAAAATACGCGACAACAGATCGTCGAGGCGCCAGAGGGCCGGCCGCAAGATACGCTGCAGCGCCGTCACACGCCCGCCCTCGCCCCGTCAGGACCGCGCGCGAGGGCGACGCTGACGGAGCCAACCGCGCACGACGACGAAGCCCAACCCGCCGAGGGAGGCGATACCGACAGCGATGGCAATGAAGGGGGAGTAGTCCAACCGGTAGCGGCCGCTCGACGGGTCGTAGATGGTGCAAAAGAAGCGGATGCGGTTGATCAGCCCCTCAAGCGACGTCGGCACGCTCTCGCGCCCGAAAACCAGATCCTTCAGCGGCTCCACCAGAAAGGGCGGATCGAACGCAGCGCCGTAGACTTGGCGGTAGATGACGCCGTCAGCGTCGACGAGCGTAGTCTGGGCGATGTGGTCGAAGCCTTTTGCCGAAGGGAAGAACAAGAAGCCCAAATCCTTCGAGAGTCGTGCAATGGTCTCGTGCTCGGCACTGGCGAAACGCCAGCCGTCGTCGCGAATGCCATGATTGGCGGCAAATTCGCGCATCCGTTCCGGCGTATCCATGCGCGTGTCGAATCCGACGGTCAGCACTTGGAAACTTTCCCGGCCCACTGCTTCGCGCGCGATATCGATGGCTTCGGCCAACGTCTCGATGGTAAGCGGACAGTCGTAAGCACAACTCGTATAGACCAGGTTGATCAGCAACGGTCGGCCGCGAAACTCCGAAAGCGTCAGCGGTCGGAACGAAGCGTCACGAAATTCGTAACCCGAGAGCGTGCGTCCCAGAGCCGCTTGGCTATCCGCAAGCGCCCGATCAGGATCGAAGGCGGTGGGAGCTGGCGGTGCCGCCAGCCCCGGGACGGCTGCGAACAGGCACAACGCAGTCAAGACCCGCGAAGCGCAACGACTTACAAGGGCAACCATGCGTCCGCCATGGCGCCGACCAGAATCAACGAGAGCTGCAGCAGCGAGGCCTTGAAGTTCGCGCGCGCCGCCGCAGGTCCGGGTGTGCGTACGAGGGCGATGCTCTTCTCGACGAAAACCCAGCCGCCAATCACCGCCAACGCGAGATAGACGAGGCCAAGCCCGTAGATGAAAGGCATCAACGACAAGGCGACGAGCACCACCGTATGGGCAAGAATAACCTTGGCCGCCCGTACATCGCCGACAACGATCGGCAGCATGGGCACCTCGGCCCGGGCATAGTCCTCGCGCAGTGCCATCGCCAAGCTCCAGAAATGCGGAGGCGTCCAGAGGAACAGAACGATTGCGAGGCAGACCGGCACGGCGGAGAGACTCGCATCGACGGCCGCTGCACCGGCCAGCACCGCGAAACTTCCCGACAGACCTCCGACGACGATGTTGAGCCAGGTGCGGCGCTTGAGCCACACAGTGTAGACGACGCCGTACACGAAGGCGCCGAGGAACACGTGCGTGGCGGCCACTACGTTGGTGGCCCAGGCGGCCAGCATCACCGAAAACACAAGCAGTCCACCGATGATGGCAAGCCAGAAAGGCCCGGCGGTAAACCGGCCCGAGACGAAGGGCCGTTCGCGGGTGCGGACCATGCGCGCGTCGAGATCGCGCTCAGCGAATTGGTTGAAGGCGCCGGCGCTCGCGGCTGCAAGCAATACGGCCAAGACGAGAGCCGTAGCGTTCCAGAACGGGAGGGATGGACCAGGCGTCGCCGCGAGACCTGCCGCCGCGCTCAGCGCGATCGCGAATCCGATACGCAGCTTGAAGACACCGTAAAGCTCCCTGACAACCGCTACCATGCCGAGCGCCTCCGCTCAACTCAAGGGCCAGACTTCCGACAGGAACTTCCAGTTGACGAAGTAGTAGAGGACAAAAGCCACGAAGAAGACCGCGACGAGCGTGATCGTGCCCGGCAGCTTGAGGGTGCCCTCGCTGCCGTAGGTCGCAACCGCCGCCGCGCCGTCCTGGGGCAACAACGGCTCGGACCGCGCTTTCTCCTCGGTTCGTCGTTCTCCGAAGAAGACGGACCAGACCACAACCACGATATACATCAGGCCACCCAAAGCCGCGAGGACGCCGAACACGCCGTTCAGCCCCATCATCAAGAAAGCCGTGCCGGGATAGTCGAAGGCCACGGGGGCATCGGAGAAGGTGATGTCCCAGTGGCGCCGACTGACGCCGAGCGTGCCCGCTCCCATCATGAACAGCGATATGCCTGCGACGCCGAGACCGAAGACGTACGGCTGCCACTGGGCAACTTTCTTGAACATGATCTCGCGGCGGAAAATCAGCGGCACCACGAGATAGGTGATGGCCATGAAGGCGAGCGTCGTCCCGGCAACGACGGTGCCGTGGAAATGGCCAGGCACGTACATGGTGTTGTGCAGGATCAGGTTGATCTGCTCCGAGCCGAGCACCACGCCGGAGATGCCGCCGAGGAAACCGAACATGACGAGCGACAGAAACATCCCAGAGAAGGCCGGATTACCCCACGGCGCCTTGCGCAACCATTCGAACACGCCCTTGGTGAAGCCACGGCGGCGCTGGGCCGCTTCGATGGCACCGGGGACGCTGAGGCCGTGGATGAGGCTGCCGAGCACGGCAAGGTAGAGCGCGTAGCTCGTATTGAAGATCTTCCATTCCGAACTGATACCCGGTTCCACCAGAAGGTGGTGTGCCGCAGCGATCTGCAGGAACAGGATGTACATGAGGAAGGCGAAACGGCTCACCTTCTCCGATAGCGGCTTGGCGCCCAGCACCATGGCGGCGATGGCATACCACACCGCGACGTGGGCCGAGACGTTGATCTGCTGCGAGGAGTGGCCCATGCCCCACCACACGACCTTGTACATCACCGGATCGATGTGACTGATGATGCCGACCGACCAGAAGAAGGTGGGAATGAGAATGATGGCACCCGAGGTGATGGTGAAGACCGCGATAACCGCCGCGGCGATGGCACCGAATGTGACCAATGGCACCGATCCCTCGTAGGTGCCCTCATCCTTCGCGATGACCAGCGTGCCGAAGAACACGGCGACGGCAACCAAAGCCCCGACGGCGAAGAGGATCAGGCCGAGATAGAAGTGGGGTGCCGCCTGCATGGGCACATAGGACGTGAACATGACGCTCGACTCGCCTTGTAGCACCGCCACGTTGGCGAGAAGGGCGCCGGCCAGCATGAGCCAGAACCCGAGCCAGGCGATCCGCGGGGCCGCGAGGCGACTGTTGAGCAGAACCGCCGAAGCGAAGTAGAGGATGGCGATCTCGAAAAAGATGACCCAGAACAGCAGCACGTCGGCGCCGTGCGCCGTCAGCGCCAGGTAGAACCACTCCGCCGGCAACAGATGGACCGCTGGCCAGCGGGTCAGCGCCACCAGCAGGCCGAAGAAGCCGCCGATGGCGAGGAACACCACGGCAACGACCGCGTTCCAGCGGATCAGCTTCTCGGCCGCGAGGTCGATCTTGAGGCCGGTGTCGGGACACGTTCGGAACTCGGCAGCCCTCGGCAGGGTACCGGTATCAGCGATGCTCGCCATGACACGCCCCCTATTTCGCTTCCACCACGTAGATCTTTCCCACCATCTGATGGTGGCCGATCCCACAGAATTCGTTGCAAACGACCCAGTACTCTCCGACGCCTTCGGGCGTGAGCGTCAACACGAGCTCGTAGCCCGGATGGACCTGGATATTGATGTTTTCGGGCTGCAGCGAGAAACCGTGCTGCCAATCCATCGAGGAGAGGTGCAGGCGATAATCCTTACCCTCCTCCAGTTCGAGGATCGGCCACCATTCCCAAAGGCGCGCCAACATGTAAACGTCGCTTCCCGGCGGTGGATGGACCACCGGGATACCGGTGTCGCCCTCTTCGCGGACCGTATATTGGTCAGCCATCGCCTCGGTGCGCTCGGCGAAGGTCTCGGGGTGGATACGGTAGGCCTCGTTGGAGAGGTTCTGTTCGCCGGTGAAGTGCCAGAACACCATGGTGAAGAACATCACCAAGCCCCAGATGAAAGCGATGGTGATCCACGTGACTTCCGATCTTTCGAGGGGCTCGTTCCACCAAATGCGTTTTTCAGGCGGATGTATGGCCATGTCGGTCCCTCCGGCCTACGGCGCGATGGGGATCTGGGCGACCTCCATGATCCCCCACATGAGATAGAGGACCGCCGGCACGGCGACCCCGAGGAAGAGCAGCAGGAACGGGTTGTCCAGCAGGCGCTGCATGAAGGGCACGCGCTCGGCCGGCTGATCCGACGCTCTCGTGTCTTGACCGGTATCCGTCATGATTCGTCCCCTCTCTCGGCCTCGCCGCGACACGCCCGAGTCAGGGAGAGGCGCTCAACCGGGGTACCCTAGCAGGCCACCGGAAGGCCCTGATTGATTTAGATCAACCCGGTAGCGTTCGAATCAGCCAGAAGGCAACGGTCCCGAGAGCGAGGATGACGGCGAAGAAGAGCAGCGTACGGTGTTCGAAACGACGGCCCGCCGCATGCTCGATCCGATCAACGACCCAGTCGGAGACGAAGTAGAGCACGACCGCCATGACCGTGAAATAGAGCAGCTCCATCCCGCCCTGCCGTTATCCAATCGCCTGTTTTGGCTGGCTCGACCATAGCGCTCGCGCGCCAAGGGACACTTGATGAGGGTTAAGGTCCACGTTCGCTGCCGCGCAGCAGGCACCAGGCCGTGCCGTCCAGAGCGGGCGTGCGTTCGCTCATGACACACATTCCGGGCGGGCGACAACGGGCTAGCTTCCAGTCGGTTCGGATCCTCCTCATTGCTCACGGCCCGAAGGATTTCCGCGCCCTTCGAGAGCATGCTCGCTCCAAGAGAGGTGGCCTTCGAGTTAATCAGGCTGCGCTGCGGGCGCCAATCGCCTCGCGCGGGTCTTCCAGCAGGCTCTCTGGTTTCGCCTGGCCGTGCTCGACTGCCCGCAAGCGGCCGTCCGACTGCTGTATTTCCTGGCGCAGCCCGGAGATGTCCGCCTTGAGCCAGGCCAACCATAAGCGCTGTGAGGCCGAGGCCAATCATGATCACATCCGTGTCCATGTTGCTGCCATACCTCCTCGGGGTTTGGTTTGAAGTCCGCCTCTATGCCACACTCGGGGACATGCACGTGAGGCGATGACCCAGGACACGATCGACTTCGAATCGCAATCTGCCCGGTCGATGGCGGACGGCTTCCGCATGGCGATGCGCCAGTTGGCGGCAAGCGTATCGGTCGTCGCGGCAAGATCCGGAAGCGCGCGCGGCGGTCTCACCATGACCGCGGTCTGCTCCGTTTCGCTCGACCCGCCGACGATGCTCATCTGCGTGAATCAGGCGTCGTCGTCACACGACTTGATCGCCGACGCGCGATGCTTCTCGGTCAACATCCTCAACGAGAATCAGCGCCTGATCGCCGAGGCGTTCGCCGGTCAGGCGGGGATTACGGATTGGGATGAACGTTTTGCCGCCGGCGGCGCCGTGTGGACGGATTCGGCGGCGGGCGCCCCCATACTCCATGACGCCCGCGCCAACGTGATCTGCCGGATTCGGGAGGCCGTCAAATCGGGATCCCACACGATATTCTTCGGCGACGTCGTGCAAGTCAGGATGCACGACCACGAGGAAGGTCACGCATTGCTCTACAGCCAGGGAGATTATCGAGGCGTTTCCGATCTCGTTTGACGACGCACCAATTCCCTTGGCGCGGATGGGAGGTCCGTTGCCGCGGGCGACGAGGGGCGCCGGAGCGGCTCCAGCCGAACGGGCCGGCCTCTAAGTCGCGGGCGCCGCCTCGGAAACCTCGTTCAACGTGTAGTCAACGACCGTCAATCGGGCGCCGGCCCTTTCGACGACGATCGTGTCGGTATAGTCCGGATGGAAACTGATCACGCGATCGTCGTTCGTCGCCGCGCCCACGACGGCATTGATGACGACGTAGTGGGTCACCATCACGGTGTCCTCGTGGACCGCACCGATCGTGTCGAGCACGTCGTGGCGCCACGCCCGTAGGTCTGCGTCCATGTCCCGCCAACGGGACGTGAGCGTTCGCATCAGCCAACCACCTCGCGCCTTGGGATCCGTTCCCGGTGCGGGAATCTCTGTAATTCGGGGCTCGATATGAATTTCCGTGCGCCAGAGCGCGGCAAGAGGATTCGCCGTCTGACGTGCCCGGCGCAAGGGACTGGACCACAGCGGCAGCGGGCCGAGAGGCGCTAAAACGCGCGCGGCCTCCCCAGCCTGTCGATGCCCGACCTCGCCGAGCGGAGCATCCAGGGCCGTACGCCAAGGTTCGGCGGTCTTCGCGTGGCGCATGAGGTAGATGCGCACGGGTCGTTCCATGCCCGACTCGCCCTCAGAACGGAGGAGTTGCGTCCACCCTATAGTGTCCCGGCTATTTCGCAAGTCCCCCGCGGCCTCGTGAAAACTCCCGAACCGCTTTCCGGCGCCTACTTGCGCGTCGTGACCAGAAACGTAAACTAGCGCCGATTCGGAGACTCGGGGGAACCCCCGGAAACCATCGAAGAGCTTGAACTCCGCGACGTCCTCGGGGCGTGCACGGGCGGGAGGCAGGAATGTCACAAGAAGACGCGACGACCACCGAAGCACAAGCGGTACTCGATGCCCGCACCCATCAGGACCGCAAGATCGCGCTGGATTGGAACGATCCCACCACCTGGGTCATATACGGTTTCGGCGCACTCGGACTGATCCTGTTGGCCTTCCTGATCTTCGGCTTTCTGTTTATCCGCGTCATTCCGTTCCTCATCGGCAACTCCTAGCCGATTGCCGGGGAAACCGCCCCGGGAGGCCGGCGTGGCGATCCGCCGGAGCGGCGCCCGTACGTCCGCGGTCAAGAACACTTTCCGTGTCTGGCAATTCGTCCGCATCATGGTACGTCTCGAGGAAACGGTCAAAACCCGGGGAAGGAGTCCGCGTGACAGGCTGTATCGAGAGTGGCGTGCGTCCTGGGACGAGGTAGACCGGGCGCTGACGCGTCTCGGCGAGTCCGATGCGGACGCCTTCGCCGACCTGATGATGGACCACGACGTCGTCCTGCCGTGCTCGGAAGACCAGAAAGGTCAGCTCGGCCAAGTTATCGACGAAGTGGTCGCGGAGCTATCGAAAGCCATCGCCGCCAGGGAGGGAAGCACGGAGCAACTTCGCCATCTCCGCTTCGAGCGAACCGAACTCGTCAAGCTGAGGAAACGAATCGTTCCAGCGAGCAAGTCGCGGAAGTGAAAACCCATCCTTTGGCGGTTCCGGTTTGACTGAAACCGCTTCAGAGCTCGCCGTCTTGCCTGAGCAGGTGCAGAGCCCGGGCGAACGCTTCTGCCGTATGCGACATGTCTGCCTCGCCATGGGCGACCGACACGGTGCCGCCGGGCCAGCCGGTGACATCGACTCCGTTTATCAGCAGGGCGAGGCGAAGCTTGTGGATCGTTTCCTTCGGCTTCAGGGCGAGTTCCTCGAAATCGTGGTCCAGAGGATCGAACTCGCCGGCCTTGATCGCTCGGCCTTTGGGATTCGTGAAGATGTGGAACATGGAAAACTCGCCGTATGCCGCCCACGGCACGCTCGCTTCTTCGATGACCGCGTTCAGCGAGCTTCGCAGGGACGCGGCCGAACGACTCGCGCGCTCACAGGCATCCGTTTCCGCGATGATGGTGAGCGCCGCGACGCCCGCCGCCGCCGTCAAGGGATTGGCGTTGTAGGTTCCCTGGTGACCGATTTTCGCCCTGCCGTTCCGTACGGCCGCTCCAAAGTCCAACAGCTCCAGCAGATCCTCTCGACCGGCAACGGCTCCACCGGGGACGCCCCCTGAGACGATTTTCGCGAGTGTCGTCAGGTCCGGCATCACTCCATAGTGCGCCTGGGCACCCCCGCGTGACACGCGGAACCCGGTCACCACCTCGTCGAAGATCAGGAGTGCGCCGTACGCCCGCGTGACCTCCCGCAACTCGGTCAGGAATCCCGGAGGATGCGGGACTTGCCCCGTTTGACTGCCGATGGGTTCGAGGATCACCGCAGCGATGTCATTGTGCGTTTGGAAGGCGTTCTTCACCGCGTCGATGTTGCCGGGCGGGCACAGGGTAACGGCGCCGGCGACGTCATCCAGCACGCCCGGGGTCGGCGATCCGTCGAAATGGCTGTGGACACCGGATGCCATGTGGTCGTGCCAGCCGTGGAAATGTCCCAAGAACCTTAGAATCCTTGGCCGGCCAGTGAACGCCCGCGCGATGCGCAGCGCCATGTGCGTGGCTTCCGTACCCGAAGCCGTGAAGCGGACCTTTTCCGCCGATGGCAGGAGCCGCGTGATAAGTTTGGCCCAGCGAATCTCCATCTCGTGGCCGCTACCGAAGTGCGTACCATCGTCGAGGGCCCCGTGGGCAGCGGCACGGATATCGGGATGGCCGTGGCCCAGGATCAAGGCTCCGTGGCCGCCGAAGTAGTCGACGTAGTCGTTCCCGTCGACGTCCCATTTGTGCGACCCCTCCGCCCGCTCCACGTAGATGCCGTAGGGCGTCAGATGCCGACTGTCGTGGGTCAGTCCGCTGGGAAACAGCTCATGCGCCTCGGCAGCCAGGCGTTCGGACGTCGGCGTCTTCTCCCGATAGGCCGCCACGATCATGGAGTTGGTGAGCGACCTCTCGAGGGTATCGGCGGCACCGGTCACGGCAGCCTCATGGATGGGGTGAACGTCCGTCCCAGCCTCAACGGCCCTTGAATACGGGCTCTCGCTTCTCCATGAAGGCGCTGGCGGCCTCGGTCGCGTCCTCTGTCAGCGCACATCGCGTGTGACGGTCTGCTTCCAGGTCGAGAGCTTCGCTGAAACTGAGGCGCTCGGAGTCGTTGAAATTGGCTTTGATCCGCTGCAATGCGAGCGGGGCCGATCTGGACAGCTTCTCCGCCACCTGGCGGACGGACGGCACGAGCTCGCCGTCGGGCAGAACCCGCGCCACGAGCCCGAAACGCTCCGCGTCCGCAGCGGTGAAACGTTCGGACAACATGTACAGCTCCCGGGCTTTTGACGGGCCGACGATCCGCGGCAGGGTCCAGGTTCCCCCGAAGTCTCCGGAAACGCCCGCCGACAGGAATGCGGTGTTGAATCTAGCCGATTCCGCGGCGTAACGAAGATCGCAGGCACAGGCCCAGGACAGACCCGCGCCTGCGCACGCGCCGTTGATCGCGGCGATGGTCACCTTGGGCATCTCGTGCAGAAGCTGGGAAGTACGCATCGAGCGGCGCAGGCTCTCGACCTGCTGTTGGACGGGACGCTCGTCGAAGACGCCGCCGCCGGCACCGCCCCCGAGATCCCCGCCGGCACAGAACGCGCGACCATTGCCCGTGAAGATGACGGCCCGAATCGTGTCATCCGACGCTACCCGCTCGAAGATATCCACCGCGGCCGCGAGCAGCTCGCTGTTCATCGTGTTCATGTTTTCCGGCCGGTTCAGGGTCACGGTCGCGATGGCGCCGTCGGTCTCATACAAAACGGTGTCGCTCATGTCTTCGTTCCCGCTTGTCCTGGAAGGGGCCCGCCATCGCGCCGCGCGGCGTGATTTGCGTCGCTCGTACGATGGTGGCACAAACGCTCCCTACTGACCAGCGGAACGCAATCGGACCTCGGCGTTCGCCGACGTCGACGCCCCTCGAAATGCCGGCAGGCCGCAACGTGTCGCACATCTGTGGTTGTTGAACCCATCTCGCACGCGAAAGACATCCGATGATCCGCTTCTCGGGCCTCACGCGGATCGTTCAGGCGCTTGGACAGCCGAACTACGGCGTCTACATGGCCGGCATGTCGGTCTCGATGATCGGCCTGTGGATGCAGCGGCTCGGCGTGGGTTGGCTGACCTGGGAACTGACGGAATCCGCCGCCTGGCTGGGGGCGGTCGCCTTCGCCGACCTGTTTCCGGCGGTCCTGGTAGCGCCCATCGGAGGCTCCGCGGCCGATCGCTGGGATCGCCTCAGGCTCACCAAGATCAGCCAGGTGCTGTCTCTTCTGCAAGCCGTCGCACTCTTCGGGCTGACGGTTTCCGGATTGATCACGATCGAGATCCTGTTCGCATTGACACTGTTTCTCGGCATCGTCACTGCATTTCATCAGCCCGTACGGATGGCCCTCGTGCCCAGCCTGGTTCGCCGCGAATACCTGCCCACCGCAGTGGCCCTGAGCTCCATCTCTTTCAATCTGGCGCGTTTCATCGGTCCGGCCTTCGCCGGCGTGGTGATTCTCGCTTTCGGGACGGGGGCGACCTTCGGCCTCAACGCGCTGAGCTTTGCCGTGTTCCTGTGGGCGCTCGGCCGCGTTCGTATCGAAAACACGGTGACTCCGCGCCAACAAGATCGCCCCGGTCTCGTCCGCGAGTTCGGCGACGGGGTCCGCTACGTGGCATCCCACGCTGGAGTCGCCCCGATCCTGATGATCCTGATCGTGGTCTGTCTCGGGATCCGACCGTTTCAGGAGCTTCTTCCGGGTTTCGCGGATCACGTGTTCGGCGGAGGAGCGGACATTCTCGCCGTGCTGACCTGCGCGACGGGCGTCGGCGCCGTGGTAGGCGGCCTGTGGCTCGCGCAGCGTGGCGGACCGTCAGGCCTGACGAAGCTCATCCTGATCGCGACAGTCATCCAGGCCTTGTCGATGTTCGTATTCGTCGCAACCGATTCCCTCTGGGTGGCCGTTCCCGCCGTCACGGTCGCGGGCTTGGGAATGACGATGACGGGCATCGGCGTGCAGACCCTGATGCAGCTGACCGTCGACGCCTCCGTCAGGGGGCGGGTCCTGAGTATCTTCGGCCTGACGTTTCGGGGCATGCCCGCCCTCGGCGCCCTCATCATGGGCGCGGCGTCGGAGAGCGTCGGGCTGCGCTGGCCGCTGGCTACCGGAGCTTTCCTGGTGTTGTTGTCCCTGATCTGGGCGTGGCGTCAGTTGAGCGGCATATCTTCGTCCCTTGAGGCTCAGGCCGCGCAGGGCTGACGGCCGACGCTTCCATCATGAGGCGTGCCGAGAAGGACCGCGGCAGTGTATGGTGCCGGTGGATGGGAGTCGCCCGGCGGACGGAGGAGGCGCAGAGATGACAATTCGCAAGATCGTTCTGATGGGCAATCCCATTCTCAGGAAAGCGGCGGCGCCGGTGGAAAATGTCAAGGCCGAAGCCGTGGCGCGTCTCGCGGAAGACATGAAGGATACCCTGGTCGATATCGACGCCCGAGGGATCGCCGCGCCGCAGGTCTCGGTCGGTCAGAGGCTGGTGGTCTATCGCCTCCCCGCGGAACATATACCGAAGGGGTCGGCGACCGCACCGGTGCCCTGGACCGCCATGATCAATCCGGTTATCGAACCGTTGAGCGACGATTGCCAGATGATCTGGGAACGCTGCCTCTCGCTGCCCGGCCTGTTCGGCAAGGTGAGACGGCACCGGGACATTCGGATCACCTATTCGACGCTGGATGGAACGAAGGAAGAGCGCATCGCCCACGGGTTCCACGCCATGCTCCTGCAACACGAGTGCGACCACCTGGACGGCGTCCTCTACCCGATGCGCATCGAGGACATGAAGACGGAGTTCAGCTTCGCCTCGGAATTTGGCGACGACGTCGTGCACTTCGACTACTCCCTCGAGGAGTTCGACGGAACCCCGGACGGCTAGCCGGGTGTCTCCGGATGGGACACAAGGCTGGGCTTGGCAATGAAGAACGGGTACGCGAAGCGTTGATCGCAACATCGAATCTGCGGGCGACGGTTTGACTGGTTCGGGCCACGGATTACCGAACGATGCGCAGGACGTTCAGGCGACCCTGGCAGATCTCCTGCGGCATCTCGAAACGGGGTGGGGCCTGGGGGTTCACGGCGCGATTGCCGAATTCCTTCACCACGAGCGGGACACCTATGATGTCTACGCTCCGGAGGATCTCGTCGTCGCGACCGGCCGCGGTGCCATGCGCATTCATTTGAAGCCGGGTGTTCGGCTGATCGCCTATGAGGCGCCATCGAAGCGGGGGGATCACTGGCAGCAAGGGCTCGTTGCCGTGTTGCCCTCGCATCATGCGCACATGGCGGGTCCGGAGGGTCTCGAGGATCGCGGCCCCGATGCGGGCGCCGTTCGCAGGCCGGACCGAAACGCCGCGCTATTCGATCTCGGCCTTCCGACGGACCGTATCAGAGCCTGTATTCGGGCCGGCGATCGGAACCTGATCGAACGCCTCCGAACGATGTCGGGAAGGTCCGTATTCGCGGAAGGCGGCGAGCTGGGCCGCACGATCGTCGAGGCCGGTCCCCACCGGGTCTTTCTCTCGGCCCTCGGACGCATCGAGGTCTATCAACCGATCCCCAAATCGCGTGGCGACACGGATCTTCTCGACGGGCCTCACACGCACCTCTTGCCGGATCTCTTCGGCCGCGACGGGCACGCGCCCTGGACCGCGGTCGTTCCGCCCGCGCACACCGTCTGCCTGCAGGTCTATCCGCGCAACCCCCTGTTCGACCGCCGGGGTGAGCGGACCTCGTTCGACGGGGACGCGCACGAAAAGTTCCAGAAGTTGCTCGGGGATTGGGGTGCGATGGACTACGTGAAAGCGAAACGCACGGTCGGCGCGGCGCTTCGGGCAGGCGATCCACCCGACGCCCACGGTGGAGACGGCGGCGCGATCGACAGCGCCGCGCTCAAAGTGGCGCTGCGGCAGGCGCGCTACGTCGAGGGGGACAACGACCTCCTCAAGCAGTGGCGCGCGCGATTCGATCCCCGATCCGACGAGCACGTTTCGTCGGCGCGCCGGACGCGAACCGTGCGAGTCTCCTTCAGCGAGTATGCGGGTCTGCCCCGGGACGTGCGCGGCGGTGCCGTCGCCATCGGCAACTTCGATGGCGTGCACCGAGGCCACTGGGCGGTCATCGGCGAGGCGGGCCGCCAAGCCGCGGATCTGGACATCCCGTTCGGCGTCCTGACCTTCGAGCCACACCCCCGCACGGTGTTCCAGCCTGATTTCCCGCCCTTTCGATTGACGCCGCTGCACAGCAAAGCCATCCAGGTCGAGAAGCTGGGCGCGCAGTTCATGGTCGCCGTTCGCTTCGACAGGGAGTTCGCGTCCATCGCCGCGGAGGATTTTGTGCGTGACGTCCTGGTCGGCGCATTGGAGGTTCGGCGGGTCGTCGTCGGTTACGACTTCGTGTTCGGCCGCGGGCGTACGGGAAATCACGAGCTTCTCGCGCGCATGTCCAACGACGGCGGCTACGGGTTGACCGTCATCGACAGTGTCACGCACGGGGACCCCGCCGAAGGCGGGGAAATCTACGCCTCCAGCCGGATCCGCGAGTATCTGATGGCGGGTAAGCCGCTCCCCGCCGCCGATCGCCTCGGCCGCTGGTGGGAGATCAGCGGCCCGGTCCTCCCCGGGGACCGGCGCGGTCGTCGCCTGGGCTTTCCCACCGCCAACGTCGCGTTGAACGACCATCTGGAGCCGGCTCTGGGCGTCTACGCCGTCCGCACTGCCATCGAGGGCGAGGAGCCCGAAACCTGGCACGGCGGGGTTGCCAATCTCGGCCGCAGGCCCACGTTCGACGGCAAGAGCACGCTGCTGGAAGTCCACATCTTCGATTTCGACGAGGACATCTACGACCGGGATGTGCGCGTGGCATTTCTGGACTTCCTTCGGCCGGAGCGCAAATTCGACGTGCTGGACGCGCTGAAGGCGCAGATCACGGCCGACTGCGAGGGCGCCCGGGCTATTCTCGCCGATCCGGCATATTCCGGAGATCGCTTCCCGTCCCGTCCCAATCAGTAGACGCCGCGGCGAGCCCTGGTGCCGGCAGACCGGGCGCGCAGCGCTCGACACCGAATCAAGACGCTGTTAGAAAGGTCGCCGATGTTGTCGGCAATGCACAAACGAGCGGCGGGAAGCGAACGAATTACGATCCCGGCCCTCCACTGAGGGTCGGGCCACGAGCCTTTTCACCTTTTTCGCATCCCGTTCGCGAAAGTTGCACTGACGATGTCTGCCAAACAACAAGCCTCTGATCGTTCCGGCTCTGATTACCGGCCGACGGTATTTCTGCCCAAAACCGATTTTCCCATGCGTGCCGGACTGCCCAAGCGCGAGCCCGAACTGCTCGAGCGCTGGGCCAGGCTCGACCTCTATACACGGCTGCGGGAAGCCTCGAAGGGCCACGAGGCGTTCATCCTTCACGACGGTCCGCCCTATGCGAACGGCAACATCCACATCGGCACGGCGCTCAACAAGATCCTCAAGGATGTGGTGAACCGGTCCCAGCAGATGATGGGGAAGGACGCGAACTACGTCCCCGGATGGGATTGTCACGGCCTGCCCATCGAGTGGCAGGTGGAACAGATGTACCGGGATTCGGGCCGGGACAAGGATGAAGTGCCGATCGTGCGATTCCGTCAGGAATGCCGGGAATTCGCGGAGAAATGGATCGGAATCCAGAGCCGGGAGTTCCAGAGACTCGGCGTGCTCGGCGACTGGAAGCACCCTTACGCCACCATGCATCGCGAGTCCGAAGCCGTCATCGCGGGCGAGATCTGCCGGTTCCTGATGAACGGCGGCCTCTATAAAGGGTCGAAACCCGTCATGTGGTCGGTCGTCGAGAAGACGGCGCTCGCCGAGGCCGAGATTGAGTATCACGACCATGTGTCGACGACCGTTTACGTGCGGTTCCGCGTTCTCGAATCATCGCCGGTCGCGGCGGCGTCGGGCGCCAGCATCGTGATCTGGACGACGACCCCGTGGACCATGCCGGGGAACCGGGCGCTCGCCGTTTCTCCCAAGGCCCAGTACGCGCGGATTCGCGTAACCGAGGTCGGCGACACGAGTCTCGCCGTCGTCGGCGAAGAGATCGTGGTGGCCGCGGCGCTGATCGGCGACGTGTGCCGACAAACGGGCATCGCCGGCCATGACGTTGTGGAACGGTTCAGCGGCACCGATCTGGCCGGCTCGCTCTGTCAGCATCCCCTCCGCGGTCAGGGCTATGATTTCGACGTGCCGTTGCTGCCGGCGGATTTCGTCGACATGGAGCAGGGCACGGGGTTCGTGCACATCGCCCCGGGGCATGGCGCGGAGGATTTCGAGCTCGGCCAGGCCAACGGCATCGAGGTGCCGTACACTGTGGACGAGGACGGCAACTTCTTCGATCACGTGCCGCTCTTCGCCGGCGTCCACGTGTTCAAGGCCGACGACCCGGTGTGCGAGGCGTTACGGGGCGCCGGCGGACTTCTGGGACGCGGCAGGATCACCCACTCCTATCCGCATTCATGGCGGTCGAAGGCGCCCCTCATCTTCCGCAACACGCCGCAATGGTTCATCGGCATGACCGAGAACGACCTGCGGAAGACCGCACTGAAGGCCATCGACGAGGTGAGATGGGTCCCGAAAAGCGGCTACAGCCGGATCTACTCCATGGTGGAGCAGAGGCCGGAATGGGTGATCTCGCGCCAGCGCGCCTGGGGCGTTCCCATCACCGTGTTCGTCGACAAGAAGACCGGCGAACCGCTGCGGGACGAGAAGGTCAACCAACGGATCGTCGAGACCTTCGGGCAGGAAGGCGCGGATGCCTGGTTCACCAGCGGTGCGGAACGCTTCCTCGGACCGGAATACGACCCGGCGGACTACGACAAGGTCGACGACATCGTCGACGTGTGGTTCGAATCGGGATCGACCCACAGCTTCGTGCTCGAGGTCCGGGATGACCTCTCGTGGCCGGCGTCCCTCTATCTGGAGGGCTCCGATCAGCATCGAGGCTGGTTCCATTCCTCGTTGCTCGAGTCCTGCGGCACGCGCGGACGGGCACCTTACGATGCGGTGCTGACCCACGGCTTCGTCCTCGACGAACACGGACGGAAGATGTCGAAGTCGCTCGGCAATGTGGTCGGTCCCCAGGAGATCATGGATCGGCACGGGGCCGATATCCTGCGGCTCTGGGTGGTCAGCTCGGATTTCACCGAAGATCTTCGGATCGGCCCCGAGATCATCAAGACGCAGGTGGACGCCTACCGGAAGCTCCGTAACACCTTGCGCTTCCTGCTCGGCAACCTCGCGGAGTTCGACGAATCCGAACGCGTACCGGCAAGCGAGATGCCCGAGCTGGAGCGTTGGGTGTTGCATCGGCTCTGCGAGCTCGACCGGCTCGTCCGCCGATCGTGCGACGATTTCGATTTCCATCGCATGTTCGTCGCTCTCTACAACTTCTGCACGGTGGATCTGTCGGCGTTGTACTTCGATATCCGCAAGGACTCGCTCTATTGCGACAGGCTCGATTCGCCGCGTCGCCGGGCGGCCCGAACGGTGCTTGATACCTTGTTCGATTGCCTGACGGCCTGGTTCGCACCGGTCCTGTGTTTCACCGCCGAGGAAGCTTGGCTGTCCCGAAATCCGGGAGAGGATGACAGCGTTCATCTCCGAACCTTCCCGAGCGTGCCGGAGGAGTGGCGTGACGACGCCCTGGCGCGGAAGTGGGAAAAGATCCGCAACCTGCGGCGGGTCGTCACGGGTGCCCTCGAGGTGGAGCGCCAGGAAAAACGCATCGGCTCCAGCCTCCAATCCCGGCCCAGAGTCCATGTCACCCCGGAGTTCGCGGAGGCCCTCGAAGGACTCGACCTGGGCGAGATCGCCATTACGTCGGGGGCCGAGCTCGTCGTCGCCGAAGGGCCGGGGGATGGTTTCCGCCTCGAAGAGGTGGCGGGCGTGACCGTAGTGCCGGACCCGGCCGACGGGACCAAGTGCGAGCGGTGCTGGCAGGTGCTGGTGGAGGTGGGCGACGACCCCGTTCATCCCGACCTCTGTCGGCGGTGCGGGAATGCGGTCGATGCCGCACCGTCGGCCGTCATGGCGAATGCTTGATGTTGCGCTGGGGCGCGGGAATCGCGTTCGCGGTCTTCGCCTGTGATCGCCTCACCAAGTGGTTGGTCCTCGACGTCTGGGGCCTTGGTGACGCGCACTATGCGGTCACGCCGTTCCTCGACGTCCGGGTCGTCTGGAATACGGGCGTGAGCTTCGGAATGCTGCAGAGCCAATCCTCTCTGGCGCCCCTGTTGTTGTCGGGGCTCGCCCTCGCCATCGTCGTGGCATTGATCGTTTGGCTGCGCCGGGCCGAGAATCGGGTCATGGCGAGTGGTCTCGGTCTTGTCATCGGGGGCGCGCTCGGCAACACGTTCGACCGTCTGACCTTCGGTGCCGTTTTGGATTTCCTGGACTTTCACGTGGCGGGGTATCATTGGCCCGCCTTCAATGTTGCCGATTCAGCCATCGTCGCCGGCGTGACGGCGCTGCTGTATGATGGATTTTTCCGCGCGCGGCGGGACGAAGCCTGAATCATGTCGAGCGAGCCTTATCGAGCGAACGGTTCCCGAAGATGACGACCCGACCGATTTACCGATGCCTTGCCGTTCTTCTGCTGGGGGCGGCGCTGTCCTCCTGTACCGGCATCAAGAAGCAGCTCGGGCTGACGAAGTCGGCCCCGGATGAATTCACCGTGGTCACGAAGGCGCCGCTCATCATTCCACCCGATTTCACCCTGCGGCCGCCCAGGCCGGGATCGAGCGGGCCGCAGGACGTTCAGGTACGCGAACAGGCCCGGCGCGCGCTGATCGGCGCCGCGCGGAACCAGTCCGGAGCCGCGGCCGCCCGCGAAACCGGCACGCAACCGACCCGTAGCCGCGCGGAAACCCTCTTCTTGAGAAAAGCGAGTACGGACGAGGCGGATCCGCAGATACGAGCCCTCCTCCGCCGCGAGACCTCGGCGTTGGCGGAAAAGGACTCCTCGTTTACCCGACGCCTGATGTTCTGGCAGGACGATTCCGAAGAAGAGTCGCTCGTCGATGCGGAGAAGGAAGCCGAACGCCTGCGCGAGGCAGCGGAGAAAGGTCAGTCACCGGCCCAAGGCGAGGTGCCCGTGATCGAACGCAAGGACTCGATCTTCAAGCGCGTTTTCTGATCGATCCCGCCCGACGCGTCGCTGATGCGCTTCCGGCTGGTGTCCGTCATCGCGTGAAGCGGCGGAAACTGCCCTGGTTGCAGAGCCTTACGGCTTACCCCGTCCCACATCGCCAAGCGGCTTCCTCGAAGATCCTGCGCGCGAGGATGTTCCGGGCCGGGAAGCGGGGCCTGCGCGAGCGCGGCACCAATCCCTGTCTCGGCATCGCCAAGAACCCGAGGAAGCAGGTCTCGCGCTTCCCTATCTGTTCGAGCCATTCCTGAATCGAAACTTCACTGCCTTTCGGTCCCTTATCCCGGCTATTGGCCACGTGTCTCGTCCGCAACTTGATCCCGAGCAATACTCAAATCGGTCGCCGGACGACGAGCGGGAAGGCAGACATACTTGCGGTCGGAAGCCTCCTCTCTGGCTCGGAGGTTCCGGAACATCCTCCCCACGTCGTAGTTGAAACGAGCCGCGTATTCGTCCCGAATAGCGCGGACTTCGGTGATGATCGGGTCAGGCCGTGTCGTCTGCATGATCGGACTCCAAAAGTTCGTTAGGTGTACAGATCACCGGCGGATCGTAGCCTGCCTGTCGGTATACCGGTTCGATCCGAGAGCGCCTCTTCCAGCGCCGAGCGCACCGCCTTGAGCGAGGGCGCGTCGCCCGCCGCCTCGACCCGCGCGAAGGCGCGCGGCTTCTCCAACCGGCGGGCGAACGCTTCCGCGTCTTCGGCCAGCCGGAACGTTTCGAGCGCCAAGGAACGGCCCGGCGCGCAAGCACCCATTGTCGGCAATCGGCCGTCGCGCATCGCGACCGAATCGGTTGGTGCTCCCCCGATGAGCACGAGTCGTTGCACCTTGCCCGCTGCTTCCGACCGCCGGGATGCCCGAATTCACGGGAGCGTGAAGTTCCCGCGCTTGCGGTCGTCTTTCATACCTCCATATCCTCCAGAGATTGCGCGTGACGTCCGCGAACGGAGAGAACGAGGCGATATGGCTCGCACCGTGCCAAGGAAATTCAGGGGTGGACGGCGCCTGCGGCCGGACCTTCCGGTCATCGCCACGACCTTGTTCCTGGCCCTCCTCGCCGGCGACCTCCACGGCGCCACGCGGGCGGGCCTGTTCAATCCCCGGCAGTTCACCCTCGACAACGGACTGCAGGTCGTCGTGATTTCGGATCACCGGGCTCCCGTCGTCACCCACATGATCTGGTACAAGGTGGGCGGGGCCGACGACCCGCCGGGCAGATCCGGGCTCGCTCACTACCTCGAGCACATCATGTTCAAGGGGACGCGAAACGTACCGGCGGGCGAATTCTCGCGGACCGTGGCCCACCTCGGCGGCCACGACAACGCCTTCACGGGTTACGACTACACGGGCTACTACCAGACGATCGCCTCCCGGCATCTGGAGACGGTGATGCGGTTGGAGGCCGATCGCATGACCAACTTGGTGGTGCGCGAGGAGGATATCGCCGCCGAACGCAAGGTCGTTCAGGAGGAGCGCCGTTCGCGGCTGGAGAACGATCCGAGCAGTCTGCTGAGCGAGCAGATGAACTCCGTGCAGTTCCACTCACACCCGTACGGGCGCCCCGTGGTCGGCTGGGAGCACGAGGTGGCGGAACTCTCGCGGCAGGACCTGCTCGATCTCTATGCCAGGTATTATGCGCCGAACAACGCCGTGCTGATCGTCGCGGGGGACGTGACCCCCGACCAGGTGCGTCCGCTGGCCGAAAAGCACTATGGCCCCATTCCGGCGCGAAACGTCGCGGCACGCCAGCGTCTGCGCGAGCCGCCGCAGCGGGCCGCCCGGCGCGTCGTGATGCGTGATCCCCGAGTCCGCGTGCCGTCCTGGAGACGGACCTACCTGGCACCCAGCAGAACGGCCGGCGAGACCCGGCATGCGATACCGCTCCAGGTTCTTTCGGAAATTCTCGGGGGCGGAACGACGTCACGCCTCTACAGGCGGCTGGTCGTCGAGGAAAAGGTGGCGAGCGGTGCCGGGACATCGTACGGCGGCGGCTCGATGGACCTCTCACGGTTTTATCTCTACGGCAGTCCGCGGGCCGGTGGGGACCTTGAGACAATCGAAACGCGGATCGAGGAGGAGATCGACACGCTGTTGGACTCCGGGGTCACGGGGGAAGAGCTTCGGCGGGCGAAGGCCGGCATGATGGCCGAAGCCGTATTCTCTCGGGACAGTTTGGCGGCCGGGGCACGCTTTTTCGGCGCCGCACTCGCGGTCGGCCGCACCGCGGAGGACGTGGAAGCCTGGCCGGACCTGATCGCCGCCGTGACCGCCGAAGACGTTCTCGCGGCGGCGCGGCACGTGTTCGACGATCGCACATCGGTGACCGGTCTCCTGTTGCCGCAGCGGGATGGTTAGGAATCCGGATGCGACCCGGTAAGGGATTCGACCGCAACCTCACGGCGTTGGGGCTCCGGACGGTTCGATTGGCCGCCGCCGCCGCGTTGCTCGTCCCGGTCGCGGCCCTGCCGTCGCCGCGGGCGCTCGCCGCTCCCGAAATCCTCGAAATCGAAAGCGACAAGGGCGTGAGGGCATGGCTCGTCAACGAGCCCAGTATTCCCGTCATTTCCGTCCAGATCGCCTTCCGCGGCGGTTCCGTTACCGATCCGGCGAGGAAGGAGGGCTTGGCCAACATGGTCGCCGGCCTTCTCGATGAAGGGGCGGGCGATCTCGACTCGGCCGCCTTTCAGGAGCGGCTGCAGGAACTCGCCATCGGATTTTCCGCTCGCGCGAACAAGGACACGTTCCGCTTGAGCATTCGGACGCTGGCCGAGCACCGCGACGAGGCCTTCCGCATGCTCGGGATGGCCCTCTCCACGCCGCGTTACGACCCGCGGCCCGTGGAGCGCATCCGCCAGCAGCTGAGGGTCGTTCTGGCCCGTGACGCGGAAGACCCGGACCGCATCGCCAGCCGTACCTGGTTCGCCAGGGTGTTCCCCGATCACCCGTACGGACGGCCGAACCGCGGGACACTGGAGAGCATCACCGCGATCACCCGGGACGATCTCGCGGCTTTCAGCCGCAACCGGTTTGCCCGGGACAACGCCGTCATCGGGGTGGTGGGCGACGTCACGCCGAAAGAGCTGCAGCGATTGTTGGATATCGGCTTTGGCGATCTCGCGGAAACGGCGAGACCGGTCGAAGTGACCGAAACCATGCCGTCGGCCGAAGGATCGGTCACGGTCATTCGCAAGCCGATTCCACAAAGCGTGGTGATGTTCGGGCTCCCCGGACTCAAACGCGACGACCCCGATTACTACGCCGCCTACATCATGAACTACGTGCTTGGCGGCGGCGGATTTGCTTCGCGACTGTACCAGGAGGTCCGCGAGAAGCGCGGCCTCGCGTACTCGGTGTACACCTACCTCTATCCTTACGACCATTCCGCCGTTTATCTCGGCGGCGTGGCCACCGTGAACGAGCGGGTCGGCGACTCCCTCGACATCATCAAGGCCCAGATCGCCGACGTCGCCGAGAACGGCATCACCGCGGATGAACTCGAACGCGCCAAGACGTTTCTCAACGGGTCGTTCCCGCTGCAGCTCGATTCCAACGTCAAGATCGCCCGTACGCTGGTGGGCATCCAGCTGGACAACCTGGGCAAGGACTACATCCGGCGGCGTCCGGAGCTGATCAATGCCGTGACCCTGGAGGACATCCAGCGGATCGCCGAACGTTTGCTGGGTCGCGTTGACCTTACGATCGTCGTCGTCGGCGATCCTGCGGGAGTCCGGAACGACGGCTGAGCGCTTCGTCTCGTCTCCTCGATGCCGGCAGGGCCGTACATGACGGTTCCCGCCGTGGTAGGATGCGGCCGGACAGACCGAAGGCTGTCCGCCACGAGCCCTGCACACCGGCATTCCCGATTCGCATGACCATTCGACGCCTTCCGGAATCGCTCGTCAGCCGCATCGCAGCCGGTGAAGTGATCGAGCGGCCCGGCGCAGCCATCAAGGAACTCGTCGAGAACGCCGTCGATGCGCACGCCCGGCGCATCGACGTGACGGTGACCGACGGCGGACGTACGGGCATCGTGGTCGTCGATGACGGTATCGGCATGACGCCCGAGGAACTCCGCCTCGCCGTCGAGCGTCACGCGACGTCGAAACTCGCCTCCGACGATCTGCTGGACATCGCGACCCTGGGATTCCGGGGCGAGGCCCTACCCTCCATCGGAGCGGTCAGTCGCCTGTCGTTGACGAGCCGCACGGGCGACGGGGCGGCGGCCTGGACGTTGAGCGTCGAGGGCGGCACGGTCGGCGGCATAGCGCCGGCCGCGCATCCGCCGGGGACCCGGGTCGAGGTGCGGGACCTGTTCTATGCGACGCCCGCGCGGCTCAAGTTTCTCAAGACGGAAAGGACGGAGTTCGGCCACGCCGTGGATGCCGTCAAGCGCTTGGCGCTGGCCCATCCCGGGATCGCGTTCTCTGTCGGCGACGGCTCCCGCGAGATTGTTCGCACGGCGGCCCACCAGGAGGATCTGTTCGCCGCCCGCCTCGACAGATTGGGGGAGATCGCTGGCCGGGACTTCGTGGAGAACGCGGTCCCCATTCGGGCCGAGCGCGACGGTGTCACGTTGTCCGGCTACGCGGGCCTGCCCACGTTCAACCGGGGCAACGCCCGGATGCAGTTCCTGTTCGTGAACGGGCGTCCGGTCCGCGACAAGCTGTTCGGCGGCGCCGTCCGGGCCGCCTATCAGGATCTGCTCGCCCGCGACCGCCATCCCGTCGTGGCGCTGTTCCTCGAGCTGCCGGCGCGCGACGTCGACGTCAACGTGCATCCCACGAAGGCGGAGGTTCGGTTCCGCGATTCGGGACTGATCCGGGGCCTGATCGTCTCCGCCCTCAGGCACGGTCTCGCCGAAGCGGGACACCGGGCGTCGACCACGGTGGGACAGGCGGCGCTGGGCGCCGCCCGGGTCGGGTCGGGGGCGCCGCAGGACAGGCCGTTCATGGCACCCTACCTCCGTCACGATCCGCGTCACGGAACGGGATTCGCGGAGTCCGCCAGCGCGTTCCAGCGTCCGCTGGAGACCGGCGCCGGCGCCGCCTTTGCGCCTTCTGCGCCGCCCGGCGCCGGCGAAGTGGTGGGCGATGACGGGTCCCCGCACGCCTATCCTTTGGGTACCGCGCGCGGCCAAGTGCACGCGACGTATATCCTTTCGCAAACCGAAGACGGCATCGTCATCGTGGACCAGCATGCCGCGCACGAACGGCTGGTGTACGAGCGTATCAAGAAGGAACTCTCGAATGCCGGAGTCGCCCGTCAGATGCTGCTTCTGCCCGAAGTCGTTGAGTTGCCCGAGGATGACGTTGCGCGGTTGCGGTCGCGCGCCGACGAGATTTCCGAGCTCGGGCTGTCGGTCGAGCCGTTCGGTTCCGACGCGGTGGTGGTTCGCGAGACTCCGGCGGTTCTCGGCGAGGTGAACGCGGCATCCCTGGTGAAGGACCTCGTCGACGGTCTTCGCGATCTCGGAGACGCACTGGCCCTTCGCGAACGCCTCGCGGACGTATGCAGCACCATGGCCTGCCACGGGAGCGTGCGGGCGGGCAGGCAGCTTTCGGCGGAGGAGATGAACGCCTTGCTTCGCGAGATGGAGGTGACCCCCCATTCCGGCCAGTGCAATCACGGCCGCCCGACCTACATCGAGCTCAAGCTCTCCGATATCGAGCGGCTGTTCGGACGTCGCTAGAGAGGCTCCGGTTCGACCGGAGCCTCTCTAGACGGCCGCGTTGTCCGACCCTTCGCATCTCAGAAACGAGAGAACGGTATCGCCGTAGCGGCGCTCGTCGGCGAGCGCGAAACCGCGGGGCGGCTCGAGCGACTCATCCGCCGCCATTTCGACAACGGAAACGCCGTCTCGCGCGATCCATCCGCGGGCACGCAGCGCTTTCAGGGCGGGTGCCGCCAAGTCCGAGCGATACGGAGGATCCATGAGAAGGATGTCGGCGACGGGCGCGCCCGAAGGCGGTGCCGCGGGGCGCAGCGCGTTGCGCCGCAGGAGGGTCACTTGCTCCGTGGCCCGCAGCGTTCTGGCGTTGCGTTCGATCACGAGGCAGGCCGCGGAATCCTTTTCGATGAACGTGACGTGGCTGGCGCCGCGCGACAGGGCTTCCAGTCCGAGCGCGCCCGTTCCCGCGAAGACGTCGAGTACGTGGGCATCCTTCGGCCATGATCCCCGTCGGATTGATTGCAGGCCGTGCTGGAGAACGTCGAACAACGCTTCGCGAACCCGGTCCGACGTCGGCCGGATCGACCGCCCCCGCGGCGTCGCCAGCCGTCTTCCCCGGAACATGCCGCCGACGATGCGCACCCGCGTTCTCCGTTACGGATGGGTTTCGATCAGGCCGCCCAGTTGCTCCCTGATCACCTTGCCGGGAACTTCACGGACGTCGCCGGGCGGGAGGCGGCCGAGCTGAAAGGGGCCGAAGGCGGTCCGGATCAGCCGGCTGACGACGAGATCGAGATGCTCCATCAGGCGGCGCACTTCACGGTTCTTGCCTTCCTTCAAGGCGACCGTAAGCCACGCATTCGCCCCCCGGGCATGGTCGAGCTTCGCGACGACGGGACCGTAACGCACGCCGTCCACGGTCACGCCGTCGGCGAGCGCGGAGAGCTGCCGGGCCTCGGGGCGTCCGAACACGCGCACGCGATAGCGACGGATCCAGCCGGTCGAAGGCAGCTCCAGCCGTCTGGCCAAGGGGCCGTGGGTCGTGAGCAGCAAGAGCCCTTCGCTGTTCATGTCGAGGCGCCCGACGGACACCACCCGCGGCAGGTTCCCGGACAAGGAGTCGAACACCGTCGGCCGGCCCTGTGGATCGCGATGCGTCGTGATCAGTCCTCTGCGCTTGTGCAGGCGCCAAACGCGCGGGGGCGGATCGTCGGGAAGCGGCTTGCCGTCGACGGTGATCGCGTTCTCGCGCGTGACGAGCACGGCAGGCGACTTGAGGACCACGCTGTCAACCGCGACCCGGCCGTCGGAGATCCATCTTTCGGCTTCGCGCCGGGAACAGACCCCGGCCATCGATAACCGTTTGGCGACGCGTTCCCTGACCGGCGCGCCCATGTTCAACCGCCGCAAGCCGCGACGAAGGCTTTGAAGATCCTGCCGTCTCCGGGGTTGACGTCGTACTCCGGATGCCACTGCACGCCCAGGCAGAACCCGTGGTCGGGCGCCTCGATCCCTTCGATCACGCCGTCGGGTGCGACCGCGTTGACCACGACTCCGGCGGGCGCGTCCTTGGCCGCCTGATGGTGCGCGCTGTTCACGTCCAGCTCATCGGACTCGACGATGCCGTGCAACAACGTCCCCGGCTCGATACGGACCGTATGGCCGGGTTCGGTCCGCGGATTGGGCTGTTCATGAGCCAAGGCACCCGGGACCTCGTCGGGGATGTGCTGGATCAGCGTACCTCCGAGGACCACGTGCAGGAGGCATGTCGCGCTCGAGCGCGCCACGGGTGATAGCGAATTCGAAATCGGTGCGCGCTGCCTTGAGTTTGACGGTGTCGTGCCGGTCCTCGGCACCGAACAGGGCGGGATCGACGTCGAAGTGGCCGCCGGTGACGATCAGTCCGTCGATGGCGTCGAGGTATGCGGACGCCCGCCCGGTCGCGTGCGGCAAGAGCATGGGCAATCCACCCGCGCGGTCTACGCTGGCGCAGTAGTTCTGGCGAACGGCATACCATGGCTGGTTTGAATAGCCGCCTGCCTCTTCGGAATCGAGCGTGAGGCCGATCGTCGGTGCCGCCATCTAGCGAATTTATGCGGGGGAGCGTCCGGCGACAATGTGATATTCCAGGTCTCGTTCACCGTCGCGTCGGACTGCATCGCGCGTACGGGCATTGCACCTGGGTTCGAATCGTGTCGGAAGGTCAAGCCGGATTCATGCTTCTCGCCTTGAGCGAAGCGGAACGCGCCGCGGCGCGCCGGGAAGTCCCGGTCGGCGCCGTTATCGTCGATCCGGTTGAACGGCGAGTGATCGCGGCGGACGGCAACCGGGTCATCGAACGCCGGGACCCCACCGCCCACGCCGAGCTGCTGGCCGTTCGGGAGGCCTGTCGCGCCGTCGGCAGCGAACGTCTCGAGGGGTTGGATATGTATGTTACGCTGGAGCCATGCCCCATGTGTGCCCAGGCCATCTCTTTCGCCCGGATCCGCCGGCTCTACTTCGGGACGCCGGACGAAAAGGGCGGTGGCGTCGAGCACGGTCCGCGGATCTTCGCCCAGCGGACCTGCCATCACGTTCCGGAAGTCTACGGCGGCATGAACGAGTCGCGCGCCGCGGAGCTGCTGCGCGACTTTTTCCGGGACAGACGCTAAATTCGGCGGATACGCCGGGGCATACTTCCGGCACCTATTCCTCACACTCGACGACGGGCGGGACACATGGATTTCGAACTCTCTCCGCGGACCCGGGAGATCAAGGAGCGTCTTCTCACCTTCATGGAAGCGCACATCTATCCCAACGAAAGCGTTTTCCACGAGCAGGTGGCGAAGGGAGACCGTTGGGAACCGGCTCCCATCATCGAGGAGATCAAGGACAAGGCCCGCGCGGAAGGACTTTGGAACCTTTGGCTGCCTGCGGACATCGCCTATGAAGGCTACGGCACCGAGCTGACGATCCTCGAGTATGCGCCGCTGTGCGAAGTCATGGGCCGCTCCCACATTGCGCCCGAAGCTTTCAACTGCTCCGCGCCCGACACCGGGAACATGGAAACCCTGCTGCGGTTCGGCACGGAAGAGCAGAAGCGGGAATGGGCGATCCCCCTGCTCGAAGGCGAGATCCGCTCGGCCATCGCCATGACCGAGCCGGCCGTCGCGTCGTCCGATCCGACGAATCTCCAGACCACCATCCTCCGCGACGGAGACGACTACGTGATCAACGGCCACAAGTGGTGGATCAGCGGGGTCGGCGATCCGCGCTGCAAGTTGCTGCTGGTCATGGGCAAGTCGAACCTGGACGCCGAACGTCACAAGCAACACGCCATCATCATCGTGCCCATGAACACGCCGGGCGTCGAAGTCGTCCGTCCGTTGAGCGTATTCGGCTACGACGACGCGCCGCACGGTCATTGCGAGGTCCGGCTCACCGACGTTCGGGTTCCCGCGTCGAACATGCTGCTCGGCGAAGGCCGCGGGTTCGAGATAGCGCAGGGCCGCCTGGGCCCGGGCCGCATCCACCATTGCATGCGAACCATCGGCCAAGCCGAGCGGGCGCTCGAGGCCGCCTGCCGCCGCGCCCGCGAGCGGGTCGCGTTCGGCAAGCCGATCGCCGAGCAGGGCGTGGTCAAGCAGCAGATCGCGCAATCGCGCATGGAGATCGACCAGGCCCGTCTGCTCACGCTTCACGCGGCGTGGCGCATGGATACCGTCGGTTCCAAGGAAGCCCGCAAGGACATCGGCATGATCAAGGTGGTGGCGCCACAGATGGCCTGCCGGGTGATCGACCGCGCCATTCAAATCCACGGCGGCGGCGGGGTGTCGGACGACTTCCACATGGCGTGGTCCTACTCCTGGGCGCGGACCCTGCGGCTTGCCGACGGTCCCGACGAGGTGCACACCGACCAGGTCGCCCGCCTCGAACTGCGGCAATACAACTAGCCCGCATTTCAAGTTCGACCGGGCACCCCCCATTCAAACACCCCCCACCCTGAGCAACCGGGAACATGGGTAACGGTTCTGACCGGAGACATGGGTAGTCGGTGCGGTCGGAGAAAGGGGTTTATAGCGATGCCGAAGAGCGTGTAATGTTCCTGTTTCGTTCTTATTTGAAGCTATGGCTGGCAAGACCGCAAGGCGCGTGACGGCTCGGGGTTCAACCTTGTCCGAATCACCCGTCGTCTCGCTTAGTCCCGCTTAGTCTCGCTTTGTCCCACAATGTAGAACAACGTTTCGAATGCAGTTCCTCGTGGGGGAACGAAAGTCAATCGCGGACGGATCCGGAGGTCCGTCGCCGGGAGCGACGGGAACCACCGATACAGGCAGTTAAATCTCCCGCCCGCGGCCTTCGATCGTCTCGACCTGCTCCCAGGCAAGCTCGGCGATAGGACGGGCCAGGCCGCCCATTTCGGCGCCGTGCGCGCTGGCAGCCGTTCTACGGCGCACACGCACCAGGATGCCGTGCAGGATCGCCGACAGCCGGAACATGCAGTACGCCATGTAGTAGTCCCAATGCGGGATCTCGTCGCGTCCCGTCCGTTCACAATATGCGGCGACATACCGCTCTTCCGTGGGTATCCCGAGCGCGTCAAAGTCGATCCCGCGCAATCCGCGGAAGACGTGCTGGGGCAGGCGCCACTGCATGACGTGGTAGGCGAAGTCGCCGATCGGGTCGCCGAGAGTCGAGAGTTCCCAATCGAGCACCGCCACCACCCGGGGCTCCGTGGCGTGGAAGATCATGTTGTCGATGCGGTAGTCGCCGTGCACGACGGTCGTCTCGTCGCGATCGGGAAGGTTTTCGGGCAGCCACTCGCAAAGACGGTTCAGTTCCTCGATCGGTTCTTCCCCGCTTTCCAGGTACTGTCGCGACCAGCGCCGGATCTGACGCCCGACGAAGCCGCCGGGACGGCCGAATTCCGAAAGCCCCACGTCCTCGAAGTCCACGGCGTGAAGCCGCGCGATCACCGCGTTCATGGCGTCGTAGACGGCGCCGCGCTCGGCGGGTTCCATGCCCGGCAGCCGGGGCTCCCAAAAGACGCGCCCCTCGACGAACTCCATGACGTAGAACGGCGTGCCGATCACGGCCTCGTCCTCGCAGAGAGCGTAGGTCTCGGGAACGGGCACGCCCGTCCCATGCAAAGCGGAAATCACCGTGTACTCCCGATCCACTGCGTGGGCGGAGGGCAGGAGTTTCCCCGGAGGCTTGCGTCTCAAGGTGTAGGAGCCGGCGCTCGTGTCGATCCGGTACGTCGGATTGGATTGACCGCCCTTGAATTGACGGACCGATACCGGTCCCGCGAACCCGGCGACGTTCTCCGCCATGAAGCGCTCGAGGCCGGCGACGTCGAATTCGTAGCCGTCCCGTACGTTCTCCGTACCCGAAAAGAGCTCCGTTCGCGTCGGCATCGGGGTCTAGACCCCGCGGGTCATCGCGCGCCACCCGATATCGCGCCGGCAGAACCCTTGCGGCCAGTCGATCACGTCGACCGCTTCGTATGCGCGAGCCTGTGCCTCCGCGACGCTCTTGCCCAGCGCCGTTACGTTGAGGACCCGCCCGCCCGTCGCGACCAGGGCCCCGTTCCGTGTTTCGGTGCCGGCATGGAAAATCGTGACGTCAGGCAGTTCCTCGGCCGACTTCACGTTCCGGATCTCGCTTCCCTTCTCGTAATCACCCGGATATCCCTGCGTCGCCAGAACGACGGTGAGGGCGACGTCGTCCCGCCATCGCAGGTCGACCTGGTCGAGCACCCCGTCCGTCGCGGCCAGCAGCGCGGGGAACAGATCGGACTTGAGGCGCGGCATCAGCACCTGGCATTCCGGGTCGCCGAAGCGGGCGTTGTATTCGAGGAGCAGGGGCTCGCCGTCCACGATCATGACGCCCGCGTAGAGCAATCCCGTGTAGGGGCGGCCTTCCGCGGCCATGGCGGACACGGTCGGTTCGATGATGCGCGTCATGATCTTGTCGTGCATCTCCGGCGTCACGACGGGCGCGGGGGAGTAGGCACCCATGCCGCCCGTGTTGGGACCGGTATCGCCGTCGCCCACCGCCTTGTGATCTTGCGCCGAGGCCAAGGGCAGGGCGGACCTGCCGTCGACAAGCGCGAAGAAGCTCGCCTCCTCGCCATCGAGAAATTCCTCGATGACGATTTCATGCCCGGCGCCGTCGAAGCGCCCCCCGAGGGCCTCGTCCACCGCGGCCATCGCCTCTGCTTCCGACCGTGCCACCGTGACGCCTTTGCCCGCGGCCAGTCCGTCCGCCTTGACCACGATCGGGGCGTCGTTCGCCGCGATGTAAGCCTTGGCGGGCTCGGCTTCCGAAAATCGCCCGAAGACGGCGGTCGGGATGCCGTACTTGGCGCACAGGTCCTTGGTGAATCCCTTGGAACCCTCGATGGCCGAGGCGCTCGCGCGGGGTCCGAATGCTTTGATGCCGGCCTCGGTCAGCCGGTCGACCAGCCCGTCGACGAGGGGCTGCTCGGGACCGACGATCACATAGTCGACCGTTTCGCTCCGGCAGAACCCGAGCAGGCCGTCGATGTCGGTCGGCCCGATATCGATCCGGTTCGCGATCTCCCCGATTCCCCCGTTTCCGGGGGCGCAATAAAGCGTATCGACCAGGGGCGACGCACCGATACACCAGCACAGCGCGTGCTCGCGACCGCCCGAACCGACGACGAGTACATTCAATCCATGAATCTCCGCGCGCGGGTTCCCAAGAGGATACGCTCCAGGCACGGCGTTCCGCGCCGTTGCCACTCCTTGTATCATAGGGATCATGGAAGACAACGCGTGGCCGGTGATCCCGTGCATTGCATCCGTTCCGGACTGAAATCCCGTCGATGAGCGAACAGACAAGTCTCCACAACATCCCCGAATACACGGTCAGCGAGGTCTCCGCCGCGCTGAAGCGAACGGTGGAAGACACCTTCGACCGGGTGCGCGTGCGTGGCGAGGTGTCGGGCTTCAAGCGCGCGGCGTCCGGCCATCTCTACATGAATCTCAAGGACCAGAATGCGGTCATAGACGCAGTATGCTGGCGGGGTACGGCTCGATCGCTGTCGATCGAGCCCGAGGACGGTCTCGAGATCGTCGCGACCGGCCGAGTCACGACCTACGCGGCGCGGTCGAAGTATCAGATCGTCATCGACAGCATCGAGCTTGCCGGCGAAGGCGCGCTTCTCAAGCTGCTCGAGGAACGGCGCAAAAAGCTCACGGCGGAAGGGCTGTTCGACGGCGACCGCAAGCGTCCCCTGCCGTTCCTGCCCGATGTCATCGGCGTGGTCACGTCACCTTCGGGTGCCGTCATCCGGGATATTCTCCATCGCCTTCGGGACCGCTTTCCGCGACACGTTTTGGTGTGGCCCGTCCTGGTCCAGGGCGAGGGCGCGGCGGAACAGGTCGCGGCGGCGATCCGCGGTTTCAACGACACGCCGGAGGATGGTCCCCTCCCACGGCCCGATGTTTTGATCGTGGCGCGCGGCGGCGGCAGCATCGAAGATCTATGGGCCTTCAACGAGGAAATCGTGGTCCGGGCCACGGCGGACAGCGGCATTCCCCTGATCTCGGCCGTCGGCCACGAAACCGACACCACGCTGATCGATTTTGCCTCGGACGTGCGCGCGCCGACGCCGACGGCAGCGGCCGAGATGGCGGTGCCCGTGCGCGCGGAGTTGCTGGACTCCGTCCAGGATCGGCAGGCACGCCTCCGCCGTGCCGTCCATCGGATGTTCCGGGAACATCGGGTGTATCTGGAAGGGCTGCACCGGGGTCTGCGAAGTCCGAAGGACGTTCTGCAGTTCGCCGTCCAGCGCTTCGATGACTCCGTGGAACGTCTGACGCGGGGTTGGCGTCAGCGTCGCGAAGACGTGCGCCAGTCGCTGATGGAGGCCCGCCGCCGCCTTGACGCACGCCACGTGAAACGGCTGGCCGCGGAGGCCCGATCCAACCTGGATCGCCTGACCAGGGAATTGGCGCGCGAGGCGTCCCGACATGTCGCGGACCGGCGGACCCGTTGGGACTCCCTCGGCCGGCTGTTGGACAGCCTCGGCTACCATAACGTCCTCGATCGGGGGTACGCCGTGGTCCGGAGCGACGACACGGTTCTCTCCCGTGTGGCGGCGGTGATGCCGGGCATGGTGCTTGACATCGAGTTCGTGGACGGCCATGTGGGAGCCAGGGCGGACGGAGCGACCGGTTCCGGCGGGACTTCCGGACACGGCAGGCCGACGGCGAAGTCTGGCTTGGACGACAAACAGGGACGTCTTCTGTAGGAGAAGAGACGAGCGTGTTGAGATCGGATTCTGAGGCGATACTGCGCTATCGCTCCGGCGACTTCGAGATCGTCATGCCGGGCACCTATGTACGCTGCGCCGTGACCGGTGAGCGAATTCCGCTTGAGGATCTGCGTTATTGGAGCTTCGAGCGCCAGGAAGCGTACCTGAACGCGCGGGCCGCCACCCGACGGGCCGCGGAAGCCGGAGGCCCGGAATCACCGACTGGGGATGCGGCATCCGGCCGGGAGGCTGGATCATAGTCCGACTCGCGCTTGCGCTGATCCTGTCGGTCTGCGTCGGCGCCGCCTATGCCAATGGCATCAGGCTCGATGGGAACCTGATCCAGGGCGGTCTCGCCCTTGGATCGGCGCCCCCTGGAACGGGGATACGCCTGAATGAACGACCGGTGCGGGTAGCCGACGACGGCGGTTTCGTCTTTGGGTTTGGCCGCGACGCGCCCTCGCAGGCAACTCTCCATATCCGCTATCTGGACGGATCGCGGGAGGCGATGCCGCTCCAGGTGCGAACACGGCGATACGAAACCCAGCGGATCAATGGCCTGCCCGATCGCATGGTGACCCCGAGCGCGAAAGCCCTGACGCGCATTCGACAAGAGAATTCCCGGATCGCTGCCGCCAGGCGACTGGATACCGATCAATCCTACTATCGGACGGGCTTCATCTGGCCTGTTATCGGCACCATTACGGGGGTTTACGGCAGCAGCCGGATGCTCAATGGAGAGCCGCGACGCCCCCACTACGGGATCGACATCGCCGCCGGTACCGGGACACCCGTCCACAGCCCGGCCGACGGTATCGTCGCCCTGGCCGAGGCGGACCTGTACTTCACCGGGGGCACGGTGATGATCGATCACGGCTTTGGAGTGACGACCGTCTTGTCGCACCTCGGTTCCATCGATGTTGGCGTGGGCCAGCCGGTGCGACAGGGCGACGTCGTCGGCACCGTAGGCGCCACCGGGCGGGTCACGGGGCCGCATCTCGATTGGCGCGTCAACTGGTTCGAAGTGCGGTTGGATCCGGCGCTCCTCGTTCCCGAGATGCCGAAGCGGTAGTCGTAAGCGCCGCCGGAGATTTTCAGTCGCTCCACCGATCGTGCAACCAGAACCACTGCTCGGGACGGTGTCGAATCCAGGTTTCGAGAGTCTCGTTGACCCGGACCATCAGGTTGAACACATCGGTCTCCCGATCACCGATCCTGTAAACGGTCAACGGCGGATGAATGGTGATCCGAAACGTCGCTCCCCGCAGGCGCTCGATCTGCAAGGGAACGATTGGCCGATCTGACTTCAGGGCGAGTTGGGCGAGAGCCGGTGCCGTCATGGCTTCGCGCCCGAAAAAAGGAACAGGAAGCCCGTCGTTCATCTTTTGATCGACGAGCAGCCCCACGTGGCGGCCTTCGCCAATCGCCGAGATCAATTCCCGAGCCCCTCTTTTGCCCTTGGGGACGAATTCGGCACCGATTCCGTGCTTTCTTATCATCAGGAGCGTGTAGTCGACGAACGGGTTGTTCGCGGCCCGATAGACGATCGTAAGCGGCATGCCACGCCCGGTAACGGCCGTTCCTTCGAGCTCGAGATTGGCGAAGTGTCCTGAGAAGAAGATGTGCGGTTCGCCGGAGTCCCGCACCCGATCCAGGATCTCCGCGCCTCTGATCTCGACCCGCGCCGGATTGTCGTAGCATCGGAGCCTCCGAAGGTGCGGATACTCGGCGGCGGTGCGGCCGAAGTTCTCCCACATGCCCAGAACGATCGCTTCGATCTCTCCCGATGACTTGTCGGGAAACGCCCTGGTCAGGTTCCGTCGCGCGCGTCTCGAGACCGGGAGTAGCGGCCCGATGCTTCGTCCGATCCTGCCTCCCAGAGCGGACGCCATATCGGTCGGCAGGATGCGGAAGGCCACGAGCGCCAGCAGCACCGCCAGGAACTCCGTCAGATTGCGTAACAGGCGGAAGGTCCGCGACCAGCGGCGCATTTCCTCTGCGGTCAGGAAAGACACGTTCCGGGTGTTCCGGTTTGGTCGGCCGCTGCCTGCACGACGGGTTGCAAGAGCCTGTCGATACCGGACTCGTCCTGGAATTCGACGATGACCTCGATGACGTCGACCATCACCCGGGCATCCTCCGGCAACCGCACGGCGTCCTTCGCCGTGGTGACCGGCCTCGCCCGACCGGCAGCCGCAGCCTCGACGACCCCCATGATGTCCTCGGGGGTGTATCGGTGATGATCGGGGAATGCAATCGTACCCACGAGGTCGCAGCCCATACCATGAAGCAAGGAAAAGAACTTTGCCGGGTGTCCAAGACCCGCGAAGGCGAGAACCGGACGTTCCAGCAACGACAAGGCGGTCGCGGTGGGGACAAGTCTCGCGCAGTGGACGGGCATCTTTTCATGAAGTCGGCCTATCATCTCGGGCCAGCCGCCGGTTTGCCCCGCACCGGTGCCGTCGAGGACGATGGCTGCGTGAACCCGATCGAGGGCCCGTGTCAGCGGCTCGCGCAGCGGACCCGCCGGAATGACGCGGCCGTTTCCAATCCCGACGGACGAGTCGATGACGAGGACCGATAGATCCTTCTTCAGGGCTGGATTTTGCAGCCCGTCATCGAGCACGACCACCCGCGCACCGTCATCCGCCGCGGCCCGGGCAGCCGCGGCCTTGTCGCGGGCCACCCAGGTAGGTGCTACCCGTGCCAGAAGAAGGGGCTCATCCCCCACCTCCTCCGCCGACTGGGATCCCGCATCGACCCGGTGCGGTCCCGTAGTGCGCCCGCCGTATCCGCGGCTGATCGCTTGTGCGTCGATGCCCGCAGCGCGCAGACGCGAGAGTAGCGCCATCGCACAGGGCGTCTTGCCGGCGCCGCCGACCACGGCGTTTCCGACGCAGACTACGGGGACCGGCGCGCTCTGGGGCGACGTCAGGGCGGTCCGCGCTCGCGCGCAGGCGTCGTAGACGCCGCCCAAAGGTGCCAGAATCGTCGGCAGGATTGAATCCGTGCGCTCCCAGAACTCAGGCGACTTCACCGTTCGATCCATCCCCGATGGTCATCGATTACCGGCCTTGTCCGAGCCTTGCGACAAGGCGCGTCGAATCGTCTCCACGATGTCCGCCAAGATACGCTCCCCGGCGCCGGCGTCTTCTCGTGTAACGCGTTTGGCGGCAGCGGCGCGCTTTTCCGTCATTTCGTGGTCCCGCAGCAGCATCCCGACTTCGGTAGCCAGACTTTCGGGATCGTTCACGGTCGTCAAGGCCGCGGCCTCGGCGAGGCGTCGAGAAATACCCTCGAAATTATGGAGATGCGGTCCACAAACGATGGCACAATCGAGGCGGGCGGCTTCCGCCAGGTTGTGACCTCCGTGGGGAACGAGGGAGCCGCCAATGAACGTCACCGGAACCAGACGATACATGAGACCCAGCTCACCGAGCGTATCCACGATGTAGACATCGGTGTCGTCGGAAACGGTTTCTGCTAATGACCTGCGCGCGCAGACAAGCCCCCGGGCGTTGAGTTCCTGGACGATTCCGCCCCCTCGTTCCGGATGGCGGGGTGTGATGATCGTCAACAGACCGGGGACCTCTTCGCGGAGTTCTTCGTGTACGTGGGCCGCGGCCTCTTCCTCGCCAGGATGTGTGCTGGCGGCCAGCCACACCTTGCGGCCGTTGACCTCAGCGCGCAGCGCCCGTTGTTCCCGTTCGTCGAGGGGCAGAGGTGGCGACGCGTCTTTCAGATTGCCGATCACGCGCACGTTCGATGCGCCAAGCAGCTTGAGGCGATCCGCCTGTTCGTCATCGGCCGCAAAGCAGAGGTCGAAAGCGGCCATCACCGATCGGCTCAGACCTGGAAGAAGCCGCCACCTTCGAAGGCTTCGCTCCGTGATACGGGCGTTCAGCAATATCACCTTGATCTCACGGCGCCGTGCTTCCGATAGAAGGTTCGGCCAGAATTCGCTTTCCAGCCACAGGGCAAGATTCGGGCGCCAGTGATCATAAAAACCGTGTACCCAGCCTGGATGATCCAGGGGGATGAACTGATGAATGGCCGACGGCGGCAGGCGCTCCTTGGCGAGACGGGCAGACGTCACGGTGCCCGTCGTGACGAGCATAGCGTCAGCGAGGTGCTGATTCATCAGCTCCTGGACGAGGGGTAGCGCGGCCGTGAGTTCTCCGACACTTGCGCCGTGAATCCACAGGAGAGATCCGTCGGGGCGCCCCATGCTCGCGATGCCGGTGCGTTCTCGGACACGATCTGGGTCCTCCTTGCCGTTCGCCGTGCGGCGTTTGAGAAGCAGGCGCAAGACTGGCGTCGCCAGATAAGCCAGACCTCGATAGGCAGCCCGCATCAGGTGTCAGCGTTCGAGCGGGCGGGAGCCGCGATGGGCGCCGGCGTGATCACGTCCACGCCACAGTACCGGTCTGCCGCCGCCGTAATCTCGTTGAGAGACCGTTCCAGCGACCGCCGGGAAGCCTCGAGCGTTTCCTCGTCCGCATCATCCGGGACGGAAAGGGGCTCACCCCATATGTGTATGCCTCGTGAGAATGGGAAAGGAATCGAGAATCGATCCCAGGAGGAGAGCACTTTGCGGTGGGACACCGCGCAAGCGCTTGGAACGATCGGCACCCCCGCCAGCCTGGCGACGGAGATGATGCCGTCACTCACTTGCATACGCGGGCCGCGGGGTCCGTCTGGCGTAAATCCGATCCACTTACCGGATTTCAACGTGCGCACGACTTCGCGCAAGGCGCCTCCGCCTCCCCGAGACGTGGAGCCCCGGATGGTGTCGATCCCGAAGTGGCGCACGGTACGGGCGATCAGCTCGCCGTCCCGATGTCGCGAAATCAGCATGCGGATCGGCACGCCTCTGCGCCAGACGGTCGGCATCATAAACAGCCGCCCGTGCCAGAACGCCAGAATGAATGGCGAGTCCGCGTCCCAAAGCGCGTTTACGGCCTCGGCGTTCCGCGTTTCCCACCGGCTGGTCGCATAGACCAGCCTGATATAGGCGGCGCCGAGCCAGCACAAGATGGCTCGGATCGGTGGCATATGCAGGATGCGTTTATACACTTCACACACTCGGGCGACGTGGCCCGGCTGACCGTTGCGAGATCACGCGCGCGCTTGCAGGGCCGGGGCTTCGTCCGAGGCTTTCGATTGCGACCGATAGAGCCTCGCGTAAACGCCCGCCCGGGCCATCAGTTCCGCGTGGGATCCCGATTCGACGATACGGCCCTGATCAATGACGTGAATGATATCCGCATCGATGATCGTCGACAGTCGGTGGGCGACGATCAAGGTGGTCCGGCCCTCCATTAGCGTCATGAGCGCGTCTTGCACCTGCCGTTCCGACTCCAAGTCCAGCGCCGACGTGGCTTCGTCCAACAACAGGATCGGGGCGTCCTTGAGCATGGCCCGGGCGATGGCGATGCGCTGACGCTGGCCTCCCGAAAGCCGGGTCCCCGATTCACCGACCGCTCCGTCATACCCCCCCTCGATCGCGCGAATGAACACGTCGGCCGCCGCGGCGCGGGCCGCCGCTTCGATGTCTGCCGAGCCGGCTCCGGGACGCCCGTAGGCGATGTTGGCACGAACCGTGTCGTCGAAGAGGGTTGCCTCCTGGCTGACCAGCCCGATGCTGGCACGGACCGATCCCAGACTGACCTCCCGGATGTCCTGGTCATCGATCAGCACCCGGCCCGACGTGGGGTCATAAAAGCGGGGGATCAGATTCAGGAGTGTCGACTTGCCGGCACCGGAGGCGCCAACGAGCGCCACGCGGCGACCCGGCGGCACCGTGAGGTCGATGTCCAGAAGAGCCGGTTGCCCGTCGGGGTAGACGAAAGTGACGTTCTCGAAACGGACTTCGCCGCCGTTCAGTCGTAGCGGCCGGGCGTCCGGCCTTTCCTTGATGCCGGGCTCGACGTCCAGCATCGCGAATATCCGCTGCGCTGCGGCGAGCCCTTCCTGAAGCGCCGTGTTCAGATTGGCGAGGCTCTTCATGGGCTGATACGCCATGATCAGTGCCGTGACGAAGGAGAAGATGGTTCCCGGCGTCGTCTCGCCGGCGATGACCCGGCTGCCGCCGTAGTAGATGATCGCGGCGATCGCGATCCCGCCCAGTGTCTCCATGATCGGCGTGGCCGCCGCCCGTGTCTTCACGGCCTTGTAGATCGCCCGCAGCCGGGCGTCGATGGCGTCCCGCGCCCGCTCCGATTCGTATGTCTCCATGCCGTAGGCCTTGACGTGCCGCGCCGCCTGCAGCGTCTCGGTCAGGATCGCCGAGAACCGGCCGGTCCGCTCCTGCGTTTGCGTCGAGGCTTTGCGCGCCCGCCGGCCAAGACTCCGAACCGGCAGTATCGCGACGGGAAAGATAACGCAGGTGACGGTGGCGAGGCGCCAGTCCTGGTGAAACATCAGGGCGACCAAGAAGGCGAGCATCAACGAGTCCTTGGCGATCCCGGTAAGGGCCCTGGACACCGCGTAGTTCAGGAGATTGGCGTCGTTGAGGAAATTGGAGATCAATCTCCCCGATGTCGTCCGCTGGAAGTAGTGGAGGTCTGCGTGCATCAAATGACCGAAGAGGTCGATCTGAACATCGGCGACGATGCGCTGGCCCACGGCCGCCATGATGTAGCCCTGCAGATACCCGGCAACACCCTTGATCAGGGTGACTGCGAGAACGGCGAGCGGCACCAGCAGAAGCATCGTCTCGCTCCGCTCGAGGAAGACCTTGTCGAGGAAGGGCTCCATCAACCAGGCGTTGGCCGCGGTCGCCGCAGCGACGACGATCATGCAGACCGCCGCGAAACCCAGCTTGTCGAGATGACGGCGGATGTGGCCGCGATACAGTCGCGCAACGAGCATGTGGCTAGACATGGGTTGCGGATCGCCCACCGGACCCTCCGCGTGCGCACTGGTCAAATGGCTAACCCCTTGTTTTCAAAGTTGAATGTAACACAGCTCAAGACCAGGGCCAAAGAAACGGCAAGACGCCTCGGGCGTCACCCCCATTTATGCGAGGGATCGGGGCAGACGGTTACCTACCTTCGAATATAAGCCCCTATTGAATGGTCACATCCAGCGGGGTCTACAGGCGGCTCAGAATTTCTCGGAACAGTTTCGGACCGGCGGCGACGACGCCTGCGTGCTCCGTGGATCTGCCATTGTAGCGGAGAGGAGAGCCGTCGGGCGTGGCCGCCTGTCCACCGGACTCGGTGACGATCAGTTCCGCTGCCGCGATGTCCCAATCGCATTTCTTGGCGAGCGAGATCGTGGCGTCGAATCTATTCTGCGCGACCAGTGACATGCGATAGGCGATCGAGTTGATGAAACTGAATCGAGCGCAGGGCAGAGTGCCGAAACCTTGCCGGCGCTCCAGCGCGCGCCGGCTTGCCAGCAATCGAGCATCTTCCAGGGCCACGGCATCGGGAGTCTCGAGCCGTTCGCCGTTGCATCGGGCACCCCCGTCCTTCATCGCCTCGAACAACTCCCCCGTGATCGGATTGAGGACGGCGCCGAGGATCGGCCGGCCTTCCTCGATGAGCCCGGCGCTGATCGTGAATTCCGCTCGCCCGGCCATGAAGGCGCGGGTGCCGTCTATCGGGTCCACGATCCAGACGCGACGACGTTCGAGGCGGGAAAGGTCGTCCTCGGTTTCCTCCGACAACCAGCCGTAATCAGGGCGATCGGCGCAGAGTCGCTCGCGCAGCAGCAAGTCGACCGCGATGTCGGCCTCGGTTACGGGATTGCCGGGATTCTTTTGCCAGGATTTTGCGCCCGCCTCGAAATACCGCCGCGCGACCTCGCCCGCCTCGCACACGGCGTGGACGAGGAGCCTATGGTCTCCCCTGAGATCGCCCGAGGAGGCCGGCGCGACGCGGGTCGTCACGCGCCGGCCACGGTCATGCCGTCGATGCGAAGCGTCGGCGCGTTCGTGGCATAGCGGAACTTCAGATCGTTGGCAGGTACCAGGTTCATGAACATGTCCTTGAGGTTGCCTGCGATGGTCACTTCGCTGACGGGACGGGAAATCTCCCCATTCTCGATCCAGAACCCGGCGGCCCCTCGACTGTAGTCGCCGGTGATCGGGTTGACGCCGAATCCGATCAATTCGGTGACATAGAACCCGCTGGAAATATCCGCCACCAGGTCCCGTGGCGTAGGCTCGCCGGCATCCATGTACAGATTGGTCGTGGATGGTGACGGAGGCGAAGAGGCGCCTCTTCCGGCATGTCCCGTCGTCTTCAGGCCCAATTGCCGGGCCGACGCCGAGTCCAGGATCCAGGTTTCGAGGACGCCTGACTTCGCGAGAACCGTCCTTTGATTGGAGACTCCTTCGCCGTCGAACGGCTTCGACGCCAAGCCACGCGCGCGGTGGGGATCGTCGGTTACGGTGACGTTCGTTGGAAAGACCTGCCGCCCCTTTCGGTCTTTCAGAAAGCTCGTGCCACGTGCGACGGCCGGGCCGGTCAAGGCGCCCGAGAAATGTCCGACGATGCCTCCGCTGACCCGAGGGTCGAAAACCACCGGGACTTGCGATGTTTCCGCCTTCCTCGGGTTGAGCCGTTTTACCGTGCGCTCGCCGGCGCGCCGGCCGACGTCGGCCGCGTCCTCGAGGTCCTCGAGATGTCGCGCCACGGCATAGTCGTAATCCCGCTCCATCGCCGTACCTTCGCCCGCCACCACAGCGGCACTTACGCTATAGCTCGAGGTTTGGTAGCGGCCCGCAAAGCCGTGGCTGGTGGCAAGGTCGACCGTCCTCACGCTCCAGCTCGCATCCGCGCCCTCCGAATTCGTGATGCCGGGATGGGCGCGCGCGGCATCCTCGGCTTCGGCGGCGCGATCGTACAACTCGTCAGCGTCGCATTCGTGGACATCGAACAGATCGAGGTCGTCCACCACCGACGCGAGGAGATCGGGGTCGGCCAACCCGCAATAAGGATCTTCGGGCACCACCCTAGCCATCGCTACGGCCCGTTCGACGAGTTCGGCGAGGGCTGCCGGCGAGGTATCCGTGGACGAGACGATGGCCTGCCGCTTGCCGATGAAGACGCGGAATCCCACATCGATGGTCTCGGATCTCTCGAGGTCTTCCCGTTTTCCCAGTCGCTGCGACACGCCCAGGGAAACGCCGCCCACCCGCAGGGCGTCCGCGGCGTCGGCGCCCAGCACCAACGCCTTCCTGATCAGATCGTCCAGCAGTTCGGCAGCGGATTCTCCGGATGGCGTGGACGTCGTGGCGGGTTCGGTCATTTGCAGAAGGGTTATATAGGTTCCGGCGATTGCCGCGCCACCCTCGGGTGGGCTCGATCGCATTGCGCGCCAAACCCGCGCGGGGGCGGGTTCCGCAGGTCCGCCGCCGAGGCTTCCGAGTTAACCACCATTACTTCCAGATGGGTTTGCCGGCACCGGGCAACCCCAGTATCGGCCATTTCTCCGTTACCAGGTCGATGATGTCATCCGACATGCGGATCTTGCGCCCCCATTCCCGCTTCGTTTCGGGTGGAATCTTGGTGGTGGCATCGATCCCCATCTTGCTGCCCAGCCCGGACTCGGGTGACGCAAAATCGAGATAGTCGATGGGTGTGTTTTCCACCGTCGTGACGTCGCGCGCCGGATCGACGTTTGTTGAGATTGCCCAGATCACGTCGGTCCAGTTCCGGGCGTCGAGATCGTCGTCGATGACGATGACGAACTTGGTGTACGTGAACTGCCTCAGGTAGGACCAGACGGCCATCATCACCCGCTTGGCATGTCCCGCGTAGGCCTTTTTCATGGAGACCACCGCCACGCGGTAGGAGCAGGCCTCCGGCGGCAGCCAGAAATCGACGATTTCCGGGAACTGCTGCCGGAGCAGGGGAACGAAAAGCTCGTTCAACGCCTCGCCCAGGATGCTGGGCTCATCCGGCGGACGACCCGTGAAGGTGGAGAGATAGATCGGATCTCTCCGCATGGTGATCGCCGAGATCCGGAACACGGGAAACGGCTCGACCGCGTTGTAGTAGCCGGTATGGTCCCCGTACGGACCTTCATCTCCGTATTCGTCGAGCGAAACGTGACCTTCGAGGACGATCTCCGCGGTTGCCGGCACCTTGAGGGGTACGGTCCTACAGTCGACGAGTTCGACGCCGGCGTTCCGCAACAATCCCGCGAACCGATACTCCGACATGGTGTCAGGGACCGGCGTCACGGCTGCGATGATCGTGCCGGGATCGGCACCGATCACGGCCGCCGCGGGAAGAGGTTCGTCGCGTTCGTCCTTCCAGCGTGCGTGTTGTTGGGCGCCGCCCCGATGCTTGAGCCAGCGCATGTAGGTGCTGTCCCGCCCCGTCACCTGCATGCGGTATATGCCGAGATTGAAGTCGTCCTCCTTTCGGTCGCCCGGTCCCTTCGTCACCACGAGTGGCCAGGTGATGAGGGGGGCCGGTTCCCCTGGCCAGCATATCTGGACCGGAAGCCGTGAGAGGTCGATTTCGTCTCCGGTCAGGATCACGTCCTGCACCGGCCCTTTTGACACCGTCTTGGGCTTCATCGACATCGCCGTCTTCAGCATGGGCGCCATCGTCAGAGCCTCCCGCCATCCGCCCGGCGGTTCCGGCTGCCGAAGAAAGGCCAAGGTTTCTCCGAGTTCCCGGAGTGCGTCGGGCTCACGGTCTATCCCCCGTCCCACCCGGGCGACGGTTCCGAACAGATTCACGAGGACGGGCATCCCGCACGGTCGTCCGGCTTCGTCCACGGGATTTTCAAAGAGCACCGCTGGGCCGCCATTCGCGAGCAACCGCGTCTGGATTTCGGTCATTTCGAGGACCGTCGAGACAGGCTGCGATATCCGGACGAGTTGTCCGGTACGCTCCAACGCGTCAACGAAATCTCTGAGGGAATCGAATGTCATCGCGGGCTCGCGGCGTTTGGCGAACATGGGAGTATATCGGCGGCCTGATTTTGGGGCGACAGGCGACGCCGTTTGATGTCGCTGGCACATGACTTGCCCGGCTTGGGTAGCACGGGAGTTCTCCGGTCAGGTGTCTCCGGACCGGTCGGCGTGCCGCGTGATAAAATCGTCAGAATATGCTGCCCGTCGCGATCGCTAGAAAAACCAATGCTCCCAACAAATGGTTCGACCGGAACTTGCCGAGACAATCTTCGGGTGAGTCGATGTCGATATCGATAACTTGCCAAGCAAACTGCGCCGCGACGAGTAACATGCCGGCGTAGAATGGGACCCCGATGTCCACGAGCCATCCGGCAGCCAGAATTCCGATGATTGAGGCAGCGTAAAATATGACCAGCCAGGGTCTCGTGGTTGATCCCAGCTTGATCGCCATGGACTTCACGCCCACGAGCAGATCATCTTCCTTGTCCTGATGCGCGTAAACCGTGTCATAGCCCAGCGTCCAAGCAATGCCCGCGAGGAACAGCACGACCGGTGCTGGGTGAAGACTACCGGTCAGCACGGCCCAGCCCATCAGCGCTCCCCAATTGAAGGCGAGGCCCAGCACCACCTGTGGGTAGTGGGTCATACGCTTCATGTGCGGGTAGAGTGCGACGATCACGAGCGAGGCGACACCCAACATGATCGCGACGCCGTTGAAGGTCGCGAGGACGGCCAAGCCGATCAGCGCCATCAGTATTCCGAACAATGCGGCTTGCGTGGGCGAGATTTGGCCGCTGGGCAGGGGACGCAGTGCAGTGCGCTCCACGGCACCGTCGATATCGCGGTCGACGATATCGTTGTACGCACAGCCGGCTGCTCGCATGGCGACGGCACCGAAATAGAACAGCACGAGCAACACCGGATCGGGCCACCCGTTTCCGCCGGCAAGCGCAAACCGCCAGCCATCGGGGAGTTCGCGTGCGGCCAGGGCCACCGACCACCAGCAGGGCCACAACAGCAGCCAGTATCCGATCGGCCGATCGAACCGGCCGAGCTTGAGGTACGGCTTCAGGAAGCCTGGGGCAAGGCGATCGACCCAGTTGCCGGTCTTGGCGTCGGCGATCTGCGCGTCGGCATCTCTTCCCATCGGCCTAGCACTATCGCGCTTCGGGGTCCCCGGCAAGAATCGTCCGAACCTGTTCATGGAGAGAAGGCATGGTGAAGGTTGCCAAGGTCCGGCTGTTCGTCGAATCGTCCCTCTCCAGCGGCGCAACGCTTGATCTGGATTCCGCGGCCGCTCACTACGCTGGCACAGTGATGCGCCTTGGCATTGGCGACTCCTTGGTTCTCTTTAATGGACGTGACGGGGAATGGCAGGCCACGGTCACGAAGATGGGGCACCGGAGTTGCGCGATTATCGTGCAAGACATGTTGCGGCCCCAGGCGACCGACGCGGATATCTGGATTGTAGCCGCGCCGATCAAACGGGCGCGCATGACGGCCCTTGCCGAAAAGGCCACGGAACTCGGTGCCACACACATTCAGCCGGTCGTGACCCGGCGGACCGTTGTTTCGCGCACCAACGTCGACCGGCTCCTGTCCAGTGCGAAGGAGGCCGCCGAGCAATGCGGCCGATTGTCCGTCCCGGGCGTGGGCGAACCGGTGACACTGAACCGATTTCTGGGATCGTTGGATCTTTCCCGCAGGCTCCTCTGGTGCGACGAGTCGGGTGATAGCCCTCCGATTGCCAAGGTGCTCGACGGACTGAACGGATCCGACCTACAGGGTCCATGGGCGGTACTTATCGGACCCGAAGGTGGTTTCGACCTGGCCGAACGGACGTTCATTGCCAGCCATGAGGGAGTTCTGGGCGTCGATCTCGGACCGCGTCTTCTCCGCAGCGAGACGGCAGCCACCGTCGCGCTCGGAATTCTCCAATCCAGAATGGCCGTGCCGTGACGGACGAATACGCCATGACGCATTCGGTACTTGCCGTGAAGAGGCGAGACTGCTAGTTGAGCGCAAATTTTCCGTCTTCCTGGTAAATCATCCGGCTAGAGGAATTCGATTTGGCAGGTCCACACGCCGAGTCGCCGTTGATCAACGATCGGACCGACCTCGTCTCCTATTTCGAGCGCGGCTGCACGCGGCCCGTCGACTGGCGAATCGGGACCGAGCATGAAAAATTCGCCTACCGCCGAAGTGATCTACGCCCTCTGCCGTATGAAGGCGATGTCGGAATTCGCGCCATCCTGGAACGTCTGCAACGGTTCAACTGGGCTCCGGTGTTCGAGGACGGGAACGTCATAGCACTGACCTTGGACGGACAGGCGGTAACGCTCGAGCCAAGCGGCGCGGTCGAGCTCTCGGGCGCCCCCCTCGAAAATCTTCATCAAACCTGTCATGAGGTGAACACGCACCTGGCCCAGGTGAAGCAGATTGGCGCCGAGCTGGACGTGGGATTTCTCGGTCTCGGATACCACCCGAAATGGAGGTATGAGGATATGCCCCTCATGCCGAAGGGACGGTACGGCATCATGCGCCGATACATGCCGACTCGTGGTTCGCTCGGCCTCGACATGATGTTTCGGACCTGCACCGTTCAGGTAAATCTCGATTACGCATCCGAAGCCGACATGGTGAAAAAGATGCGGGTGGCGCTCAGGCTACAGCCGATCGCCACCGCGTTGTTCGCCAACTCCCCGTTCAAGGAAGGAAAGCCGAACGGTCACCTGAGCTATCGGGGTTACGTGTGGACGGACACCGATCCCGACCGTACGGGATTCCTGCCATTTGCCTTCGAGGACGGCATGGGGTTCGAGCGCTACACGGACTACATGCTGGACGTCCCGATGTATTTCGTCCATCGGGACCGTTACGTCGACGTCGCCGGCCGATCGTTCCGCGACTTTCTCGATGGGAAGCTGGAAGAGCTTCCCGGCGAGCGGCCCACGCTGCAGGACTGGCAAGACCACGTGTCCACGGCGTTTCCCGAGGTCCGGCTGAAACATTTCCTGGAACTCCGGGGGGCGGACGGTGGGCCGTGGGGCAGGTTGTGCGCGCTGCCCGCGCTTTGGGTCGGTTTGCTCTATGAAGCGTCGGCCCTGGACGCAGCGTTTGAGTTGTGCAAGGACTGGAGTCATGAAGACGTGGTGTCGCTTCACGCGGACGTCACGCGCCGGGCGCTGAAAGCGGAATTCCGTGGCCGTTCCGTGAGAGACATCACGCTCGAGGTGATGGAAATCTGCAGTCAAGGCCTCCGCCGCCGAGGTATCCGTGACAGCATGGGGGACAATGAAGACCACTTCTTGAACCCTCTCCGAACGATTGCGGAGTCCGGTGTCTCCCCCGCCGAGGAACTTCTCCAAGCCTTCGAGACACGATGGGATCGAAATGTCGATCCTGCCTTCGAGGAATATGCCTACTGAAGCGAATTGGAGTCGGGCCCGTGGTCCGACCTCGGCGTTCCCCTAAACGGCCTCTGTCCCGCCGACCGTCAGATTGTCCACGAGAAGCGTCGGCTGACCGACGCCGACAGGCACGCCTTGCCCGTTCTTGCCGCACACTCCGACGCCCGGGTCCAGCTCCATGTCGTTGCCGACGGCCGACACCTTGGTGAGCACGTCGGGCCCATGGCCGATCAACGTCGCCCCTTTGACCGGGGCTCCTATCTTCCCGTCCTCGATGCGGTAGGCCTCGGTGCACGTGAACACGAACTTGCCACTCGTGATGTCGACTTGGCCGCCGCCGAAGGAGACCGCGTACAACCCCTGATCGACCGAGGCCAGGATCTCTTCCGGGTCACGGTCGCCGCCAAGCATGAACGTGTTGGTCATCCGCGGCATCGGCGAATGGGCAAAGTCCTGCCGACGGCCGTTTCCGGTCGGCCGCATCCCCATGAGACGGGCATTGAGTCTGTCCTGCAGATAGCCCTTGAGGATGCCGTCCTCGATCAGAACCGTGGCTTCCGTCGGCGTCCCTTCGTCGTCGACCGTGAGCGATCCACGGCGCTCTGAGATAGACCCGTCGTCGATCACCGTGACCCCGGGCGACGCCACCCGTTCGCCGAGCAGATCGGAGAAGGCACTGGTCTTCTTGCGGTTGAAATCGCCCTCCAGGCCGTGACCGATAGCTTCGTGCAGCAGGATGCCCGGCCAGCCCGGCCCCAGGACCACCGGCATCTCGCCTGCCGGCGCGGGAATCGACTCCAGATTGACGAGCGCTTGGCGCAGCGATTCGTCGGCCACCGCGCGCCAGACGTCGGGACCGATATAGCGATCGTAAAGGGACCGCCCCCCCGTGCCCCGGGACCCGGACTCCTGGCGCCCCCCTTCGCCCACGACCGTCGAGACGTTGAGCCGGACGAGCGGCCGTACGTCGCCGATCTGAAGTCCGCCCGCCCTGATGATCTGTACGGCCTGCCACGAGGCGGACAGCGAGCAGGATACCTGCCGGACGCGGGCGTCTTTGTCCCGAAGGTAGCTGTCGATGTCCGACAGAAGCCTGACCTTGGTTTCGAAGTCGAGGGCGGCCAGGGGATCGTCTTCGACGTAAAGGCGCTGGTTGGTGCCGCTGGGAGCTTCTGCCAGGGAACCCTGATGGCCGGCGCGTACCGCGGCGGCGGAACTCGCAGCCCGCTTCATGGCGTCTTCGCTGAGTTCCGAAGCGTGCGCGTAGCCGGTCGATTCGTCTGAGACCATCCGCAGGCCGAATCCCTGACTTGTATCGAAGCTCGCGGCCTTCAATCTGCCGTCATCCCAACTGAAGCTCTCGGATTGGCGATACTCCAGGAAGAGCTCGCCATCGTCCGCACCCGCCAAGGCGTCGTCGACGATGGTTTGGACCCGGTTCTTGTCGAGACTTGCGCGATCGAAGAACAGTCGTTCTGCGTGGGCAGCTTCGGTCATGTGCTGGCATCCGATTGATGGCTACGGCATTCTGGGCAGCGAGGGCAATCCTCTGCCGGGGACTCGGAAACATAGTGCGGTTGCGACGCGATTCATACCTCTCAAGCCTTTGAATCCTGCGGGATTCATGTCGATTTCGCAGTCTTGTTATCGGCGTTCTCTCTGGTGTACTCTCCGGGCCAACTCGCAGGCTGGTTGTCAGGCAGGTCGGTGCGTTACGGAAGCGGCTGGATTGTCGGCCGCCCGAACCTGTAATTGTCCCAGGTTTTCGCGAACCAAGTCGGTGTCCGTTCGACCATGCGGCGGAAATTGACGCTCGGGCCCCGGCAACGAGGAGACGTGGTTCATTATGAGAATCTTCAAGTGGCTGTCCACGGTGATGGCGTCGGCCATAACCGTATTGAGTGGTGGACTTGCTTTCGCGGCGCAGCCCACCCCTTGGCAGATGGGATTTCAGCCGGCGGCATCGCCCGTCATGGAACGTGTCGACGGGTTCCACGATTTCCTGCTGGTCGTCATCACTCTGATCAGCGTTTTCGTGCTGGCCCTGATGATCTACGTCTTCATCAAGTTCAACGCAAAAGCGAACCCCACGCCGAGCAGGACGACGCACAACACGACGATCGAGGTCCTGTGGACGGTAATCCCGATCATCATCCTGGTCGTGATCGCGGTGCCCTCGTTCAAGCTGATGTACTACTCCGACCGCGCCGTGGACCCGGACATGACCCTAAAGGTCGTGGGCAATCAATTCTTCTGGACCTATGAATACCCCGATAACGACGATCTGACCTTCGATGCCATCTTGGTGGACGACGCCGATCTCAAGGATGGCGACCTCCGGCTGTTGACCACGGACAATGCTGTGGTCCTGCCGATCGATACCACGATACGCCTGCTCATGACCGCCAACGATGTCATCCATGCGTGGGCCGTGCCCGCGTTTGGGGTAAAGATGGACGCGGTTCCGGGACGTCTCAACGAAACCTGGTTCCGCATCGACAAGGAAGGCACGTACTACGGGCAATGCTCCGAATTGTGCGGGTCCAACCACGGGTTCATGCCGATCATGGTGAAGGCGGTGTCGAAGGACGAGTTCGCGGCATGGGTCGAGAAGGCGAAGAAGGAATTCGCCGGGAATACGGATCCTGATCCGACTCGGGTGGCAAGCATCGGTGTGCGCGCCGAGTAATTCGGGCTAGGGAAGGAGTTTCCAGAGATGAGTGAGACGGGACACGCGGACGCTCACGGCGGGTACGATCATCACGCTCCCCCGGGTTGGCGCCGGTGGTTGTATTCCACCAACCACAAGGACATCGGCACGATGTACATCATCTTTGCCGTCGTGTTCGGTGTCGTCGGTGGCATCTTCTCGATATTGATCCGCTCCGAACTCGCGGAACCGGGCCTCCAATTGGTGGACGGCGATCCCCATGCGTTCAACGTATGGACGACGGCGCACGGCCTGATCATGGTCTTCTTCTTCGTCATGCCGGCGATGATCGGCGGTTTCGGAAACTGGTTCGTGCCGCTGATGATCGGTGCTCCGGACATGGCATTCCCGCGCATGAACAACATCAGTTTCTGGCTGTTGGTCCCGTCCGCGATTCTGCTCGTGGGTTCGGCCTTCGTGGAGGGCGGCGTCGGTGCGGGCTGGACGATATACGCCCCGTTATCGACATCCGGCCACCCGGGGATGGCGGTCGACATGGCGATCCTCAGTCTTCACCTCGCCGGCGCGTCGTCGATTCTCGGCGCCATCAACTTCATCACCACGATCTTCAACATGCGGGCACCTGGCATGACGATGCACAAAATGCCTCTGTTCGTGTGGTCGATCCTGGTGACGACCTTCCTGCTGTTGCTGTCGCTGCCGGTGCTGGCGGGCGCCATCACCATGCTGCTCACCGACCGCAACTTCGGGACGGCCTTTTTCGAGGCCGCCGGTGGCGGCGACCCGGTGCTTTACCAGCACCTGTTCTGGTTCTTCGGGCACCCCGAGGTTTACATCCTGATCCTGCCCGGATTCGGCATGGTCAGCCAGATCGTCTCCACGTTCTCCAGGAAGCCGGTCTTCGGCTACCTCGGAATGGCCTACGCCATGGTCGCCATCGGCTTCATCGGCTTCGTCGTATGGGCGCACCACATGTACACCGTCGGCATGGACATCGACACGCGGGCCTACTTCGTCGCCGCCACGATGGTCATCGCCGTGCCCACGGGCGTGAAGATCTTCAGTTGGATAGCTACGATGTGGGGCGGCTCTATCGAATTCAAAACGCCCATGCTCTGGGCGCTTGGAATGATCTTCTTGTTCGTCGTGGGTGGCGTGACCGGTGTCGTGCTGGCCAACGCGGGTGTCGATTACGTGCTGCACGACACGTATTACGTGGTGGCTCATTTCCACTACGTGCTCTCCATGGGCGCGATGTTCGCGATCTTCGCCGGCTTCTACTATTGGATTGGCAAGATGTGTGGCCGGCAGTATCCCGAGACGCTGGGCAAGATCCATTTCTGGATCACGCTGATCGGCGTGAACATCACGTTCTTCCCGATGCACTTCTCCGGTCTGGCAGGCATGCCGCGCCGTATTCCCGACTATCCCGACGCGTTTGCGGGTTGGAACATGGTTTCGAGCATCGGCGCGTGGATCTCGGGATTCGCGGCGTTGCTGTTCCTCTTCATTCTGTTCCGGACCCTGACGTCCGGAGAGAAGTGCGCGGACAATCCCTGGGGCGAGGGTGCCACGACACTCGAATGGTCACATTCGTCGCCGCCGCCGTTTCACACTTATGACCAGTTGCCTCAGGTTCGATAGCTGGCGCGGGGTGATCGGCTGATCAGACCATGACCGTCAGCAGCGCATACGTTCGCCCGGAGATCGCCGATTCGGGCGCCTCCGACTACGTGGCGCTGTTGAAGCCTCGAGTCATGTCGCTCGTCGTGTTCACGGGCTTGGTGGGACTGCTGGTAGCGCCCGGCACACTGCATCCTGTGCTCGCCGGAATCGCAGTGCTCTGCATCGCCATCGGGGCCGGTGCGTCCGGAGCTATCAACATGTGGTACGACGCGGACATTGACGCTGTCATGCAACGCACCCGCGCGCGGCCTGTTCCGCAGGGACGGATCGCGAAAGGCGACGCGCTGGGTTTCGGCGTGACACTGGCAGTTGCGTCGGTGGCGTTGATGGGCCTCGCGGTCAATATCCCGGCTGCCGCGGTCCTTGCCGCGGCTATCGCTTTCTACGTGTTCGTCTATACGATCTGGCTCAAGCGCCGGACGCCTCAGAACATCGTGATCGGCGGCGCGGCCGGAGCATTCCCGCCGTTGATCGGCTGGGTGGCGGTGACCGGCGAGATGTCGGTCGAGCCGGTGGTTTTGTTCGCGATCATCTTTGTCTGGACCCCGCCCCACTTCTGGGCTCTGGCCCTCTACCGGTCGGGGGAATACGCCCGAGCTGGCGTCCCCATGCTGCCGGTGGTGGCCGGACTCGAAGAGACACGGCGCCAGATCCTTCTTTACAGCGTGATCCTGGTGCCGGTGAGCTTGATTCCGGCGGTGCTCGGATTTGCGGGGCTGGTTTACGCCGCCGGAGCCGCGGCGTTGGGCGCACTGTTCCTAGCGGGTGCGATCAGGGTGCGAACCGCGCGGGACGAAAGTTCGGCGCAACACCTTTTCGGATTTTCGATCATTTACCTGTTCTCGATCTTCGCCTTGCTCGTGATCGACATCTTGACAGGCTTGTCAGGATGACATGCCGCTATCGCAGGAACATAAGCGCCGCCGTGGCCGAAACATGCTGTTGGGTGCCGTGCTCGTCGGTCTGGTCGTCCTCTTCTACGTTCTCACAATTGTCAAACTGAAGACGGGCGGCTGATGGCGCTACCGAATCGGAGGAACAGGCGAACCGCCGTGATGTTGGCGGGTGTGGTTGCCGGCATGGCGGCCATGGCCTATGCGGCCGTGCCGCTCTACCAACTGTTCTGCCAGGTGACGGGGTACGGTGGCACCACGCAGACGGCGATTGCCGCACCGGGTCCCGTGGGTGAGCGGCTCGTGACCGTTCGGTTCAACGCCGATGCGTCCGGCGGATTGCCGTGGCGCTTCCGCCCGCTGCAGCGCGAGGTCGTGGTGCGGGTCGGCGAGGAAACGCTCGCGTTTTATGAGGCGCGTAACGAGGCGGAGCATGCGATCACCGGAACCGCGACCTTCAACGTCACGCCTCACAAAGCGGGACCGTATTTCGACAAAATCGACTGCTTCTGCTTCGAACGTCAGGCTCTGGCACCTGGGGAACGCGCCGAAATGCCGGTGTCGTTCTTCATCGATCCGGCGATCCTGGACGATCCCAACCTGTCCGACGTGAAGACGATCACGTTGTCCTACACGTTCTTCGAGGCCGAGACGGACGAGGAAGACGATGATGCCGCGGCGCCGAAGCCTCGGCAGACGTCCGCACTGGAAACCGGCCGGGGAACCGTCAACTGACGGCGCATGAGATAGATTGCCGGCAAGTAGCGAATCAAACGCTCAGGAGTGAAGAGGAAAGATGGCTGACACTCACGCAAGAGGACATAGCTACCACCTCGTGGACCCGAGTCCATGGCCCGCGGTGGGGGCCTTCGGCGCCCTCGTGACGGCGTTCGGCCTGATCTTTTACATGCACGATGTGACGCCGTGGGTGCTCGTGATCGGCGCGGCGATCCTCGTATACACCATGATCGGTTGGTGGCGGGACGTCGTCGACGAAGGTGAGGTTCGCGGCGACCACACGCCGGTCGTCCAGATCGGATTGCGCTACGGCATGGTGTTGTTCATCGCCTCCGAAGTGATGTTCTTCCTCGCTTGGTTCTGGGCCTTTTTCGATGCCTCGCTTTACCCCGGCGGCAGCGAGAACAGCATGGAGATGATCGGCCGGGCCGAATACACCGGAGGTCAGTGGCCGCCGACCAGCGTGACGCCGTTCAACCCCTGGTCGCTGCCGTTCCTCAACACCATCATCCTCCTGACCTCGGGAACCACCGTCACCTGGGCGCACCACGCGCTCAAGGAAGGCGACCGCCGCAACCTGATCTTCGGCCTGTGGCTTACCATTCTCCTCGGTGTCACGTTCACGGGCGTCCAGGCTTACGAGTATGTACATGCTTCGTTCACCATGGACGGCGGGATCTTCGGTTCCACGTTCTTCATGGCGACTGGCTTCCACGGTGCGCATGTCATCATCGGGACGTGCTTCCTGACGGTTTGCCTGATTCGCGCCTACAAGGGCCACTTCAAGCCGGATCATCACTTCGGCTTCGAGGCGGCGGCCTGGTACTGGCACTTCGTCGACGTCGTGTGGCTGTTCCTGTTCACCTTCGTCTACTGGTGGGCGAGTTGGAACGCCGTAGCACTTCAGGGGTGAGGCGGCGAGTTTCCCCCTTCCGCGCCGGACTCGGCTGCCGCTGTCCCGGCTGCGGGGAGGGGAGGCTCTACTCGGGATATCTGAACGTCGCCGAGGCCTGCGGTCACTGCGGCCTGGACTTGCGCGACCATGACGCAGGAGACGGTCCCGCGGTTTTCGTCATCCTCATCGTCGGATTCCTCATCGTTGCCGCCGCGCTCTTGATTGAAATCAGATACGAGCCGCCCGTCTGGCTGCATCTCGTGGTCTGGATTCCCCTGATCCTGGCCGCCTCGCTCGGCCTGCTGCGCGTGTTGAAGTCGCTCCTGATAGCGCTCCGGCATCATTTTCAGGCCGGTGAGCGGCCCCCGGCGCTTTGAGCCCCGGGGTGTCCCGCCTTCGTCTTCTCCTGTGGCCGACAATCGTGGCGATGCCCGGAGTCGTGCTGCTCGCGGGCCTGGGGACATGGCAGGTCGAACGCCTGAAGTGGAAGGCTGCGTTGATCGCGGAGCGCGAGGCGCGGCTGGCGCGCGCCGTCGCTACACTCGACGAGATGCCCGAGTCCGCGGGTAATCTGAATTTCCGTCGCGTCGCGGTGCGGGGGGAATACCTGCATGATCAAGAGTTTCATCTGCTGTCCCGCACGTCGAAGGGCCGGGCCGGCATTCATGTGGTGACACCCTTTGCACCTCGCCCGGCTCTCTCGGGATTTCAAGTGATCCTGATCAACCGGGGATGGGTGCCGAACGAGCTGATCAGCCCTCAACGCCGTCGCGCTGGGCAGATCGAGGGAGTCGTTGACGTCGCTGGCATCGTACGCACGGACTCGAAACGTCGCGGCTGGTTCACGCCCGAGAACGATCCGACGGCCGGCGTCTGGCACCATGTCGATATCGAACAGATGGCGGACGTACTGGGTTCGACCGTCGCGCCGTTCATCGTCGAGGCCGACGCCCCGCCCATTCCTGGCGGATATCCGGTCGGGGGGCAGACGCGAACCAAGCTGCGCAACGACCATCTCGAGTACGCGATCACCTGGTACACACTGGCGGCCGCGTTGGTGATCATCTACCTGACGTTTGCGGTGAGAGAGCTCAAGCGCCATTCGAAGGAACACTGATGACGACGGCCTACGAGGAACTCGAGACACGCTTTCGGCGGCACTCGGTGCTGCGGGGTGCCGTGGCGGTTCTGCACTGGGATTCGGCCGTCATGATGCCGATGGGGGGTGCCAATGCCCGCAGCGACCAGCTGGCGGAGCTGGCGCTCGTTTGTCATGAGATACTCACCGGCGCCGGTCTCGCCGAATTGCTCGACGCGGCGGAAGGTGACGCCGAAGGTCTCGACGACTGGCAACGAGCCAACCTGGTCGAGATGCGCCGGCGCTGGCTGCATGCCAATGCCGTTCCGGCCGAACTGGTTCGGGCGCTCAGCGAGGCGTGTTCCACGTGCGAGGTCGTCTGGCGGGAGGCGCGCGCCAATGACGACTTTGCAGCGGTACGGCCCTATCTGGAGCAGGTCGTCCGGCTCACGCGCGAATCGGCTGAAGCGAAGAGCGAGCCCCTCCGCTGCACGCCTTACGATGCGTTGCTGGACATCCACGACCCAGGCTCCAGGGCCGCCGAAGTCGAGCCGATTTTCGACGAATTGTCGAACTTCCTGAACGGTTTCATCGGCGAAGTCGTCGAGGCGCAGCGTGGCGAACCCTCTGCCGCGCCACCGCGGGGGCGATTTCCCGTCGATGCGCAACGGCGTCTCGGAGAAAAGCTCATGCGCCATCTCGGCTTCGATTTCGGCCACGGTCGCCTCGACACCAGCCATCACCCGTTCACCGGTGGCGTTCGCGAAGACCAGCGGCTGACGACCCGCTACAACGAACACGATTTCACCAGCGGGCTGATGGCGATCCTGCACGAGACGGGGCACGCGCTCTACGAGAAGGGCTTGCCCGAAAAATGGCGTCATCAGCCCGTCGGCGCGTCGCGCGGGATGTCGATGCACGAAAGCCAATCCTTGATCGTCGAAATGCAGGCGTGCCGCAGCGATGCCTTTATCCGCTGCCTGGCGGGGCTGGTCCGTGAGACGTTCGGCGGCGAAGGGATCGAATGGCAGGCCGACAACCTCATACGCGTCTATCGGCGGGTCCAGCCCGGTCTCATCCGGGTCGATGCGGACGAGGTCACCTATCCCGTCCACGTCGTCATGCGCTTCCATCTCGAACGCGCCCTGATCGCCGGAGACCTGAAAGTCGCGGATCTTCCGGATGCCTGGCGTGAGGGCATGCGGAACTGCCTTGGTGTCCAGCCGAACGACGACCGCGACGGCTGCATGCAGGACATTCACTGGTTCAGCGGCGGGTTCGGATACTTCCCGACGTATACGCTGGGGGCCATCGCGGCAGCGCAGTTATTCGCGGCTGCCCGTGCGGCGGACGCAGGGGTCATGCCGGGCCTCGAGAAGGGTGATTTCGAACCGCTGCTTTCGTGGCTGCGAGTGAACGTCCACGAATGCGGCTCGCGCTACATGCCGCGGGAGATCCTTATGCGGGCAACGGGCCGATCATTCGATGTCGAGGGCTTCAAGACCCATCTGAGGACGCGGTATCTCAAGTAGGTCGCCGCTATTCAGTTCGCGAGGGCGGCTTCCAGAATTGTGCGTATGAAGGTTTTGTAACTAGTAAAATTTGTCTTTGTATCCAATAGGATAATGTGGATATCTGCGTCACACCACTCGATTTCGTAAACGACGATGGCCCAGATGCGGTCTGGGAGGTGAGTTGTTTACAAACTCAACCGGCTCTACTGCGTAAGTGAACGAGAGAATTTTCTTCTCTCACTCATCAAGTCAATTCGGGTACAGAGACCAAGAACGGGAGCTAGAGACTACCACTGTCGCCACCTGACCAGCATGGATTATTGCGACCGGCACCCATCCTCATTGCAACCTGCATCGTGCTCTCGGTTGTAGCTTGGGCATGGCCCATTCACGCCGACATGTCGGCTCAGGCAGGGGTGGTCGACGGCGACTCGCTCAAGATCGGCGGAACCCGGATTCGCCCGTTCGGCATCGATGCGCCGGAGCGCGGTTATGGTTGTCAGGCCGGCGGGGAGGACCTTAACGCATGGATGGTGACGGTTGCGACGGCTTCGTAGCCTAGAGCGGTTCCAAACGCCAGACGGCTGCGTTGTGCTCGTCCAATAGCAAGTAAATCAGCCCGTCCGGGCCGGTGCGCACGTCCCGTATCCGGTTACCGAAATCCGTGAGCAGGCGCTCCTCGTGGACCACTCTTTGGCCGTCGATCTCCAGCCTCACGAGGAGTTGCGCGCGCAGCGCCCCGACGAAGAGGTTGCCGTTCCAAAGGGGAAACTTGTTGCCGCGATAGACGGTCAGCCCCGAAGGGGCGATAGAGGGCACCCAGTAGGTCTTGGGCTGTTCCATGCCGGGACGCGCGGTCTCGTTCGTGATGCTGGTGCCGTCGTAGTTGCGGCCATGGGTGATCGTCGGCCATCCGTAGTTCCGACCGCGCTCGATCAGGTTGACCTCGTCTCCTCCGCGCGGACCGTGCTCTTGCGACCACAGCTGGCCGGTGGCGGGATCTAAGGCGAGACCCTGCGGGTTGCGGTGGCCGTAGGACCAGATTTCCGGTAGCGCTCCGGCACGGCCGACAAAGGGGTTGTCGGCCGGGGCGGTGCCGTCGGGATTGAGTCTGAGAATTGCGCCGGCATGGGTGCCGAGATCCTGGGCGTTCGGCCGGTGGCCGCGATCGCCGATGGTGACGAACAGCTTGCCGTCCTCAGAGAATCGCAGCCGCGAACCGAAATGCCGGCTCGAGCCGCCTCCCGCGCGGCCGATGAAGATAATCCCGAATCCGCCAAGCCGATCGTCGTCCAGCCGTGCGGTGCCGATCGCCGTCGTTTTGCCGCCCGCAGCGTCCCAGACGTGGCTCAGATAGAGCCTCCGGTTGGTTGCGAAGCCGGGATCGAGGACGACATCCATCAACCCGCCCTGGCCGTAGGACTCGATCCGCGGCAACCCCGGAAGCGGTTCCGACGGCCTCTCGCCCGGCTGTAGAATACGGAGATTGCCGTCCAATTCGGTCACAAGCATGCGCCCGCCGGGGAGGAAGGTCATGCCCCATGCCTGGTCGAAGGGGCCGCCGACCGGGACAAGACGGAAGGGATGCTTCTCGGAGCGGTACTCGCGCGGCTCGGAGGCGTCCGCGAGACCGCCGCAAGTCGTGCCCAGCAATAGCGAAACGACAATTGCGCTAGCTCTTACTCGGCGGGCTCGTCGGCGATCGTCAGTCATTCCGCAACCTCGACGGTAGGTTATACGCGCGGTTGTGGACCGGGTATCTCCAACAGCTGCCTGCCGTTTTGTACCGGCGGGCGGCTCGGAAAATATTCAACAAAATGTCCTTTATGACAATGAAAGCCGCCGGGCAGGGATGAATCGAAAAACCCGTGCAGCGGCCTGAACGCCTGAGGGCGTGTCTCCGGAGTGGGCCCGGCACCTAAAAGTTCCGATTAGGCGCCCAGCCAAGCTCCGCTTCGATCTTCCGCCGATATGCGGTGTCAATCTGTCGGGGTGCTCGGCGAATGTAACGTTCCGCATTGTCCCGCTTGGTTCCAGTAAGTTGTCGAAGGTAGCTAACGACCTCTATCTCGCTGGGAGGCTCGCCATCTTTCTTATCCACAAACCTTGGCGGCAACCCTGTCCAGACGACCGCATCCAGGTTTCTTGCGAGTGCCCAATCGTCCAGCTTCGGTATGCAATCTGGAGGTGCTGATCCGCAGGACCATTCCTTAATGTCTTTGAGCGAGCTTCCTTCACGTGCTCTGAGATGCTTCTTAGCCTTCTCGAGGCGTTTGTCGTCCATCAGAGCCCAGAGCGAGCGGACAGGGTCGATCTCGACGTCTCTGACGCCGTGCACTATGACCAAGGTGATTCGACCGTCTTTCGACTGCCGTGCAAACTCAACGGGAACCAGCGGCCCATCGTCGAACCAGCACCATCGGATCGGTAAATCTCTTGGGTCCCAGACCAAGGATCCCCAGCCAAGGCATGCAATGTTTGTCATCCGATCATTTCTCGTGATTCTGGTGGTTGTTCTGGGTGTCTCGCCCGCCAGCGGCCAGAATACCCTACCGACTCTCGAAGACCCCGAAACTCTGGCGGTATTGCGCCCACTCGCTGATGGTGCCTGAAACACTATTGGTGATTCTGTTTCACGATCGCACCGCGATTCGCCAGGATTCGCCTCCCAGCCCGACCCTGCCGGGTTTTTTTGACACTGAGGTGAAACACTTATCGGGGATCACGTTTCAACTCCACGACGCCACGGGGCAGCGCAAGTACCTCACCAGGGACGAGCGCGACGCCTTCCTCAAGGCCGCCGGGAAGGCCGGCAGGCAGGCGCGCACGTTCTGCATGACGCTCGCCTACACGGGGTCCCGCGTCAGCGAGGCCCTGGCGCTCACCGCGGACCGGGTGGACCTCGCCGGCGGGACGATCGTGTTCGAGAGCCTCAAGAAGCGCCGCGGCGGCCTCTACAGGGCCGTGCCCGTGCCCTCGGCGGTCCTCGATGCCCTCGACCTGGTGCACGGGCTCAGGGAGGCGCAGCGCGGCCGCGACGAAGGCAGGAGCGTCTTGCTATGGCCGTGGGGCCGCGCGACGGCCTGGCGGCGGGTGTCCGAGGTCATGTCCATGGCCGGGATCAGCGGTCCGCAGGCGAGCCCGAAGGGCCTGCGGCACGGGTTCGGTGTTGCGGCCGTGCAGGCCGGGATCCCTCTCAACATGGTTCAGAAGTGGCTCGGCCACGCCCAGCTCTCGACCACGGCGATCTACGCCGACGCCGTCGGGGCCGAGGAGCAGGCGATCGCTGAGCGCATGTGGTCGAGCGGCGCCGGGGCGGCGTGACAGGGCAGCGCGCGGCGGAATGACAGAGGAAGAGGACCTGAAGGACCAGAGGTCGCAACGAGTGGGGATGATCTGCGTCCGGGCGTTTCGTGTCGGTAAACCGTTAATGCACTAACAATGAAACCGGACCACTTCGTGGGGGTCGGTCAGGGGGGCGAATCCCTGTTCACGCGCGTACTGAACGGGCAGACTTACGCCTCTTCTTGCGCGCGGGTCCATTGCTCGATGGCGATCAGGCCGTCCATCAGGCGGCGGCGTAGTGCCTCGGTGGATTCAGGCGTCCAGTGAAAGATTCCCTCGCCGGTGCTCGGGCCCAATTTGCCGTCTGCGACTTTCTCCCGGATATAGTTGAAGGGCTCGTCAGTGGTAGCGAGATGGGGGGCGGTCTGCCGCCACACGTTTGTCAGAGTGTTGAGTCCCGCCATGTCGTACACCGCCAGCGGTCCGGTGACCGCATAGCGCCGGCCGAAAGCGTTCTGAACGGCGGTATCGACGTCCTCGGGCGCCGCGGCGCCCTGGGAGACGATGTTGAGCGCCTCCCGCAGCATGGCCATCTGCAGCCGGTTTGAGACGAACCCCGGCAGGGGCGCTTTCATGACGATCGGACGCTTGCCGATCTTTTCCAGCAATGCATAGACCGTCTCCGTCGTCTCATCCGACGTTTGAGCGGCGCGCGCCATCTCCACCAGCGGGATCAGATAGTTGGGAAAGGCGAAGTGTGCGACCACGACGCGTTCCGGGCAATCGGTGGCCTGCGCCAGCTTGTCGGGATGTATGGCGGACGTCGTGCTCGCCAGGATGGTGTGTACCGGACAGAACCCGCTCATGGAGCGGAACAGTTCTTGCTTCAATTCCACGTTCTCGGTGGCCGCCTCGACGACGAGGTCCGCTTTCGATACAGCCGCCTGCAGTTCCGTGGTGCACGTCACCCGCCCAAGGATCGCCTCGACTGACGCTGCCTCGACCAGTTCATACTCGGCGAGCAGCGTCAGGCTCTCCCGGATTCGCGCGGCAGCCGCCTGTAGTTGACTGTCGTCGATGTCTTGCAGCGTCACGTCATAGCCGGCGGTTGCGAATTCCTGGGTGATCCCCGCGCCCATCAATCCGCCGCCCACCACGGCCACCCGCCGAATGTCGTCAACGTTCATCGCATCATCCTTCGGTGAGGTTTGGGTGAGGCTTCTCCTACTCCGGGAACCCTGGCGAAGCCAGTTAACGGCGAGTAGGCTACGTTTCCTCGCCCTCTTCCACGGTGGCGAGTTCCACCGCGAGCAACCCGTCGATACCGATGACCTCGTGTATGAGGTCCTGCTCGGCAGCCGCATTGCCCGCACCGACGGTCGGGTCGGGCTCGCCCCGGGCCATGGCCTCATAAGCCATGCGTAGCGCCTTGTGCATGGCGAGCAGGGGCGACGAGGGGTCGACCAGGAAGCGATATCCCAGGTCGTAGAGTTCCTGCTTGGTCATGCCCAACGTTTCGATGCCTCCCCCGAGCGATTGCAGCATCAGCGGCGGGGGCAGCCGTTCGCCCACGAATCGCAGGTCTTCCGCCGTGGGCGCCAGCACGAACAGCATATCGGAGCCCGCCTCCTTGTAGGCCTCGGCCCGGCGTATGGCGTCATCGTGCTTGCCGCGGCGGATCTGGTTTGTCCGGCCGATGATGACGAAGTCGGGATCGCGGCGTGCGGCCACGGCCTCTCGGATCTTGGCGACCATCAGGTCTTGCGGGATGGCGTGTTCGATGCCGACATGGTGATGCACGCGTTTGGGCAGCAACTGGTCCTCGAACTCGATACCGGCGGCGCCGGACGCTTCGCTCATGGCCATGGTGCGGTGCAGATGGACGGGGTCGCCCCAGCCGCAGGTACCATCGAGAACGAGCGGCAGCGGACAGGCGCTGCGGATGGCGATGCAATGCTGAACGACCTCTTCCAGCGACAAATTCGCCTCGAGGTGTGTATTGATGTAGCCGAGGGGGCCGCCGCCCAGATAGATCGCCTTGAACCCCGCCCTTTCGGCCAGCTTGGCCGTCAGCGGGTTCATCACATGGGGCGCCACCAGCGGTTTCGCCCCGTCCAGCAAGTCACGGAATTCGCGCCCCGCTGTCATGCGGCGGACGCCCGAGCAAGCCGGCGGGCCGCGATCGTTGCGACCAGATCGAAGGCGAAGCGCAGCGCGCTGACCCGGGCAACGCCCTTGCCGACGATGTCGTAGGCGCTGCCCTGCGCCGGGCTCGTAATCGGCATCGGCAGGCCGCCCAGTAGCGTCAGGCCACGGTCGAAGCCCATCATCTTCATGGCGATCTGGCTCTGGTCGTGGTACATCGCCACAATCCCGTCGACTCGGCCGTCCTTGCCCAGCAGGAAGACGCTGTCCGGAGGCCACGGGCCGACGACGTCGAAGCCTTCCGCCTTCGCGCGCTCCACGGCGGGCGCGATGATGTCGATCTCCTCACGCCCGAAGTTGCCATTGTCCCCGGCATGAGGATTGAGCGCGGCGACGGCGAGGCGCGGCTTTTCGACGCCGGCGTCCGAGATGGTGTCGTGCAACCGGCGCACCGCAGCCAAAATCGCGTCTTCAGTGATGAGGCCGGCAACGTCCTTCAGGGCGACGTGACTGGTGATTCGGGTCGTCCACAGGCCCTCCACGGCGTTCAGTTCCTTGGCAAGTCCCTTGAGGCCAAGATGGGCGGCGATGTGCTGCATCTCGTCGGCTTCCGTCATGCCACCGAGGTGCAGAGCCGTCTTGTTGAGCGGCGCAAAGCAGATTCCGTCGATGGCGCCCGTTTGAGCGAGATCGACCGCGGTCTCGAGGGTCTGCAGGATCGAGCGCCCGGCCGCCTCGGTTGCCCGTCCCGGAGTCACGTCACCCGGGGCAATGGTCTCCATCACCAAATGGGCGGTTTCGCCCTCCGCCATCGCTTCGGCATCCGCCGTCCACTCGGGCAGTGAGACCGTGACCCCCGCGGTGCGGGCGCCAGCCGCGATGACGTGGTTATCACCGATGACAAGGACATCCGCCTTGGCCTCATCGTCAAGGTCGGCCAGCAGTTTCGCCAACAGCTCCGGGCCGATTCCGTTGGGGTCGCCCGGCAGGATTCCGATTCTGGGCCTTGTTCGCCGGCCAGGCACAGCAGTCGTTCCCATCGTCAATCCACTTTACAGACAGGGTGAACCGGGATTGCCCCGTTGGCTCCAAATCCCCAACGGATTCTCAGTCCAATGAACATCTTCTCCAAATAGCGTTTGGGAGACGACAAACGGTATCAAAAAAGACGGGGATACCAAATTGGCATCCCCACCTGTTGGACAACTAACTGGCTTTACAGAGCACCAGCGGCTTCGAGTTCTTTGATGAACGCATCGTTCCCCTGGTCATTGAGGATACGGCGAACAATTTTCGGATCGTAGGTACGCTTGAACTCGTCCGAGGCCCATACACTGACCGCGCCTTGCCGCCAGAGCTTCATCTCATCGGGGTTCGGACGATAGATGGCGACGCCACGCTTCTCTTCAAGCGTATCCAGGGTCACGTTGGTGAGATAGCTGTCATACGCGAGGATGGTGGTATCGAGATACCGGCCGGTGCGGTCGATGGCGTCCTGCGCCCAATCGGGCAACTCTGCCTCTCGCCGCGCGGCGTTCTGGACCATCATTGCGATGTGCCAGGCGCCGTCGACGTGGGTGCTTCGCTTCATCACCTCGTGGAAATCGCTCATCTCGAGGTGGCATTCCATGTTGAACATGCCTTCGATGATGCCTGACTGCAGGCCCGTGTAGACCTGTGTCCAGTCGTAGGGGACCGCAACCGAACCCCACGCCTTCATGAGCGCGAACTCGGCGGGGCTTTTGGTGGTGCGCATCTTGAAGCCCTTGAGGTCGGCGGGAACCCGGATGTCCTTATTGCGGTTGTGCAACAATTGCCGGAAGCCGCACCATGGCATCCAGCCGACGATGTGAAGGTTCATGTCACCCGGCCGCCGCATCTGTTCATTGAGATAGTCCGTCAGCCACTCGTGCATGATCTCGATGCCCGATTCGTCGCTCTCGAACAGATAGGGTAAAACCAGAAAGTCCAGGGTTCGGCCGAAAGCACCGGCATTTCCGACCGAGATGTTGGTCAGGTCGACCGACTTCTGGTCCATCTGCTCAACACACTTGTGCTCACTGCACAGGGTATTGCCGAAGAACGTTTCGACGGTGATGCGGTTGTTCGAGAACGAGGCCAATTTGCGAGCCACGTCGCGGTTGTAGATGTGTGTCGCCGGCCACGTTGGCTGATAGGTATTGGCGTAGATGATGTGGATCTTGCCGTCCTTTACCATTTGCGCCTGAGTTTCGTTCGAAGCAACGAGACCCCAAACGGCGGCGAATGCCAGAGCCGTTACGGCGATCATAAATCGACGTGCCATATACATATAGATTCTCCCCTATCTAGTGATTTCTTAACGCTGCGAACACGCATAGCAAAGTGCCAATGATGTCGAAGCACATCATGTACTCTACACGACAAAGCGCCTTCCTCAAGCACTCCCTTGGCGACGATCCTTCCTGAAGACCAGGAGCAAAAATTCGATCGTCGCAGCCTTGCCGGCGTTCAATTTGGCAGTCGCACCATCACCTCGGTGTTCACCGCCTCGCTGCTTGGTAGCCGTAGAAGCCGCCGGCCGGGATCAGGCAGCGCCGCGCGCGCCAGGCGGCCCGGAATGAAGGCTTGGCGCTTGCCGTCTCGGCCCGGGCGTTGATCAGCTTGTAGCCGATGTTGGGCTCCCTGGCCCAGGACGGGATCAGGCCCCAGCGCAACATGGAGAGCCTGCGTCCGTCGTCGCTCGCGCGCACCGCCGCGATCTTCTGCCCGGGCGCCACGTTGTAACGGGGCCGCAGGTTCGGGGCCGGCCCGGCCAGGCGGAGAAAAGCCTGAACCTCCTCCCACGTATACCGCTGTGTGAACCGTCCGCACATGGCCCATGCGAGAATAGCGGGCATTCGGGCACGTGGTCAATTGTTCCCAATATGTTCTTCTGGCATGCTCGGGCGTATGGGCGACGATCGCGATCTCGAGCCGGTCCCGAGACGTGAATTCCTGTTCGATGTCGAGCAGGGGCTCCGCAAGGTGGAGCGCTTCTGGCCGCGGAAGCGTGTGCCGGGCGACCACGACCGGCTCAGGCCGGCCGGCCGCGCGCTCGTCGAATACCTGGAGCGGTGCGGCGTAAGATGTTTCCGCAAACCGCCGCACCTCGGGCACAGCATACCGCCCGGCCCGCGGCCCTCGGACGGGGACGAGACCACACCCAAGGGATGAAAGCGCGGGCGTCATATGCCCATTAGAGAAGAAGGGGCCACGCAGGCCGAGGGGATCGAGATATTCGCCGTGAGCGGCGGCGAGGAAACACGCCATGATCGATGAGCGCGACGACGTCCCTCGGGGTGAAGGCCCGAGGCAGGACGCCGTCCGCGCCTCAGGCGGTCATCGGGACAGGATTGTTGCGCTCAATAATGTGCGCACCTATCCTTTGAGCGAATCGGCGCCGATTCACATTGTGGCGACATGAACGAACGGCAGTTCATCGCAAGGGTCCGCAAGTGGGCGCGGAGCCGGGATCTGAAGGTGCGGTTCGTGGCCTCCGAAGGCGTCGGCTCGCACGGGACGCTCTATGCGGGCGGTCGCAGAACGACGGTCAAGGACCGGAAGAAGGAGATCGGCAAGGGGCTGCTCGCCAGGATGCTCGCCGACCTTGGGATCGACAGGGAGGAATTATAGAACGACGGATATGTCCCCGGAGGGACGCAGAGATGCCTGACACCTACAACTATCCCGCCGAGATCGTACGCGACGAGGACGGCCGGCATGTCGTCGCGTTTCCGGATTTCGGGTGGGGCGCGACGGACGGCGAGAGCCGCGACGAAGCCCTGGCCGAGGCCAGGGACCTGCTGCGCGAGCTTATCGCGGCCACGATCCGGGAGGGCGGGGATCTGCCCGAGCCTTCGCGCGGCGGGAAGGGGCGGCCGCTTGTCGTTCCGCCGGTGCAGATCGCGTTGAAGGCGGCGCTCTACGAGGCATGGAGACGGGCGGGGGTCTCCCAACGCGGCCTTGCCCGGGACCTCGACGTCGCCGAGAGCGAGGTGCGGCGGATGTTGAACCCCGAACACAGCACCAAGACCGCAACGCTTGATCGCGCTCTGCGCCAGCTCGGGAAGCGTGTGACCGTGACTGTCGGCGAGGCCGCGTGACGCCCCGGCCGTGGGGCGGCCGAATTGAAGGGGACGGAACGGGGCGGTGAGCGAGCGGATCGCGCGGCTGCGCATCGAGCTTCAGGAGCTGGAGCCCAGGATCTGGCGGCGCATCGACATGCCGCTGTCGGCGACGCTGGAGACCCTGCACGAGGCGATCCAGATGACCATGGTTCCGTTGTCGTCGATCTCCCTCTTGTCCTCATGGACGGTGAGTTCCACCTCGATGATCTTGGGACCGTCAATGGAGGTCTGCTCGTGGGCCGGCGCGAACGGCGGGGCGACGAGCTCCTGCTTGACCCGCGGCAGGCCGCTGAGGTCTGCCTTGGCTGCGGCATCGCCCTTCGCGGCCACCAACATGGGGCTCATGGCGGACACCGCGCCTAGCGTGCCGCCGGCCTTCAGAACCTGACGCCTGTTCAGCTGTAGCATGGGTCATACCTCCTATCTGCTGTTGCCTCGTGGCTTGGGTTCGATGCACCCGGGCGCGGGTCGCCTCTGCAACCGGCGCGGTCGACGGCCCGCGCAGACGGGATGTCACTAGAAATATTCTGAATGATACAAACCTTACTTGTTGAAAAAACAGATAAAATGACGCTTTCTTTACAGCCCTCCAATCGTTAGCCCCTACAAGCAGGGCACGACGCAGGGCTACGCACGAACGGTCGAGGCCAAATGCGAATGCCTCGCGAATCTCTCAAAAATGGAGATCGAGAAATTGGCTCGACTGGCCGGGGGCGACAATGCACCCGACTTTGAGCAGCCTCGCGAAATAGCCTTACCTTGCACCTGCCGCCGGGCATCACTAGGGTTGCGCCGCCGTTTCAAAGACCTTGAGACATCGGCGCGTGCGCTACGTCAGTACACGGGGCGAGGCCCCACCCGTCAGTTTCGATGAACTGTTGCTCACCGGGCTCGCGCCCGACGGCGGGCTTTATGTACCCGACGAATGGCCCAGCCTCGGCGGAAAAGGGATTCGTGACCTCGCGGGCTTGCCATACGCGGATGTCGTTCGGCGAGTCACGGCCCCCTACGTCGGCGACGCCATTCCGCCCGAGGATCTGGAGCGCATGATCTCGGAGGCTTACACCCGCTTCGATGACGCCGCGGTCGCGCCCCTGAGACAGTTGTCGGCTGACCGCTGGCTGCTGGAGCTCTTTCATGGTCCGACGCTGGCGTTCAAGGACTATGCCCTGCAACTGCTCGGGCACCTGTTCGGTCATTCCCGGGCGCTCAGGGGCGAGCACATCACCATCGTGGGGGCGACCTCTGGCGACACTGGATCGGCGGCGATCGACGCCTGCCGGGGACTAGAGCGCGTGGACGCCTTCGTGTTGCACCCAAAGGACCGCGTCAGCGAGGTGCAGCGTCGTCAGATGACGACGGTGACCGAACCGAACATCCACAACATCGCTCTGGCGGGAACGTTCGACGATTGTCAGGCTGTGGTGAAGGCCATGTTCAACGACCGGGCGTTTCGCGAGTCTTTCGGATTGACGGCGGTGAACTCGATCAATTGGGCCCGGGTCATGGCGCAGATCGCCTATTACTTCCACGCAGCCGTCGCGCTGGGGGCGCCCGACCGTAGCGTCACGTTCGTCGTGCCCACCGGGAATTTCGGCGATATTTATGCGGGCTACGCCGCGCATCGGATGGGCCTGCCGGTCTCGGGCTTGGTCGTCGCAACCAACCGGAACGACATCCTCGCCCGCTTCTTCGAAAGTGCGGAGTACCGGAAGGATGACGTACATCCGACGATGAGTCCGAGCATGGACATTCAGGTCTCGAGCAACTTCGAGCGTCTGCTCTTCGAGGGAGTGGGACGCGACGGCAAGGCAGTCGCGGCGCTTATGTCGCAGCTCGACACCTCCGGCGGGTTTCGAGTTGGGGACACATGCCATACGGGACTCCGTCGCTTGTTCAGCGCCCGCGCCGTCAGCGAGGATGAGACCCTGTCAACCATCGCCGCGGCATGGCGGGAGAACGGCATCCTGATCGACCCACACACGGCAGTGGGCATGGCGGCGGCACGCGCCCTGCCCCGGGACGGGCGGAGCCCGGTCGTCGTGCTCGCGACGGCGCATCCCGCCAAGTTTCCCGATGCCGTTGAGAAGGCCACTGGCGTCCGGCCCGCGTTGCCACCCCGTCTCTCCGATCTGTATGATCGTATCGAGAGATTCTATGAACTGCCCAACGACGTAGGTGCCGTTCAGGACTACATTCGGAAACGTGTTTCCGCGGGCCAGGTACGGGGAGCAACGACGTGAGCGTCTGTGAGACCACGCTGCCCAACGGTCTGCGAATCGCGACCGACGGCATGGCGGGCGTCGAAACGACGTCGGTCGGCATCTGGGTCGATGCCGGGGCCCGGAACGAGGCATTGGAGCTCAACGGCATCTCGCACATGCTCGAGCACATGGCGTTCAAGGGGACGGGGCGCCGCACGGCGCGAGGCATCGCTGAGGAGATCGAGGCGGTCGGCGGCCATCTGAACGCCTATACCTCCCGGGAGCAGACCGCCTACCTCGCGCGCGTCGTCGCGGACGACCTGCCGCTCGCGGTCGATATCCTTGCGGACATCCTGCAGCACTCGACCTTCGAGGATCAAGAACTCGAGCGGGAGCGCGCGGTCATCATCCAGGAGATCGGCCAGACCCAGGACACGCCGGACGACTTGATTTTCGATCGACTCCAGGAAGTTGCGTTCCCCGACCAGCCGCTGGGCCGATCCATCCTCGGAACCGCCGAGCGCGTCGGCGGCTTCGGCCGCCGCATGCTGCAGGGGTACATGGACGTGCACTACCGCGCAGCCGGCATGGTTGTGGCCGCGAGCGGCAAGGTCGACCACGATGCCTTCGTCGATCTCGTGGAACGGGGGTTCGGCGGACTCTCGGAGGGCAGTGGCACGTCGTGTGAAGCGGGCCGGTTTTCCGGCGGCGACTGGCACGAACGGCGGGATCTGGAGCAGGTGCATCTGACCTTGGGATTTCAAGGGTTGCCGTTCGACGACGATGATTTCCATGCCGCGCAAATCCTCTCGACGATCCTCGGCGGCGGCATGTCGTCCCGCCTCTTTCAGGAGGTTCGCGAAGTTCGGGGACTCGCCTATTCGGTCTTCTCGTTTTCGTCCGGCTACCTGGACTGCGGCTTGTTCGGGATCTATGCGGGCACGGGACCGGACGAGGTCAGGGAACTCGTCCCCGTGGTTTGCGATCAACTCAACGAAATCATCCAGGGCGTCAACGAAGAGGAACTGTCCCGTGCCCGGACGCAGCACAAGGCTGGAATGAAGATGGCCCTGGAAAGCTCGATGTCGCGGTGCGAACAGCTGGGCCGGCAGATCCTCATTTACGGGCGTCCGATCCCCATTCCGGAGATCGTCGAAAAGATCGACGCGGTCGATACCGCCGCGGTGACACGGGTTGCGAACCGCATCGTGAGCGGTGCCGCGCCTGCGGTGGCCGCGATCGGCCCGATCGGGCATCTCGAAAGTTATCCGGCAATTGCCGGCCGGTTCGGCTAGACTCGGGTAGCTGTCGGAATACGGGACACGTTTTCTTGAGCACCTTCCTGCGCGGATTGATTCCGGCGACATCGGCTGATCAGGTCGTCGGGAAGAGAGTCTATCTGCGTCCGCCAGAGCTGCGCGACTGGGAGAGCTGGGCACGCCTCCGTGCCGAGTCCCGTGAGTTTCTCGTTCCCTGGGAACCTACCTGGCCGCGCGACGTACTGACCCAGGCGTCCTACAGGCAACGGCTTCGGCGCTATGCCGAGGAGTCACGGAACGATCGTGGTTACGCCTTCTTCGTCTTGCGAAAGGACGACGACGCCATCGTCGGCGGACTCAACCTCAGCCACGTGCATCGTGGCGTCACGCAGAGCTCTTCCCTTGGCTATTGGGTTGGCAAGCGCTTCGCCCGAAACGGCTACATATCCGACGCCGTTCAGGCCATCATAGGCTATGTATTCGACGGGCTTGGCCTGCACCGGCTCGAAGCGGCCTGCGTTCCGACCAATGAAGCCAGCCGCCGTCTGCTGACGAAGGTCGGCTTCACGCAGGAAGGCTACGCACGCGAATATCTCCGCATCAACGGCGAGTGGCGGGACCACCTGCTGTTCAGCTACCTCTCGACCGACCCTCGCCCCGAATAGGGGGGGGGGAAGGACGGGGTCTTTCGCCGGCGTCGGAGCAGGCGCGAGGCTACGCGTGGCCGGCCTCGCCCGAAAGCAACGATAGATCGATACCGAGCTTGGCGACCGCGGCGGACCATTTCGCCTCGCAGTCCGGTCCGAATACGAGATCCTCGTCCGCCGGTACGTGCAGCCAGCCGTTGGACTGCATTTCGGACTCGAGTTGCCCGGGTGCCCAGCCAGCATAGCCGAGAACCATCAGGCACTTGTCCGGCCCTTTGCCGTCGGCGATGGCTTTGAGAACGTCGACCGAAGCCGTCAGCGAATACACGTCGTTGACGACGAGAGAAGCATCTTGAACGTAGTCCGACGTATGCAGTACGAACCCGCGGCTCTGTTCCACGGGTCCGCCAAAGAACACTTGGATATCTCTCTCGAGACCGCTGCCCTGGATGCCCAGTTGCTCGAGCAGATCCGGGAACGTGATGTTGTTCATCACCTTGTTGACGACCAGACCCATGGCACCCTGATCCGAATGGGCGCACATGTAAATCAGCGTTCGCTGGAACCGGGGATCCTCCATACCCGGCATAGCGATCAGCATCTGGCCTTCGAGATATCCGCTGTCGGGACCCATTGAGGCACCCTCACTTGGAAGCGAACTACGGTCGTCTCACATATGGACCGGTGAGATTATAGACCAAGGAAGTTCCTCGATCACAAACACATGAATTCCCCAATCGTCCACCGTGTTGCATCATGGGCTTGGCAGGTTCGCGAGGTTTCGATGCCACTCACTCGACCAGTTGTCGTGACGACTCTTCTGCTTGCCGGGGGGCTGACCTCGGCGCACCCCGCCCATGCAGCCGCAAGCAATTGGATTACAACGGATTTCAGCCAGCTCCGACTCGTCACGGCCCACGATTCGGTCACCGCCTCGGGGGAGCTCGAGGTGGGGGTACAGATACGTCTTGGAGAGGGGTGGAAGACCTATTGGCGCAATCCCGGCGATGCCGGACTGCCCACGTCCTTCGATTGGTCGGCGTCCCGAAACGTCCGTAACGTGGCGCTGGCATGGCCGGCCCCGAAACGCATCCCGTTCGAGGGCTTGGATTCTTACGGCTATGAAGACGAGGTCGTCTTTCCCGTACGCCTGCGCGCGGCGCGCCCGGGCGAGTCCGTTCGGATCAATCTCGATGTCAACTACGCCGTCTGCAAGGACATCTGCGTGCCGTTGGGGGCGAACGTACGCCTTGAAATCCCCGCCGGCGTCTCCGATGACGGTTCGGTAACCAGGGCACACCGGGCGCTGATTCGGCACTTCGCCGCCCGGGTTCCCACCCGCCACAGCTCCGACATGGATATCGTCGAAGCCAGCGTTGCGGCGGATTCGGGCGGGAAGATCCTGCGTCTCCGCGCCGAGGCCCGTCCGTCGTTCGACGACCTTGACGTGTTCGTGGAAGGTCCTGCCGACGTGTTTTTCGGGCGGCCGAAGATCGACCTCGGAGACGACCCCCGCACCGCCGTCGTGGAGCTCTCGATCGATGGTGCGGGATCCGCGGACGGCACACCCCAGCCGTTGACGATCACGCTCGTCGACGGGGCCCGCGCGGTCGAACGGACGGTCGTTCCCACGCACTGATCGACCCTATTCGTCCGGGGCTGGACATCCCGGGAATTATCAGTATCTCTCGGACTCGAAATCGAGGGCGCACGACTCGTTCGCCCGCCACCGAAGGGGAGGCTTTAATGGCAGTGCATGTAGGTGATTCGATCCCGGACGTAACGCTCGCGGTCATGGGTGAATCGGGTCCCGAGCAGGTTTCCACGGGCGATCTGTTCAGCGGCAAGAAGGTGGTGGCCTTTGCGCTGCCCGGCGCTTTCACACCCACGTGTTCGGCTCAGCACCTGCCCGGGTTCGTAGACAGTGCCGACGCGATCAAGGCGAAGGGCGTTGACTCCATCATTTGCCTGTCTGTGAATGACGTCTTCGTGATGGATGCCTGGGGTAAGGATCAGAATGTGAGCGACAAGGTCGCCATGGTCGCGGACGGCAGCGGCGTGCTCGCCAAGGCGTTGGGTCTCGAGCTCGACCTCACCGAACGGGGGCTGGGCGTCCGGTCCCGGCGCTATTCCATGGTCGTCGACGACGGCGTCGTCAGCGTGCTGAATCTGGAAGAAGGAGGCGCCTACGAGGTCTCGAGTGCGGAGAAGATCCTCGAGAACCTTTAGTCGATAGCTTCCATACCGACGGTGAATGGGGACAATTCGCCGGCGCGTTCGGACCCATCGTAAAGAGTCTAATCCGCGTCCGCCGGTGTCCAGCCCGGCGGCGGCGCCCATTCCGCGGACTCGCGCAGTTCGGCGTGGGTGTCGTCGGTGCGGGCCATGAGCTCGATGACGTTGCCGTCCGGATCTTCGACGTAGACGTGATAGGTCATGTCCTCGGCATGCACGCCCGGGCCGCGGATGATGCGGACGCCCCGGCGCTTGAGATCGTCGCCTATCGCCATCACGTCCTCGGGCGACTCCAGCTCGAACGCCACGTGATTCAAGCCGGTGCGGCTCCAGTATCTGTCGTTTCTCTCGGGCACCTCGGTGAGCGCCAGGTTGTGGTACCACAGGGGCTCGCTCTCGGGGTACTGGCCGAAATTGAGCCAGGCCTTGTCGGGGTCGCGGCGGCCGGCGACCGCGAAACCCAGCGTACCGGTGTAGAAGTCGATGGCGCGGTCGAGATCCGTCACGTTGATGTGAACGTGATCGACGCCGCGGTAGTTGTAGCGCTTCATCTCGTCGTCCTCCCTCCAGCATTCCTTTCCGCTCACGGCGGCGGACCTCCGCCCCGCGCCATGCCGTCCCGGGCCAGTCGATCGGCGCGCTCGTTGCCGCGATGACCCGAATGCCCTTTGACCCAGTGCCACTCAAGATCGTGGCTTTCCGCGGCCTTGTCGAGACGTTGCCATAAGTCGACGTTCTTTACGGGTTTCTTGGACGCCGTTTTCCAGCCGTTCTTCTTCCAGCGCGCGATCCACCGGGTGATCCCGTCCCGCAGGTAGATGCTGTCGGTGTGCAACCGTACGCGGCTCGGCCGGTTGAGGGCTTCGAGGGCGTGGATGGCGGCCATCAGCTCCATGCGGTTGTTGGTCGTATCGCGTTCGCCGCCGCAGATCTCCATCTCGCGCCCTCGATAGACAAGGAGGGCCCCCCACCCTCCCCGCCCGGGATTCCCCGAACAGGCGCCGTCGGTATAGATATCGACGAAATCGGCGCACATGAGCGGTCAATCCAATCCGTAGGCGCTCGGTCCGCTCACGCCTTGATGGAACTTCAGCTTGGTGAGGTACTCGACGGGATCCTTCGGTCTCACCAAGGCACCGTCGACCCGATTGAGCCAGTCATACAGCCGGGTCAGCAGAAAACGCATAGCGGCGCCCCGGGCCAGCAGGGGAAGCGCCGAGAACTCCGTTTCCGAAAACGGCCGCACGCGCCGGTACGCCGACAACAGGTTCTTCGCCTTGGTGATGTTGAACTGGTGATCGGGCTCGAAGCACCAGGCGTTGAGGCAGATGGCGATCTCGTAGGCGAACCAGTCGTTGCAGGCGAAGTAGAAATCGATGATTCCCGTGAGTCTGCCTCCGAGAAAGAACACGTTGTCCGGGAACAGGTCTGCATGGATCACGCCTTCCGGCAGCGCCTTCGGCCACGATCGTTCGAGATGATCGAGTTCCGCCGCGATGTCCGCCTCGAGTCCGGGCACGACGTCGTCGGCGCCGGCGCGACAGGACTCGAACAGGGGGCGCCACGCGTCGACACGCAGATCGTTCTCCCGCCGCATCGAGAAATCGACCCCCGCCACGTGCATGCGGGCGACCGCTTCGCCGAGCTCGGCACAGTGCCTGGGAGATCGTCCCTTGGGCCACACGCCGTCGAGGAAACTCACGATCGCGGCAGGCTTGTCCGACAGCATGCGAAGGGCATCGCCGTCGCGTCCGTGAATCGGCGTCGGGCAAGGGATGCCCGCCGCCGCCAGATGGTCCATCAATCCCAGAAAAAAAGGCAGGTCCTCGGGCTTCACCCGCTTTTCGTAGATGGTGAGGATGTATGTTCCCGACTCCGTCTGCAACAGGTAGTTGGAGTTCTCGACGCCTTCCGCGATCCCCTTGAACGCGGTGACCTTCCCGATGTCGTACTCGGCTACGAACCGCTCCAGGTCGTCATCGCTGACTTCGGTGTAGACGGCCATGGGCGTCGGAACGGCGGATCAGGCGTCGAGGGCGCGGGGGAGCTTGAAGCTCACGTCCTCGTGCGCGGCGGAAACCTCGCGGATCGAGACCTCGTAGCGTTGCCGGCAGACCTCGATGACTTCGTCGACCAGAACTTCCGGCGCGGAGGCGCCTGCCGTGATGCCGAGCGTCTGAACTCCGTCGAACGCGTCCCAGTCGATGTCGTGAGCCCGCTGAACGAGCGCCGTGCGGGCACAACCGCGGCGCTGGGCTGTCTCCTTCAGGCGCAGGGAGTTGGAGGAGTTGGGTGCGCCGATCACCAGGAGGGCGTCGCAGGACTCGGCGATCCGCTTGACCGCCGATTGACGGTTCGTCGTGGCGTAGCAGATGTTCCCGGACCGCGGCGCAACGAGGCCGGGGAAGCGTCGGCGAAGGACGGCGACGATGTCCGCCGTTTCATCGACGGACAACGTCGTCTGTGCGATGAAGGCCAGATTCCCAGGATCTCTCACGTCGACGGTCTCCGCGTCCCGCACCGTTTCGACCAGGAGGATGGCGCCGTCGGGAAGTTGTCCCATGGTGCCGATGACTTCGGGATGGCCGACATGACCGATGAGGATGATCTGGCGTCCGGCGGCGTGATGTTGCCCGGCCTCGCCGTGAACTTTGCTGACCAAGGGGCAGGTGGCGTCATGGTATGTCAGCCCCCGGCGACGAGCCTCCGCCGGGACGGCTTTCGGCACGCCGTGGGCGGAGAATATGACGACCGCGTCCTCCGGGACCTCGTCGAGCTCGTCCACGAAGACGGCGCCGCGCGCCTCCAGCCCCTGCACGACGAACCGGTTGTGGACGATTTCGTGGCGCACGTACACGGGGGCGCCGTAGATCTCCAGCGCCTTTTCCACGATCTGGATCGCCCGGCTGACCCCTGCACAGAAACCTCGGGGACTGGCGAGCAGGATTTGCAGAGACGGCTTGTTCATGATCGAGAATCGCGGCGGAGTTTATCCGAAGGCGAGGGCCCTGACGAGATGCGAGAAGATGTGAGAAGTGGCGAGAAGTGGCGTGCACGGCCGGCGGGCCGCATAAGGCTCGACTCCGGTCCGGGCTGCCGGTAATAAGGTGACAAGGGCAATCAAGAAAGGGTGGTGGAGACATGTCGGAACCCGTTGTCGCGCAGAAGGCCCCCTACGCCGAGGACGTCGAGCAGGGGAAGCGCTATGCCTGGTGCCGCTGCGGCCTCAGCGGCAAGCAGCCGTACTGCGACGGATCGCACAACACGACGGCGTTCACGCCGGTGATCCTGGAGGCCGAGGAGAGCAAGACCGTTTTCTTCTGCGGCTGCAAGCAGACCGGAAACCAACCTTACTGCGACGGGTCGCACAATTCCCTCTGACGCTCGCGCAGCCGGCGTCGTTCGGGCGACGGCGCTGGCGCTGGTCGCCGCCCTGGCGACGGCAGCCTGCGGCGTCCTCGACCCCGGCCCGCCGCCGCCGCCGTGCCCGAACGTCGCCGTCCTGGCCGCCGGCGAACGCCTGGTCCTGTTCAAGCCCGGGCCGGGCCGCGACCTCACCGACGTCGTCGTCGAGGTGCAGGTGTCGGACTTGACGTCGGCCTGCGGCTACGACGACGGGCGGGTGGAGGTGGAGACGTCCTTCGACATCGTCTCGACGCGGGGACCCACGGCGGAGACCGGCGCCGCGGCCGTTCCGTTCTTCGCCGCCGTCGTGGATCCCGACGGGCGGGTGATCGCCAAGGAGACGTTCGAGAGCCGCGCCGAGTTCCCGGCGGGACGCCGAAAGATCGCGGTCCGGGAGACCGTGACCCAGAGGATTCCGCTCCCGCAGCGGGACCGGGGTCGGCACTATCAGGTCCTGGTCGGTCTCCAGCTCACGCCCGAACAGCTCGAATACAACGAAGCCCGCCGCTGATTTCGTCGGACCCGGCGGTTGACAGCGTCCGGCCGCCCCCTATCATCGTACGTACAGCCAGACGATCTTTGCGGGAGAGACCGGTTCCCCCGGGAATCGGCGCCGAAGGAGCAACCGCCCCGGAAACTCTCAGGCAAAAGGACCGCAGGAGGATGGCGCTCTGGAAAGTGGAGTCCCGCCGGACGCCGACGTGACTCCCACCGAAGGGGAAAGCCGGCAGGGTCTCCGACCCGATAGGCGCCGGTCAATCTCTCAGGTCCAGTGACAGAGGGGGCAGAATCCGCCGAAGGGGGCGGAGAGCTCTGTCGGAGGCCGCCTTGAGAGACCCCTTTCCCAATGGTCGACGCATGCAAGACCGGACCGGAGGTCGGGTGCCGCGCGGTGCCCGGACGGGTCCGCGCGCCGGCGGCCCGGCGCTCTCGCCGCCCCGGTCGGGTTACCGGCGGAAAACGCCACGGATGTAGAGGAACGGATGATGAGCGACCTCAGATACACCGACGATCACGAGTGGATCCGTCTCGAAGGCGAGGTGGCCACCGTCGGGGTCAGCAACTATGCGCAGGAGCAGCTGGGCGACGTCGTCTATGTCGACCTCCCCGATGTCGGGAAGTCGATATCGAAGGGCTCGGAGGCGGCGGTGGTGGAGTCCGTCAAGGCCGCCAGCGAGGTGTATGCCCCCGTCAGCGGCGAAATCGTCGAGGTCAACGAGACCCTCGGCGACGACCCGGCGCAGATCAACCGGGACGCGGAAGGAAGCGGCTGGTTCGTGAAGATCAAGGTGAGCGACCCGGGCGAGCTCGACGGGCTCATGAACGCGGGCGAATACGCCGAATTCGTGGAGAGCCTGGCCTGATCCGGTCCACGGCGCGTTTGCGGACAAGGGAGAACAGGAAGATGGGCGAGGGCACGGTCGGCGGCGCCGAAAACGAACAGGCCCGCGACTTCATCCGGCGCCACCTGGGGCCGGGCGACGGCGAAATCTCCGAGATGCTGAAGGAGCTCGGGCTGGCATCGTTGGAAGCCCTCGTCGACGCCGCCGTGCCGCGGGCCATCCGCTCCGAGACACCGCTGCGCCTTCCCGGGCCGCGGACGGAAGCGGACGTTCTGTCCGAGCTTCGCGCCGCGGCGAAGGGCAACCGGGTTCAGAAATCGATGATCGGCCTCGGCTACCACGGCACGATCACGCCGCCGGTGATACTCCGCAACGTGCTGGAGAATCCGGGATGGTACACGGCCTACACCCCTTATCAGCCGGAGATCTCCCAGGGCCGCCTGGAAGCCCTCCTCAACTACCAGACCATGATCACGGATCTGACGGGGATGGAGTTCGCGAACGCTTCGCTGCTCGACGAAGGGACGGCTGCCGCCGAAGCGATGACCATGTGCCGTCGCGTCAGCAAGGCGTCCGGAAACGGCTTTTTCGTCTCGAGCCGCTGTCTGCCCCAGACCGTCGACGTCGTGCGGACCCGGGCGGCGCCGCTGGGGATCGACGTCGTCGTCGGCGACGAGGCCGCGGATCTGGCCGCGGCGGACGTCTTCGGCGCACTGCTGCAGTATCCGGACGTGACGGGCGCGGTCCCGGACTACACGGCGGTCATCGCCGGCATTCATGCCAGGGACGCGCTGGCCGTGGTCGCGGCCGACCTGCTCTCGCTCGTCCTTCTCAGGCCGCCGGGGGAATTCGGCGCGGACGTCGTGGTGGGCAACTCGCAGCGCTTCGGGGTGCCGCTCGGCTTCGGCGGTCCCCATGCGGCCTTCCTGGCGACACGCGACGACTACCGCCGCACGGTTCCCGGCCGGATCGTCGGCCAGTCGGTCGATGCCCGGGGGCGCCCGGCGCATCGCCTCGCGCTGCAGACCCGCGAGCAGCACATCCGGCGCGAAAAGGCGACGAGCAACATCTGCACCGCGCAGGTCCTGCTGGCGGTGATCGCGGGCATGTACGCGGTGTGGCACGGGCCCGACGGGCTGCGCGCCATCGCCGGGCGCGTCCACGGATACGCGTCGATTCTGGCCGAGGGATTGCGCGAGCTCGGCCTCGCCGTCCGCAACGAGACGTTTTTCGACACGCTCTCCGTCTCGGCGCCGGGCCGGGCGGAGGCGATCGTGAAGCGGGCGCGCGAGGACGGCGTCAACCTGCGGCCGATCGACGCCGACACGGTGGGCATCTCCGTGGACGAGACGACATCCCGCGGCGACGTCGGTGCCGTGCTGGGGGCGTTCGCCGGCGACGGCGGGCCGGCGGCAGATCTCGACGCGCTCGCCCGCCGCGCCCGTTCCGGAGTCCCGGAGGCCCGCGCGCGGACCTCGCCCTTTCTCGGCCACGAGGTATTCCACCGTTATCGCTCGGAGACCGAGATGCTCCGCTATCTCGCCCGCCTGCAGGCGAAGGACATCGCGCTCGACCGGTCCATGATTCCCCTCGGCTCCTGCACCATGAAGCTCAACGCGACGGCGGAGATGCTGCCGGTCACCTGGCCCGAGTTCGCCGACATCCACCCTTTCGCGCCCCTCGATCAGGCCGCGGGCTATCTCGAGATGATTCGGGGCCTCCAGGACATGCTGGCGGAGATCAGCGGTTTCGATGCCGTCTCCCTGCAGCCGAATGCCGGCTCGCAGGGCGAGTACGCCGGCTTGTGGGCCATCCGGGCCTGGCACCGCAGCCGGGGGGACGAGGGCCGCGACGTCTGTCTTATCCCGAGTTCGGCCCACGGCACGAACCCCGCGAGCGCCGTAATGGCCGGGTGCGAGGTCGTGGTGGTCGACTGCGATTCCGAGGGCAACATCGACGTCGACGACCTCGAGGCCAAGGCCGGGCGGCACACCGGCCGGCTGGCCGCCCTGATGGTCACCTACCCCTCGACCCACGGCGTGTTCGAGGAACGCATCAAGGACATCTGCGACATCATCCACGCCAACGGCGGTCAGGTCTACATGGACGGCGCCAACCTGAACGCCATGGTGGGGATCAGCCGGCCGGCGGAGCTCGGCGCCGACGTCATGCACTTCAACCTGCACAAGACCTTCTGCATTCCCCACGGCGGAGGCGGCCCCGGCATGGGCCCGGTCGGCGCCAAGGCGCACCTGGCGCCGTTCATGCCGAACCATCCCCTGGTCGCGGAAGCGGGTCCCGGCACGGGGGTCGGCGCCATCGCGGCCGCTCCCTGGGGAAGCGCCCTGATCCTGCCCATCTCCTGGACCTACATCGCGCTCATGGGGGCCGCCGGTCTCCTCAAGGCCACGCAGGTCGCGATCCTCAACGCCAACTACATGGCCCGTCGCCTGGAGCCGCATTTTCCGGTCGTCTACCGGGGCCGAGGCGGCTACGTCGCGCACGAATGCATCGTCGATTGCCGCAAGATCCAGCACGATACGGGGATCACGGTCGAGGATATCGCCAAGCGGCTGATGGATTACGGCTTCCACGCGCCGACCATGTCCTGGCCGGTGGCCGGCGCCCTGATGATCGAGCCCACCGAGAGCGAATCGAAATTCGAGCTCGACCGGTTCTGCGACGCCATGATCTCGATCCGCGGGGAGATTGCGGAGATCGAGCGGGGCGAGGCCGACGCGGAGAACAACCTGCTGCGGAACGCCCCGCATACGGTGGACGACATCTCGGCGGACGACTGGCCCCGTCCCTATTCCCGGGAGCGCGCCGTCTTCCCCATGCCGTCGCTTCGCGCCGCCAAGTACTGGCCGCCCGTCAACCGCATCGACCAGGTCTACGGCGACCGGAACCTGGTGTGCGCCTGTCCGCCCCTCGAGGCCTACGAGCAGGCCGCGGAGTGATACGACGGCGGAGACGCCGAGGCGCCGCTGCGCCGCGGTCGGGAAATCCTCAGTGGATCTTGCGGCCGAGTTCCGAGATCGCGTCGTCGACGATTTTCCCGGCCTGTTCCTCGCCCAGGCGCTCCCGGACAAGCCGGCCCGCCGCCCGCACGGCGGCGTCGACGGCCATGTCGCGGACGTCCTCGATCACCTGGGCCTCCGCCCGCGCGATCTTGGCGTGCGCCAATTCGGTGCGCCGCCTGATCTCCGCCTCGAGATCGGCGGCCGCCTGCGCCGCCATCCGTTCCGCGTCGGCCTTGGCCTGCTCGACGATCTCGTCGGCCTCCTTGACGGCGTCGCGGTGCCTGCGCTGGTAGCCGGCCAGCAGTTGCCGCGCTTCTTCGCGAAGGCGCCTGGCTTCTTCGATCTCGTTCTCGATCCGGGCGGCGCGCGCATCGAGCGCCCCGATGATCCGCCCGTAGGCGAAGCGCACCAGGATCCCGACGAAAGCCACGAAGGCGACGGCGACCCAGAACGAGGCATCGAACATCTATCGGTCCCCCGCCAACGCGGCATCGACGGCGGCGGCGGCGGCCGCGTCGTCGACGGCCGCGCCGATCAGTCTCCGCGTGACGGCGCGGGCCGCGTCGCTGGCGATGTGCCGGACGTGCGCCCGGCCCTCCTCCTGCGCGGCGCGGATTCGCGCGTCCGACGCCTCGTTTTCGCGGGCGAGCGTCGCGTCGAGCTCGGCCTCCCGCTCGGCCGCCTGCTTCTTGATGGCGTCCCGCGTCTCCGACGCCGTCCCGTGCGCGTCCGCCCGCGCGTCCGCCAGCGCCTTCTCGTAGGCGCCGAGGGCCTCGTCGGCCTCGCGCTTCAGGCCTTCCGCCGTCACCAGGTCGTCGTCGATCCGGCGCTGCCGTTCCTCGAGGACGTCGACGATCCGCGGCAGCACGACCCGCCACATCACGAGGTAGAGCGCGACGAAGGTGATCGCCAGCCAGATCAGCTGGGGCGCGAAGTCGGCGGTCGCGAGTTGCGGCATGAGGGGCGCTTCCGGGGCGGAGTCCCGATCCCGCCTAGCCGAACAGGATGAGGAACGCGATGACCAGCGCGTACAGGGCCACCGCCTCGACCAGCGCGAAGCCGAGAAGCACCTGCCCGAACATCCGCGGCGCGGCGGCCGGGTTGCGGATGCCCGCGGCGACGTAGCTCGCGAAGATGTTGCCGATGCCGACGCCGACGCCGGCGAGTCCGATGGTCGCGAGACCGGCGCCGATCTGCTTGGCTGCTTCGAGTTCCATTTCTTGGGTCCTTCTATTGCTGACTGGTGTGTTGCGGTTCCGGGATTGCTCGCGGCCTCAATGCTGGAGGTGGATCGCGTCGTTCAGATAGAGGCACGTCAGCACCGTGAACACGTAGGCCTGCAGCACCGCGACGATCAGCTCGAGCGCGTAGATCGCGATGATGAAGACGAAAGGCGCGAAGCCGAAGAGTCCCAGGGCCACGACGAAGCCGCCGAAGACCTTCAGCATGGTGTGCCCGGCCATCATGTTGGCGAACAGCCGCAGCGACAGGGTCACGGGACGCGCCAGATAGGAGATCACCTCGATCGGGACGAGCAGCGGCGCGAGGACCACGGGAAGCCCGGGCGGGACGAAGAACGTGAAGAACCTGACCCCGTGGCGGACCAGCGCGATGACCGTGACGCCGACGAACACGATCGCGGCGAGCGCGAAGGTCACCACGATGTGGCTGGTGACGGTGAAGCTGTACGGAACCAGACCGAGCAGGTTGCACAGCAGGATGAACATGAACAGCGTGAAGACGAACGGGAAATAGCGCCGTCCTTCGCTGCCCACGTTCTCGCGCAGCATGTCGGCGATGAATTCGTAGGTCAGCTCGACGATCGACTGCCAGCGCCCGGGAACCATCGCGCGCCTGCGCATGCCGGCGCCGAGCGACACGACGGCGAGCGCCAGAACGATGACCATCATCAGGGACGAATTCGTGAACGAGGCGTCCAGGCCGCCGACCTGGATGTCCACCAGCCGGCTGATCTCGAACTGTTCCAGGGGACTGTTTTCTTTCACGGCCATCTGCCGGGGGCCACCACGTCGAAATAGCCGGGACTCAATTGCCGGGCGGAGTCGATTCGTGCTCGGCGGACATTCGCATGGCGGCGCGGTAGGCGTTCAACATGCCTGCAATGGCTCCGAGCAGGAGAAAGACCAACAACAGCCACGGCCTGGTATCGAGCCAATGGTCGAGAAACCACCCGATGCCCCCCCCGACGATCAGGGCCGAGATCATCTCCGCCGCCAGCCGCAGAGCCGTGGCCAGTCCGCTTCGCGGAGTCGCCGGGTCCGGTTCGACAGGTCGGGCGCCGCGCGCCTGCTTCAGCCGGCTGCCGAGGTCGTCGAGGGGCGAGGCCTCGCCTTCGTCGCGTTCGGGCCGATTGCCCATCTGCCGGCTCCCGTCCCGTCCCGCGTCCAACCGCTATGGCGGAATCACGAAAAAGCCGCGCGCACAATAGGGAGTGGGTCCGAGCCTGTCAAGCGCCGCCCGATCACGGACAACCTATTGAAATATATAAAATAAATCGATATCCGGCCGTTCAGGCGGTGGCCCTCAGATCTTCCGCCCGGGCGAGGTCGACGGACACCAGCTGGCTCACGCCGCGCTCGGCCATGGTGATGCCGAACAACCGGTCCATCCGCGACATGCTGATGGGGTTGTGGGTGATGATGAGGAAGCGCGTCCCGGTATCGCCGGCGATCTCCTCGACCAGATCGATGAAGCGTTCGACGTTCGCGTCGTCGAGAGGGGCGTCGACCTCGTCGAGCACGCAGACCGGCGCCGGATTGGTCAGGAATACGGCGAACAGCAGGGCGGTCGCCGTCAAGGCCTGCTCGCCGCCGGACAACAGGGACATCACCTGAAGCCGCTTTCCCGGCGGGCTGGCGAGGATCTCCAGACCGGCCTCCAGCGGGTCCTCGGAGTTGACGAGCTCGAGGCGCGCCTCCCCGCCGCCGAACAGCCGCTTGAAGAGCTCGCCGAAATGGCCGTCCACGGCCTCGAACGCCGCCTGCATGCGCGCCCGCCCTTCCCGGTTGAGGCCGGAGATCCCCTGGCGCAGCCGGGCGATGGCGGCCTCGAGATCTTCGCGCTCGCTCTGCATCGCCGACAGCTGTTCCGACAGGTCCGCGGCCTCGGCATCGGCCCTCAGGTTCACCGGACCCATGTTCTCGCGTTCGCGCTTCAGCCTCTCGAGGCGCCCCTCCACCGCCTCCGGCCGGGGCGGCTCCCGGTCCCCGGAAACCTCCGCGATCGACGCGGCTTCGGCGGGCGTGCATTCCAGCGTCTCCGCCATGTTCCGGGAGATGTCGGACTTGAGCTGCTCGGCCCGGGATACCAGACCCTCCAGGCGCACCCGTTCCTCGCGCGCCTCGGCGAGCGAGGCCTGGGCTTCCCTGGATGCCCGCGACAATGCGTCGAGTTCCGTTTCGGCGCGGGCGAGGACGTCGGCCGCCTCGCGGCGCTCCGCCTCGGCGGCGGCGGCCTTCTCCAGGAGCCCGGCGCGCTGCTCCGCGAGCGCCCGGGGGCGCGCCTCGGCGTCCGCCAGGGCCTCCCGCGCTTCGGCCTCGCGCGCCGCCAGCCGTTCGAGCTGGGATGCCGCCGACTCGAGCCGCTGCCGCCAGTAAACCTGTTCCTCGGCGAGGGCGAGGAGGCGTTTGGCCCTGCCCGCGGCCTCGTCTTCGACGCGCCGGAGCTCGGAGGCCGCGTCGCCGGCCTCCCCGCGCAGGCCGGCCACGTCGGCGCGCAGCGCGTCGAGGGCGCCGCGGTGCGCCTCGGGACCGGCGAGCGCCGCGAGTTCCGCGGCGATGCCCTCCAGGCGTTTCCGCGCGGCTTCGCGGTCGGCGTCGAGCGCGCCGGCCGCCTCGGCGATCGCCGCCAGCCGCGACTCGCGCCGCGTCCGGGCCTCGGCCGATGCGGCGCGCCGCTCCTCGCACGTCCGCAGCTCCTCGAGGGCCCGCCGCAGGCGGGCGCGGGCTTGGCGGTCCGCGGCGAGGGCGGCCGTCCCGGGCGGCGGCGAACCCGGTGCGGGCGGCGGAGACGGCCGCCGTGCGGGTTCCGATCACGTCTTGGAGGGCCTTCAAACGGTTGCGTTGGCAGAGGCGGGTCGCGGCGGTCGTCGAGGCGCCCGACCGCACCGTATATCCGTCCCACCGCCACAGCGCGCCGTCGCGCGTGACGAGGCGCTGCCCCTGCCGCATGTCTTCACGCAGCCGGTCGCCCGTGGCCTGGTCCGCCACCACGCCGATCTGCGACAGCCGCCGCCCCAGCGCGTCCGGGGCCCTGACGTTCCGGGAAAGCGGCTCCGCGCCCGAGGGCAGCGGCGGCGCGCTCCCGAGCGGCGGCAGGTTGCGCCAATGGGCCGGGGCGCCGTCGTCGCCGGACAGCGCGAGATCGTCGCCGAGAGCGGCGCCCAGGGCCGCTTCGTAGCCCGGCTCGACGGTGACCGAGTCGACCAGGGGCGGCCAGAGATCGTCCTCGTTGACCGAAAGCAGATCCATGAGCGCGTCCGCCTCGGCGCGGGACCGGGCGAACTCCCCTTCGGCCGCCTGCAGGACGTCGCGGGCGCGCGCCTGCTCGCCCTGGGCCGCCGACCGGGCCGCCTCGGCGTCGTCCGCCGCGCCGCGCGCCTCCGCCACGGAGGCGCGCAGACGGCCGGGCTCGGCATCGCCCTCCGTGTCGCCGCCGTCGCCTTCCGCCTCGAGGCCCCGGCGCTCGTCCCGCAGGGCCTCCAGGCGGGCCGCCGCCTGCCCGAGCCGCTCCTCGAGGTCGGCCCGTTCCGCCTCGAGGCGTTCGCGGCGCGCCGCTTCCGTCGCCACGCGCTGCGTCTCGAGCTCCAGTTCGCGCTCCCGCCCGGCCAGGATCCGCCGGGCCGTTTCGGCGCGTTCCTCCGCCCGCGCGGCGGTGTCCTCCCGTGCGGCCTGAAGGGCCTCGATCTCCTCCCGCTCCAGGGACAGGGACTCGAGCCGGGCCGCGGCTTCCTGCTTTTGCTCTTCCTCGCGGGCCGTATCTTCCCCGATCTGTGCCAAACGCGTCCGGAGCTGCTCCGCGAGGGCGAGCACCCGGCGTTCCTCCTCGTCGAGCCATCCCTGCGCCGACGTCAGCCGGTGGATGCGCGCGGCGCACTCGGCCTCGTTCTCGCGGAGAGGCGGCAGCGTCTCGGCCTTCCCGGTCTCGGCGGCGGACGCCCGGGCCGCCTCCCGCGTGAGCCCGGTCACGTGCGTCCCGGCTTCGGCGAGGCGTCGCCGCGCGTCCGCCCACCCGCCCTCGGCCGCCGTCCAGCGCAAGTGCAGCAGCAGCGCCTGCGCCTTGCGGATGTGTCCCGAGAGGTTCCGGTACCGCGTCGCCTGGCGGGCCTGCCGCTTCAGGCCGCGAAGCTGGAGGTCCATGTTCTGCATCACGTCGTCGAGGCGTTCGAGATTCGTCTCCGCGGCGCGCAGCCGCAGCTCGGCCTCGTGACGCCGCGAGTGCAAACCCGTGATGCCGGCCGCCTCTTCGAGCAGCGAGCGGCGCTGCTCCGGCTTGGCATCGATGACGCTCCCGATCTCCCCCTGTCCCACCAGGGCCGTGGCATGGGCGCCGGTGGCGAGATCGGCGAACAGGCGCTGGACGTCGCGGGCGCGGACCTCGTCGCCGTTGATGCGGTAGTCCGATCCCGATCCCCGCTCGATGCGCCGCGCGATCTCGATCTCGTCGTGGTCGTTGTACCGCGCGGGCGCGGTGCGGTCGGCGTTGTTCAGCCGCAGGGCGGCTTCGGCGATGTTGCGGGCGGGCCGGCCGCTGGTGCCGTTGAAGATGACGTCGTCCATGCCGCTCCCGCGCATCTTCTTCGCCGACGTCTCGCCCATCACCCAGCGCAGGCCCTCGATGAGGTTCGACTTGCCGCATCCGTTGGGGCCGACGATCCCGGTCAGGCCCGGCTCGATGACCAGCTCGACGGCGTCCACGAAAGACTTGAATCCCGACAGGCGTAGACGGTTGAAGTGCACGGAAGCTCGCCCTCTCTCACCCTATGGGATCAGTGGAATGATGATCTTCTCGACTTCCTCGAGCGTCAGGGCGCCGAGATAGGTCTTCCCGTCGATGACGAAGCTCGGGGTGGAGCTGATCCCGTGCTCCTGCTCGGCGTCGAGGCGGGTCTGGAGGATGCCGTCGCCCAACGCCTCGTCCTCGACGCACGCCTTGACGTCCTTGGCGCTCAAGCCGCCGAGACGGGCGATCCGGAGCAGGGCCTCGAACGGATCGTCCGCGGAGTACCAGGCCCGCTGCTTCTTGAAGAACGCGTCGATGAACGCGAAATACCGCTTCTCGCCGGCGCAGCGCGCGATGATCGAAGCCAGGAAGGCGGTCCGTTCGAGCGGGAACTCGCGAAACACCAGCCGGACCTTTCCGGTATCGATGTACTTCTCCCGCAGGGCCGGCAGCGTTTCCTCGTGGAACTTGGCGCAATGCGGGCAGGACAGCGAAGCGTACTCGATGATCGTGACGGGGGCGTCGTCCCGCCCCAACGCCATCTCCATGTCGGCCGGCGCCGGCGCCGAGCGGGCCGGGTCCGCGGCGCCCGCGAACAACACCGAGACGAACAGGAAAACCGCCAGCCAGGGCACTCTCATTAGCGTCAATCCACTCCCCCAACCACAATATCTGGTACGAGTATAGGAATTCATCGAACCCTCCACAAGACGCCGTCGCGTGCGGACGGCGATACGCGCGCGGCCGCGGCCGGACGGCACGCGGCGACCGACGTCGTCGGAGATTAGGGAATTATGTCTCTCACTATGCGACGACACTTTGCAGGTTTTCCCTAAATGGGGCTGTACCACGGTCAGGGCGCATCATATATGCTTGACGCTACCACTGCCCGAGGCGGAACCCCGCGTGTCGTGGATGGGAGATGGGGCGAGCCTCGTGAAGGATCGTCTGCATGCCTGCCTGGGTCAACAACCCCATCACGCTAGTCATCGCCTTACTTGCTGTCGTGACGGTGATATTCAAGGTCGCGCAGTGGGTTGAACGCGTCAATCTGGACCGCTCCTCCCTCAAAGAACTCACGAAGGAGATTCGAGAGGACATCAAGAAGATACTTGAACGGTTGCCTTCCCCTGTCCTGGAGAAGGGCAGTCCTCTCAGGCTGTCGGAACTCGGCCGGAAGATATCGGAGGCACTTGGACTGTCCGAGTGGGCGAAAGATGTGGCAAAAACGGTAGAGGTTGATGTCGTAGACTTGGAACACTACGAGATTCAGGACCACTGCCGGAATTACGTTCGTACATTCCCATTTTCTGCCCAGCAGAAGAAGTCGTTCAGGATGACCGCATACGAGAACGGCATCTCACATGAGGATGTTCTTGACGTAGCGGCGGTTGAACTTCGGGACGCGCTGATCGCGCGGTTGCCCTGCCTCGGTGTCGATGACAGCGACGCACCGCACTCTGCCTTCGAATAGGGATTGTTCCGGGACGGCGCTTCGTCAGGTCAGCCGGGAGTCGTCGCCCTTCTCGACCTTCGGCTTCTTCGACGGCGGCCTTTGGAACAGCACCTGGGCGGTCTCCTCGGGTTCCGCGGCCGGACGGCGCGCGGCGACCGACGTCGCCGGAGATCATATGGCCGGCGTCCGGCGGGTCGCCAGGCGCGGCGTTGGCGTTTCGAGGCATTTCGAATAGGGTTCGCCGGATCGGCGGGACCCGCCGAATCTTCGCCCGGCCGCCCTCGACCGGGCGGTCGCGGTCCCGCGAGCTCGACTGCCGGGAGGCCCGGAATGTGCCTGCGAAAGACGATGGCGTCCTTGACCCTGGCCGGTGCGCTGGCGGCGGCGCCGACGCTGGCGCTCGGCCAGGCGCAGTACCTCGGGCCGGAAGCCCCCCCCGGGAGAGCGGCCGCGGAGGGCGCCGGCTTCGCTACCGCCGACAGCGCGACGGCCGCCGCCGTGGCGGCGGGACTCGCCGTCGCGGCGGCCGTTGCGGAGGCGGTCGCCGCGGCGCGCGGCGGCAAGAGGACGGGAACGCCGGCTTCGCAGTGATTTCGCGCGAGCGCCGGAGGAGCGGGAACTACCGGCAGGGCACGGCATGGGCGGCGCCGGCGGCGCCCGGCCGCAGGACCTCTACCCGTTCGATCCGCCGGGACCGGGGCGGCTCGATGCGGCGGCCGCCAAACGGGAGGCCGCGCCGGACCTGGTGATCCGCCACACGCCGGCAGGCGGCACGTTCATCGCCACGAACCCGACCCTTCGGCACTCCAGGCCCAGCCGCGCGCACGGCACCGCCGGGTGCCGCGCGTAGGTGTACTGCACCAGCGCGCCGCCTTCGGGAACCGCATCCAGGCTCGCTTCGACGATCGACTCCCGCTCCTGCATCCCCATGTTGCGAAGAGGGAGCGAGGAAATCACCACCGAGGCCGCGCCGGCGCCCTCCCGAGCCAGAATCATGCCGAGACGCGCCGCCTCGTCCCTGACGACGGCCGCGCGCGGAAACCTCTGCGTGAGCCAGCGGCACATCTGCCGGTCCCGTTCGATGAGCACCAACTCCCGCTCGCCGACCCCGTTCTCGATCAGCGCCCGGGTGATGGTTCCGGTCCCGGCGCCGAGCTCGACCACCGGCCCCTCGCCCCGCCTCGCCTGCACGCCCGCGCCGGCCATGACCCGGGCGAGCGGCCTGGCGCTCGGCAAGATGCCTCCGATCCGGTAGGGGTTCGATGCCCAACGCCGCATGAAAAGGGCAAGCCCGTGCCCCGGTCCAGCGTTCTCCTGTTGCATCCGACTACTCACCATCCTGCGCCGACCCGTTCCCCGTCATCCCGAGCCTCTCGAGCGTGATCCCGGGCCGGCATCGACAGGGTCTGCGCCGCGGCATGCCGCCTTCCCGGAGCGGTGACCGGCGAGAAATGCCTCCCGGCCGGTCACGCCGTACCGCGGTTGCGAAAAACCCGGACGGGCATGGGCGGGCGTCCGGGCCTCAAGCTGCGTCATTGGGTGCGGGAAACCTACCGGCGCCCGGCATGGGGCGCAAGCCCGGTCCGGCAGAACGTCGGCGCGGGCGGGCGCGGTCCCGGGCCGGGACTCGCCGGGCGCTTGACGACGGTGGGCGCGTCGAAGTCCCGAGGCGGCTCAAGACTTGATGAAGGCCTTTGCGCCGCGCGCGGCACCGCGTTGAACACCGGCCGGATTGGCCAGCCTCTGGATGGTGTTCGACATGTGCAAGGCCAAATCCTTCGGCATGACGAACTCGAAGGATCTGTCGGACTCCGTGCTGCCGAGATAGATGGACACGCGGGCTCTGTCCGCACTGATGGATACGCCGCAGGTTATGACTTCACAGTTCGTCTCGGTTTCATCGCTCATCGTCGGTGTCCTCCTTCCGGTTTCCTGCAGCCGCTCGGCCCGTTGCCGCTCGCGCCGATCCGTCGGATCTCCGGCCGACTCCTCCCGTCGGCGGAAATCCCGCCTTTCCGGATCGCCCGCATGATCGTGATCCCGTTTGTATATCATATGTCTCGACATCCGCCTCGCGCGAGCACGGCGAGCCGGTGCCGGAACCGCACTGCACGGCAACCGTCGTCGGCGCGGCCGGCGCCGCCGGGTGACGACCCGGCTTCACCAACGCGGAATGCCGGAGGACTCCCGCTCGCGAACGGATGGTGGACCTACGCCGCGGGCCGCCAGATATCGTTTCGGCCGCAGACGTCGACGCCGCGCACGAGGTGAAGCTGCCGCGTCGGGTTGTAGGCTTTGCCCTGAGTGTTTTGCCGGATTTCGAGCTCGCGGTCGAAATGCGACGTCGTCGGCATGTAGCGGAAGGCCAGCCCGCCCCGGCGGGCGCCCGACGTGTTCGGCTCGGCGCCGTGCAGGACCAGGGGATGGTGGAACGACACCATGCCGGGCTCCAGGATGACGTCGAACGGCTCCGTGTCGGGCAGCTCGCCGTCGGACAGCTCCTGCTTCAGGACGATGTCGTCCGCGGTACTGGCAAAGTGGGAAAGCTGCCGTCCGACCTTGTGCGACCCGGGAACGACCCGCATGCAGCCGTTCTCCGGCGTCGCATGATCGAAGGCGATCCACGCCGAGCAGGCCGCCATCGGCACGATGGGCCAATAGGCGGCGTCCTGATGCCAGGGCGTTCTCTTGCCCTCGCCCTTCTTGGCGAAAAACGCCGATCCCCACAGGATGACGTTCTCGCCGATGAGCTGGCAGATCGAATCGAGGATCCGCGTCCGGGTTCCGAATTCGATCCAGTTCCCGGCCGGGTCGACCTCTATCACGTTCGGGATGTAGTCGTGATCGAGATCCGGCCGCGCCGCGAACAGCCTTTCCGCTCTCTCGCGGATGGCTGCGACGACGTCGCCGCCGAGCCGGAACGCCGGCGTGACCTGGCCGGTCTCCTGATATCGGGC
>JAGWAU010000136.1 GCA_021296255.1 Alphaproteobacteria bacterium | reverse complement strand
CATGGTAATTGTCTCGTCGATAGTGATAACCGGATGCGCCGAAATTGGTGGAAGGCAACTGTCATTGTTGCCATCATCCCATGTGTTGGATCCATTGGAAGTACCACCGGGTATTACACCTCTCCCGGAATCGGAGCAGTTCCAAGTTCCTGTTGATTACAATCCGTCCGATATCAGACCAGAAGATCTTCGGCCTGAACAGTTCAGAAACTATGCAACATGGCTGGAATTTGAAAAATTTAAAGAATTTCAAAAGCGGTTGCGCGCGGCGAGAGTTATTTCAAGGTGACGTTGATCAAGACAGATCAGGATTCTACGCGGTTGCGGGTGGTTGATTCTGCAGCTTCAGTATTCAATCGATTAAGACCTGTACTCCAAGATATGGGAATCAGGGTGCACGATGCGAACGAGGAAGAGGCTAAGTACGTTGTCTCTGGCATTCAAATCAAGAAGTTACCGACTCTGCTCCAGCGAATGGGATTTAAAGAATATAGAGGAAGAATTGATGAGTTGCATCTGATGACGGCAAGCACCACAGAAACGCAAGTGATTGCCAAAACAGAATTCAACGTCGAGGTAAATACTGAAGGCAGCAAAGAATTCATGACCCGGCTGAGGTTCTATCTGTTAACGAACTATCAGCAGGACGAAACCGGGACTGCACTGGCAAGCCAATCCCCGGGTAAATGGCTGACTGTCGACGCGGGACAACAGAAGATCGTGCTCGCCGAGAATTTTGATTCAACTTGGGTTCGGGTTGGACGAACGCTGGAAGCTTCAGGAGTGAACATCGATGACTTGGATCGAAGTCAAGGGTTATATGTTGTCAGCTTCAGTAGTTTGGATAAAAAGAAAAAGACGCGGAAACAGTTCAGAGTGCTGGTGTCCGACAATGGAACACAAACAAGAATTCATGTTGAGGGATCGGGAGACGATGAATCGGATGCCGAATACGCTGAACAATTGTTGGGCATCATTTACGAACGTTTACTCACCTGAATCAGGCAAACAATCGTAATTTCAGATTGGAATCACTCTAGTCAGGACATTTAATCCGATACGGTCTTGGTATCGGCAGAGTACCTGTCCATACGGACTCTACCGCAGTAAATCCTTCGCTACATCAATCATTTCCGCAAGCCTATTTCATGAAATTGTTTGGGAAATTGTTTCGTGATCGATTGATGAAATCCATGATTTGCGATGAATTCCATGGGTGATACCATGCGAAATTCATTAGCTCGTAATCGTCAACCACTCACTTTTCAACAGTTTCCCATGCCCCAAACAGGCGCGGAAGATCACCAAACCTCGCAATCAAACCCATGCCACCGACAGTCAGCAAAACAATGAACGTTGATACGACAGCCATGACAGGTGTGTAACCATAGCGCAAGCTATTGAAAATTTTGACTGGCAACGTTTCATGGGTGAAGCCAATCAACATAAAACTGATTATGTACTCGTTAAAACTCAAAACAAAAGCAAAGAAAAAACCGAAGATCATAAATGGTCTTACGATGGGTAGAATTACAGTTAGGTAGACTTCTGAGCGCCCCGCGCCGCAGACCCGTGCAGCGTCAATCAGATTACGATCAATGGAATCCAGACCAATCAGTATCATTACCATCGGAAGCGTGACCAAGAAAACTCCATGGCTTATGACAGCAGCATAGAGTTGTCCATAACCGCCGATCGAACTCCAAAACACAAGGAAGCCCACACTGACAACTGGAGGTAGCATAAAGGGCAGCAAACCCATACCTCTCAATATTCGCGATTGCCATCCAAGACGTCGCCAGCAGTAAAGAGCCAGTAAGAATGCGAGCACCAGTGCGACAGAAGCAGCTCCAAGCGCGAGTATGAAACTTGTACCGACAGCAGATAGCCAGTCACTTTCAAGCGCAGCCTCGCTATACCACCGAAAAGAAAATCCCTGCGGTGGAAAGAGTAGCTGTTTCCTGGCGTTAAACGACACACCGACCACGACGACAATCGGTGCGACAAATATGATCAGTATCAATCCCAGAAATATGTTACGAATCCTAAACATCGGTCA
>JAGWAU010000052.1:14123-55931 GCA_021296255.1 Alphaproteobacteria bacterium | reverse complement strand
TGGCCATCGCGTCCAAATTTTCTAAGATCACCAAGTCGTTCGGCGTCCTCCACACTAGACCCAGCGAGCGGAATACGTCGGCGATGTGGCGGGTTTTCAACCCCCAGCAGTCAGGGGAGTGCACTAGCCGGTCCCACATCCCAATGGTGACATCCCGCTTTGACAGATTCAGCGCTTCCAATTCCTCTACCCGAGTCGCGGTATCCTCTAGGCCGACGGAATAGCCGATCCGGCGCAAGAAAATACCGTAGGGATCAGTTGGGAACAGCGACATTGCTCTCTCGCCCCGGGTCTACGCCTTGCCTTTACTGGTCTTGGTAGTCCGGCGTGGATCACCGTCCTCCAGTTCCTCACGATACGCGCGGTAGGTAAGCCATCTTGCGTTGTCCCCGGCGCGCAAAGCGAGGACGCGCGTAGGGCGTAAAGCATCAACGTAGTGCAAGTGGTTTGCCGATGCGACAAAGGCGATGCGTCCGGTAGCGACGATCTGTTTACGGAGATTGTGGGCCACTACCTTTGCTGTTATCGGATCCAGATCTCCACAGAACTCGTCGAGCAGCCATACGCCGTCTTCGCGCAAGAGCAACTCAGCAATCATCGCGCGATACTGTTGCCCGCGACTCAACATCCAGTATGGCTTCACAAAGGCTAAAGCGTCTGACAGTCCGACCTGACTCAGAGCGCCGAACGTTCGATCTGCTGAATATCGCTGTGCCAGGACTTCGAATAGCGGTAGGGCTCCCGTGATGGGTCGGAGCCAAGCTGTGGTGTAGCTGCCGACGACTGTGCCGCCCACGGAAACGTTAGCTTCGCGCGTCGTCGGGTCGAGCGCCTTGAGCAGCGCCGTTTTTCCGCTTCCACTGGTTCCTGACACCAGAATGACGTTGCCACCTGACACGGTGGCGGAAACCCCTTTGACTATGTCGAAGTGAACCGTCTCTCCCTCGAGTCCGAATGCCGCCATTTCTAACTTCGTCGATGGCGTTTCAGGCAGTCGGTACTCCGCGCGCAGTCGCAGATCTGAAATGTTCAGCTGTGCTTTGTTCGCCTCTACTCGCTTGGGCCGCAGACCGTGTTGTGCCCTCGTAGATTGGGAAACCGTCAATCCGTCTCGCAAATAGCGTTCGCTGTATTCGTCCAACCCACACAGATAGTACGGGATGGGCATGCGAACGATCTTTCGCAATACCGCCCATTCTCCAGTGGTCAACGAATTCGCGGGCTCCTCAACCTTCCGTCGGAGCACCTCGATGCCGGCGTCGAATGATATTTCCTCCGCGTCGCAGTACTCCCCCAGCGCCCGGAGGTATTTTCGTTGCAAGCTCATGATGCCGAATTCCCCTCCACGGGAGCGGCTCATTTGCGCCATGTCCTTGACCACGCGATCCACGTTGCCTTGGGTATGACCCACGTACGTGAATCCTGACGACGATACGAAGTCCACGTGATTCAGCATTTCTGCGGAGATTTCCATGAATACCGGACGAACTCCCCGGACGTGCCAACGTTGACTCGCGAAGGTCTTGGCCGCCTTCAGCAAGAATCGCGTGAGTCCAAGGCCCCTTAGCTCCGGAGTTACCACGACGCGCGCTATTCGGACTATCGTGTTCAGATTCTGCCTTATGGAATGCTGATTCCAGTGATCCCACGAAATACCTCGCGTTGGATGCGCATAACGCCGCTGGAACAACACATGCCGGGGTTTGCACATCATCAACGGCATCTGCAGGTCGACGTAGCCTGCGGGTTCCCAGCGCGTGCCCAGTTTGATCTCGGCGTATAGGACGGCCCTGCGTCCGCCAACGGACGCCGAGTTCGTCTCAACGTGGTTGCCGGTCTCCGGCTCTCCGAGGCTCCTGTTGGTCTTGTAGTGGAACTGCTCAAGGAACTGCAAGGCGTCCAAGTCCTCCGAACGGTTCAACTCACGGGTCCGCACGGCGAACGTTTCTCGACCGATGGTCACCCGATCCGCTGTCGTGAAGATGGGCGCAACCGGCACCGGCGGGTTGTCCACGTCCGGCGGCTCCACGAACACCTTGCTGGTTCCCCCGTCCGCGAAACGAAGTAGATCTCCCTTACCGACGAGTGCGAACCTGTGCAGTAGGAGAGTCGTGCGATTCCTCCCACAACGCAGACGCACGACTTTCGCGTGTCCCTTGGGGCTTGTCGCCAATACCTCGTATGCCTCTGGCGTACCCGACATTACCGCTCCGATGCTACGGCTTCGACCTCGTCCACTGTCTAGCCAAGCGAGCCTTGGCCGTCCACGATGACCCTGCACGCCGGATCGGTCGACAGTAAATCTCCCTTCCCGATCTGCATAGGTCTGCTATCGCCGTCCATCCGGGTAGCCGGCGAGGCCCAGACGGGATCCAGGACATTCGAATCCGCCCTTCAACTCCCTCTCTTGGGTACACTCTCGACCTCTGTTTTCGTGCGGAGCGAGAATCGATCGATGCGGGTCGATTTGGGAATTTTTCGTAGATTTGGTGCAGTAGAGGACATGGAGACACTAGATATGCGCGGCCAGTGCGAGCGTCGCCCGAATGACGTCGGACATGGAGCGAAGAGTATTGCCAAGGAACGGCCGGAAGGGACTTAGATGGTGCGTGCTTATTGGCCGGCGAGGATCAGGCGGTGGCCGACTGTGGTCATCCAGCGGGCGCGTGCCAGATGGCTGTCGACTGCCTTGCGGGCGCGCTCCGGCTCCCCGGCAGGGTCGATGGCAAGGATCGTCCGGGCCATCTCGTCGCTGCTGGCGCCTGCTTCATCGGCGTCGAGCAGACCGAGGTAGGTCTCGTCATGCCGGTTGTCGTATTCGGTGATGTCGTCGGACCATGGGACTTCGTCGGCGACCTTCGGATCGGAATCGGTCATCACTATCCCCGGAAGTGGAGACAAGCACGAAGCGGCCGGGCCATGAACCAGGCTGCGGGACGATAGCGGACAGCGCCGGGCGCGGTCCATGAGTAAGTTCGATTTGGATTACGGGTTTCTAGACGCGCGAAGGCAGATTGCACGCAGCTGGGGATGGAAGGGTTCGGCGGAATGCTTCCGGACGCGCGATTCGAGAATCGTGAGGTTGGCGCCTCAGGGTGCGGCATGCGACGACTGGAATATGATTGAATCCGGTGACTATTTGATTCCGGAATTTGTGTCGCGAAAATAAATCAATAAAAACGGTGGGTTAAGTGGACATGCTGCACAAGAGTGGCGGAGATGGTGGATGCGCTGACCGCCCGTCGGATCGACGAGGTCGCTAGGGGCGAGGTCGGCGACCGGGCCGCAGCGCAAGACCATGGCAGCGCCTTGGCGGTCACAGTCCTCGACACCCGGGCCGAAACGGGCTGTTTCGCGCTGGCGACGGCCGACACCGACCTCGCAGCCTGCCTTGACAGGCACATCGACTGGCTGACCGCCAGCGGGCGGATTGGGTTGAGAGACTGGCTCGACGACGCTTCCGCGGTCATGGGGCGCGCAAGGCAGCGTGCAGAGGGAGAATGGTCGCGATGAGGCAGGACCCCGGCCGGGGTGCGGACCAGGGCACCAGTGTGCTCATTCGCAGACGATACCGTCGCCATCCCCGTCGCGCATGTAGCGGTATGCAGGGTGATCGCGGCGAACCGGGGCGATGCCGTGGCGGCGCGCCTCTTTGCAGGTGATCCGGCCGTTGCCGTTGTCGTCGTAGCGGGCGAGCGCGTCGCCGTTCCCGTCCCGCACCGGGCCGGTCGCCCGCTCCCGGTCGAGCCCGGTTGACGCGTGGCAGACCATCGGTTCTATCGCGGTGCTCGCGCACCGAGCGAGAATCCGTTCAAGGGCTTGCGCCTCGCGCCGGTCGATGGTGAGCCCGTAAGCGCGGCGCACCTCCACGACCCGCGCCGCGAACCAACAGCGGTTGCGCTCCGGCAGCCAGTCCCCGGCGTCCTTGCCACTCTTGCGGTGGCGATTCACGCTCGGCGAAGCAAGGGTGAGGTTGCCAAGGTCCGTGGCGAACCGGGCTCGTGTCGCCCTGTCGGCAGCGCAGAGGCCGCTGTCGTGGGCCTCGCTCGTCGCCACAATGTGTTCGATGTCCGTCTCGGACGTGCTGGAGAAGCAGGTGCCAGTGTAGGGGCCATAGACCGCGCCCAGGCGGCGCAGGATCTCCCGCTCGATCGACTGTGGGTAACGGTAGTCTCGACTGCGGTCGTAGGGAGAGCAGCGATGCTCGGGCGCCACGGTCAGGCCGCGCCACGTCTCGGCTCGGCTGGTCTCGGAAAGCGTCAGCGCGGCGACCGCCGCGAGGATGCACGCTGCGACGGCGCGGCTGGTGGTCATGGCGCGGGACACGGAGGATCGATGTCGCCCGCCAGATCGGCGCGGAGGCTCTCGGCGACTCGCGCCGCCGACGCCTTCACCGAATCGCGTGCCAGGTGCGCGTAGCGCGCCGTGGTCTGCACCTTCCGGTGACCGAGCATCTTGCCGATCATCGGCAGGCTCTCGCCAAGCGCCAACGCGCGCGAAGCGAAGCTGTGTCTGAGGTCATGAATGCGAACGCCCTTCAGGTCCGCCCGAGCCCGCACCACGAGCCAAGCGTCGTTGAGGTTACTCAGGTGGGTGCCGGGCCTCGCGCCGGCGATTACCCAGGGATTGTCCGGCAAGCGCGATATTCCGGCAAGGACGCGCCTCGCCGCCGCCGAGAGCGCGGCGGAACGCGCACCGGTCTTCGATGCTTGAAGTCGAATCTCGCCCGCCTCGAGGTCCACATCGGCCCAGCGCAGCGTCAGGATCTCGTTGCGCCGGCAGCCGGTGAGCATCAGCAGGCGGAACGCCGCCACCGCGCTCGCACACACCTTGCCTTCGGCTTCGACCTCGCCCAGAACGCGACCGAGACGTCGGAACTCCTCTTCCGAGAGGAAGCGCTCGCAGCTGCGCTCCTTGTACTTGCGCACGAACTTGCAGGGATTGCCGCCCTCCGGGGCGATCCCCCAGCCCTCGGCCATGTAGAAGAGCCGCGAGAGCATGTCGACCACCTTGTTCGCCATCACCGGCGTCTCGTGCAGGCTGTACTGCAGGGCCGCGACGCGCTCGCGCCCGATCGCCCCGAGAGGCTCGGGACCCAGCGCAGGCAAGAGATGGTGGTCGAGGGTGTGCCGGCACTGCCTGACCGTGTTCGGCTTGCAGCGCACCTCTACGTGCTCGCGCATGTAGCGTTCCGCCACCTCGGCGACCGTGGGGCCGGTCTCCAGCGGGGCCCCGCCGTTGGCGGGAAGCGGCTCCCTGCCGGCCTTGATGTCGGCGATGATTCGCGCCGCCGCCGTGCGTGCCTGGTCGGCCGAGATCAGCCCGTGCCGTCCGACGGTGAGCCGCCGGGACTTGCCGCCCCTGCGCGTCTGCACGAGGTAGACCTTCGCCCCGGAGGGATAGATGCGAATGCCGAAGCCCGAGAGCTCCGAGTCCCAGTAGAGCGTCTCGCGCTCCCCCACGGGAAGCGCCTCGACGGTTCGGCGCGAAATCCTCTGCGTGTTCAGTGTCGCCATCGTGCGCTTCCGTTCCCGGTTGTCATGGACGCTGGCCGTTACGCACCGCTGTCCTGCTCGGTCAGGATGTCCGCGCCGATGCTGTCCGCGACCCGGGCCGTCGAGGCCCTGACCGACTCCCGGGCGAGATGGGCGTAGCGCGCGGTGGTGTTGACCTGCCGATGGCCGAGCAGCTCGCCGATCATCGGCAAGCCCTCGCCGAGCGCGAGCGCCCTGCTGGCAAAGCTGTGACGCAAGTCGTGAAGGCGAACGCCGTCGAGGTCCGCCTGCTTGCGGATGCGGTTCCAGGAGTCGTTGATGTTGGTCTGATGGGTGCCCTTCTTCCGGCCGGGGAACACCCACCGATTGCCAGGAACGCGTGGCAATTCCGCCAGCACTTCCGCCGCCGCGGGCGGCATCGGAACGATGCGCGGGCCGGCCTTGCTGTCGCCGAGCCGCATTTCGCCCGCCTCGAAGTCGAGGTCGTCCCAGGCGAGCCCCATGATCTCGTTGCGACGGCACCCGGTCAGCACCAGCAGCCGGATCGCCGCCGCGGCGTGCCGCGAGGCGAGCCGCTTCTCGGGCGCGATGTCGAGGGTGCGGCCGAGCCGGGCCAACTCCTTGGGCGTCAGGAACCGCTCGTTGTGCGGGTCCACCTTGTAGCGGCGTACCGACCGGCACGGGTTCCTACCCGGCGGGCGCATCTCCCAGAGTTCGGCCATGTTGAACATCTTCACCAAGATGTCGACCGTCCGGTTTGCCACCGTGGGCATGTCGCTCAGCCCGAACTGGAACTCGAGGATGTGCTTCTTTTCCACCTCGGAGACGCGAAGCCCGCCGAGTCCCGGCACGATGTGCTTCTTCAGCATGAGGCCGTAGTGCTTGATGGTGTTGGGCTTGCAGTGCATCGCGACGTACTCGCGCTCGTAGTGCTCGGCCAGATCGGCCACGGTCGGCTCGGGTTCGGGCTGCTGCTCGACAGGCGGCAGTCCGGCCTTCAGCCGCGCGATGATGTTCGCGGCGTCCTTGCGGGCCTGATCGGGCGCGACGTCGCCGTGGCGTCCGACTGTCACGCGCCGCGACTTGCCGTTCGTCCGAGTTTGCACCACGTAGACCTTGCGACCGGTCGGATAGACGCGAATGCCGAACCCCGGGAGCTCGCTGTCCCAGAACACGCCGTCCTTGCCGTTGACCGCGAGGCGGTCCACGGTACGCTTGGTGAGCGTTCGGTACTGGCGTTCGGGCATGGCGTTGCTCCTCGACGATAGGGGCGCTCTTTGGATCGCCGGCTCGGGCGGGCCCCAGAGGGGTTCCCGACCAGTAAGCAGACCGAAAGCGACCGGCCGAAAACCGAGGCGTATTGAAGCGCATCCGAGGTGGGGATGCAAGGGGCCAAATGGGTCTTGGGTAGAGGGAATATAGAATATATACAATGTCTTACATTGTCCAAGCGCACCTCAGCGCGCTCTGGCGCAGACAGGGCTAGGCGTCGGAAACATTGAGTTGTCTTCTAGACACCAATGTGGTGTCCGAACTGATTCGCAAGGCGCCCGATCCCGTCGTCGAGGCGTGGGCCGCCGGCTATCCCCTGGAAGATCTGTTCTTCTCGGCGATCGGCGAAGCGGAGCTGCACTACGGAGCCGCCATCCTTCCGGTTGGCCGCCGCCGAGAAACGCTGGTCTTGGATATCGAGCGGATGCTGCGCGACGCTTTCGAGAACCGAGTTCTGCCGTTCGACAGCAAGGCGGCCCGCGTTTACGCGGACATCGCCGCCGCGCGCCGTTCCTCCGGACGGCCCGTTCCACCGGCGGACTGCCAGATCGCGGCGATCGCCCGGTCCCGCGACATGGCGATGGCGACGCGCAACGTCCGGGACTTCGAAGATATCGACATCGAGGTCGTCGATCCCTGGGTGGCCGCATGAGCGGCACGACCGAAGCCTGCGCTCACGTCAAGATCGCCTCCCCGTTCCATGACGCCGACTGCCCCTGCTGGACAGCGCAGAGACGCTCCTTGACCTAGACGCCTTGTCTGGCAACCGCCCCGAAGCACTTCGGGGCGACCGCGCCGGTCAGCACAGCATTCGGATCAACGCGCAGTGGCGCATCTGCTTCCGTTGGAGCGACGACGGGCCTTGCGATGTGGAGATCGTGGACTGAAGGAGTGCGGGCATGAATGTGAGAAACGGTATGAGGCCGGTGCATCCGGGGAGATCTTTCGCGAGGAACTCGATACGCTGGGTCTATCGGCCAATGCGTTGTCGAAGGCGCTGGGCGTGCCGGTCAACCGGATCACGATGATCCTGAACGGCCAGCGCGGTGTGACGGCGGACACAGCGCTGCGGCTGGCACGCTACTTCGGGACGACGCCGCAACTGTGGCTGAACTTGCAAAAGACGTGGGAGCTTCGTCGGGCGGAGATCGAAGCGGGCCGCGAGATCACTGAGCGCGTCACGCCCAGGCAGGCAGCAGCTTGAGGGAACAACCCGAATACCGGTTTACGAGAAACTCACTTGGGAACTGATGCACGAGTTTGCGGCCCAAGAGCTAAAGCCCGGTCAGGTGTTCTCACGGAAAGATGCGGTTCGCTGGTTTGCCGACCACTATCCAGACATCAAGAGCAACACCGTCGGGTTGCATGTAGACGGCATGTCGGTGAATTCCCCCAACGTCGGCATCACCCCACGATAAAGCCAGACGCGGGCTGGGACCAGTTCTTCAAGTTGGGCCCGCGCGAATTCCGCTTGTGGGATCCCGAGAAAGACCCGGCCCCCCGCTACAAAGCCGATCTTGAGGCAGATATTGCGAACGGTGTCGCCGAGACGGACGATTTCCTCGAGGAGACCACCGAGGAAGATAACCTCGGATCGCGAAAGTTCGCGTTCGAGCGGGACCTTCAGAACTATCTCGTCCAAAACCTCGGACTTCTGAAACCCGGCCTGAAGCTTTACGAAGACGAGGACGGCGGATTCACCGGCGTTGAGTTTCCCGCGGGCCAACGCCACATCGATATTCTCGCGGTCGGCACCGGCTTCGAGATCGAGATCCTTGGCGAGCGCCACGCCGCGATGGCCGTCCCCGGATCTCCGTTCGATCCGGAAAACGGGCGGCTCAGGGCGCAGGCCGTCCGCGGTCAGCCGTGGACGGCGGCCTTCGGCCCGCCTTCCGGCATCTCCGGGAAGGCCGGCAGGGCCGGATCCATATGGTCCCAGGACGGCGCGCGGCTGGCGTAGACGATCATCTGCGGTGCGGCGACTTCGGGATCGTCGAGGCTGGAAGCCCGCGGGAACACCATTCCGGGCATCCCGGAGTTTCGCGAATAGACCGCGCATCCGCAGTTGGGGCAGAACCCGCGGCTGACCATGTTGCCGCTGTCGGCCGGACGGTCGTAGAACGTCACCGTGCCCGAGATCGAGAACGCGGTCTCGGGAATGACGACGTGGGTGCAGTGCCCGGTGCCGCTGGACTTGCGGCAATCCACGCAATGGCAATGGCCGACCAATTGCGGGGCGGCGGAGCTTTCGTAACGCACGGCGCCGCAGAGGCAGCCGCCTGAGAATCCCTCGGACATCGCGTCCTCCCTTGGGTTTGACTTGTTTCGGGCGATAGCCTAAGCCGGATTATTCACGGCGGGTCTGGCTTGTTGTGGCGGGCGTAGCGTAAGCCATTGGCATCGGGTAGAAATTCGTTGTCGAAGCGTCTTTCTTCCCGAGCGACGAAAGCGCCACGCCCGCCATGACCGACGATAGGCTTCTTCTTCTTCTATCCGCCAGCCGTCCGACGCAAGAAGGTGAGTGCCGCCTCGGCCTGGCCCAGACGCTGGCAGGCTGTGTCCGCGACCGGCGCAAGAAGGCGCTGGTCGTCCACTCGCTCCCGGCCATGCTGCGCTTGCGGCTGCCGCGCGGCTGCCCGCCGGTCGGGAACGGTTCGATCCTGCGAACTATCGCCGTTCGACGGGCCATTCATAGGGCTCGGAAAAAGTCTCGCGGAAGACGGCTTCGCAAAGGTAACGCGCGACGCGGGTACTGTTCGTTCGGGAGTGGGCGATACGCCAGCCGGTTTCGCCGATCTGCCGCCGCTTGACGTCGTCGCGCCAGAGGTCGGCCATCGCCGCCGCGCATTCGGCGCGGGAGGCGAACTCGACGACGCCGTCGTCGTAGAGCGTGGACTGCCGGGCGGAGGCCGGAGTCAACGCCGCGACGCCCTGGCCCAGAAGTTGTGCGATGCGATCGGAGGAGAAGAGGAACGGCACCGGCGCGCCGTCGTCGATCGGGATACTCGGCGACATGGCGCCGTTCGCCAACGTTTCGAGAAACTCCAGAGACGAGAGCCTGCGCGTGTTGAAAGCCCCGCCCTCGACGTGAAATCGAAAGCCCTCCGGCAACTCCTCCTTTATTTCCGCCAGTTGTTCCTCACGGTTTCCATACCCCTTGCCGAGAAAGATGCCGTCCCACGGAAGGCCGGCGGCCGGGAAATCGAACACGCGCGCGGTCTCGACGGACGGATCGACGGGGTTCGGCAGAAAGGTGATCGACCCCTCGCGCGGCGCCAGGCGCCGCAGCGCCTCGGAATCGGCGGTGGTCATAAAGGAGATGTCCACATGGGCGGCGCGGGCCGAGAAGGCGGCCATGGTTGCCGGCCGTTCCACCGGATCGACGCAGACCTGCGTCAGGCGAGCGCCGGGCGAAACCTCGCGGAGCGATCCATAGGTATCCGCGGTGATCAAATCGGCGTGGTGGAACAGGATCATTTGCGGGCGAAAATGACGAGCGGTTTCGACGAGCCGCTCGTTCATTCGCTTCGCGCCGATTCTCCGAGAGGCGATGAGCGTCGCCCCGCGCGCCTCGTCGCGGTCGCTGAAGCGGAGGACGAAATGGCCGGCGCGGGCAAGCCCTTGAGCCAGCTTGTGCTCCGTATTGAACCAACGTCGCTGCAGCCGTTTGCGCTCGAAGTAGCCGACCTGGAGTATACGGAGTGGCTTCATGCGACTGACTGCTCCGGCCGGCGGATGTTCTTGTCGGCTACTTTATAAGTCAATTATATGTCTCAGATTGAGTAGAGTCTTTCGACTTCAACTTCCGGAATGTTGTCCAGTCCAGTACCGTTTCGATTCCCAGGCCATCAGTGAACTGTAATCTAAACTTCGCCTGTTTGGGTCCCACATCCTGAATCGCCTTGAACGGTTGGTTAGGATAAACGGGATCGAGTAGAGCCAATCCTTTCCTGTCGATCAGCAGATCTGACAAAACGGGCAACCAATTGTAAACCGCCGGCATGATGGCATACGGCTCTGAATCAGAGAAATCTGAAGGCATGTCTGATCACTGAGTTATAGGGATTGCCACCGTTTCTTAATTTTCGCGGTCTAAAGTGACTTCCTGCCACGCCTGCCAAACCAGCGACCCGGAAGCAATGTAGAACAGACCGGAGTTGAGCATAGGTTGCATCCCATCTTCCGAGATAATCCTGGCATCGAACATTTTTACCACTTTCGAAAAAAAGTCCTTAGTACCCTTGATTATAACTTTCCCAAAGATTTCCAGATTCCGGACTTTTTGAGTCGATCGATAGCTGGGATATGTTTCGAAGGCGAAGGAGGTACCGGTCGTTCTACCGGCATCGATATAATCCTCGATAGCGTCGGTATCCTGAAACCAGGCACGGTCATCGATCCAGACGGTGCCTTCGTAGCCAGAGAAGACATCCGGAATAGACGGCCTGGACAAGAACACTTTCTAGTATTCCGGTGTTTTTGTTTCTCCCGAGAAAGTCGTCCTTCCAACCGGCTAACGCGAAACGCGTATCAGGTTTTATGACCTCAATGCATGTCTTCTCGTCTTTTGAGAAGCTCAAATCGATCACGTTCACATCGAAATCAGCTAATTTTCTACCAAGAGAGAGGAGCATTCCTTCGAATGAGGAGAGGTATTTGTCGTCAGATGCGGAAACAATAGCAACACTGTTCATCGTGAGCGTCTTTGACCCAACATCAATGCCACGTAGCATGGAAGAAAGCCGAATTGTTCGTGACGCGGAACGGGATCAAGAAATCAACCAAAGATTCATAGAGAAACTTACGCACGAAGATGAGCGGCCAGATTATCGCAAATACGTGAAGATGCATTACCGTCGCCATAAGGGTTGTGTGCAGAGGCAATACGGGACCACGCCTTCGCGTCAGTCAACAAGTTTTCACATGCTTCAACGATCATTGCGCGGTCAGTCCCGACCTTTACAAGGCAGCCGGCATCGATCCCTTCAGTTCGTTCGGTTCGGTCACGCAGTACCAGGACCGGGCGGTCCAGAGAGGGTGCTTCTTCTTGAACACCTCCGGAGTCGGTCAGGATCAGGCGCGCGCGGGACATCAAACCAACGAAGGTGCGATAAGGTTGAGGCGGAATGACTTTCAGGTTGTGATTTGCTGAGACGGCAACCTCCTCAATTGCTGTCAGAACATTAGGATTAGGGTGGGAAAGTAGTACCACGTCGATATCCGGGTGGCGGTTGGCGATATCGACAAGCGCGAACATCATGTCTCGGATAATTTCGCCGAACGCTTCACGCCTATGCAGAGTTGCCAGCACATACTCTCGATCAGATTTTCGGCGAGGCCAAAGCGCAGTTATGGCGTTGAATCCTTCGGCGTCGTTGCGCGCGACGGTGTAAAGCAGCGCATCAATCACTGTGTTACCGGTTACGATGATATGGTCATTGGCCAAATTTTCGGTACGCAGCACGTTCGCCGCCCGCTCAGTCGGGGCGAAATGGAGATTGGCGAGCCTAGAAATTATTTGCCGATTGCCTTCCTCTGGAAATGGGGCTGACAAGGCGCCCGTACGCAATCCGGCCTCAATGTGGCCAATAGCTGTCTGATGGTAATGGCCCAAGAGTGCCCCAATCAAACTACTGGTAGTATCACCCTGAACGATCACCGCTTCTGGCCGAACGCGTTCGAAGACAGGTGCGAGGTCGTCGAATAGCGCTGCGCTCAGCGCCCCAAGTGACTGGTTCGGGCGCATCGCTTCCAGGTATATCTCGGGTTCGATGGAAAAAAAATCCAGGATCGGATCGACCATTTCCCTACCGTGCTGCCCCGTGAAACAGACCGTTGGCGTAAGATTCGGGTGAGCGCGTAATCGGGCAATAACGGGGGCGAGTTTGATCGCTTCCGGGCGCGTCCCGAAGATAACGAGAACTCGCTTCACCGGGCAGCCACACCGCGCAGGATTTCAAGCGTGCTTTCGGCAATCGTCAGCCAAGAGAACTCAGTAACAGCTTTTTGGCGAGCTGCCGCCCCGAATGCCCGACGGCGCCCCGGTGCCTCTATCAACTTGCGAAGCGCCTTCCCCAGCGCCTCCGGGGCCCGGGGAGGCACCAACAATCCCGTCGAACCGTTCTCAATCAGATCGGGGATGCCGCCCACCTTGGTGCCCACCATGCTCAGTCCGCACGCCATCGCTTCAAGACCGGCAATGCTTGTCGCCTCCATGTGAGACGGCAGCACCGCGAGATCGGCGGCACTGTAAATGCCTGGCATTTCGGTATTGGGCACCAAACCCAAGAACCGTATTCGATCGGACAGGCCGAGACCATCGAAGGTCGCCTCCATTACCGGCCGTTCCGAGCCTTCGCCCGCAATAACCACCCTGACGCTCGTGTCCGATAGCGCACCGCAGGCCTGGGCAAAATCATGAACGCCGTTCTTGTCCACCAAGCGGCGGGCAAGCAAGATTACAGGTTCATCGGCACCGATGTCCCAAGACACCCGTATCCGGGCACGTGCCTCGGCGTCATGTCTAAATTTATCGGTGTCGACCCCATTGGGAATGTAGTGGACAGGACCGGTATACCCGATCTCACTCGTGGCAGCGAGCAACTCACGGCTCGGTGCGATTATCGTGGCCAAGTGCTGGAGCAGCCGCACGGTCCGAGCCCTACGACGGGGCGAAGCTGCTGAACGTTTCAGGAAGCCTGAGGAATGATTGGTGAATATGACCGGTACATCCGCGCAGCTACGGGTGGCCGCCAAAGGTTTCATACCGTGCACGTGAACAAGGTCCGGCCGCATAGTAGATAGATAGCGGCGCAGCCAAGCTGTAAGTCGAAAGTCATAGAACGGCTTGCCGGACAGCCAAAACCGTTCCCGGAGGATCGCGGCAGTGTGTGGCGGTTCAACCATACCGTCGTGATCTTCGTCATGCGTGAAAACCGTTACGTCGTTGTTCAAGAGAGCAAGATGACGCGACAGTTCGTAAACATGGTTCGCAATGCCGCCCACGCATGGCGGGAACTCACTCGTTAGAATAAGAATGCGCATGGATCGTCATTGAGGTGTGCGCTCATCGCATGAGCCAAAGTCGCTCGCGCCATTCGCACCGTGTTCAGAGTCAACCGACCTTCGTCGAACGGAGGAGAGGCGGCGCTCTTCGCGCCGGGTTCGTTCCAACGCATGTCCGGCCGCATCGAGACCATAAGGATACGGCGGCGTCGCATCCCGCGGCGACTGTGAGACTCTCCATCAGGCTGCCGGTGGTCCGACGATCGTAGCCCGGTCGGTTGATCAACTCGCCGTAGCTTTCCGGGGTGCGCACCGCGCCGGTATGCGGCCCCCACGGCGCGTAATGCTCTTCCCGGCTTGGACCAAATAGGCCCAAGATCGGGAGTCCCGCCGCGGGGCAAGTGGCGCCGCGCCCGCGCGTCATGGTCTTCGGTGATCCACAGCCGTGGCGCCGGAGGCGGCGTCAGGTTCAAGATTGTGAAACCACAACTTCTCGTTCTCAGGATACTGACCGAAGTTGAGCCACGCCTTGTCCGGTTCCCGGCGGCCTGCCACCGTGACCCGGGGATGCCTGTGTAGAACCCTATGGCACGCTCCAAGTCCGATACATTGATGTGTACGTGATTTACGCCCCGGCAGTTGTATTGCTGCATCGCAACATTCCCCGTGGTCTAGAGGTCGGCCTCTATCGAGCCACCATACACTCTGTTCCGACCGATGATCGAGAACCCCTCGTCAGGTGAGATCGCGTTGACCGATGACGGCAGCGTGCGTGCTCGTGAGCCAGAGGCGCCGCTGATCCCCGAAACGCTGCGGCGTGCAGTCAGCGACCGACTCAACGGGCCTCAGCGTGGTGTCCCGCAACCGCTGCCTGATTGTCGTCACCAGCTGTTGTCCGCAGCTCCCTTCGAAAGTAAAGTGATGTCCCGACGACACACACACGCTTGCATAGTCAAGCGAACAGGAGGACGGAATGATGGGTACCATCAAGGCACTCTTGGTCCGGTTTTGCTGTGTGGTGTTTTCATCTCTATTCGTTGTGACGGCATCGACCGCCCAGGACGAGAGGCTGTTCACCCTGGGCACCGGAAATCCCGAAGGTACGGCACTGACGAACGTCACCGTTCAAGTTTTTCAGCCGTCGTTGCGCAAGCATTCAAATGGCAATTTGAACGTGAAAGTCTTCTTCAACGGATCACAGTGCAGTGAACAGGCCTGCGGTGAGCACGTGCGTCTCGGTCAGCTCGATATCGGCCAAGTCTCATCCGGCAACATGGGGGCGTTTGGATCGACGTTTAACATGGTAGTGCTGCCCTACTTGTTCAAAGACAGGCCCTCGGCAAGCCGGGTTCTGAATGATTGGTTGGTAAAGGAAATGCGCGAGCGTGTAGAGGCTGAAATGGGTTTCTACCTCCTGGCGTTGACGCCTGCGGGCGGGTTCCGGCACCTCGACAATTCCGCGCGGGAGATCCGTGTCCCCGCCGACCTCAAGGGCATAAAGATCCGCGTTACCAAGAGCCCCACGGAATTCAGCCTGATCAAATCCTGGGGCGCTACAGCCGTGCCTTACGACTGGCCTCAGCTCTATCACGGGTTGCAGACCGGGGTGGTCGAAGGGATGTATATCCCCGATCCGTACTTCTACAACATGAAGTTCCACGAGGTTGTTGGCCACATCACCCACACGGGTGGCGCCATCGTGGTCTACTCCCACATCATGGATGCCAAGAGGTTCCGGGCCCTGCCGGAGGCATCCCAGAAAGCCATCAACATGGCTGCGGACGATATGCAGCGCGAGAGCTTTGCCATCGATGCCGCGTGGATCAAGAAGAAAGAATCGGAGGTGCCACCAGGTCGTGTCGCAGTGTACAAGCCGACACTGGACGAGATGAAGCTCTGGTACAAAGGTGCGACAGACGCTTGGCTCGCGGTCAAGGGATCGTTCGACACTGCACTCGCTCGCCGGATTCTTGAGGATCAAGGCCAGACCGAGTTGATCGAAGATCTCAAGGAAGCCGGGGCTTTGTGACGTTCTCTAAATGGGATCGCTGAAGCTGGCCGAGCAGGACAGGCATCACCGAGTACCTGCGCAGTGCAGGTGACCTCGGGTGAGCCCCGGATCGTGGGCGACGCCTTGGCAAGGACCACGGAGGCTCTACCATAGGCTGCCCTCTCAACGGCGGCGGATCATGTACCGGCGCGGCAGCGTAAAATGTACCACTGGCACGGCGGCAGCTTGTAGCACGTCTGGATCTTGGCCAGTCAGCATGTAAAGGAGAATGCCGGTTACGAACGACAGGTCCGACCGCGGATCTTGCTTTAGTCGGCCGCCTGCGGAGAGTTCCGGCAAGCGCAAGAAGCGGTTGCCGACTTCCTGTCCATACTTGGTTTCGAAGGCGATACCTTCGATCTCATGATGGTTCAGGCCCAAGTCCAGTGACCTGAACCCCTTGGCTTCCGCATTCATGAGGAGGTCCTGGTTCTGCATAGCGCATTGTCAACGGATACGCACGTGCGCCAGCACCTGGCCCAACCAGGGGCCCGCCCCACTCCAACCAATAGGCTTTGCCACGAACTATGGGTTCAGATGACTAGTCCGTATCCTGAAGAATCAAGTCCGCCGCTTTCTCGCCAATCATGATTGAGGGCACATTGGTGTTGCTGGAGGTGTGGAAAGGCATCACGGAGGCGTCCGCCACACGCAGGCAGGCAATACCGTGAACACGAAGTTGCGGATCGACTACAGCATCCCGATCGGTGCCCATGCGGCAAGTGCCGATCGGATGATGCGAAGACTGTCCTGTCTCGAAAATGTAGTCCTTGAGCTCGTCGTCTGTCGCAACCTTCGGTCCGGGTCTGGTCTCACGCACGATTACCGACCGGAAGGCTGACTGGCGGCTGATCCGGCGTGCCAGCTTTACCGCCTGAATGGTCTCGGTCAGATCGGCCTCATCTGCCAAATAGTTGGCGCGCAACGCCGGCGCTGTGTTCGGGTCCGGTGAAGTAAGGTGTACGTATCCGCGCGAGGCGGGATATAGAAAATAGGCGCCCAGCTGAAACCCAGAAAACGGGTCAAGATCCTTTCCCAGGTTGCGGGCCGGCCCGCTGAACAACTGGCACTGGATGCGGATGTCGGGATAGGGTGCCGTGGCATTGCCGCGAGCGTACGCCATGACCTTGAAACTATTGGTGATGAATAGACCGCGCCGGAAGAGCAGCCAGCGCACCATCTCACGTCCACCACGCCAGCGGCTCCGCAGCATGTCGTTCACCGTGACAGCCCGATCGGTTTCGAACGTGATGCGAGGATGCAGATGATCGCGCAGATTCTCGCCGACACCGGGTAGATGCTTGACCACCGAGATACCGAACTTGCCGAGAATCTCGCTGTTGCCGATTCCCGATAGCTCAAGCAGGTGAGGCGAATGATAGGTTCCGGCTGAAACGATCACCTCCCGCCGTGCCACAGTAGTATGCTGCTGACCGTCCACCCTGAAGGCGATTCCCGTCGCCCGGTTGCCGTCAACAATCACCCGGTCCACCGGCAAATCTAAGCGAACGGTGAGGTTGGCGCGCCCCTTCGCCGGACGGAGGTACCCATCGACGACGCTGGAGCGCATGCCGCGGCGCGTATTCATCTGAATGCGGCAGACACCTTCGCTGAGCTGACCGTTGTAATCCGCGATTACCGGCATGCCCATTTCCCTACACGCCGCCACGAAGGCTTCGGAGATCGGGTCGTCGATATTGATCTCTGTGACGGGGGTGGGTCCGCCCCGTCCCCGCACGGCCGGATCACCGAACGGGCAGTCCTCCAACCGCTTGAAATACGGCAGAACATCGTAGTAGCCCCAGCCGGGGCAACCGGCATCCCGCCATTCGTCATGGCGCCGTGGCTCGCCGCGGACATAGAGCATGCCGTTGACGGAGCTGGAGCCGCCGAGCACGCGCCCATGCGGCCATTCGATCGAACGGCCCCCGAGCTCGGATTCTGACCAGTAGCGCCAGATCGCCCGGTCGATCATCAACTTGCCGATGCCGAGGGGGACCTTGAACCAATAACTGTTGGGCTTCCCGCCCGCTTCGACGAGCAGAACGCGAATGTCGGGTCGCTGGCTCAGGCGGTTGGCGACAGCGCATCCGGCCGAGCCCGCGCCCACCACGATATAGTCGTAGGTCTCATCCATGCTGGCCCATCGTCTGTATCCCCGTCACCGAATCGAAGAAGTGCCCATCGATTCGAGAATTCTTCCACAGGACAACTATAGCTACATCGGTGAACAGTAGCCTGAAGTTGTGCAAGGAATACCGCGCCATGACGGAGCCTGACGTACAGGGAAACGAACGCGAGAGTTGGCTTGCGGAATCATCTCCGGTCTGCGCTGGACGACGGACGGCGAGGCGCACACGCCGCCACCCGGTCTTGGCGGACCGAGCAAGCGTGGCACGATGAACAGACACAGCGGTTAGCGTCTACCTCTCCACCTGGTCCGGCCCCATAGGCGGTTCGGCCCACACGGCGTTCGGGTCGGGGGACGGTCGGCGCCGCACGACTGCCGACCGCGTCGGCAGTTACCAGAGCGGATGGGTATCGACCGTGCGGGGGACCGTTTCGCGGATGCGCGAGCGGTCATGTATTCTGACGGTGCCGCGCCAGTCCTCGCTCAAGTGTGCGATGAACACCGTGGCGCCGGCTTGATGATGTCGCCACAGGCGAGGGAAAGGAAGGTCTCGACGACGTAGCGCTGGTCGTCCTCAAGACCGCCGCCGACGATATGGGTGAGGACGGTTTGCGCGTCGCCGCGCGGGGCCAGGGTCCCCTCTCTGTGGGGTGCGGCGCCGCATGGGTGCCGGCAAATGGCGGTGACGGCCGTACGCATAATCGGCAGGCGCGGGCGGTTCCGATGGCGTCGTGTCTTGTAGCCGGCGCGACCGAGGACGATCTCAAGATTATCAAATACGATGCGGGTCTGGTTTTCGATGCCCGATAGCAACGGCGCATCGTTATCGGCCGGGTCGATCCGAGGGTGGCCGGTAACGAACAGCCAGCCATCGACTTCAACTGCGTGGCCATATGGCGCCACCGAGGCTGGTGCCTCGCCGAGCTTGGGGAACTCCGCCGGGTTAATGGCGGAACACGAGTACGGTAGCCCAAAATAGGTTGTCAACACCGAGTCTTGACCGGCTGTCCTGGTTAGACAACAGAGGGAAGTTCCCATTGATTTCAACGCCTCAGTTTGAGGGGACTAGACAATTTAACGTATTGATTTCAATTGAATAACCCAGTCCGCGCCGGGTTCGTTCCAACGCATGTCCGGCCGCATCGAGACCATAAGGATACGGCGGCGTCGCATACTGCGGCGACCGTGAGACTCCCCATCAGGCTGCCGGTGGTCCGACGATCGTAGCCCGGTCGGTTGATCAACTCGTCGTAGCTTTCCGGGGTGCGTACCGCGCCGGTATGCGGCCCCCACGGCGCGTAATGCTCTTCCCGGCTTGGACCGAATAGGCCCAAGGTCGGGATTCCCGCCGCGGCGGCCATGTGCATCAAGCCGGAATCGTTGCCGACAAACAGACTGCAGCGGCGAAGAATCGCGAATGCGGTCAGCAAATCGGTTTTTCCGACCAGATCGATGCGTTGTCGGGCCGGAATTCGCCGGAGCGTGATGTCGGCGTGCTCATGCTCGCCCGCCGCGCCGAACACCGCGACTTTCGCGTCGGGCAGAATCCCCTCGGAGTCCGTGAGAGCCTTCGCGACCTCCGCGAATCTTGCGGGATCCCACTGTTTACCGCGCCAGGTGGCGGGCAAGTGGCGCCGCGCCCGCGCGTCATGGTCTTCGGTGATCCACAGCCGTGGCGCCGGAGGCGGCGTCAGGTTCAAGAGCGTCGCCAAGCGCTCGACACGATGCATGTCGTTGCCGCCCCGACCCAGCACGCGGCGTTCGCGGGCCTGCAGCAAGCGTGACACCAGTGAATTGCGCAGGTCGACAACCAGGTCCCAACGGGTCCGAAGGCACTTGCGCCACAACGACCACCAATGCATCGCTCCGGGCCGCTTCTTCAGGACGATCACATGATGGATCCGTGACACCGTTTCGAACAGCGGCGCCGCGTCAGGTCCGCAGGCGATAGTAAACTCGGCCTGCGGGTGGTCGTCCAGCAAAGCGCTCAGAATTCCCGTCGAAAGGACCGCATCGCCGATCCGCGTGTTGGTGATGAACAGAATCTTCATTCAATAACGACTTCGCGGTCGCAGGCGTGCAAGCCGGCCGTCGCGCGGCCGGTCCTTCCGCAGTTGCTCGCCGCATGGGGCCCGAGGCGGGCATCGCCCGCGCCCCGGCCGGCAAGCTCACCGACACGGGACACCCTCGGCTCGAGAGATGCTCCGACGGCGTTGAGCAGGTCTGCGAGCGGTCCGTGGCTCGACCGCCTCCCGTTCTCGCCGCCGGATGCGCCCACCCGCCCGGGGTCGGCGAAGTACGCTTCGACTGCCGCCGCCAGTTTCGTGTCCGTGCCCGTCATCGCTTTTGTTGTGCCCCAACATGGCGCGGTGCACAAGCATCCGAGCAGGTCAACCGCCTTCAGCGCTTCAGACGATTTCCGGATCGGACCGATCCGGTGCGTCCGGCGCGCCGTAGTGGGGAATAGTGGTTATGCCGAGAGCGCTCGCTGCTTCGTGGACACGTCGATCCAACGTTGCGAAGGGCAGGCTGCGGCGGACGGCGACTTCCAGATAGGCCGCATCGTAAACGGTCAGAACGTGCCGGCGGGCGAGATCGAGCAGCAACGACCCGTCGTGCTCGTCATCGATGACGATGCCCAGCGCCAGACTGTCGGCCAACGTGTCCATGACCTGCTGTGGGGAAATTCGCCCGTGACGCTCGTTCATTAGAAGCGCGTTGCGCAGTTCGTACCACCAGATGCGCGGGACGACTCCGCCGTCGGCGATGACGCGCCGCATGGCTTCGTCGGCCGTCGGCTCTTCCTCGTCCCCCATGCACCAGGAGAGGAATACGGAGTTATCGACGACGATGGCCGTCAATAGCGGTGCCCCTCGTGGAGGGTCGCTAGCAGGTCCGCCAAGGGCACGCGCTTGAAGTGCCGGCGGCGTTCCACGATTCGGGCGGCCGCTTCCTGCGCCAGATCGCGCTCGCCCGCCACGGGCACCAGCCGTGCGACAGGCCTGCCGTGGCGCGTGATGGTCAGGCTCTCGCCCCGCGCGACACGGTCGAGCAACCGGGGCAGGTGCGTCTTGGCCTCGTAGGCGCCGATCCGTTCCATCATCATCTCCATGGAGGTTCAGACTAGAATATACGACTAGTCTAAATGAGAACCAAACGGATTTTACACCACGCAGGGACTGACGAGGCGTGGGGCGGGTTTCGGAGCGGCCCGTAGCTCGACCGCTCTCCGGTCTCGCTGCGGGACGCGCCAGCGCCTTGTACGATTTCCGGACCGGACCGATCCGGTGCGTCCGGACTCCTAGCGGGCCGCATTCTTCGCGTTCCGAAGACGCCGCAACAGCTCACCGTGATCGGGAGGGATCCGATAAGGCACACAGCGCGCGATATCTTCGTCCAGGCTCTCCCATTGGAGGATGTCGAGCTGGTCCGGCGTGAACCGGTCGAAGACGCGGGAATCGCCCATCTGTGTGATCGGGTTGCAGGATCCCCGCGTGAAGGCCACCTCCGGCGCGATCTCGGGCGTGAGGATGTGCTCCAGAAACGCCAGTGCGGATGCCGTATCGCCCCCGTGGTCGACGACCGACGTCACCTCCAGAAACACGATGGCGCCCTTGCCGTCGACCGGCCCCGAACGCGGGGTGACGGCGCGAACGTTGCGCTGGCCGTCGCGGCGGGCGGGAGAGGCGGTGTACATGCCGCCGGACAGATAGAAACCGATGGTCCCGTCGACGAGCGCTCGGTTCATCTCGATGTGATCGGCGGTGATCAGCGCCGCTCCCGAGAACCATTGCCGGGCCTTGGCTTCGAAGGTGTCCAGCCGCTCCGCCGGGAGAGTGCCGAAGGGGTCGAGGCCGGCGGCGAAACAGATGTGGAAGATGTTGAAGTCGTCATACTCAAGGACTCCGTACCGTCCCGTATTGACCGGGTCGTCCGCCAGCAGAAATCCTTCGGACTCCGCCGTATCCCGCGCGATGCTGTCCTCGTTGATCACCATGTTGAACGGGCCGAAGCGCTGGCAGACGCCGATGACGTCGCTTCCATCCCGGCTGCGAGTCCACCGGTAGAGGTCATCGAACTGCGGCAGCAGGCGCCCGTATTCGGCCGCGAACCGGTCTTGGGGGAGGGCCCGGATCGCGCCCGCCGGGTAAAGCACTTCGCGCGCGAACGGGTTGTTCAGATTGACGACGTCCCAGGATGATCGCTCCGGCCCGACGACGCGGTCGGCCGTATCCGCGTCGGAAACGATGGTCTCGGCGTGCACGGAATACCCGTGCCGTCCGGTGAACGGTTCGACGACGTTCGGGTCCTCGTATCCTTCCCAGCAGAGGATGTTGAGATCGGCGCGTTCCGGCATCGGCGAGTCAGGCGTTCGTGGCGTCGGTATGTCTAGTGGGGACGGACGATGTCGAACCGCGCATCACCGTCGCGCTCTACCTGCTCGACGAGGCCGATTTCCCAAGTGAGGTAGTCCTGCATGGCCTGCTCGACATCCGTATCCCGGTCGTAAGCGCGCGGGTAGTGATCGTCCGGTTCCTCCGTCATATTCTCGAAGCCGACCGCCAACGGATACCCGAGATCACGCCAGGCGGGGGTTCCCCCCGTCAGAACCTTGATCGGCGTGTCGGTCGCGGCCTCCGCTTCCGGTGCCGCCAGCGCCGCCAGATTCTCGTCCTCCGACACGAGAACGAGGAGCGAAGCCTCCGGAACCTTGGGCAGATTGTCCGTGAGCTTGGCGCGCGTCGAGTACCACGCGCCGGGAATGTGCCCGGTCTTGTAAGTGCGGCTCGGCGACAGATCGACCACGGCCGTATCGCCGGCGTCCAGCGCCCGTTTCAGAGCGTAAGGCGAAATCTGCGCGGCTTCGATCCCGTCAAGGCCGGGGATCTCGGGGGAATGGCCGCCGGTGTCCAGATCATCGGACTCGAGCCCGTTGCGGAGGACCGCCGTGTCCCGCCAGCCCATCTGCAACAGCCACGACGCGGTCATCGTGGCCCGCATAGCTGTATCGTCGATCAGCACGACCCGCGCGCCCCGGGTGGCGATGTATGAGTCCGTGTTCTGGACGAGCTGACCGCCCGGCGCATGACGCGAGCCGCGCAGGTGACCTCCGGCGTACTCCTCGGGATGCCGCACGTCGAGAAGATACAGGCTGCGGGAGTCCGCCTCTCGGCACCATTGTTCAAGCGTGTCGACGCCGATGCAGGTCACGCTAAACCTTTCGGCGACGTCGGCCGCCGTGGTCAGCGCCCGCTTCAGTTCGGCGGCGTTGGGTTCCGGTGCGAGTCGCGTCGCCCCGCGCTCGAGCTCAAGGCCGGCGAGATGCCATCCCATGGTTCCGTTCCGCAGCGCCCTGACCGGGTTGGGGACGCCCGCGTTGATTAACGACTGGGCGCCGATGATGCTCCGCGTCCGCCCGGCACAGTTCACGACAATTTGCGTCGTTGGATCCGGGACGATCGCGCGTACGCGGTAGACCAGTTCGGCGCCGGGCACGTTGATCGCGCCGGGAATGGTCCTGCTCAGGTACTCGTCGAGGGGGCGCGAATCCAGCACGATCACGTCCTCGCCGCCGGCCCGCTTGGCGCGAAGCTGTTCCGAGGTGATGTTCGGCGTTTCGTCGACGTGTTCGACGAATTCGCCGAAGGCCTTGCTCGGCACCGATACGCCGCTGAACAACTCATAGCCCGCGTCACTCCAGCCCTGCACGCCGTTTTCGAGCACGGCGACGTCGGAATATCCGAACCGCTCCAGCTTTTCCGCCGCCCGGCCCGCGAGACCTTCGCCGGCGTCCGAGAGCACGATGCGCGCGCCGTGCCTTGGAACCAGGTCGCGAATGCGCAATTCGAGATGGCTCAGCGGCAGGCAACTCGAAAAGAAAAGGTGCCTTCGGCCGAAACTGCCCTGCTCGCGCACGTCCAAGAGCGCGAGTTCCTCGCCGTCGTTGATCTGCGCCTTGAGGTCGGGCGCGCTGATGCTCTTGGGCATGGGTTCGGGGAATGAAAGAAGGGCATGCGGTCAGGTCGCTATACCGCCGCGCCGGACTTGTCGTTGTAGCGATCGACCGTGCCCGCTTCCAGATTGAAGCCGAGCCGATCGGTGACCGCGTCGAGGGACTTCCCGTACATGTGAAGATGAAGTGTCGGCAGGTCGCCCACGACCGCGATGCTGTGAATGTCGTCCGGCATCATCGCCACGCCTACGCCCGGTCTGACCACGACTTCGTCGGTTTGCCGCAGGGCCGCCTTTCCGGGGTCGGAGCCATCGTCCGTACGCTCGTAGAACCGGTTGATCTCCTCGCCCTCGACCGCCGCAACGATGGCCCACGTCGTGTGGTTGTGCGGATCGGTGAGCTTTCCGGGCTTGATGGAGTTCATGTAAAGCGCGAAGCGCCTGTCCGAATCCTCCGACAGGAGGTAGCGGATGTTGGGGGTATCGACTCCCGGCGGCGGAAAATCACTCTTCGGAAAGAGCTCCTTCCTCGCGGCGAGCTTGTAGAGTTCCTCGCGCATGTCGTTCAACGCCTCGCGTGTGACGCCTTGGGCTCTCTCGATTTCGCGAACGCGCGCCAGCATGTCCGCAATTGCGGCAGCCCGTTGGTCCGCGATTGAATTGCTCGCCTCGGCGACGGTCATGGTCCACTCCCTGCAAAGGATCGTCGTTCGAGTCATTATACCGCAATGGAGCGGCCCGGGACCTTGCGGAAACTCATTGATAGAGGTTGAAGAATCGGCATGAATTGGGTGTAAGAAGGGGCCGGTGGATGCGCAGGGCGCGGCGCGGCATTCGGTGATGATCGACACGTGAGGCGCGGCCGCGGAGGGACTCGGGATGCCGATCGTACGCGTGGATATTCCCCGGGGGTACACGGATGCCCACAAGGAACGGCTTCGTCAGGGCATCAGGCAGGCGGTCGACGAAGCGCTGGATCCCGCTCAAAAGAAGAGGTTCCCGGAAACGAGGAAATGGATCTACGTCTCCATTCACGAAGCCTTCGGCGAAATCGGGGACGGACTGCCCACAGTGACCATCGACACCAGACCGGGCCGGTCTCGGGAACGGAAAGACCTGTGCGCCAAGCTGATCTGCGACGTATTCGAAACCTACATGAATACCCGGGACGTTTACGTCCTGCTGAGGTCGACGGAAGCTGCGGATCATCTGACCGGAGCCGGCGCCCTTCCCGAATGAAATCCGTAGTCGCCTGAACCCGAAGATCCCGGCGCCCCTGTACCAATCCGACGGGAGACGCAATTATGTCCGACCTTGAGATCGTCGATTCGCACCATCACTTCTGGGATCTCGATGCCTTCCACTATCCGTGGCTGACGGATCAACCGCTGCCGAGCTTTCCGTTCGGCGAGTACGACGTCCTGCGGCGCAACTACCTGCCCGAGGACTACCGGCGGGACGCGGAAGGGCACAACGTCGTCAAGACGGTCCATGTCGAAGCGGACCGGCACGTCGGCGACCCGCTGGATGAAACGAATTGGCTGACGCACCTCCATGAGAGAGCCGGCGTGCCGAATGCGATCGTGGCGTGGGCGCCCCTGGCCCGCCCCGACACGGAGGAGATCCTCGCCCGGCAGGCCGATAATCCGCTGGTCAGAGGCATTCGGACCAAACCCAAGGTTTCCGAATCGCCGGACGAGTCGGTCGCGGGGGACCCGGGTACCATGCAGGACGACCTCTGGCTCGGCGATCTGGCCCTCTTCGAGAAATACGGACTGTCCTGGGACATGCGGGTGCCGTATTGGCATCTCGGGGAAGCCGCCGAAGTCGCCCGCTCGCTGCCCGGCGTCCAGATCATCCTCAATCACGCGGGTCTTCCGTGGGACCGCAGCGACGAGGGCCTGAAGAGCTGGCGGCAAGGGATGGAAGCCGTCGCCGCGTGCCCGAACGTCACGACCAAGATTTCCTTCCTGTTGGTGCCGGATAGCGCCTGGAACGATGATCAGAACGCGCGTGTTATCCGCGACACCATCGAAGCCTTCGGCGTCGACCGCAGCATGTTCGCTAGCAACTACCCCGTCGATCGGATGCGGGCGTCGTTCGACACTATCTACTCGCTGTTCAAGCGAACGGCGGCCGACTTCGCCATCGAGGACCAGCGCAAGCTGTTCTCCGAGAACGCGATGCGGATTTACAAGATCGACGCCTGAGGAGGCCCGGACGCCGCGAAAACCGGGTCCGATCTGGTTTTCCGAACGGTTTCAATCGGTTTAAGAGATATCCGCGACAAGCCAAGCGTGGCAGTCCTTGATACTGGACAAATCCACTCTACTTTAATATATACCTGACGAAATCCCTCAGGATTAATCATCTGACTCGGGCACCCGCCATGTTGAGACTCGGACGAATGACGGATTACGCCGTGATGGTGATGGGCCACATGGCCCATCGCCACGGCGAGCTGCAGACGACGTCGGACGTCGTCCTGTCCACGGGTCTTCCCGTGCCGACCGTCGGCAAGCTGCTGCATCGTCTGGCGGAGTTGGAATTGCTCATGGCCATTCGCGGCCGGAACGGCGGTTACCGGATGGATCGTCTCACGACGGACATCTCCGTCGCCGAAATCATCGCCGGATTCGAAGGTCCCGTCGCCTTGACCGACTGTCTGCCCGCGGGGGGCGGGCTCTGTGATTTCGAGGACCGCTGCCAGGTCGGCGGCCGATGGACCACCGTGGCCGAGGCCGTCCAGCGGGTTCTCGACGACTTGACCCTGGCGGACATGCTTGGCCGCGCGCCGCGTGGCGTCGGCGGACCGGTCGATACGAGCGGCCGGGTCCCGATACCCGGGCCTATCGGGTTCGGGCCATGAGCGCGGTCAACGACACTACCGACGCCGTCGAGGCTCTCAACGAGACGGGCTACAAGTACGGCTTCGTCACGGACATCGAGGCCGATACGGCGCCCAAGGGGCTCAACGAGGACATCGTCCGCTTCATCTCGGCCAAGAAGGGCGAGCCGGAGTGGCTGCTGGAGTGGCGGCTGAAGGCGTATCGCCTGTGGGAACGCCAGCAGGATGAAGAGCCGGGCTGGGCCAAGGTGTCCTATCCGCCCATCGACTACCAGGATGCCTACTACTACTCGGCGCCGAAGTCGGTGGATCGCCCGAAGAGCCTCGACGAGGTCGATCCCGAACTCCTCGCCACCTACGAGAAGCTCGGTATCCCCCTTCACGAGCAGGAGATGCTCGCGGGCGTCGCGGTGGATGCCGTTTTCGACAGCGTGTCGGTCGCCACGACGTTCAAAGAAGAACTGGAGAAGGCGGGAGTCCTCTTCTGTTCCATCTCGGAAGCCGTGGAGAAATACCCGGAGCTGGTGCGCCGCTATCTGGGTAGCGTCGTTCCGTACTCGGATAACTTCTACGCCACTCTCAACTCCGCGGTGTTCACCGACGGATCGTTCGTCTACGTGCCCGAAGGCGTGCGCTGCCCGATGGAACTGTCGACCTATTTCCGCATCAATGCCGCCAATACGGGCCAGTTCGAGCGCACCCTGATCATCGCCGACGCGGGCAGCTACGTCAGCTACCTGGAAGGCTGCACCGCGCCCATGCGGGACGAGCATCAGCTGCACGCGGCGGTAGTCGAGCTCGTCGCCCTGGACGACGCCGAGATCAAGTATTCGACCGTCCAGAATTGGTATCCCGGCGACGAGGAGGGCCGCGGCGGCATCTACAACTTCGTCACCAAGCGCGGTGCCTGCCGCGGGATCCGTTCCAAGATCTCCTGGACCCAGGTGGAGACCGGATCCGCCATCACCTGGAAATACCCGAGCTGCATCCTGCAGGGCGACCATTCGGTGGGCGAGTTTTACTCCATCGCCATTACCAACAATCGTCAGCAGGCGGATACCGGCACCAAGATGCTGCATGTCGGGCGCAACACCCGCAGCACCATCATTTCCAAGGGCATCTCCGCGGGGCGGGCGCAAAGCACCTATCGCGGTCTGGTCCGCATGCAGGGCAAGGCCGGGAACGCGCGCAACTTCACGCAGTGCGATTCACTGCTGATCGGCGACAGGTGCGGTGCCCATACGGTGCCGTACATCGAGGTCAAGAATCGGTCCGCCAAGGTGGAGCACGAGGCGACGACGTCGAAGATCAGCGACGACCAGATGATGTATTGCCGGCAGCGCGGCATGTCCGCCGAAGAAGCGGTCGCCCTCATCGTCAACGGTTTCTGCAAGGAGGTATTGCAGGAGCTGCCCATGGAGTTCGCCGTCGAGGCCCAGAAGCTCGTCGGGCTCAGTTTGGAAGGAAGCGTCGGCTAGGCGCCGCGGTCCCTTTTACGGAACGGAAGAAGGAATGCTGGAGATTCGAAACCTGCATGCCCGCGTGGATGAACGGGCGGTCCTCAAGGGGATCGATCTGACGATCGCGCGAGGCGAAATCCACGCCGTCATGGGTCCGAACGGTTCCGGGAAGAGTACGCTCGCGTACGTGTTGGCCGGACGGGAAGGATACGAGGTGACCGAAGGGACCGTTCATTACCAGGGCACCGACCTGCTGGACCTCTCGGTCGAGGAACGCGCGCGCGAGGGAATCTTTCTCGCCTTCCAGTATCCAGTCGAGATCCCGGGAGTCGCGGGCACGACGTTCCTGCGTACGGCCGTGAACGCGCTGCGCAAGCATCGAGGCGAGAAAGAGCTCGATGCCATGCAGTTCGTGAAGTTCGTGCGGGAAAAACAGGCTGAGCTGAACATCTCGGACGACATGCTGAGGCGCCCGGTGAACGTCGGGTTCTCCGGCGGCGAGAAGAAGCGGAACGAGATTCTCCAGATGGCTCTGCTCGAGCCGAAGTTCGCGATGCTCGACGAGACCGATTCGGGCCTCGATATCGATGCCCTGAAGACGGTTGCCGACGGTATCAACGCCTTGCGGGACCCGGCCCGGTCGATGCTGGTGATCACGCACTACCAGCGCCTTCTCGACTACATCGTGCCCGATCGCGTGCATGTTCTCGCCCATGGCCGGATCGTCAAGTCCGGGGGTAAGGAACTGGCATTGGAACTGGAGAAGGAAGGATACGGCGCACTGGCGGGCGCCGAGGCCGCTTGAGGCCATGGAATGAGAGTCCAGGACATGTCGCGTCGGATCACCGCCGAGTTCCCGTTTGTCGAGCGCTTCGACGAGGTGGCTGCGGGGCTGCCCGGCGCGGGGCTCCACTGGCTCGATGCGCTGCGCCGCGACTCCCTGGACGCGTTCAACCGGGTCGCCTTGCCGTCGACGCGCGTCGAGGCCTGGAAATACACCAACCTCAAGGACTTTGCGAAAACTCCATTCGACATCGCCGTCTCGGGGGAAGGGGACCCGTCGGTAGACCTCGACGGAGCCGGCGCGGGGGGACCGGACGCGGAGCATCGGCTGGTGTTCCTCAACGGCCGGTTCGACGCCGGCCGATCCCGTGCGGGGTCGGTACGAGAGGGCCTTACGGTGCTGAGCCTGGGTGAGGCGTTGAGGCGCCAAGCCCAGGTCGTGCGGCCGCACATTGAACGCCTCTCTCCGTTGGAAGACGAGGCGCTGCTCGCCCTCAACACGGCGTTCATGATGGATGGTTGCGTGGTCGTCGTCGACGACGGGGCAACGGTCGACCGGCCGATCGAGTTGATTTTCGCGAGCGATACGCGGTCGCCGACCAGCGCCCATCCGCGGAACCTCGTTGTCGCCGGTGCCGGCAGCCGGGTGGCCCTGACCGAGACGCATGTCGGCATCGGGCCGTCGGAGTACTGGTCCAACCCGGTGACGGAGGTCGTCGTAGCCGCGGGCGCGTCCGTTGTCCACCGCAAGGTCCAACGCGAATCCCCGCGCGCCTATCACTTGGCCAACACCCGCGTGACGTTGGCGGAGCGGGGAACGTATCGCGCTTTTCTGATGTCGGTGGGAGCCGGCCTCTCCCGGTGCGAGATCGAAGCCAGACTCGAGGGTGAAGGCGCCGATTGTCGGCTCGACGGGATCTACCTCGCGAGAGACCGCCAGCACACGGATATCACGACCCGCATCGTCCATGCCGAACCCGGAGGCAGCAGCCGGCAGCTGTTCAAGGGTGTGCTCGACGGTCGGAGCCACGGAGTCTTCCAGGGGCAGATCTCTGTCAGTCCGGACGCCCAGCGCCCCGATGGTCACCAACTCAACAAGACCCTCCTCCTCTCGAACGAAGCCGAGATCGACACGAAGCCGGATCTGGAGATTTACGCCGACGACGTGAAAAGCAGCCACGGCGCCGCGGCCGGTCAATTGGACGAGCTCGAGTCGTTCTACCTCCGCTCGCGCGGCCTCGACGCCGAAGAGGCGCGTCAGGTGCTGATCAGGGCCTTCATCGCCGAAGTCGTGGAGGCGGTGGAGGACGAACCGTTCCGGAACCATCTCAACGCATCGATCGACGGCTGGCTGTCGCACGAGGCCGCCGCCCGAGAGACGGGCACATGAGTCAGGCGGTTGCGGAAACGACACTGGACGGCGCAAACCGCTCGAACCTGCCGGCATACGATGTCGACAAGGTGCGGGCCGATTTCCCGATCCTGTCGCGGGAAGTGTACGGCAAGCCGTTGGTCTTCCTCGATAGCGGCGCCAGCGCTAAAAAGCCGCGCGCCGTGATCGACGCCGTCTCCGCCGTCTACGAGGGGGAGTACGCCAATATCCACCGGGGCGTGCACTATCTCAGCGTGCGGGCGACGCAGCTCTATGACGAGGCCCGCGAGAAAGTTCGGGCGTACCTCAATGCGGCGAAGATCGGCGAGATCGTATTCACCAGGAATACGACCGAGGCGATCAATCTGGTGGCCAGCAGCTTTACGGGCCAGCGCCTTCGGGAGGGGGACGAGATTCTGCTGACCGAGCTCGAACACCACGCCAATATCGTGCCCTGGCAACTCGCGGCCGGACGTGCTGGCGCCGTGGTCCGGGCCTCGCCGGTGGATGACGACGGCCTCGTCGATCTCGAGAAGTTCGAGGCGATGCTCACCTCGCGTACGAAGATGGTAGCGTTCACGCATACCTCCAACGTGCTGGGAGTCGTCACGCCGGCCAAGGAGATGACCCGTCTCGCGCACGAGAAGGGTATCCCCGTTCTCATCGACGGGGCGCAGAGCGCGGTCCACCTCAGCGTCGACGTTCAGGATCTGGACTGCGATTTCTTCACCTTCACCGGTCACAAGCTCTATGGCCCGTCGGGCATCGGCGTGCTGTACGGCAAGTCGAACCACCTCGAGGCCATGCCGCCCTACCAGGGCGGCGGCGACATGATCGAATACGTCACGTTCGAGAAAACGACGTTCGCCAAGCCGCCCGAACGGTTCGAGGCGGGGACGCCGCATATCTCGGGCGCGATCGGGCTCGGGGCGGCCATCGATTACGTCAATGCATTGGGGCGTGACGCCGTGGCGGCGCACGAGCACGGCCTGCTCCAGTACGCGACCGCGCGGCTTTCGGATATGCCCGGTGTCAGGCTCTTCGGCGCCAAGGGCGAGAAGGCCAGCATCGTCTCCTTCCTGCAAGACGACGTGCATCCGCACGACGTGGGCACGATTCTGGACCAAGCTGGTGTTGCGGTCCGCGTTGGCCACCACTGCGCGCAGCCGCTGATGGACAGGTTCGGCATTTCCGGCACCGTGCGTGCCTCGATCGGTCTCTACAACACGCGCGAGGAAATCGACAAGCTCGCGGACTCGCTCCACCACGTGAAGGAGATTTTCGGCTGATGCTGGACGACCTTCGGGAGCTCTATCAGGAGGTCATTCTCGATCACGGCAAGAACCCGCGGAACTATGGGAAGCCGGACGAGGTGAGCCACCGTGCGGGAGGACACAATCCGCTGTGCGGCGATCGCATCTTCGTCTACCTCCATGTCGACGCGGAGGGCGTGGTACGTAACGCCGCGTTCGACGGGCGCGGCTGTGCGATCTCGCAGGCGTCCGCGTCGCTGATGACGGAAATCGTCTCCGGCAAGACGCTGGGGCAGGTCGATACGTTGTTCCGGAATTTCCATGAGATGTGTACGTCCGATGGCGACGTGGAGACGGACGGGAGCCTCGCCGACGAGATGGATCGCCTTCAGGTGCTGTCCGGAGTGCGCCAGTACCCGATTCGGGTGAAGTGCGCGACCCTCGCCTGGCATACGATGAACGCCGCGCTCCAAGGCGAAGCCGAAGCGACGACCGAATAGGCCCGTGATGCAGGAAGAGCCGGAACGGAGAGACCCTCACCACGGTCCGTCGCTCATGGACTTCATGCCGGAGCGGTCGGCACCGGGGTCGTTCGTCGCGCGGTCAGGGTCTCCGAGGTCCGAAGATGCGGGGCCGACTCCCGGCGAGGACGCTCTGATCGAGGCGATGCAGACGGTCTACGACCCGGAGATCCCGGTTAACGTCTACGACCTCGGTCTCATCTACGGTTTGGCATTGGCGGAAAACGGCGATGTCGACATTGAGATGACGTTGACGGCGCCCGGTTGTCCCGTGGCCGGCGTACTGCCGGGCTGGGTCGCCGACGCGGTGGCCGCAGTCGATGGAGTCGGGGAAGTCGAGGTGACACTGGTGTGGGATCCGCCGTGGACCCCGGATCGCATGTCGGACGATGCGAAACTCGCGCTGGATTTCTGAGGGTTTGCTGGAATGGAGTCGAAGGGAATGATGGGTCGGGAATTGTTCAAGCTGACGGATGCCGCGGCAGACCGGGTGAAGCACCTCATTGACGAGGGGGATAGCGCCGGCGCGGTGCTGCGCATCAGCGTGAAGACTCAGGGGTGCTCGGGCCTCGCGTACGCTATGGAATACACGGACGCGCCGCTTCCCATGGACGAGCTCGTCGAGGACAAGGGCGTGAGGATCTGCGTCGATCCTCTGGCCACGATGTATCTCGCCGGCACCGAGATGGATTACATCGAGGACAAGCTGAGCTCCGGCTTCGTATTCAACAACCCGAACGAAAAGGGCCGTTGCGGCTGCGGCGAATCGTTCCACGTTTAACCGGCATCCGGCGGCTGCTCTGGACGTCTCCCTTTCCTGCGACACCTAGTTCCCCGACACCGCTTTCCCCGCCCTTGGCTGGGTGCCATGACCAACTTCCACATCGGACAGCCGCTACGGCGGGTCGAGGACGGGCGCTTCCTCACCGGTGCCGGGACCTACGTCGACGACATCAGTCTGCCGGACATGGCGCATGGCGCCGTGCTGCGGTCGCCCCACGCCCACGCGCGGATTCTCTTAATCGAGACGGCCCCGGCGCTCGCCGCGCCGGAGGTTCTCGCGATTTATACCGCCGCCGATCTGATCGCGGCGGGTCTCGGTGCGATCGAAACGCGGACGGTGCTGAACAGCCGCGACGGCACGCCGCTCGCCAAGCCGGCGCGGCCGATTCTGGCGGGCGGCCGCGTGCGGTTCGCCGGTGACGCCGTCGCATTCGTCGTGGCCGAGAGCGTTGCGGCCGCTAGAGATGCCGTGGAGTCGATCAAGGTCGATTACGAACCGCTTCCCGCGACCACCGAGCCGCGTGCCGCGCTCGCGCCCGGGGCGCCACTGGTGTGGGATGAAGCGAAGAGAAATCTGTGCCTCGACTTTGAGGCGGGCGACTCGGAAGCGGTCGACGCAGCGTTCGCCGTCGCCGCGCACCTCACCCGCATCGAAATCCTCAACCAGCGCGTATCGGTCGTTCCCTTGGAGCCGCGCGGCGCCGTCGGCGAATACGACTCCGCGACGGAGTCCTTTACGCTCACGGCGTCGACTCAAAACGTGCACGTCCTCCGTGATCAGCTTGCCGCGGAAATATTCGACGTTCCCGCCGAGACCGTGCGCGTGAGAGCGGTGGATACCGGCGGCGGGTTCGGCACCAAGAATTCCCTCTATCCGGAGTATCCGCTGGTGCTGTTTGCGGCGCGAGACCTCGGGCGGCCGGTCAAATGGAGCGCCGATCGCTCCGAGAGTTTCGTGAGCGACAATGACGGCCGGGGTCAGTGGAGCGAGGTATCGCTCGCCCTCGACGAGGGGCACCGTTTCCTGGCCCTTCGCGTGCGCTCCGTGGGCGAGACCGGCGCCTACCTCGCCGCCAACAGCGCGAGCATTGCCACCGCGGCCACGGTGCGGACGGTCGGCGGGCACTATCGGATCGGCGCACGCCATTTTCGCTCGAAGGTCGCGTTCACCCACACCTCGCCGACGGATCCCTATCGTGGCGCGGGCCGGCCCGAGGCTACGTACCAGATCGAACGGGTCATCGATGCGGCCGCCGACGAGCTCGGCATCGACCGTGTCGAACTCAGGCGCCTGAATGTCATCCGGCCCCGCGAGTTGCCCTACGACAACGGCCTCGGCCATACCTTCGATGCCGGCAACTTCCCTGAAGTCCTCGATCGCGCGCTGAAACTGACGGCGTGGTCGGAGGCGGGACGCGGCGCGGCGCCTGGCGAATCGGGACCGCTCCGCGGCATCGGCATGAGTTTCTGGCTGGCGCCCACCGGGGGACCGCCCAAGGAGTACGCGGCGCTCCGCTTCGCCGGAGACGGGTCCGTCGTGCTCGCGGTCGGAAGCCAGTCCACGGGCATGGGGCACGAGACGACGTTTCCTCAGCTCGTCGCGACGTGGCTCGGCATTCCCTACGACGCCATTGCCTATCGTCAGGGCGATACCGACCTGACGCCCTTCGGCGGCGGACATTCCGGTTCACGCACGCTCGGTATGACGGGGTCGGCCATCAGAGTCGTTGCGGACCGCGTCATCGAGAAGGCTACGCTCGTCGCCGCCCACCTGCTGGAGGTGGCGTTGGCCGACGTGCGCTTCGCCGACGGCGAATTCGTCGTCGCGGGGACCGACCGCCGCGTCACGATGACGGACGTCATCCGGGCGTCTTTCGATTCCTCGCGGTGTCCGGGCGGATTCGAGGACCCGCTGGGCGACGAGGAAATCTATGAACGGCCCTGGATCTCCTATCCCAACGGCTGTCACGTCGCCGAGGTCGAGATCGATCCGGACACCGGCGTAGTCACGACCGTCGGTTACCATGCGGTCGAGGATGCGGGTCCGATCGTCAATCCGATGACCGCGGAAGGCCAGATCATGGGAGGTGTCGCCCAAGGGATCGGACAGGCGGTCATGGAGGGCGTCGCCTACGAACCGGACAGCGGGCAGCTCCTGACCGGATCCCTGATGGATTACTGTCTGCCCCGTGCCGATGATCTTCCGAACATGCGGATCCGTTTCTTCGAGGATGCTCCCTCCACGAACAACCTGCTCGGCATCAAGGGCGTGGGGGAAGCGGGATGCGTCGGCGCGCCCCCGGCCGTGGTCAATGCCGTATTGGATGCCCTTCGTCCCTATGGCATACGCAGTCTCGACATGCCTCTGACGCCCAACAAGATCTGGCGTGCCATCCGCGCGGCGGCGAGCGCGGACCGGAGAGGTCCGCAGTCCTGAGCGACGAGGACCGCCGGAGCGGTTTCGGTCGAGCCGGAAGCGCCGTAGATTGGGCCTATGAAACTCCTCGTTCTCCCCGGTGACGCCGTCGGGCCCGAAATCGTCGGTGCCGCACTCGATGTCTTGACGGCCGCCGACAGTGCGTTCGGCCTCGGCCTCGAGCTCGAGGAAGCCCCGGTGGGTCTCGACGCCCTGGAGCGGCTGGGCACGACCCTTCCCGACGAAACCCTCGACCGCGTCTTCGCCAGCGACGGCGTGATCCTGGGGCCGCAGCACAATGTCGCCTACCCGCCGCCGGACAAGGGCGGAAGGAACGTTTCGGCGACGATCCGCAAGCGTCTCGACCTCTTCGCCAACATCCGGCCGAGCCGCGGACGCCCAGGCGTGCCGGCGCCGGCGCCCGGCATCGACGTGGTCATCGTGCGGGAGAATACCGAGGGCTTCTATGCGGACCGTTCGATGGCCCTGGGATCAGGCGAGTTCATGCCGACGGACGATGTGGCGCTGGCGGTCCGCAAGATCACCCGCGAAGGCTCGCGCCGGGTCGCCGAGGAGGCCTGCCGCATCGCCGCGTCGCGCAGCCGCAGGCTCGCGGTCGTGCACAAGGCGAACGTCCTGAGCCTGACCGACGGTTTGTTTCGGGACACGGCGTTTTCCGTGGCCGAGCAGCACGGCGGAATGGAGGTCGAGGAGTACCTCGTCGATGCCATGGCGGCCCTTTTGGTTCGCGAACCCGATGCGTTCGATGTGATCGTGACGACCAACATGTTTGGGGACATCCTGTCCGATCTGACCGCTGAACTGTCGGGCGGCCTGGGACTGGGGCCATCGATCAACGCGGGCCGGGAACGTGCCATCGCCCAGGCGGCCCACGGCGCGGCGCCCGATATCGCCGGGCGGGGTATCGCCAATCCGACCGCCATGATTCTTTCGGTCGCCATGCTGTTGGACTGGCTGGGACTGAAACACGGTCGGGACGATTTGCGGCGGGCGGCCGGCAGCATGGACCGTGCGGTCGACGGGCAACTCGCCGACCCGGAGGGCCGGACGGCCGACCTCGGCGGCCCGCTGGGGACCGCGGCCTTCGGTTCCGGGGTCGCTTCGCGGATCAGCGCCTGACGATCGGCGCCGGGTTCCCTTCGATCATCACGTTGATGCAGGCGGGCTTGCCGCTGGTACGAGCCCGCGCCAATGCCGCAGGGAGCTGTCCCGGCCGGGTCACGAGTTCTCCGTGCGCGCCGAGTGCCTCCGCGACCAAGTCGTATCGCGTCGGCAGCAGTTCGCAGCCGTGCACCCGATTTTCTCCGTAGTCGCGGATCTGGATCTGATGTTCGGCGTTCCAGCGAGCGTCGTTGCCGACGACGGCGATCAGCGGAAGATCGCAGCGGATCGCGGTGTCCAGTTCGGCGAGGTGGTACCCGAAGGCGCCGTCCCCCGAAATGGCGATGACCGGCGCCTCCCTCTCGACCGTGCAGGCCGCAAGACCGAAGGGGATGGCGGAGCCGATTGAACCCGCGACGCCGTTGATGATGCGCCGTTCCGAGTCGAGCATGCTCTGCGACCACTGGCCGATCTCGCCTCCGTCGCACACGAGCACGGTGTCCGGATTCTCCGCCATGAATTCCCGAACGCCGCGACAGAAATCGAGCGCGTGGAGCGCTCCGTCACCGTTTGCCGTCGTGGTCTCCCAGTCGGGAGGACGATAGTCCACGGCGGCGCGTACCTCGGCGTGCCAAGCGCCGTCGTCGCACGCTGAACCGAGCGCCGCGAGTTCCGCGGCCGACGCCGAGGGGGTCGCCACGCCGCTCAGGATCAAGCGTTCGCCCTTGTCCCGCGCCACGCGGCGGATGAGTTCGACATCGGGATCGAACACGATGAATTTGCAGGCCGGATCGAAGGCGGGCGCCTCGCCGAACCGAAGCGTGAAATCGAGGGGCTTGCCGAGCAGCACCAGGAGATCGGTCTGCCGGATGACCTCCGCGATGGCGCCGAGCGCGGGATCATTGAGCCCGCGCGGGCTCTCCGTCCCGATCACGGGAACGTTCAGGGTGTCCTCCAGCTTCCGCGCCGCGGCCCGGCCCGGTCCGGAGCAGAGCGTCGGGCCGCCGACGATCACGGGGCGTTCCGCCGCGGCGATGGCGGAGAGCGCCGCGGACGCCGCCGCCTCGCCCAATGGAGAGGCCGCGGGTTCGAAGGCGGATGCTTCCGGCCACAGGGGCGGCTCATCTGCGAGTTCCGCGTCGAGGACGTCGGATGGCAGGCTGAGGTGGACGGGTCCCGGGCGTCCCGAAGCGGCGTTCCGGGCGGCGCGCGCGAGATCGTGGCCCAAATCCGCCGCCCGCCCGACCGTCCAAGAGTCCTTGGCGACGGTCGCGGCCATCGCCGCCTGCGGCAACTCCTGAAATCCGCCCCGGCCGATCTCGTGAGTGGCGGCATGCCCCGACAGCAGGATCATGGGGGTTTCCGAGGCCATGGGGGTGCAGAGAGCCGCGGCCGCGTTGGTATGACCCGGCCCGCCCGTGACGAGGGCGACACCGACTCTGCCGGTCAGACGGGCCCAGGCGCTTGCCATGAACACCGCGGCGGCCTCCTGGCGGACGTGAAGGAGCTCCAGCTTCGTGCCGATCGCGGCGTCGTAGATCGACATGATGTGGTTTCCCGACAGCGAGAAGATCGTATGCATGCCCGCTTTTTCGAGTGTCCGGGCCACGATGTCGGCTCCGCGCAGGGTCTTCGTCATGATTGCTCCGTCAACTGATCGTCGGGGCGCGAGCGGGCGACGGCGGACTCGGTCGCCCCCGTCTCTTATATCCCATCCTCGCCCCATTCATGCCATCCTTCAGCCCTTCAATGGATCGCTTGGCAACGGAGAGAGGACGTCGATATGGCGAAATTGGAAGGCAAGATGGCTCTCGTGAGCGGGGCCTCACGCGGCATCGGCAAAGCGATCGCGCTCAAACTGGCGGAGGAAGGGGCGTCGCTCTACTTGGTCGCGGATGAGACGGAGGACGAGTTGCAGGCGCTCTGCGCGGAATGCGGCGACCTGCATGATGCCGTGGATGCGCGCTACGGCATCATGGAGCTCTCGGAGGCGGACGCCGGCGTGCGTATGGTGACGGCTTGCCTCGAAGAGTTCGGGCGCATCGACGTGCTCGTCAACAACGCCGGCGTGCGTCGGCGCGCACGTTTCGGCGAATTCACCCAGGACGACTATGAGTTCGTCCAGGCAGTCAACATCCGGACGCCCTTCTTCGCCAGCCAGACCGCGCTGCCGGCCATGCGGGAACAAGGCGGCGGCCGCATCATCAACATCACGAGCCAGATGGGATCGGTGGCCTTCGACGGACTCGCCCTCTACGGCATGAGCAAGGCGGCGCTCATCTATCTGACGCGCGCGATCTCTTTCGACTGGGCGCGAGACGGCATACAGGCGAATTGCGTCAGTCCGGGCCCCATCGCCACGCAGTACAACGTCGACCGACTCAAGGACGATCGGGCGATGTGGGACAAGCTCGAACGCGGCACGACGATCGGCCGCTTCGGCAAACCCGAGGAGATCGCCGAGGCGGTCTGCTTTCTGGCCACGTGCGAGACCGAGTTCATCCAAGGCCACGACCTGATCGTCGACGGCGGCTGGACAAGTCACTGATGCCTGGCCATTGACGCCAGGCGGCGTTTCGCGGTCGCCCGATGGCTGGTGTACATAGAGTTCGCGTACGTGGAGCGCGTGCCGGCATCGCGAGGAGAGGTGGGTATGTCCGCCACGAGCCGTAACAGTTTCGACGTGATCCGGCCCCTCGAGGTAGGCGGCCGCAAGTACCGCTACTTCAGTCTCGACGCAGTGGAACAGGCCGGGATTGGCCCGGTCTCCAAACTTCCGCGGTCGCTGAAGGTATTGCTTGAGAATCTGCTGCGGCACGAGGACGGCGAGGCCGTCACGGAGGACGGCATCCGCGCCGTAGCTCGGGCGGGCGAGGTGCCCGTCGACATGGAAATCCCCTTCCGGCCGGCGCGGCTGATGATGCCGGATTCCTCCGGTATTCAGCTCATCGCGGACCTTGCGGCGATGCGCGACGCGATGGTCGAACTCGGCGGCGACCCCGACGGCATCAACCCGGTTGTCCCGGTCGACGTGATCGTCGACCACTCGGTGATGGTGGACGTGGCGGGCACGCCTGACGCCGTGGACCGGAACATGGAGATCGAGTTCGCCCGCAATGGTGAACGCTACGAGTTCATCAAATGGGGACAGCAGGCATTCGAGAACTTCCGTGTCATCCCGCCGGGGATGGGCATCTGCCACCAGGTGAATTTGGAGTACCTGGCGCGGGTGGTCTGGCAGGACGACGGCAGCGAACCGCCTCTGGTTTACCCGGACACGCTGCTCGGCATGGACAGTCATACGCCCATGATCAATTCTCTGGGCATCGTCGGCTGGGGCGTCGGCGGCATCGAGGCCGCATCGGCCATGCTGGGCCAGCCCGTCGCGATGCGACTGCCGGAGGTGATCGGCTGCCGCCTCATCGGTCGGCCGGGCGCCGGTGTCACGACGACGGATGTCGTGTTGACCGTCACGCAGGTCCTCAGAACCCGAGATCTCGTGGGCAAGTTCGTGGAATTCTTCGGCGAGGGTGCCGCGGCACTCCCGGCGACGGAACGGGCGACGCTTTCCAACATGGCGCCGGAATACGGCTCGACCGTCGGCTTTTTCGCGGTCGACGAGGAGACGCTGCGCTACCTCCGCCTTACCGGGCGTGAGGACACGCACATCGCTCTCGTGGAGGCCCATGCCAAGGCTCAGGGCCTGTGGGGCGTGAGCGGCGAGGGGGTCCGCTTTTCGGATGTCGTGGACATCGATCTCGGCGCCATCGAGCCCAGCGTGGCCGGCCCGAAGCTGCCTCACGCGCGTCTGCCCCTGTCCGAAACGCGCGGGGCGCTGGCCGGAGAATTTCCCGATCAGGCCGCGAATTCGGCGACCGCCTTCGACGTGGCGGGTCAGGACTACCGCCTGCATCACGGCGACGTGGTGCTCGCCGCGATCACGAGCTGCACCAACACCTCCAACCCGTCGGTCATGGTGGCCGCCGGCCTGTTGGCGCGGAATGCCGTCGCGAAGGGGCTGAGAGCGAAGCCCTGGGTCAAGACCTCGCTGGCGCCGGGGTCCCGGGTGGTGGCGGACTACCTCGAAAGGTCAGGCCTCCAAGCCTCTCTCGATCGGCTCGGCTTCAACGTCATCGGATTCGGCTGTACGACTTGCATGGGGAACTCGGGGCCGCTTGCGACGGAGATCTCCAGCGCCATCGTCGCGAACGATATTGTCGCCTGCGCCGTCCTCTCGGGGAACCGTAACTTTGAAGGCCGCGTGCATGCCCTCGTCAAGGCCAACTTCCTGGCCTCGCCGCCCCTGGTCGTCGCTTTCGCGATCGCCGGCACGACGAACATCGATCTCGCGAACGATCCCCTTGGCGAAGGTCCCGACGGCAAGCCCGTCACGCTGGAGGACATTTGGCCGGACGGGGACGAGATCCGCGCGGTCATGAACGGCGTCCTGACTCCGCACATCTACAGCGCCCGCTACGCCGAGGCCGAGGAGGGGCCGCCGGCCTGGCGGGAATTGTCGGCGACGGGCAGCACGACCTTTGCTTGGAACGAGGACAGCGGCTACTTCCGCCGCCCACCCATGTTTCAGGGCATGAAACGTGAGCTGCCCGAGGTCCGCGATATCTTGGGCGCTCGCGTGCTGGCCCTGGCCGGGGACTCCGTCACGACCGACCACATCTCGCCGGTCGGCGGCATTCCCGAGGACTCGCCCGCCGGCCGCTATCTCGTCGCTCAGGGCATCCGGCCGGCGAACTTCAACAACTACGCCTCACGGCGCACCAATGCCGACGTCGGCATTCGAGGCACCTTCGCGAACGTCCGCTTCCGCAACGACATGGTGCCCGACAGGACGGGCGGCTTCACGCGCCACATGCCGGATGGCGAGAAGATGACAATCTACGACGCGGCCGTGCGCTACCGGTCGGAAGGCGTGCCGCTGGTGGTCGTGGCGGGATACCAGTACGGCGCGGGATCATCCCGAGATTGGGCGGCCCGCGGTCCCCGGTTCCTCGGCGTCCGAGCCATCCTCGCCAGCGGATTCGAGCGTATCCACCGCTCCAATCTCGTGGGCATGGGCGTATTGCCGCTTCAGTTCCCTGAGGGCATGGACCGATACACCCTCGGCGTCGGCGGGACGGAAACCATCGACGTGACCGGACTTTCCGGCGCGATCACGCCCCGGACGGCACTCGAATGCCGGATCATCCGCGCCGACGGAAGCAGCGAAACCGTGCCGCTGGTCTGCCGGCTCGACACGTCTTTCGAGGTCGAGTGCTTCCTGAACGGAGGCATCCTGCACTACGTTCTGCGCGACAGGCTTCAACAGGTGGCGTGAGGGCCGGGGG
>JAGWAU010000052.1:0-13943 GCA_021296255.1 Alphaproteobacteria bacterium | reverse complement strand
GGCCAGAGGCCCATCGGCAAGACGTGAAGCGTCGAATACGGAAATCCGCGTCACCCGTTCCCTGAGATCGAGCGCCGTGCCGACGAGCCAGCCGTCGGTCTCGTCCGCGGCGCCGCGACGCCGGTGAGGGCGTAGACCTGACGATAGCGTCGGCCGACCACGGCGGGGGCGACACGCGGAAATTCGGCGGAGACGCTGGAGATGTCCTGCACAGCATCGCCGCTTGCGTTCAGTGTCACCTGGGCGAAACGGGTCGGCTCGGTCGGCGGCCGGAACTCACCCCGCATGACGTAACGCAGGGTCTCCGTCAACACCGTCGCGTCGGGGGCGGCACAGTAGTCGAAGTGGATGTTCCCGGTCGGGTCCTCCCAGGCATTGCCGAAGTGGAAAGCGAAGCCGGCGGGCAACCGGTACCAGCGCCGATCGGAGAAATCGTCCTTGGCAACGACGAGGACGCGGGTGTCCAATTCCGGGCGCCAGACGTGCGAGTCGAGGAACGACACATTCGGACCGAACGCCGTTTCATCGTAGACCAACGGGGGAAGCACGAAGACGAGATGCCGCGCCGTCACCACGAAGTCGTGCACCATGCCGAGGTGCTCGACGGGCACCGCACCCGTCTTACGGAACCGGCCGTTCGAAGCGATGTGATAAAGCACGAGCAGTCCCCGGCTCACGACGTTGCCGAAGTTCCACAACGTGCCGTCGGGCTCGGCCTTGGGGTGCGCGGAAAAGGCGATGCCTTTCAGGTCCTCGCTCCAGGTCTTGCGGCCCAACGTTTCGAGTGTGGATGCCTCGATCCGGTGCGCGGATCCCCCTTCCCACAGCGTCAACAGTTCGCCGCCATGGTGGCAGATGTTGATGTTGGCGGTATTGAGGTCGTCGGGACCGCGAAGCGGGGGTGAATCCCGACCGGTCGTGCCGAATGCCGGAAACCGATGGCGGCCGGCCCTTTCTTCGGCCATGTATTTTGCCGTCTCGATTATTCGCCCCTGGTGGCTAACGTTCCCTTCGTCGAAGCGGAACGCCTGCACCATCCCGTCGCCGTCGAACCAGTGGCGGTAACGGTGCCCGGCCCGTTCGTGGCGGGCCGGTCCGTTGCGATAGAAGGTTCCCGTCAGGCCCGGCGGCAGGGCGCCGGTGACCGGGAGGTTGGGGGCGGCCAGTCGCGGTTCGGTGACGCCCTGCCAACCCAGGAGGCGCGGATTCTCGGCCAATGCCGAATCGAAGGCTCGTTTCCAGGAGGTTGCCGACAGCGCCCGCGTGCCGAGGGGTCCGAGGGCGCCGACCACGGGTGCCATGGCGAAGGCCCGCAGCAGGTTTCGTCTCGTGAGCATGGCAGGTCTCCTAGTAGCCCAGAGTGGCGGTCGTGGACAGGGGACCGTCGCCTTCGGAGATCTCGACCGCGGCGGCATCGAACGAAGGCGGACCCGCGAAGCCCCGCGCGTCTCGGCTGAAGGCGTAACCTTCCTTGGGAATGCCGATGAAGTTCACATCCAACTCGTCGTTGTCGTTCTCGTCATGGAAGACGGCCACGGCAAAGCGGCCCGGCGGCAGGTCCGCGAAGACGAATTCCAGGGCGCCAAGCCCCGCCGTTCGCCATTGGGCGGCGACGGTGCCCGACGCATCCGGGAACTTGACGTCGGGCACCGGTTTGTGCAGCGCGACCCTGACTTTTCCTCGATCGCTGCGGATTCCATCGATGGTGACGCGAAGCTCCGAGGCTTGCGCGGTTCCGGGAGCGTTCAATGCGGCGAAGAAAAGGATGCCGCTCGCCGTCAACGCGAACGCGGTCTGGCAGAGGTGATTTCGACGACGCGAGGGCAATTGCGTTGTTCGGGCCATGAGAATTTCCTCCTCTGTTGGTCGTACTCGTCTATGGGCGTTGTTGCTGGCCTGCGCCGTCGCCGATCGCCTCGGGCGCGGCGTCCAGATCGCGCAGCTTGCTCAGGGTTTCGTCGCACCAGGAGATCTGTGCGTCCACGGCGTGCCTGCCGTAGCTGAGGGTCATCAGCCAGTAGGGTAGATCGGGGTGCTCGGCGTGCCGACGCCGGATGTCGCGTTCGATCTCGGCGTAGGTCTCGAGCCGAGCAACGGCTTCCTCCCGGCGCCGCTCCACATGACGGATGTTGACCGCTGACGGCGTCGACCGGCCGAAAAAGAGCTTGAGCAGAAGCTCGTTGCGTCGTCGTTCGGGTTCGGGCGGTTCCTCAAGCCACTCGGCGAGGACGAGGCGGCCGCCATCGGTGAGGCGGTAGGCTTCGCTCGGCCGTCCGTCCATGGACTTGGGTTCGTCGGCTTCCACGAGTCCCGACTCCGCGAGGCGCTTCAGGATCGGATAGATCTGGCCGTAGCTCTCGTTCCAGAAATGGCCGATGCTGACATCAACCGCCTTCTTGATGTCGTAACCGGACATCGGGCGCCAGGTCAGGAATCCCAGTATCGCTTTGTCCGTTCGGCTGCGCCGGGCCATCGCCCACTCCGCTTTGAAGGCTGTTATATCTGTAAAATATATCTACTAGATATAATTTCTGGATGATTACGTCAAGGAGCTACTCATTTCCCGCATTCGATGGCCTGGTGTCCGGGGAGCAGGGGCGCGACGCCGCTTCTCCGGTCCGCAACCCAATGATGCCTGCCTGAGATTCACGTCCTGATATACTGGGAAGGCCGGTCGTCGCAGGCCGGACCGCACCCGAGGGTGTCGAAACATGCACAGCCTACCTCGCCTGCCGTCGTGGTTGATCACGGCGCTGGCCGTGATTGCAGGCCTCGTGATCCTGTTCAAGTTCGTCGATTGGATCGCCCAGTACCTGTGGTTCGACACGCTCGGCTTGGCCAGCGTTTTCTGGACCTTCCGGCTTCTGAAGACGGGCTTGTTCCTCGCTGCGTTCGTGCCGATCCTCGTCTATTTCTGGGCCAACCTTCACTACTTGGCGTTGCGGCTCGATATTGCGGTTGTCGTCAATACGCTGATCAACCAGCTCGCGGGGCGGGCCCTGCCCGCCAATGCTTACCGGCCTCCCGATGCGAGCGGCTCCGGCCCCAAGGAGAGAACGCCGGACATTTTCATCCTCGCGGCGGTCGTCCTCGCGCTGCTGTTCGCCCTCGCGCTCTCCGAGCAATGGGAGGCCTTGCTGCGCTACGTTTGGTCGCTGCCGGTCGGCGAAGCTGATCCCATATTCGGAAACGACATCGGGTTCTATCTGTTCGAGTTGCCGTTCCTGGAGGCGACCCAGAACTTCCTCATCACGGCCACCTTCGCCGGCGCAGCGTTCGTGCTGGGGACGTACGCCTATGCGGGCGCCTTGAAATTCTCGATCGGTGACGGAATCGACGCGCCGCCGGAGGTCCTGAAGCACATCGTGATCAACGTGATCCTGTTCCTGCTGGTTTTGGCCTGGGGCTTTTACCTCGACCGCTTCGATTTGCTTCAGTCGGACCGCGGCGCCGTCTACGGGGCGGGGTACACCGATTTTCACGTCGTGCGTCCCACGCTGGTCGTGGTGATCGCGGTCACCATCGCGCTTGCCGGGGCCTTGATGTTTCCCCGGCAACTCGGACGCGCGGCCGTCGCGCTGGTCGTCGTGATCGGCTATCCCGCCATTCTGTTGCTTACGCTCGTTGTCCTGCCGTGGGGCGTTCAGAGCTTCGTCGTGGAGCCGAACGAGCTCGAGCTCGAAGAGCCGTACCTCCGGCACAACATCGCGTTCACGCGCCGCGCCTACCAGCTCGACCGCGTGGCGGAACGCACGTACGAGGCGGTGACCGGCCTGAAGCTTCCGGCGCTCCTGCGCAACGACGAGACCATCGACAATCTCCGGCTCTGGGACTGGCGACCCATTGCCCAGACGTTTCGGCAGCTACAGCAGATCCGGACCTACTATGAATTCGGCGACGCCGACGCGGATCGTTACCTGATCGACGGCAAGTACCGCCAAGTGTTGTTGTCGGCCCGCGAGCTCTCCGAGGAACTTCCGGTGGATACCTGGTTGAACCGCCACCTGCAGTACACGCACGGCTACGGCTTGGCGATGAGCCTGACCTCGACGATGAGCGAGCAAGGCGCGCCCGAGCTCGTCATCAAGGATCTGCCGCCCGTGGCGGAGGGGGGCCTGAACGTCTCGAATCCGGCCATCTACTACGGCGAGAGGACCAGCGAGTACGCCGTGGTGGCGACGGACGTTCCGGAGTTCGACTACCCGAGAGGAGACGAGAACGTCTACGCGTCATATGAAGGCCGAGGCGGCGTCGATCTCGGTTCCTTCTGGAAGCGGCTGGTCTTCGCCTGGCAGCAACTGGACGTCAATATCCTGCTCACCGCCTACACCCGCGATGACAGCCGTATCCTGCTATGGCGTCAAGTCGGGGAGCGTATCGGCCTGATCGCGCCGTTCCTGCGTCAGGACCAGGACCGTTACATCGCAGTCAGCGACGGACGGTTGTTCTGGATCCAGGATGCCTACACGGTGGCGTCCGGCTACCCCTACTCCAAGCCGTTCGAGGATGACCTCAATTACATCCGCAATGCCGTCAAGGTCGTGGTCGATGCCTATCACGGCGACGTCGAATTCTATGTGGTCGATCCCGAGGATCCGATCCTGCGCGTGTACCGGGAAGCGCTGCCGGCATTGTTCACCGATTTCGATGAAGTCCCCGACGATCTGCGCCGGCACCTCCGCTATCCCATCGACCTCTTCGATATCCAGGCGGAGAAATACAACATCTACCACATGACCGTGCCGCAGGTGTTCTACAACGGCGAAGACATGTGGGAGGAGCCGTGGGAGACTTATGGCGGCAGGCGGATTCGCATGCAGCCGTATTATGTCCTCGTGCGGTTGCCGGGCGAGGACCAGCTCCAGTTCCTGCTGATGACCCCGCTGACGCCGCGAAACCGCGACAACATGATCGGCTGGATGGCCGCCCGCAGCGACTTCCCGGGCTATGGCGAGGTGCTGGTCTACAAGCTGCCGAAGGACCATCTGGTCATCGGGCCGATTCAGATCGAGGCCCTGATCAACCAGGACACGGACATCTCGCAGCGGCTTTCGCTCTGGGACCAGCGCGGCTCCCGGGTCATTCGCGGCAATCTGCTGGTGATTCCGATCGAGAACTCGTTCATCTACGTGGAGCCCGTCTATCTCATCTCGGAAGGAACGGACATCCCGCAGCTCAAGCGTATCATCGTAAGCGATGGCGAGAAGCTGGCGATGGAGCGGACGTTGGAGGAGGCGTTGGAGGCGGTCTTCGGAGAAGAGCGGCCACGGACCGCAGACGCCACGGTCGATGCGCGGGCTGCCTATCCCGAAGACCTGGTGGGGGCCCGCGCAGCCTATTCGGAAGTGGAGGCCGCGTTGCGCGCCGGCGATTGGGACGCCTTCGGCCGGGCGATGGAGGCTCTCGGGAGCCGCCTCGGGGAATAGGGGCGCAAGGAGTCTTTCCAACCCATCGGTCCTGCAAGGAACAGCGTTCGGAGTCCGGCCTCCGAGTCTGCCGGCAGGCCGCGAGCGTTATCCCGCAAGTTCCGCCAGCAGGCGCACGTCGTCGGCCGTGCGGGCGTCGACCGCCAAGGCGCTGATGTGTCGCCGGGCGGCGGCCTCGCGCCAGCGCCCGAGGAGCTCTGCGATGCGTTCCGCCGGCCCCACGAGAGCGAGGTCGTCGATCAGGTCGTCGGGGACGGCCGCGGCGGCGTCGCGTCGCTTGCCGGCGAGATAGAGATCCTGGATATCAGCTGCTGCGCCCCCGTAACCGATCGACCGCGCGTAATCGGCGTAGAAATTCCGTTCGCGGTGGCCCATCCCGCCGACGTAGAGCGCGAGCTGCTCGCGGACCGGCTGGCGGCAGGCCTCTAGGTCATCCCCTACGATGAGCGCGACATAGGGGATGATGTCGAACTCGGTGAGGCTTTTGCCGCCACCCGCTGCTGCGAACCCCTGGTTGAGCGGTTCCTCGAAGACATCGAACCGCTCTGGTTTCATGAAGGCGAGCAGCATGCCGTCGGCGATCTCGGCGCTGAGACGGACTCCCGCCGGAGTCATGGTTCCGGTGACGATCTCGAGCGAGGGGTCTCCGTGAACGATGCTCTTCAGCGGCTTGCCCAGCCCGGTCGCGCCCTCTCCCATATTCGGGATCCGGTAGTGGTATCCTTCGTGCATGAGCGGTTTTTCCCGGGCCAGCACCTTTCGAACGATTTCGATGTACTCGCGGGTCCGCGTCAGGGGGCGGCCGTACGCGACGCCGTGCCAGCCTTCGATGACCTGAGGACCCGAGGGGCCGATGCCGAGAACGAAGCGGCCGCCGGACAGATCGTGGAGCGTCATCGCGGTCATGGCAGCCGTGGCCGGGGTCCGCGCCTGCATCTGCATGATGCCGGTACCGACCCTGATGCGCGACGTCTGTGCCAAGATCCAGGCAGCCGTCGACACGGCGTCCGACCCGTAGGCTTCCGCGGTCCAGATGCACGCGTATCCGGCGTCCTCCGCCGCACGGATGCGCTCCATGTCGATCGACGCCCGGGTGCCCGAGTAGCCGAGCAGAAGATGCAGCTCCATGACAGGACTCCTAGGTCGAGTCCTACTCTACCGGCCTTTCCAGACCGGTTGGCGTTTTTCCGAGAAGGCGCGCGTGCCCTCCTGCAGATCCTCGCTCGCGTAGAGCGTGTTGACGGCGGGGATGCCCTTGCGGTGCATCAGGTCGAACGCCTCCTGCACTTTGAGATCCTCGGTCATGCGGATGGTCTCCTTGATCGCCGCGAATACCAGCGGCGGCCCATCCGCCAGGAGATCGGCCACCTCCCTCGCTCTGTCCATCAGCCGACCGGTCGGCAGGACCTCGTTCACGAGACCCCAGCGCGCCGCCTCTTTGGCCTCCATCCAGCGTCCCGTCAACAACAGGTCCATGCAGACGTGGAACGGGATGCGCCGGTGAAGCTTGATACTGGCCGCATCGGCGAGCACGCCCACCTTGATCTCCGGCAGCGCCAAGCGCGCGTGCTCCGCCGCCAGGATGAGGTCGCAGGAGATGGCGAGCTCGAGACCCCCGCCGACCGCCATCCCGTTCACCGCCGCGATTACCGGCTTGTTGAGCCGCGGAAGCTCCTGAAGGCCCGCGAATCCGCCCGCACCGTAGTCGGTGTCGGGCGATTCTCCCTCCGCGGCACCTTTCAAATCCCAACCCGCCGAGAAGAATTTCGTGCCGGCCGCGGTGACGATGGCGACCCGCAGTTCCGGATCGTCCCGGAATTCGGCGAATAGATCGCCCATGCGGCGGCTGGTGGCGCCATCAATGGCGTTCGCTTTCGGGCGGTCGAGGGTGACCTCCAGCACGCGGCCGCGCCGCGTGACGTGGAGGTGATCGTCGGTCATGTCGATTCTCCTTCAACCATTCGCATCAGGACATCCACCGCCACCGCGCCGCCACCTTTGGGTCGCACGATGACCGGGTTCACGTCGAGTTCCATCAAGCTGTCGGCGTGGTCGAGGGCGAACCGTTGTATGGCAAGCACCAAGTCGATCAGCGCGGCGCGATCGCCGGAGCGCCTCCCGCGGAATCCGTCGATCAGCGCGGCGACCTTCAACTCTTCCACGGCGGAGACGATCTCGCTTCGCGTGGCGGGAAGCATCAACAGGGCGCGGTCTTCAACCAACTCGGCCAGCTCGCCGCCGGACCCGAGCAGCAGAACGAGACCGACCTGCGATTCGCGGTGCACGCCGACGATCACTTCGGCGATCGTGTCCTCGACCATCTGTTCGATGAGCACCTCGCAGCCGGTGGACAACAGTTCGCCAGCCGCGGATATCACTTCGGGAGTGCTCCCGAGGTTGAGACGCACCATGCCCGTGTCCGACTTGTGAGTGAGGCCCGGAACCACGGCCTTGACCACGGCGGGCCGGCCGATGCGTTCGGCCGTGCCCACGGCCTCCGGAAGCCGGTTCACGACTTCACCCTTTGGTACGCGGACGCCTGCGTCGGCCAGCCGCTTCTTGGCCTCCCACTCATTCAAGACGGTGTCGGGACCCGCGCGAAGGGGCTGCAGTCCCTTGAGAGGCGAAAGAGGAGTCGTCCATGCCTCGCCGATGTCCGCGGCCAGTTCGATTGCTGCGAGACCTTCCTCGACGCCGGAAAAGGGAACCATGTCACGAGCCAGAATCTCGTGGGCAAGCGTCTCCGTGAGCGACTCCGGAAGGGTCGCCATCACGCCGCCCCGGGCCTTGGTCCGCTCGCAGGCCTGCCCGAACGCGTCCAGGGCCATTCGCCAGTCGTGGTCGTCGCAACGGTCGCCGTGCGGCAAGTCGATCACCAGAAGACCGATATCGAAGCCGCACCCGAGCATCGCCGAGAACGTCGCGGCCAGACGTTCCGCATCTCCCCAGATGAAGGTGTGGTAGTCGAGCGGGTTCGAGACGGTCACGAGATCGTCCAGCGTTGCCTGGATCCTCTTGCTTTCAGCCGTTGTCAACGCTCGGGCGACGAGATCGCTGCGTTCGAGCGTGTCGGCAACCAGGGCCGCTTCGCCGCCCGAACAGCTCATTGCCGCCACGTCACGCCCTGAAAGCGGACCTGACGCGTGCAACAGCCGCAGGGTCTCGAGGAACGCGGGGAGGGATGGGGCGCGGGCGATCCCGACCCGCTTCAGAAACGCGGTTGCCGCGGCATCCGACCCGGCGAGGGAGGCGGTATGTGAAAGCGCGAGTTCAGCGCCCTCGGCGCTGCTCCCGAGCTTGAAGGCCACGACGGGAATGCGCTTCTCGCGCGCTTTCTCCGCCGCCCGGGCCAAGGCATCCGCGTCGTCCAGCGACTCCATGAGAAGCCCGACCGTGGTGATGCGCCCGTCCTCGAGCAGTGTGTCCATCACTGCCGGGGCGTCGAGCTGAACCCGGTTTCCGAGCGTGATCACGGCGGCAATGGGCAAGGCGCGCCGGTTCATCGTCAGCGTGATGGCGATGTTGCTGCTCTGGGACAGGATGGCGACGCCCCGTTCGACACGCCTTCCGCCGTGCTGGTCGGGCCACAGCGGTACACCGTCCAGGTAGTTGATCAGTCCGTAACAGTTCGGCCCGATGATCGGCATGTCGCCGGCGGCCTCAAGCAACGTGGCCTGCAGGCTCCTGCCATCTTCGCCTGACTCGCTGAAGCCGGACGCGTAACATACGGCCCCGCCCGCTCCACTCCCGGCCAAGGACCGGACGACGGCGATCGTCAGGTCGCGGTGTACGCCGATAAAGGTCGCATCGGGCACTTCCGGCAGGTCATCGACACTCTTGAGACAAGGTAGTCCTTCTATCTCCTCGCGTTCGGGATGGACCGGGTAAATGACGCCCGTGAATTCCATGCGCCGGCACTGCTCGACCACCCGCGCCGCCTCGCGACCGCCGACCACGCAGATCGATCGGGGCTTCAAGAGACGGGCGAGGTTCCACGTTTTCCTCATGTCTTGCAGGGGGGAAGTTCGGTGGGGAGTGTGCGGCTCTTGGCTCACTTGACCTACGCGCCCAGCGGACGCAGCAGATCGCGGGCGATGATGTGCCGTTGGATCTCGCTGGTGCCGTCCCAGATCCGCTCGACGCGGGCATCCCGCCAGAAGCGTTCGATCGGCAGGTCGTCCATGAGGCCCATGCCACCGAAGATCTGCACTGCCTCGTCGGTGACGCGGGCCAGCATCTCCGAGGCGTAGAGCTTGGCCTGAGCGATCTGGCGGTTGGCGTCGAGCCCCTGGTCGAGGTGCCAGGCCGCGGCCAGGGTGAGCCAATCCGCCGCGTCGATCTCGGTCGCCATATCGGCGAGTTTGAACGAAACGCCTTGGAACTTGCCGATCGGCTGACCGAACTGTCGACGATGGGCGGCCCAATCGACGCAGAGGTCGAAGCAGCGCCGCGCCCGGCCCACGCACATCGCGGCGACCGTCAGGCGCGTGGCATAGAGCCAAGTGTTGGCCATGTCGAAGCCGTCGCCTTCTTCGCCCAGAATCTGGCCGGCGGAGACGCGGCACCCGTCGAATGCGAGGATGCCGTTGCGATAGCCGCGGTGCGAAACGGCGCGGTAGCCCGGGCGGATTTCGAAGCCGGGCGTGTCCCGGTCGATCAGAAAGCACGTGATACGCTTCTTCGGCCCGGCGGGTGTCTCCTCCTCTCCCGTGGCGGCAAAGGTGATGACGAAGTCCGCGATGTCGGCGTGGCTGATGAAGTGCTTGGTGCCCGTGATGACATAGTCGTCGCCCTCGCGGTGGGCGAAGGTCTTCATGCCGCGCACGTCGGAGCCGGCATCGGGTTCGGACATTGCGAGGGCGTCGATCTTCTCGCCGCGCACGCTGGGCAGCAGGTAGCGCGTGCGCTGGTCCTCGTTGCAGGCGCAGAGGATGTTCGAGGGCCGGCCCCAGAACACGGAGAGTGCCATGGAGGCCCGGCCCAGTTCGCGTTCGAGAAGGGTAAAGGTCAGGTGGTCGAGGCCGCCGCCGCCGAATTCTTGCGGGATGTTGGGGGCGTAGAAGCCGAGGGCGCGGACCTTGTCCTGGATCTCCCGGCCGAGTTTTCGTGGCACCAGGGCCGTGCGCTCGACCTCGTCCTCGAGAGGATAGAGCTCCCGCTCGACGAAGCTCCGCACGGTATCGACCATCATCCGCTGTTCCTGGCTCAGTCCAAACTCCATGGCAGCCTCGTCCGTTTCACCGGGGGTCGGACCTGAGGTCGGACGCCGTCGGCATGGCGATGCCGCGCCCGGCCGCTTCGGGCATGCCGAGACCGGCTTGCGCGTCGGTGATCTCACGCAGGCGCGTCAGCACTTCGGGTGCCGCCGGGACGGTGCGCCCGGCCGCCGTATCGACGTGAAGGAGCATATGTTCCGCCGTGGCGAGCTCCACGTGCGTCTCCCCGTGACTCATGCGGTGAAAGAGGCGGAGCCGTTTTTCGTCGCAGTCCAGCACTTGGGTCGAGACGGCGATGGGCTCCTCTCCCGCGACCTCGTGCAGGTGCCGGATGTGTGTCTCCACCGTGTAGTAGCTGTGGCCCGCCGCCAAGTAGTCGCTGTCCACGCCGGCGAACCGCAACAAGGCATCCGTCGCGTCGCCGAACACCTGCAAATAGCGGCTTTCCGTCATGTGATTGTTGAAATCCGTCCAGTCCGGTGCGACCCGGGCCGTGTGGAGCCGCAAGGGCCGGGACAGGTCGTGGTCAATCGGCCGCGACGCGCGGTGGGCCCGCGAGAACAGTCGGGCCTCGTAGTCCCGCAATACGGCGCCCGCGCCGTGATTCCGGGCACGGAGACCCTGCATGACGGACACCAGACAGTCGTCGCGCAGGCGTTCGAGATCGCGAGCGGTGCGCCCCGCCGCCTGCGCGTCGGATTGTGTGACGATACGTTCGATGAGTTCGTCCGTGAGCGCGGGGCCCTTGAGATGAGTCCACGGCAGGTCGAGCGCCGGACCGAACTGCTCGAGGAAATGACGCATCCCGGCGTCTCCCCCGGCGAGACGGCAGATCAGGAAGGTTCCCATGACGCTCCAGCGTAACCCGGGGCCATAGGCGATGGCCTGGTCGATTTCATCGGCCGTGGCGACGCCGTCGTCGATCAGGTGCAGCGCCTCGCGCCAGACCGCTTCGAGCAACCGGTCCGCGACGAAAGCGTCGATCTCGGTGTCAAGAACCAGGGGGTGCATGCCGACTGAGCGATAGACCGCGGCCGCCCGTGCCTTGGCGTCTCCGCTGGTGGCCTGGCCGCCGACCACTTCGACGAGAGGCAGCAGGTAGACCGGATTGAAGGGATGCCCGACACAGATCCGGTCGGGGGCCGCGCAGTCAGCCTGCAGCTCGCTCGGCAGCAGACCCGAGGTCGAAGAAGCGACGACGATGCCTGGATCCGTGGCCCGACTCACCTCGGCAAGCAGAGCCCGTTTGATCTCCACACGCTCGGGCGCGCTCTCCTGAACGAAATCGGCGCCGTCGAGGGCCTCGGCGATCTCATCGGCGATGGTGATGCGCCCCGGCGGCACCGGCGGCGCTAGGGTCAGCCTAGCGTAGGCGCGCCGCGCATTCTCCAGCGCTTCGTTGACGCGCTCGGCGGCACGCGGGTCGGGATCATAGGTGGCGACGTCGATGCCGTTTATGGCGAACCGCGCCGCCCAGCCCGCTCCGATAACGCCGGCACCGATCAGGGCGATGCGTTCGATCTCGCTCATGGCGGCGCGGATTCGTGTCAGCCGTGCCGGTTCAGCGACAGTTTTTCCCGGACCTCGTTGGGCCCGAGTATGCGCACGTTCATCGCATCCAGGATGGTGACGGCGCGCTCGACGAGCTGGGCGTTGGAGGCGAAGACACCGCGTTTCAGGTAGATGCTGTCCTCGAGCCCAACGCGCACGTTGCCCCCTGCGAGGACGGCCATGGCGACGAAGGGCAGCTGCATGCGGCCGATGGAGAACGTCGACCAGTGCGTGCCCGGCGGCAGTTGATTGACCATGGCCATCAAGGTGCCCGGATCGTCCGGCGCGCCGTAGGGAATGCCGCAGCACAGCTGGATCATCGCCGGCGTGTTGATCAGGCCTTCGTCGATCATCGCCTTGACGAAAACCAGGTGACCCGTGTCGAAGACCTCGAGCTCGGGGCGCACGCCCAGTTCCTGCACACGTCTTGCCCCGGCTCGCAGCATCGAGGGGGTGTTGGTCATCACGTAGTCGCCCTCGGCGAAGTTCATGGTGCCGCAGTCGAGGGTGCAGATTTCGGGCAGCAATTCCTCGACATGGACCAGCCGCTCCAGCGGGCCGGCCATGTCGGTCAGTTCCTGATCGAGAGGCAACGGGTGTTCCCCCTTGCCGAACACCAGGTCGCCGCCCATGCCGGCCGTGAGATTGAGCACGACATCCGTGTCGGACGCACGCACGCGCTCGACCACCTCGCGGTAAAGCGCCGGGTTCCGGGCGCCGCGACCCGTTTCGGGGTCGCGCACGTGAATGTGCGCGATGGCCGCCCCGGCCTCCGCGGACTCGATTGCTGCTGCGGCAATTTGCTCGGGGGTGACCGGGATCGCCGGGTGCCTGTCCGTGGTGTCGCCCGCGCCCGTGACGGCGCAGGTGATGAACGCCTCCCAGTTCATCGCAGAAATCTCCTTACGACGCAGACTCGATACCCCTAGCGTAATGGAATTCGGTACCCGGGAGGGCATTCGGAATCGACGAATTATCGACCATTCCCGACGCCTTTCGCGGCAGCCGGGAGGTTTTTATCGCGAGGTCGCGGCCCGGGTACCCCAGGACGGCAGTGGCCTCTCGGGCGCGTTGGTCGGGCAACGGCAACCGGTCGTCGCGTGGTGCTTGTTCGCGAGGTGTCGAGTCTGGTATGCGGCAACACGATCGTCGTTGCCGCGAGCTCACGCGAGAGGAGCGGACCATGAAAAATTTCCCGGATCAGAAGCTCTTCATCGATGGCGGTTACGTCGCCGCGACGAGTGGCCAGACCTACGAGGACGTGAATCCCGCGACCGGCGAAGCGCTCTGTACCGTCCAGGTCGCCGGCGCCGAGGATGTCGACCGAGCGGTCGGCGCGGCCGCACGCGGGTTCGAGACGTGGTCGGGGATGGCGGGCGCGGAGCGGGGCCGCATTCTGATGGAGGCGGTCCGTCTCCTGCGGGCGCGCAATGACGAGCTCGCCGAGATCGAGGTGCTGGATACCGGCAAGCCGATCTCGGAGGCCCGAGCGGTCGACGTCGCCTCGGGTGCGGACTGTGTCGAATATTACGCAGGGCTGGCGCCGTCGCTCCATGGCGAGCATTTCGACCTCTGTTCGGCCTTCGCCTACACGCGGCGCGAGCCCCTCGGAGTTTGCGCCGGGATCGGCGCCTGGAACTACCCGATCCAGATCGCTTGCTGGAAGTCGGGACCGGCTCTGGCGTGCGGCAACGCGATGGTATTCAAGCCTTCCGAGGAAACGCCGCTGTCGGCGGCGCGGCTCGCCGAG
>JAGWAU010000008.1:59169-89986 GCA_021296255.1 Alphaproteobacteria bacterium | reverse complement strand
CCCAGTTAAGCCCTGCTTCCGAGTTCTTCAGTCGCCCGAGGGAGCTGCTCGGGAATTCTGCCGTGGCGGGCGATCTCGAGATAGGTCGTCGTGCCGTTGCGCAGCAGCTCGGCAACGGTGAACAACGCGAAGAAGTAGTCGGAATCGTCTATGCCTTCCGGGTCCGGCTCGTGGAATCGTTTGTCCCCCCTGACTTTCGTGCCTTCCCGGGGAATGGTGAATTCGAGAAAGGGCTGTCCGAAGAACTCCGGACGGCCGGCATCCGATATCAGACGATGGGTGGCGCGGTGCCCCGAATGAACGTGCGTATCGATGAAGCCGGGGCAGATCAGCTTGCCGGTGGCGTCAATCTCGCGGTCGCAGGTTCCATCGAACTCCCGTCCGCCGTGGAGAATTCTGTCGCCCTCGATAACGACGACGCCGTTGGGGACCACCACGTGATGATCGTTCTCGAACCCAACGACCCACCCCCCGCGGATGATCGTTCGCATGGCCGTTCCTCCCTCGGAGAATCGTGTCACACAAGAAGTGACTCTGGCAAGCCGGGCGCCTGATTGGCCCTTCTCGTTGTTTACGCCCCGCGATTCGTTTATATCAACCGGTACCTTTCCGAAGCACCGCGCGGGCGACTCCGGGTCGAGCCCAAGGACACCCGGTGATGTCTCCGCGCCTCACATGAGATTCGAGGATGAGCCGTCGCAGACAAATCTACGAAGGCAAGGCGAAGGTTCTTTTTGAAGGACCCGAACCAGGAACCGTCGTCCAGTATTTCAAGGACGATGCCACGGCATACAACAAGAAAAAGACCGGCACGATCACCGGAAAGGGGGTGCTGAACAACCGCATTTCCGAGTACCTGATGACCGGTCTCGCCGAAATAGGTATCCCGACCCATTTCGTCCGCCGTCTGAACATGCGGGAACAACTCGTAAAGGAAGTGGAGATCATCCCCCTCGAGGTGATCGTGCGGAACGTCGCCGCAGGTTCCATGGCCAAGCGGCTCGGAATCACGGAGGGCTCACAGCTCTCCCGCTCGATCGTCGAGTGGTGCTACAAGTCGGACGAGTTGGACGACCCCATCGTCTCCGAGGAGCACATCACCGCGTTCGGCTGGGCGACGCCCCAGGAACTGGACGAAATGATGTCCATGACGTTGAGGATCAACGATTTCCTCAGTGGCCTGTTCCGTGGCATCGGCATCCGTCTGGTCGACTTCAAGATCGAGTTCGGCCGCTATTACTTTAACGACGAGGAGCGGATCATCCTCGCCGATGAGATCAGCCCGGACAGCTGTCGGCTTTGGGACCTGAAGACGGGCAAGAAGCTCGACAAGGACCGGTTCCGCCGCGATATGGGCGACGTGGCCGAGGCGTACCAAGAGGTCGCCCAGAGGCTTGGAATCCTTCCGGAGAGCGGCCCGCGCGATCTGCAGGGCCCGAAAGCGATGCAGTAACGGCGCGTGAAGGCGCGGGTCCATATCACGCTGAAATCCGGCGTTCTCGATCCGCAGGGCAGGGCCGTCCGCAACGCTCTGACATCGCTGGGGTTCGATGGGATTGACGACGTCCGGCAGGGTAAGTACCTGGAACTGGATCTCACGGAATCGGACGCCGAACGGGCGCGCGCCGCCGTGGAGTCCATGTGCGCGCGGCTTCTGGCCAACACCGTGATCGAGGACTATCAGATCGAACTGGAGGAGGCGTAACCGGCACTCCGGCAAGGATGAGAGCGGCGGTCGTTACATTTCCGGGCTCCAATCGCGATGTCGACGTCATCGACGCGCTCATCGCCGTTAGTGGGCAACGGCCCGGCATCGTCTGGCATCGCGATGTCGAACTTCCCGATGTCGATCTCATCGTCCTGCCCGGCGGATTTTCCTACGGCGATTATCTTCGTTCCGGCGCCATGGCGGCGCGGTCGCCGATCCTGCGCGAGGTGTCGGCACGCGCAGAGGCCGGCGTCGCCGTTCTGGGAATCTGTAACGGGTTCCAGATCCTGACCGAGGTGGGACTCCTGCCCGGCGTGCTGATGGCCAATCGAAACCTCAAGTTCGTGTGCCGGGATATCCACCTGAAGGTCGAGCGCGCGGACACGCCGTTCACCGGCCGCTACGAGGCGGGCCAGGTGATCCGGGTGCCGGTGGCACACCACGACGGCAATTACTTCTCGGACGCGGATACCCTGGCGCGCATCGAAAGCGAGGGGCGGGTCGCCTTCCGCTATTGCACGCCGGAGGGTCACGTCGAGGATGAAATCAATCCGAACGGATCGATCAACGGCATCGCCGGCGTCTACAACGAGGCCCGCAACGTCCTCGGACTCATGCCGCATCCCGAAGATCACGTCGACGGGGCGCAAGGCTGTTCGGATGGGCGTCCGATGTTCGAGTCGCTGATCGAACATCTGGCATGAACGGCGCGGCCGTGACCGAGCCCGCGACGACACCGGACCTGATCGCGGCGCACGGCTTGAGCGAAGCGGAATACCGGCGGGCCCAGGAAGTCCTCGGCCGGGACCCCAACCTCACCGAGCTCGGCATCTTCTCGGTGATGTGGAGCGAGCACTGCTCGTACAAGTCCTCGAAGAAGTGGCTCAAGACGCTGCCGACGGAAGCGCCCTGGGTGATCTGCGGGCCCGGCGAGAACGCGGGCGTGATCGACATCGGCGACGGACAGGCCGCCGTTTTCAAGATGGAAAGCCACAACCACCCTTCATTCATCGAGCCCTACCAGGGCGCAGCAACGGGCGTCGGCGGCATATTACGCGATGTCTTCACCATGGGCGCCCGCCCGGTCGCCAACCTCAGCTGCCTCCGCTTCGGCCATCCGGACCATCCGAGGACCCGCCACCTCGTGGCCGGCGTCGTGGCGGGGATCGGCGGTTACGGCAACTGCGTCGGCGTGCCCACGGTGGGCGGTGAATGCACCTTCCACGAGAGCTACAACGGCAACATCCTGGTCAACGCGATGACGGTCGGCCTCGCAGACGCGGACCGTATCTTCTATTCGACGGCTGCCGGCGCCGGAAACCCGCTGGTGTACGTGGGCTCCAAGACCGGACGCGACGGAATCCATGGCGCGACCATGGCGTCGGCCGAATTCGACGAAACCGCCGAGGAGAGGCGACCGACGGTGCAGGTGGGCGATCCGTTCACCGAGAAACTGCTGCTGGAAGCCTGCCTGGAACTCATGGCGACCGACGCCATCGTCGCCATCCAGGACATGGGGGCGGCCGGATTGACTTCTTCGTCCTTCGAGATGGCGGGCAAGGGCGGCATGGGCGTGGAACTCGACCTCGATCACGTGCCGCAGCGCGAGACCGGCATGTCACCCTACGAGATCATGCTGTCCGAAAGCCAGGAGCGCATGCTGATGGTCCTGCAGCGCGGCCGCGAGGACGAAGCCCGTCGGATCTTCGAGAAGTGGGAGCTTGATTTCGCGGTCGTCGGAAAATTGACGGACACCGGCCGCATGGTCGTCCGGATGAACGGCGAAGTGGCCGCAGACCTGCCGATCGCGCCGCTCGCCAATGCCTCACCCGAATACGACCGGCCCTGGGCCACGACGGCGCCCCCCGAACAGATTCCGGCCGACAGCATGAATGCGCCGGAGACCAAGGACTTCGAGGGCGTCATGGACGTCCTGCAACGGCTTCTGGCGAGCCCCGATCTCGCCAGCAAGCGCTGGGTCTGGGATCAGTACGATCACCTGGTGATGGGCCGCACGGTCCAGCGTCCCGGCGGCGATGCGGCGGTCGTTCGGGTGCCGGGAAGCCGCAAGGCACTGGCGCTCAGCGCCGACTGTACGCCGCGGTATTGTGCTGCCTTTCCCCGGACGGGGGGTGCCCAAGCCGTCGCCGAGTCCTGGCGCAATCTGACGGCCGCCGGCGCCAGACCCCTTGCCATCACGGATTGCATGAACTTCGGCAGCCCCGAGCGGCCGGAGATCATGGGCCAATTCGTCGAGTGCATCGAGGGAATGCGAAAGGCCTGCCTGGCGCTCGACTTTCCCGTCGTTTCGGGCAACGTGAGCTTCTACAACGAAACCAACGGTGCGGCGATCCAACCGACCCCCGCGATCGGCGCCGTCGGTGTCATCGACGACATCGAATCCATGGCGACCATCGCGCTCAAAGGGGATGGAAATGCGCTCGTCCTCATCGGCGAGTGTCGCGGCCACCTCGGTGCCTCCCTGTATCTGCGGGAGATCGCCGGACGGTCGGATGGCGCACCGCCCCCGGTCGATCTAGAAGCGGAACGCCGAAACGGCGACTTCGTTCGCCTGCAGATCTTCGACGGACGCGTCGTTTCCTGCCATGACGTCTCGGACGGCGGGCTACTCGTCGCGGCCGCCGAAATGGCCCTTGCTTCCGCCACGCCGACGGGAAACATGCTCGGCGCCCTGCTCCACCTCGAGGACGACCTGCCCCTGCATGCGCTGGCCTTTGGGGAGGACCAGGGACGCTACGTTCTCGAGGTCGACCAGAGCGAGGTGGACGCGCTGATGGCGGCAGCGGACGCCGTTGGCGTCCCCGTGCGGCGCATCGGACGCTGCGGGGGCACGGCGTTGACGGTCAACGGTGAGCAGACCATATCGCTATTCGTGCTCCGACGAGACCACGAGGGGTGGCTTCCCAGCTATATGGCGGGCTAGACTCCGCTCGTTGCCGCCGGAAGCCGGGTTGAGAAGGAGGGGCGACCATGCCAATGCAGGCAGGTGACATCGAGCGCTTGATCAAGGAAGCGATGCCGGATGCCCAGGTCATGATCGAGGATCTGCGGGGCGATGGCGACCATTACGCCGCGATGGTCGTTTCGAGGGAATTCGCAGGGAAAAGCCGTGTTCAGCAGCACCAGATGGTGTACAAGGCGCTTCAAGGCCGCATGGGGGACGCGCTGCACGCCTTGGCATTGCAGACCGGCGTTCCCGAGGACGTGGACTAACCGCGTCGCGCGGCTCGCACGATCGAGTCGAAGCGACATGAACGGAAGGAAGGCGACATGAGTAACAATCCGGTCTTCGACCGCATTCGGCAGGAAATCGACGGTCAGCCCGTCGTCCTGTTCATGAAGGGCACGCCCGTGTTCCCGCAGTGCGGATTCTCCGCCGCCGTGGTGCAGGCCCTGACCCTGCTGGGCGTCCAGTTCAAGGGCGTCGACGTGCTGGCCGATCCGCAGATCCGAGAAGGGATCAAGGCGTTCTCCGACTGGCCGACTATCCCACAGCTCTACGTGAAGGGTGAGTTCGTCGGCGGCTGCGATATCATCCGCGAGATGTACGAGAACGGCGAGCTGAAGCAAATCTTTGCCGACCGGGGCATTTCTACGCAAGAGTCAGCCACCGCCTGAGTTCGCCCATGGGCGAACCCTCGGACATCCGGAGCTACCACGCGCACGTCTACTTCGACGCAGACACCCGCGAGGAAGCCCGTCGCGTACGTGAGGCGGTCCAGGCACGCTTCGACGTCAAGATGGGGCGGTGGCACGAGAAGCCGGTGGGCCCTCATCCCTGCTGGAGCTATCAGATCGCGTTCAAGCCGCCGGTGCTGGACGAACTCGTCCCGTGGCTCATGGTCAACCGGGAGGGGCTGACCGTTTTCCTTCATCCCAACACCGGCGACGATCTCGCGGATCATACGGACCACGTCGCCTGGCTGGGTCCGAGCGCAGACCTCGACATCGATTTCTTCGCAAAGCACGCCGAGAACGGGGACGATTAGGACCCGCAGTTGCAACCTCCGGGCATACCCCCTCCCGACCTCCCTCTTTCAACGGAGGGAGGAAGTTCAAGATGAAAAAGGATCACCCGAGCCGCGAAATCTTCGACAAACTCGTCGACTCCCCCTATCCCGCGTTCGCGTTCGTGGCGGGCGTCAAGCTCGACGTCTTCACGCCACTCGGCGACGGCCCCAAGACCGCGGAAGAGCTCGCGGCCGTCCTCAACGTCGATCCTCGAAAACTGAGCCCCCTGCTCTACGCGCTCGTCGTGGCCGGCGTGCTGACCTTGGAGGACGGTGCATTCGCGAACACGCCCGAGTCGGATCACTACCTGGTGAAAGGCCGTGAGGAGTACATCGGCAACCTGTGTGAAGCCTTCGAGAAGCGCTGGCACTGGGCGTTGCAGACGGCCGAGTCGATTCGCACGGGAAAGCCCCAGGCCGGGCACGACTACGCCGCGATGTCCGGCGCGGAGCGGGACACGTTCTTTCGTGATCTGCATCCCAACGCGCTCGAAACCGGCCGCATGCTGGTCGACAGGCTGAACCTTGCCGAACGCCGCCATCTGGTCGACGTCGGCGGCGGCTCCGGCGGCCTTGCCATCGCGGCCTGCGAACGGTGTCCGCAGCTTCTGGCGACAGTGATCGAACTACCGTCCGTCGCTCCCATTACGGAAACCATCGTCGCCGAATCCGGGTTGTCGGGACGCGTCGCGGTAGTGACACACGACGTGGTCGCGAGTCCGCCCCCGACCCGCTGCGACGTCGCCGTATTCCGGGCCGTGCTCCAGGTACTGACGCATGACGACGCCCGCGACGCCGTGATCAACGTGGGACAGACCATCGAAGCGGGCGGGACGATGTGTATCTTGAGCCGCGTACTGCAGGATTCGCGCCTCGAACCGGAGCAGACGGTGGCCCAGAACTTGGTGTTCCTCAACATCTATGACGGCGGACAGGCCTACACGGTTGGCGAACACCGCGCTTGGCTGCGGAACGCCGGCTTTCCCGACTTCGAGATGTTCACCCGTCCCGACGGCCGCAGCGTTATTACGGCGACCAAACCGGCGACCGCGGACACCCTGCCTGGTACGACCTCGGGGGCTGCGGCAGAATGGCCGGGGGAGGCATGATTCATGGCGAATACGGCTTGGTTCAACACCCGGGTGGCGATGGCGCGGGCACCGCTACCGGTGGCCTCACTTCTGTACGCGGGGCGGCGCTTGCATGAGGACGGGCTCGTCCTCGACGCGAATGCGCAGCTTGTTTGCGACACGATCAACTCTCTGCGTACCAAGACGATCTGGGAAACCAGCCCTGAGCTCGCCCGTAGGCAGTTCGAGCGGGTGATCGATCTCTTCGGGCAACCACCGCATCCCATGGAGAACGTCGAAGACCGGACGATTGCCGGGCCAGCCGGCGAGCTGACCGTGCGGCTCTACACGCCGGTACGCTCGGATGCTCCGTTGCCGGTATTCGTCTACTACCACGGCGGGGGTTTCGTTCAGGGCAGCCTGGGCGCCTACGACGGCACCTGCCGGCACCTTGCGGCGGCCTCGGGCGCCATCGTCGTCGTTCCCAACTACCGGCTGGCGCCGGAAGGCAAATTCCCGGCCGCCGTCGAGGATTGCCTGGCAGCCACCAAATGGGCCGCCGAGAACGCGACGAGTTTCGGCGGCGATCCCGGCCGACTGGCGGTTGGCGGAGACTCGGCGGGGGGCAACCTGACGGCCGTCGTTACGCAGGAATGCAGGGACGCCGGAGACCCGGACATCTCTTTCCAGGTGCTCATCTATCCCATGCTGAACTGGAGTTGCGCGACGAAATCCTTCAAGTTGTTCGGTGCCGCCGGGTTGTTCCTCACGCGCGAGCGGATCGAGTGGTACGCCCAGCATCTGTTCACGGAAAAATCAGAGGCGGAGACCGTACGTGCCTCGCCCGGCAAGTGCGAGAACCTCGCCGGCCTGCCGCCGGCGCTCATCGTCACCGCAGGCTTCGATCCCTTACGGGACGAGGGGCGGGACTATGCGGCACGCCTGAAGAAGGCTGAGGTCCCGGTGGAGTTCACGGAGTACGAAGGGATGGTCCACGGCTTTGCCTTCATGGCGGACGTCTTTCCCGAAGGCAAGAGTCTGCTCGACCGCATGGGACGGGCGGCAAAGACGGCATTGGGCAGCTGACCCGGAGCGTTGAAGAGTCGCCAAACCGCCACCATACTTGCCCCGATAAACGACGATCGAACCAACCGGGAGGCTCGGATGGCAAAGGTATTGGTGAGTCAGAATCTGTCCGCACCGGCAGACGCCGTGTGGGAGGCAATCGGCAAATTCAGTACGATCAATTCGTGGTTGCCGCCCATCGCATCGTGCGAAGCCGATGGCGATGCCGTGGGCCACATGCGCAAGCTGACCACGGTTGACGGCGCGGTCGTCTATGAACGCCTGGACTCCATCGACGACGGCGCTCGGACGTATTCCTATTCGATCACCGACAGTCCCCTGCCCCTGTCGGGTTATCAGGCCACCATCTCCGTCGCGGAAGGAGACGGGGGATCCTCCATGATCCACTGGTCGAGCGAGTTTGACCCCGTGGGCGCGCCGGAAGCCGAGGTCGTCGCCGTGGTGGAAGGAATCTATCAAGCCGGTTTCGACGCCCTCAAGGAGCGCTTCGGCGCAGCCGAGTCGGGGAAAAATTAAATAAGCCCGTTAGACCATCTCCAAACGCGGCAGCGCCGTCTTCCGCGCCGGCGGCAGATGGTCGTAAAGGTCGGCGACCAGATCCGCCCTCAAAGACTTGTATTTCTTCACGTCCCAGAGGTTCCGCCACTGTCGCGGATCCTCGTTGACGTCGTAGAGCTCCCCTTCCGTGCCTTCGTAGTAGCTCGTCTTCTCGTAGGCCGTGCATATATAGCCGTCGCGGTAGATCGTGACGAACTTGAGATGATTGCCTTTGTACTCGTCCTCCCACTCCGTGATCACGCGCTCGCGGCGGTCGGACTTGGTGGTCGGTAGAGGCTTCTCCTGCATCCACTCGGGCACCGGGACACCCGCGATCTCGCAGAAGGTCGGAGCCAGATTGACGTGGCCGACCGGTGTCTCGAGCTCCTTGGCCCGGATCTTGACGCCGGGTGCCGGCCGCCAGACCATGGGCACGCGCATCAGCGAGTCGACGTGGGCCGGCCCCTTGAACAACATTCCGTAGTCGCCCTGGAGCTCGCCGTGGTCGGTGGTGAAGATGACGTCGGTATTCTCACCCCAACCGCGCCCGTCGACATAGTCGAGCACCCGCCCCATCGCCTCATCGATGATCTCGTTCTCGATGTGGCACATGGCGTCGATCTCGCGCACCTGGTCGTCGGTCATGCTGGCCGGAACGAAGGTCTTGGGCAGCTCGAAATTGAACTGCTTTTTCCCTTCGAACCATTCCAGCCAGTGACGCGGCTTCCGAGCGAGGATCTTGCGGTTCTTTTCGACGCTACCGCCGTGCGCGACGGGAAGTTTCAGGTCACGCCAGTTGCATCGATAGAGTTCCGAGTCCGGTGGATCCCATGGGTGATGCGGGTCGGGGAAACTCATCCAGACGAACCAGTTCTCCCGCTTCTTGACCGTATCGAGATAGTCGATCGTCCGGTCGGCGACCCAGTCGGAGTGGTACAGGTCGCGCGGGATGGGGTTGTGCTTCACCTGCACGGCACCGGTCTCGCCGCCCCGATAGGTCGATACCGTGACCCTCTTCGTGGCGTAGTTGCCGAACAGGAAATAGCCGTCGACTTCCTCGGGATGGTTGTCCCGAAGCCACTTGGGGTAATGCATGAGATTCCGTCCGGCGCGGCCGGAATGGAACAGGCACTCGATACGCTCGAAGCCCCGGTGCGGGCCGGTGGTCCCCTTGGCCGCCGCCGTGTTCTCCCAGTATTCGGTGGTCAGGATGGGATCGAAGTGAGCCTTGCCGAGCAGCGCCGTGCGGTAGTTGGCCTGTTTCTTGAGGTAACCGGCGACCGTGGGATTTCTGTGCGAGTAACGTCGACCGTTGGTGATCACGCCGTGCGTGCGGGGATACATGCCGGTGAGCATCGTGGTTCTCGCCGGCATGCACACCGTGCTTTGGTTGTGAGCCCGCCGATAGACGATGCCCTTCTTCGCCAGCGCGTCGATGACGGGCGTCCTCGCGATCTTCCCGCCATTGCAGCCGAGCGCGTCGTACCGCTGCTGATCCGTGGTGATGAACAGAATATTCCGGCCCATCGATCGCCTCCTCCTGGGTCAGTTTGGCCGAAGTATTCCGTATCACCCCGAGCACGGGCAACACCCGGACCCGACAGCACCACGGCGGTACCCTACGGATTCCCTCGACGCCGCGGCTTTGTCAACGCACTGACGATGCCCCGCAGGGTGCGTACCTCCTGCTCCATGAGGCCGGCCCGGGAGAAGATGTTGCGGACGTTGCGCACCATCGCCGGGCGCTTTTCCGGCGGGTACAGGAACCCGCCGGCATCCAGTTCCGTTTCCAGGTGCTCGAAGAGGCCCATCAGTTCCTCATGGGTGGCGGGACGCGTGGCCCCTTGGCGGAAGTCGCGGTCGGGCGTGTCGTCGCCGGCGAGAAGCCACTCGTAGGCCAGGATCAGCACGGCCTGGGCGAGATTGAGCGAGGCGAAGGCCGGATTGACCGGGACCGCCACTATGGCTTTGGAAACGGCGATATCCTCGTTGTGCAGGCCGGATTTCTCGCGCCCGAAGAGAATGCCGCAGGTCTCCCCCGCCGCGGCGTGCCGGCGCGCGGCTTCCATCGCAGCGCGCGGCGTCAGCACCGGCTTCAGCATGTCGCGGGGACGGGCCGTGGTGGCGTAGACGTGGTGGAGTTCTGCCACTGCGTCCGTCGTCTGGCGGTAGACGCGCGCGCCGTCGATGACGACGTCGGCACGGGACGCCGGCGCCCGGGCCTTCTCGTTGGGCCACGGATCCCGGGGGCGTACCAGGCGCAAGTCGGTCAGGCCGAAATTCAGCATGGCGCGAGCGGCAGTGCCGATGTTCTCGCCCATCTGAGGCTCGACGAGAACGATCGCAGGTCCGCCCAGAACGGCCTCTTTGGTCCGGTCGGTTCCCGCCATGACAGAGATGAGGTCGTGCTGGACGGACGTCGGATCAGCAGGCGTCAGCCTGCCTTGCGCCAGTCCGTGGTCCCATCGGGCCGATCCTCCAGTTCGATGCCCTGCTCTTTGAGCTCGTCCCTGATCCGATCGGCTTCCGCATAATCCCGCAGCCTGCGGGCCGCTGCCCGCTCCCCGATGCGGGCTTCGATCCGCGCGGTATCGCCGTCTCCCGCCGCTCCCTTGAACCAGGACCCGGCATCGCCCTCGAGCAGGCCCATGAGATTTGCCGCCGTGCGGAGATTCGCGGCCGCGCCCTTGTCGCCGGCCAAGGCCCGGTCGGCCAACGCATGCATTTCGGAGATTGCGAGCGCCGTATTGAGATCGTCGTCGAGCGCCGCCATCACCCCGGCCGGCATGGTGTCGGCAGGCGGCGTGTCGCCGACCGCCCGGTACCAGCGGTCGAGCGTCGTCTTGGCCTGACGCACACCGTCGTCGGTCCAATCGAACGGCTGGCGGTATTGCGTGGACAGCAGGGCGAGACGGATCGCTTCCCCGGGATGGTCCGCCAACAGTTCGCGCGCGGTTTTGAAGTTGCCCAGAGACTTCGACATCTTTTCACCGCCGACGGTGACGAAGCCGCTGTGCACCCAGGTTTTCACGAACTCGCCGCCGTCGTGCGCGCAGGTACTTTGGGCAAGCTCGTTCTCGTGATGGGGAAAGGTGAGGTCGAGGCCGCCTCCGTGGATGTCGAAGGGCACATCCAGGTACTTCTCGCTCATGGCCGAGCATTCGATGTGCCAGCCCGGACGCCCCCGCCCCCAAGAGCTGTCCCAACCCGGTTGCTCCGGCGTCGACGGCTTCCACAGCACGAAATCGCATGGGTCCCGCTTATAGGGCGCGACCTCGACGCGGGCACCGGCGATCATGTCCTCGCGGTCGCGCCGTGAAAGGGAGCCGTAGGAATCGTGGGATGCCACCGCGAACATGACATGACCCTCCGCCTCGTAGGCGTGACCCTTGTCCATCAACGTCCCGATCATCATGATCATTTCCGCGATGTGATCGGTCGCACGGGGCTCGATGTCGGGGTGCAACAGACCCAGGGCTTCCATATCCTCGTGAAAGGCGCGCCGCGTGCGCTCCGTCACCTGCTCGATGGTTTCCCCGGTCTCGTTCGCGGCGGTAATGATCTTGTCGTCGACGTCGGTGATGTTGCGGACGCACGTCACCCGTTCGAACTGGTGACGCAACACGCGATTGAGCAGGTCGAAGGCGACGAACGTCCGGGCATTGCCGATGTGAGCGTAGTCGTAGACCGTCGGTCCGCACACGTACACGCGCACATGGCATGGATCGAGCGGTCGGAACGGCTCCTTGCGGCGCGTCGCCGTGTTGTACAGCGCGAGTCCCAAGATCAGACCTAACTTATTGGAACGACGACAAAATCAACCGTACAAGCCGGAACCGTCCGGCTGCGGGGAACAAGGGGTATCAGATTGCGCTCCGGCGGTCCACGATCTCGCTCCCCTCATTGGGCGTCCCGATAGCGGTTCGTGATCGGGTAGCGGCGATCACGCCCGAAGTTCTTGCGCGTGATCTTGACGCCTGGCGGTGCCTGGCGGCGCTTGTACTCGGCGATGTAGAGGAGGTTCTCGACGCGGGCCACGACGTCCACGGGGTGCCCCCGGGCCACGATCTTGTCGAAGGCCATCTCCTCCTCCACGAGACAGCGCAGGATGTCGTCCAGCACGTCGTAGGGCGGCAGCGAGTCCTCGTCCTTCTGGTCGAGCCGCAGCTCTGCCGTCGGTGGCTTGACGATGATGTTTTCCGGAATGACGCGACCCGAAGGCCCCAGCGAGCCTTCGGGCACGTGCTGGTTGCGCCAGCGCGAGAGCGCGAAGACGGTGGTCTTGTAGACGTCCTTGAGCACCGAATAGCCGCCGCACATATCGCCGTAGAGAGTCGCGTAGCCCACGGACATCTCCGACTTGTTGCCCGTCGTCAGCACCATGTGCCCGAACTTGTTGGAAACCGCCATCAGGAGTACGCCCCGCATGCGTGCCTGGACGTTCTCCTCCGTGATGTCGGGCCCTTTCCCTTCGAACAGCCGCGCGAGCATGCCGTCGCAAGCCTCTATGGCAGGAACGATCGGCACATCGTCGAGTTGCGCACCGAGAAGCGACGCGCATTCGGCGGCGTCGTCGAGGCTCTCGCGCGAGGTGAATACCGACGGCATCATCACGCAGCGCACGTTTTCCGCGCCCAGCGCATCGACGGCCACGGCCGCCGACAAGGCTGAATCGATCCCACCGGAAAGGCCCAAGACCACACCGGGAAACCGGTTCTTTTGCACGTAATCCCGGAGACCCGTAACCATCGCCTGATACACGCCTTCAAGGCCGTCGGCCACGTCGCAAACATTTCCGGCGACACACGTCCATCCGCTCGACGCGTTGATTTCCCATTCGGTGACGGCGACCGCCTCACGCCACGACGACAACCGGGTGGCGACGGCGCCGTCCGCGTTGACGACGAACGACGCGCCATCGAAGACGATCTCGTCCTGACCGCCGATCTGGTTGGCATAGATCAATGGCAGACCGGTCTCCCGCACCCGCTCCCGCGCCAGGGCGAGCCGTTCGTCGGACTTGTCGTGCTCGTAAGGTGACCCGTTGATGACGATGAGTTGTTCGGCTCCGGCCGACGCCAGGGCTTTCGCGGGAACCGGCGTCCACATGTCTTCACAGACCATGACTCCGAGCCTGTGTCCCCGCCATTCGACCGGAACGGGGACCGAGCCGGGCGTGAACACGCGTTTCTCGTCGAACACGCCGTAGTTCGGGAGATCGAACTTGTTCACTTGCGCCGCGACATCCCCGTCGGCCAGAAGCAGCGCAGCATTATGGAGCCCGCCGTCGACCCGCCACGGAACGCCGACGATGATCGCGGGTCCCGAGTCCCTCGTGTCCGACGCCAGGTCCCTCACGGCTTGGGCCGCATCGTCCTGAAACGCCTGCCTGAGGACCAGATCCTCCGGCGGATATCCGGTCATCACCAGTTCCGTCGTCACGACGAGATCGGCGTGTTGGGCGGCAGCCTCGGCGCGCGCCTTTCTGACCAGCGCCAAGTTCCCGGCCAGATCCCCCATGGTGGGGTTCAACTGGGCGATGGCAACGCGCAGGCAGTCGGTCATGGCGGATGTTTAGCGCGGGCTGTCGCCGCACACAATACGTGGGCCACCGCTTGTACGAGGCAGCGGCAACCGCCATAAAGGACGCAAGCCCGGCCCTGAAAGGAGGACCAATATGCAGGACGTCCATCGGCGCATCGTGCTCAAGAGTCGGCCCAAGGGATATCCCGAATTGTCCGACTTCGAACTCGTCGAGACCCCCATTGAGGATCCCGGTCCCGGCGAGTCCCTGGTGCGGGCGCACTACCTGTCTCTCGACCCATACATGCGCGGCCGGATGAACGACGCGCGATCCTATGTGCCTCCGTTGGCGATCGGCGAGGTTATCGTCGGAGGCGTCGTGGGCGAAGTGGTCCGTACCAACACCGACGCCTCCGCCGTCGGAGACGTGGTCGAAGGACGGTTGGGCTGGCAGGAGTACGGACTGGCGCGGCCCGATACGGTGCGGAAGGTCCCGTTCCCCGATATCCCCGAGTCGACGGCCCTTGGCATCCTCGGCATGCCCGGCCTGACGGCTTATTTCAGCTTTCTCGAGATCGGCAAGCCCGTCCCCGGGGACACGGTCGTGGTATCGGCCGCATCGGGGGCGGTGGGCGCCGTTGTGGGGCAGATCGCCAAGCTCAACGGCTGCCGGGTCGTCGGCATCGCCGGGTCCGACGAAAAGATCGCGTACATCAAAGACGAACTCGGCTTCGACGAAGGCATCAACCACCGCGCGGCGGAGGACATGGGCGCGGCTCTCGATGATGTCTGCCCGGACCGGATCGACGTCTATTTCGACAATGTCGGCGGCCCCATCACCGATGCCGTGATTCCCCGACTCGCGCTCAGGGCCCGCGTGGTGATCTGCGGACAGATCTCGCAGTACAACCTCGAACAGCCGCAGACGGCCCCCAGCGTGCTGCGGCACCTGTTGATCAATCAGGCACGCATGGAAGGCTTCATCGTCACCTCGTTCCAGGCCAGGTTCGAAGAGGGCCGCGCGCGGCTCGCCCAATGGGTCCGGGACGGCAAGCTGAAATACAAGGAAGACATCACGGACGGCATCGAGAACGCGCCCGAGCAGTTCATCGAACTCATGCGAGGTCACAATTTCGGCAAGAAGCTCATCCGTTTATACGAACCGGAGTGAGCCCACCCTCCACCGCCCATCCTTCGTTGCGTCGTGATGCGACGGGTGCTGGCATAGATCCCACGGCCGGGCCGAAATGACTCGGCACGCGGAACGCTCTATCTAGCTTTTGGAATCGCCCGGACGGCCCCTGGCGCTCTTCAGCAGGAACTCGCGACCGACTTTGACCTTGGGTTCGCCGTCGTACTCCACGATATCCGCGGTGGCGTAGGTCTCCGGCCAGTTTTCGGGCAAGTACGAGCCGGTGCCGATCATGTCGATCGGCGCTTTGACGCTCGCCATGACCCGGCACTTGGCCGGGCTGAAGCCCGAACTCGCGATGATCTTCACCCCGGCATACCCAGCGGCGTCCAGGGTCTGCCGCATGTGGCAGATGGCAGCGGCCGAGACTCCCGTGCCGAGCAGCCATCGCAGTTCCTGTTCGTTCCGGTACTGCTTCACGGCATAAGGGTCGTGACGCTGCAAGACCTCGTAGGAACGTTCCGGATCCAGTCCCTCCACGAAACGGCTTCCGTGGGTATCGAGGCGGACGCCGAGCCTTCCGTCGGCCGCCAGCTCGGGGAAGTGCGTACAGATCTCCAAAGTATCCGTGATCTCCCGGCCGAAATAGTCGACCAGCACGTAGAGCGGTTCGTCGGGGTAGGTCTCGTGAAACATCCGCGCGGCCCGCAGCGTCGAACCCGCGTAGCCGATCAAGGCGTGCGGCATCGTGCCCAGACCCCGCTCTCGGCCGAAATGGTGCGCCGTGGCATCCGCGGCGCAGCCGACGAAACCAACGGCGCCCACGTCCTGTTGGGCCGCACGGGATCCCACGCTTGCCGCGTAGGCCATCATTTCGGCCATCTCGGTCCCCGCGCAGTGGCGGGCGTCAAAGGCCATGAAGGCAACCTTGGGAAGATCGCAGCACATGACGTAAGCGTTGTAGGCCGCCACGCACGACGCCCCGAGCTTCTGCAGGTAGAGCGTCTCGAGATCCACGAGATCGTGCATCGAGCCCGACACATAGGCTAGCGGCTCGCCGGCACCGACGCGCTCTCCCTCCTCGAAGCGGAGATCGATATCGAATTCCGTACCGCGAGCGGCGGCCACGTCCTCCAGCCATTCGACCATGAACCTGGGCGTGAATACGACCGGACGCCGCATGAAGACGGCATAGGTGACGCGGACGTCTCCAAACTTCGCGACGGTGCGTCGCGACTTCCGGAAATACCGGTCCGTGTGCCGGGCGATATTCGCGTCGCTCGGCGGCGGCGGCGGCCGGTGGTGTTGCGCCGGGGATGACACTCAGGACGCCTCGACGACGATCCGGGGCTGACCATCGGCGCGCTGTCTCTTCAGTGAATCGGCCATCGGAAACACCAACTCCAGCGCTCGAGACGCATTCTTGCAGTTCCCCCGCCGAACCGCGCGGACGAGCGGCGGCAGGTATCGTATCCGTTCCAGGGTATAGCCTTCGGCACCGCAGCATCCGGGCAGCCCGGCTGCCGCCGAAGCGGCAGGCCGCGCCAGCTATCCGGCGTCCGTTCCCTGGGCATGGCCCCACTCCTCATGCGGTAAGAGGGATATGCGTATACGCTGGTTCGCTCCCCATTGCCAACTCCTTAGAGCGGCTCGCCAGCTTAAAGCACGATCCTTTCGTCCGACCCCCCAAGCGCAGTCGGCGCGGTCAGGCAGACATGCTATTCCGCCGCCCTGGCCTCGAACTCCATGAACTTCTCGCGCATCGTCACGAATTCCTCCGCCGCGGAAGGATGAATACCGACTGTCGCGTCGAACTGGGCCTTGGTGGCTCCGCAGGTGAGGGCAATCCCCATGCCCTGCACGATCTCGGCGGCGTCGGAACCCACCATGTGCACCCCGACGACCCTGTCCGTCGAAGCGTCGACCACGAGCTTCATCAGGGTCCGCTCGTCCCGGCCCGTAAGGGTATGTTTCATGGGCCGGAACATAGACTTGTAGATATCTACGGCTTCGTACTGCTCACGGGCCCGTGCTTCGCTGAGACCCGCGACACCCACCGACGGATTCGAAAACACGGCGTGAGGTACGTTCGTGTAATCGAGGAAGCGCGGCCGGCCCGCGTAGAGGCTCTCTGCGAAGGCCCGGCCTTCGTTAATCGCCACAGGAGTCAGATTCATGCGGTTGGTCACGTCCCCGATGGCGTAGATATTGGGAACGCTGGTCTTCGAATACCGGTCGACCCTGACGGCTCCCTTGCCGTCCAATTCGACACCGACCTCCTCCAGTCCCATGTCGGATGTGTTGGGATTGCGACCCGTCGCGTACATCACGAGGTCGGCCGCGATGGTATCGCCGCTCTCGAGAGTCACCTCCAAATGTTGACCTGACGCGTCGATCCGTTCGACTTGGCTTTTGATCCGGAGATCGACGCCCTTCTTGGAAATCTCCTGCGCCAGTATCGCCCGGACGTCGTCGTCGAATCCCCGGAGGATCTGTTCACCCCGATACAGCTGCGTCACGTGAGAGCCCAAGCCGTTGAAAATGCCGGCGAATTCGACGGCGATATAGCCACCGCCCACGACCACGGCACGACGCGGGAATTCCTCCAGATGGAACGTCTCGTTCGACGTGACGGTGTGCTCGATCCCGGGGATTCCCGGGCGGAAGGGTTGGGCTCCGGTGGCGATCAGGATTGTCTCCGCGGTAATGGTCTTTCCCCCGATTTCGACGGTGTGAGGATCGACCAGGACCCCGCGGTCCTCGATGAGGTCGACACCGGCATCGTTGAGCATCCGGATGTAGATGCCGTTGAGCCGGTCGATTTCCGTGTCCTTGTTGGCGATCAGGGTCGGCCAATCGAAGTTCGGGCGAGCCCGCTCCCATCCGAACCCGGCGGCGTCCTCGAAGTCCTCGGTGAAATGCGCGGCATAGGTGAACAGTTTCTTCGGAACGCAGCCCCGAATAACACAGGTGCCGCCGACGCGATACTCCTCGCAGATGACGGCTTTGGCGCCGAATGCGGCGGCGCGGCGGCTTGCGGAGGCGCCTCCCGAGCCTGCCCCGATCACAAACAGATCGTAATCATACATAGCCATCCCGGCGCCTCTCTTCATGAGTTGCCGTGTACCGGACCGAGTACCACGACCGAACAAAGGACGGGCGGGCCCGGGTATCGCAGCAAAACGATTCCGCCGGAACCCGCCCGGCTTTTCCGACTATATGGGATTGCCGCTACGCGATATCACCCATGCACAAGTATTTGACCTCGACGAATTCATCGATGCCGTACTTTGAGCCTTCGCGGCCGATACCCGATTCCTTCATGCCGCCGAAGGGAGCGATCTCCGTGGAGATGATGCCGGAATTGATGCCGACGATACCGTATTCCAGTTGCTCGGCAACCTTCCAGACGCGGCCGACGTCGCGCGTGTAGAAATAGGCGGCCAAACCGAATTCGGTGTCGTTCGCCATCTTCACCACGTCCTCGTCGGTCTCGAAACGATAGACCGGAGCGAGTGGTCCGAAGGTCTCCTCTTTGCTGACGATCATCTCCGGCGTGACGTCGGCGAGCACGGTCGGCTCGAAGAAGTTGCCGCCGTTCGAGTGCCGGCCACCGCCGGCAACGACCCGCGCGCCCTTGGCGACGGCATCCTGGATGTGGCTTTCGACCTTTTCGACGGCCCTGATATCGATCAGAGGACCAGTGCTGATGCCCTCTTCCAGGCCATTGCCGACCTTCAGTGCCGCCGAGGCCTCGGCCAGCTTCCCGGTGAACCGGTCGTAGATACCGTCCTGGGCGAAGATCCGGTTGGCGCAGACGCACGTCTGACCCGCGTTCCGATACTTCGACTGCATGGCGCCGACGATGGCCGAATCGATATCCGCATCGTTAAAGACGATGAACGGCGCATTGCCGCCCAGTTCCATGGACATCTTTTTGACGGTGCCCGCGCACTGTTCCATCAGGAGCTTGCCGATCTCCGTCGAGCCGGTGAAGCTCAGCTTACGGACGATCGGATTCGACGTCATTTCGCCGCCAATTTCGGAACTGGCGCCGCTAACGATGTTCAGCACGCCTTTGGGAATGCCTGCCCGTTCTGCGAGCTCGGCAAGCGCGAAGGCCGAGTACGGCGTCTGGGTCGCCGGCTTGGCCACGACCGTGCAACCCGCCGCCAGCGCCGGCGCGCACTTGCGCGTGATCATGGCATTGGGGAAGTTCCACGGCGTGATGGAGGCCACGACCCCGACCGGCTCCTTGATCACGACGATGCGTTTGTCGTGCTGGTGCTGAGGAATCGTATCGCCGTATATGCGCTTGGCCTCTTCCGCGAACCATTCGATGAACGAGGCGCCGTAAACGATTTCACCCATGGATTCCGCAAGAGGCTTGCCTTGCTCGGTGGTCATCAAGACGGCGAGATCTTCCTGGTTCTCCATGACCAACTCGTACCATTTGCGAAGGATCGCCGCGCGTTCCTTGCCTGTGCGCGCCCGCCAATCGGGATAGGCGTCATTGGCGGCCTCGATGGCCCGTCGGGTTTCCGCGGCACCCATCTTCGGGATGGTGCCGACGACGGAGTTGTCCGCCGGGTTATCGACTTCAATGGTGCCGCCGTCGTCGGCATCCACCCAGGCGCCGTCGACGTAGCACCGCTGACGAAACAGTGAGGGATCTTTGAGGTTCATGGAAAGCTCTCTCCGGTGGGATTCATGTCAGGCGCCCGCCGCGCCGCGCCTTGCATTATAGGGATTGAGCCACCGGGCGTTAACGGCCCCACCCAGCGTCCGGAACGGCTCTCGTGCGCGCCCGTTCCACGACGGCATCGCTCCGGTCTTCGATCGGCCAGTGCAGCAACGCGGACGTCACGCCGAGCCAGACCGTGAACCACCAGACCAGATCGTAGCTGCCCAGCAGATCAAAGATCAGGCCGCCCATCCAGGCACCGAAAAAAGATCCCAACTGATGTATGAACCAGGCGATGCCGAACAACGTGGTGACGTAACGGACACCGAAAAGCTGCGCCACCACGGCATTGGTGAGGGGAATCGTGGCGAGCCACGTCAGGCCAAATCCCGCGCCGAACAAGATAATGGTCGTGGGCGTCATCGGCATGAGCACGAACATGGCCAGAAATCCGGCACGGGCGAGATACAGGATGCAGAGGACGGAGCGCTTGCGGTAGATGTCCGCCAGCCGCCCCAGAATGAGGGCCCCGGGGATGTTGAACAGCGCGATCACGATGAGAACGACGGCACCCATCTCGGTGGCGAAGCCCCGGTCCGCGAGGTAGGCCGGCAGGTGCGTGAGGATGAACACGATGTGAAATCCGCAGACGAAGAAGCCCAGGTTCAGGAACCAGTAGCCACTGTTCCGGCGGGCTTCCGCCAGCGCTTCCCGGAACGACTGCTCCGTGACACGGTCGGAGTCCTCTGTGGACGCCCGGCCCGTAAGTGCCGCGGCAAGGGGAATGATCAGAGCTGCCGTAGCGGCCAATACCAGCAACGCGGCGATCCAGCCATACCCGCCGATAAAGCCCTGCGCATAGGGAATCATCAAGAGTTGGCCAAATCCCCCGATCGTGCCCGCCACGCTCATCATGAAACTGCGCCGTTCCGGTCGCGCGGCGCGCGCCACGGCACCGAGAACGACGGCGAACCCCGTGCCGCTGAGAGCGAGGCCGACGAGGAGCCCGCTGCTCAGGGCGAACATCAAGGCGGTCTCCGAGGATGCCATCCCGACGAGGCCCAGGACGTAGAGAATGGCCCCACCGACGACGACGCGGCCCGAACCGAAGCGATCCGCGAGTGCGCCGACGAAGGGCTGGGAGACTCCCCACACCAGGTTTTGCACGGCGATCGCGAAGCCGAAGGACTCTCGTCCCCAGCCGAAGTCCGCCTCCACGGGGGGCAGGAACAGACCGAAGGTCTGCCGGAATCCGATTGAGATGAACAGGACCAAGCCGGCGCAGACGATGACGATGATCGGCGCGCCTGTCATCCGGCTTCGCCGCGGCCCGGGCGCTTCGGGCGTCCCGGATCAGGTATCGCGATGGGACGTCCGGTCGGCGCCATTCAATTTCCCGCGAGTCCGGAAACCAAAGTCTTTTCGAGTGAACCCTTACATGTATTCCAGGCGCCGACGTCGTCGACGGCGCGGACGAGGGAGGTTACTCCACCGTCACCGACTTGGCGAGGTTTCGCGGCTGATCGACGTCGGTACCCTTGATGACGGCCACGTGGTAGGCCAACAACTGCACGGGGATGGCGTAGAGGATCGGCGCGACGACGGGATCGACAGCCGGCAACTGAATGGTCGCCGCCGCCATGTCACCGAGACGGTCGATGCCCGCCTGGTCGCTGAGAAAGACGACGCGAGCGCCGCGAGCGATGACTTCCTCCATGTTGGAGGCAGTTTTCTCGAACACGTCGTCGGAGGGAGCGATGACGATGACCGGCACGTCTTCGTCGACCAGAGCGATGGGGCCGTGCTTGAGTTCGCCCGCCGCGAACCCTTCGGCGTGGATGTAGGAGATCTCCTTGAGCTTGAGCGCTCCTTCGAGCGCGATCGGGAACGCCGCAGCCCGGCCGATGTAGAGGATATCCCGCGCTTCGGCGAGTTCGTGGGCAAGATTTCGCAGCTTCTCGTCGTGATTCAGGACCTCGGCCGCACGCGCCGGCACTTCCGCGATCGCCGTAGAGAGACGCGCCTCGATTCCGTGATCGATCACGCCGCGTGCCCGGGCCAAGGCGATGACGAGACACGCCAAGGCGACTAGTTGGCAGGTGAACGTCTTGGTGGCGGCAACGCCGATCTCCGGCCCCGCGTGGGTCGGCAAGAGCGCATCGGCCTCGCGCCCCATGGTGCTCTCGGCGACATTGACGACGGCCAGCGTATGATTGGCCTGTTCACGGGCATAGCGCAGGGCGGCGAGCGTGTCCGCGGTTTCGCCCGACTGCGAGATGAACACGGCGAGCCCGTTCTCCGGCATGATCGCGCCGCGATAGCGGAACTCGGAGGCGGTATCGATCTCGACGTCGACCCTGGCCACGCGTTCGAACCAGTACTTGGCCACCATTCCGGCGAGATAGGACGTTCCGCACGCGACGATGGTCACCTTGCGGATGTCCGCGAGATCGAATGGCAATGCCGGTAGCTGAATGGTCCGGTTTGCCGGATTGAAGTAGGTATTGAGCGTGTCCCCGATGGCGGTCGGCTGTTCGTAGATTTCCTTCAACATGAAGTGCCGATGGTTTCCCTTGCCCACCAGCGCGCCCGTCAGGGCGGTCAATTTGATATCGGGCTCGACCGGGTCCCCGTCCGCATCGCGGACGCTGGCACCGGCATGGCTCAGGATCACCCAATCCCCCTCGTCCAGGTAGCTCACCCTGTCCGTCAGGGACGCCAGCGCCAGCGCGTCCGATCCGAGATACATGGCGCCCTCGCCCCAACCCACGACGAGCGGGCTGCCCCGGCGAGCGCCGATCATCAGGTCGTGTTCGCCGGAGAAGATGATCGCCAAGGCGAAGGCGCCTTGGAGACGCGGCAGCGCCTTGGCCGTCGCCTCGACCGGAGAGTCGCCGTCGTCCATGTAGCGGGTGATGAGCTGTGCAACGGCTTCCGTATCGGTCTCCGTCTCGAACCCGTAGCCCAGCGGGATCAGCTCGTCGCGAAGCTCTCGGTAGTTTTCAATGATCCCATTGTGGACGAGGGCCACCTTTCCGGTGACATGCGGATGGGCGTTGGTTTCGTTCGGCACGCCGTGGGTCGCCCAGCGGGTGTGGCCGACGCCGATGTCTCCGGGAAGCGGCGCTTGGTCGAGCAGCGCCTGGAGATTCGAAAGCTTTCCCTCGGCCCGCCGCCGGTCGATGCTGCCGTTGACCAAGGTGGCCACGCCGGCCGAGTCATATCCCCGGTATTCGAGCCGTCTCAGGCCTTCCATGAGGACGGGAGCTGCCGGTTCCCGCCCGACGGCACCGACTATGCCGCACACCGTTCAGGCCTTGCTCGATCGCTTTGCGGATTCCGCCGATGTCGATCGCCCTTCGACGCGGCCGAAGAACTTCGCCGCCCAGCCGGGTTTCTCCGACTGCTCGGCGCGGGTGACGGCGAGGGCGCCGGCGGGAACATCGCGGCTCACCGCGCTTCCGGCGCCGACGATGGCACCATCACCGACTTTCACGGGCGCGATCAGCGCACTATTGGAGCCGATGAAGGCTCCGGCGCCGATATCCGTCCTGTGCTTCCCGACCCCATCGTAATTGCAGGTGACCGTGCCGGCGCCGACATTCGCGCCTTCGCCCACACTGGCATCACCGATGTAGGTCAGATGGTTCACCTTGGCCCCCGTCTCCACCGTGGCGGCCTTGATCTCGACGAAGTTGCCGATGCGTGCCGACTCACCGATATCGGCACCCGGCCGTAGCCGGGCATAGGGACCGATATCGGCGCCGGCCGCGACCGTCGCGCCCTCGATATGGCTGAAAGCCCTAATTCGAACGCCGCCGCCGACGGTGACTCCAGGGCCGAAGAACACGTGCGGTTCCACCACGACGTCGCGCCCAAACGTCGTATCCGCGCTCAAGTACACGGTATCGGGGTCGACCATCGTGACGCCGGCCGTCATCGCCGCCGTGCGCAAACGCCGCTGCAGGATGGCCTCGACGGCTGCCAAGTCGGTCCGCGAATTGACGCCACGGGTCTCTTCCTCGGGGCACTCGACAACCGCGCATTCGCGTCCGTGGGCGCGGGCGATCTCAACCAGATCGGTCAGGTAGTATTCCCGCTTGGCATTGTCATTCCCGACTTCCGAAAGGAACTCGAACAGGACGGCGCCATCGACCGCCATGACACCGCCATTGCAGAGCCCGATCTTCAGTTGCGCGTCATCAGCGTCGCGAACCTCGACTATGGCCTTCAACGCGCCATTCCCGTTCGTCACGAGCCTGCCGTACGCCGCCGCATCCCCGGGCCGGAATCCCAGAACGACGACGGCGGGGTCCGCCGCGTGCCGACGCGCATCGACGAGTCGTCGCATCGTGGCCGACGTAATCAGCGGACTGTCCGCGAACAGCACCAGCACGTCGCCCTCGAATCCCTCGAGTTCCGGCCGTGCCTGCAACACCGCATGAGCGGTGCCCAGCTGGGATTCCTGGACGACGGTCGTGGCACCGTCGACCACTCGGCCCACGTCCTCCATCCCGTGACCCACGACCACGATCATCCGCCGGGGTTCGACGGCTGACGCGGCACGGAGCACGTGCGAGAGCATGGGTTGCCCGGCGACGCCATGAAGCGCCTTCGGGATGCCGGAGTCCATTCGCCTGCCCTTGCCGGCTGCAAGGACGACAACGGCCACGTCGGAATCAGTCATACGCGCGTGGATTCACGTTTTTTCTTGGGTCACACCGACAAGGCGTCTAAAACGCTGTCCGACCGGTTTTTCGGTGCCGGACCTTGCCACAAGCCTCCTCATAGCCCAAGTCACGATTTCTTACGAGTTTTTTCAATGAGTTCGCTGCCCCGCGCCGTCGTGTTCGACCTCGACGGAACGCTCGTCGACACGGCACCCGATCTGACGGCGGCGCTGAATCATGTCCTGCCGCGTGTCGACCGGGGCCCGGTCAGGGTGGCCGACGTCCGCTCCATGGTCGGACAAGGTCTGCGGAGACTGATCGAGCGTGCCCTGACCGCAACGGGCGGAATTCCCGATGACGCGGACATCGAGGCCATGTTCGAAGGCGCCTTCCGCTACTACGCCGCACATTTGACGGACCGGAGCGTCCCATTTCCGGCGGCGACCGACGTGCTGGACCACCTCGCGGCGGCCGGCGTCGCGCTGGGGGTCTGCACCAACAAACCGACCGCCCTTTCCGAGAGACTGCTGTCGGAACTTGATCTCACCAAGTACTTCGACGCGATCCTCGGCGGCGACAGCGTGGCCGTAAAGAAACCCGGCGCAGAACACCTGCTGACGACGCTGGAGCGAATGAATGCGCGGGCGGATGAAGCGGTCATGATCGGGGACAGCCAGGCCGACATCGATGCCGCCCGCGCCGCCGACGTCGCGGTCGTGGCGGTGAGCTACGGCTACACCCTGGTCCCGGCGAGCGAACTCGGCGCGGATGCCATCATCGACACACTGTCCGACCTGCCCGAGACGCTCGCCCGGCTCACGTAGCCGTCGCGGGCTGACGGGATGAGCTGGCCGAAGTGACGTTGACAAACCGGGGAGCCGTGGGCCGGACCGCGGGCCGCGTTACGGGTCGATGACCGGCGGCCGGCTTCCGTCGCGATCCTTGACAGTCCCCGGCACCCTGCATAATAGGGCGCAGAGATGCCGCGGCACCGGAGGGCGCATAGCTCAGCGGTAGAGCGTCCGTTTCACATGCGGAAGGTCCCTGGTTCAATCCCAGGTGCGCCCACCATCTTCTCCAAGGGTTTTAGAAACTTCGCCTTTGCGTTAGGCACTCTATAGGCTCTGACAGGGCAGCAGTGAGGAATACCTGTGAGGTGTGCGTGTATTCCTCGTCAGGACAAAAAAATGCAGAAATCCATACAGAGGGCAGAAAAAAATTCAGCCGATGCCGCCTGCAATGAGCAGCCAAGTATGTCGCTCACGCTCTCGATACCATGCCTTCACGCACCTACTTCTGATTGAATTTAGTAAATCATTCTCGCTACCCTACCCATGCTCGCACTTTCGCGAGTATCAACCAATCGGAGGCCACCATGTCTGGCAAGTCCCGCGAGGGATTTCCAGCTCGGCATCCGAAGCAGTTGATCGACAAGAAGGAGCTTAAGAACCTAATCAAGTATTCGCCTCAACACATCGCGCGCCTAGAAGCTGCCGGACAATTCCCCAAGCGGGTACGTCTGGGCAACAACCGGGTGGCGTGGTTACTGTCTGAGGTCGAGTCCTGGATTGACGAACGCATAGCCGAGCGCGATGCGACGGATCAACCCAGTTAGGACGTTCCTTTCTCTGGAGAGTCGGCAAGCGCGAGAGCGCCTGACCGGCTCTCCTTGTGTCCGCGCCGTCCCCACATTCCGCTTATGCCGCACAACCGGACTTTCTGGCCAAGCCTTTGAAAGGGCAGCTCATGACCCAAAGTGGCCTTTAGGAATGAGAGCGAAAAATGGGTTGATTGTGACGAACCTGGGCATTTTTCGACCACGCGGCGGGAAGATGGACGTGTGTGGACGGGGAAGCTTATCATCGGCGCATGTTGACACCCGAGGAAGTTGCACACTACCACGAAACGGGCCAGGTCACCCCGAACTACCGGCTCGGAGACGAGGTAGTTTGCGCTATCAAGGAGAAGATGGAGGCGCATTTTGCTACAACGCCAGAATTAGATCTGAACGGATCACTGCGCTACGCGCCGCCCGCGACATCCCAGTTTACAGACTGCTTGATCGAGACCGATCGGACCTGGCTCGACTACGCCATCGATCCGGACATCCTCGATGCCGTGTCCCAGCTCCTCGGTAACGACATCATCGTTTGGGCCTCAAATATATTCTGTAAAGAGGGCAAAGGAGATAAAGCCACGCCGTGGCATCAGGATGGGCTGTACTGGCCAATGCGGCCATTGAGGGCCTGCTCAGTGTGGATCGCTATTGATCACTCGACGCCAGACAACGGGTGTCTCAGAATCATTCCCGGTTCTCATAAGGAGCAACGGGCGCTCAGGCACGGTGCCGGTAACAGCGGCCAGCGCGTGCTCTGGCCAAGTGATCAAACCATTCAAGGGGCGGATATGCCTGACGTCGACCCGGTGGATGTCGTTTTAGAGCCCGGAATGGTGTCTTTGCATGATGTCTTCACCATACATGGTTCGGCACCAAACGCTTCCGGAGAACGTCGCGCAGGACTGGTTTACCGCTATATGCCAGCTAGCTCTCACTACGACCGGCATCTAGGCGCCAAGCTTGGTGGACCCTACCCGGAGGGTAGCCATATGAGCCCTGAGCGCTCGGCGGTGAGTGAACTTCATCTGGCTCGAGGTGTCGATGTGTGCGGCCTCAACGAGGTTTGGCAGCCTAATGCCTAATCTCGCTCTCGACGGACTGGGTAATCGTCCCTGTCGGGACGGCGGCGTCGGCGACATCGACCGAGGCTTTGCGATGCCTCAACGAGGCAGGCGCGTCACCTTGCCCTTGGTGAAGTTCCGATCCCGGGTATTGACCGCCTTGAACTTGGCGCCGTCGATCGCAACGCTGGCCTCGGCCAATAGGCCAAGCTGGCGGCATAGGGTGACAAACTGGACACAGACCTTACGGATCGCACGGCCATTGTCCTTGCGAAAGTCGGCGATCGTCTTGTGATCCGGCACCAGACGCTGGCACAGCCACATCACTTCCACATTGCGCCCGGCCTCCCGCTCCAATCGCCGGCTCGACTGGACCCGGTTGAGATAGCCGTAGATATAGAGCTTCAGCAGAACCGAAGGATGGTAGCCCGGACGACCCGTCGCCCTCGGCACAACCCCGCCAAAGCCAAGATCACCAAGATCAAGCTCATCGACAAATACATCAACGACCCGAACCGGATTGTCATCATCGATCCAGTCCTCAAGACACTCGGGGAATAAGGTGCTTTGGCTAGCCTGCCATAAGGCCGGCATCACGGTTACCTTGCCGAAACCTCAGACCTCGAACAACAGGCTCAAGGGCCTGTTCGTCAAGGCGGACTTCCGCAATGTCGAGGCGGATGACGAATACATCTGCCCGGCCGGTGAGCGATTGACGTACCGATACACGAATGAGGAGAAGGGCCTGACCCTACGTCGCTACTGGACCAACGCCTGTCTGAGCTGTGCCATCAAGCAGCGTTGCACCACAGGCCGGGAACGGCGGGTCGCTCGCTGGAAGCATGAACATGTTCTTGAGACGGTCCAACGGCGGCTCGACGAGCACCCGGAGAGGATGCGGCAGCGGCGTGAGACGGTCGAGCACCCCTTCGGCACCATCAAGGCGCGGATGGGCGCAACCCACTTCCTGATGAAGACGCTCCCACGCGTCAGAACCGAGATGGCGCTGCACGTTCTGGCTTACAACTTCACGCGCCTGATCAACATTCTCGGCACCGGCCCTCTGATGGCCGCGATGCGGGCCTAAGCACTACCCCTTGTTCGGGCCCTGTCGGGCGCCAACATCGCCTCAGACTGCCCTCCAGGCCGCAAAACAGATCCACATAGCCCCAACTGGCAAAATCGCTAAATGGCGGCTCCAATTCAAATCTGCACACCGAACCGATCCCACTAGGCTTAGAGCGGGCGTTTTTACACAACCAAGACCCGAAGCAGGCATCAGACCGGCGGGCGGCAACGCTCCCAATCGCGCCGGTCGTCCGTCCGATTCGACCGCTGGCCATAGAGTTCCGCCAACCGGCAAGGCCGACGGCGCTTGGACCCGCGACCCAAGCCGCGGCAAGTTCAGTCAAACGGGTCAATCGGCGCGCGAAACCGATACCTGATGGGCGAAGCGGACAGACCGTCCAAGCAGCGTTGTCGCACAGTGCTTGAATTCGGTTCAATTTCCCTCCACTCTCATGAAATGCTGAAACCGAAGATGACGTTGCCTCCTTTTGCTGCTCTCCGGGCGTTTCATGCCGCGGCCACGCATGACCGATATCGCGACGCGGCGGATAGTCTCGACGTTACGGAATCGGCAATAAGTCATCAGGTGCGCCGGCTCGAGGACTTTCTGCACACCTCGCTGGTCGACCGGTCGGGCAAACGCCCCAAATTGACTGACGTCGGCCTGCGGTACTTACAGCAGATCGAACCTGCGATGCGCCAAATCCAGGCGGCGACCGAAGCCCTGCTGCCCGCCAGCAGTCGCAGAACCGTGCGGCTGACGCTGCCCGCATCGTTCGCCGCCACCTGGCTCATTCCGAGGCTTGGCGACTTCGAGCAGGAGCATCCCGAGATCGACCTGCAATTGAGCATGACCGCACGCGTAATCGATCTGGTGAGCGATCACATAGACTTCGCTATACGCCATGGCAAAGGCTCATGGCCCGGCGTCGAAGCGACCTATTTGCTAGAGGCAACGGCGATGCCGGTATGCGCGCCGGGCTACTTCGATCCGCAGCCCCAAGCTCCGTCACAAGAGGTGCTCCGCAATGTTCGCTTCATCGTCGATTCGAACGCTCCGGATGTATGGGAAGAGTGGGCGCGAGCTCATGGTCTGGAGCCGCCGGCGCCGAGCGATGTCGTGATGTTGGATGCGCCGGAGCAGGCGCTAGAGGTCGCCGAGTCGGGGAACGGGCTTGCAATGGGTCGGCGGCCCATTGTCGACCGTTGGATGGAGCGCGGCCGCCTAGTTACGCCCTTCGGCGGCGCCGGCTCGAGTGGTGCTGCTTATTATCTATGCCGTCCGTCCGCCGTGACGCCAACCGCCGCCGGACGGCTTCTTGAGCGCTGGCTGACCAAGAAGGCGGCGGAGCGGCACGACGCATGATCCGACGTCGCGACGTCCCGATTACGTGAACTTTATTCAAGTCATCTTGAATCGAACTCGTTCGAATTCCTCGGGCATTCAGCCCATGATGTGACGGTACCGGGTAACGTTTGCCGCACGATGGCCACTTTCCAGGAATGTCAGTCATGAAAGATGCCGCCGCAGCTTCATCGTATTTTGCCGATACGCGCCAGCCGGTCGCAGACTTACGCGCGCCGCTGAATTTCATCGAGCGCCAGGACACGAAACCGGTACTTTCCAAGCCCGTATCCCATAGTGCTGCCCTCACCAGCGGAGACATAAAGCACTTCTTCGATTTCGAAGCGCACGTTGTTCCAATCTCAGACATGCGCGAGATCGCTGGGGCTCTGTCTGTCGATCGCGAGGGGTTTGAACTGTTGAAGCACACGACCGCGGTGTCTGACCTCTACGACGATGACTCCGTGGAGCAGACCTACATCTCAGAGATCGAGGCGCTTCTGCGTCGCAGGTTCTGCGCCAGCCGGGTCGTGATCTTTGACGTCAAACGGCGTTCGGACGGAGAGTCCGGGGCCCAAAAGCCGGAAGGCTTGGGCGGCCCCGCGAGACGGGCTCACGTTGACTACACCACGAAAAGTGGACCGCAGCGCACGAAGGATATTCTCGGCGAGGATGAGGCTGAACGTCTGGCCGAGTCGGGCGCTCGGATCATGCAGTTTAATGTCTGGCGGCCCATCCGGGGGCCGGTGGAGCGCTCACCGCTGGCACTTGCTGATGCCTCCAGTGTCGCGCCAGAAGATCTGATCGCCTCTGATAATGTGTTTCCGGACCGGGTGGGAGAGATTTATCACCTGGCACATGCACCGTCTCAGCGCTGGTACTACGCACCGCACATGACCCCTGACGAGGTGCTCTTGATCAAAGGTTGGGACAGCCTTGATGACGGCCGTGCCCGATATACTCCGCATACCTCGTTTAACTCGCCTGAGACGCGGGATGATGCACCGCCCCGAGAGAGTATCGAACTGCGCACGCTCGTCATTGTGGAGTAGCTGATCTCGGCGCCGCAGAGTATGAATTTTACAGCAATAAAGTCAGCCATGCTGACCTAAACGTGACGGAATTTCGAAACCACGGAGGCACGATCGATGAGCATGGACAGCCAGGACATGAACCTCGAATTCAAGCGCAGCAGTAGCCAGGCATATGGTGGCTTTAAAAAGACCGCGGTTCTGCCCGAGGACGCTGAACTTACGCATACCGATCCGGGTACGCCAATGGGCA
>JAGWAU010000008.1:0-59060 GCA_021296255.1 Alphaproteobacteria bacterium | reverse complement strand
TGCATCGCCAATGCAGCCATCGCGGAGCGTCGCTGGAGTATGGAATCATCCAGGACACGGGGATTCGCTGCTGTTACCACGGCTTTCAATACAACGTGGATGGCACGTTGATGGATGTTCCGGGCGAGCCCGACGGTGGCGAGCGCATGTCCAAGACCGTCGCACAGGGCGCCTATCCGGCGTTTGAGCGCTACGGCATGGTTTTCGCCTACATGGGCGACTTCGATGAGATGCCGAAGTTCCCCGAATGGGAGTTCTTCCACAATTACGATGACTTGGAATTCGCCTCCTATTCGAACATCTATCCCTGCAACTGGTTGCAGGTGTTCGACAACATCCCCGACCAGATGCACACCTGTCAGCTCCATAGTCCGACCATGCGGGTGATCAGCGACGACGATGACGGCAGCTATCCGTCGACAGCCTTCAACCCGGTGTTCGCGCAAATTCCCGTCATGGAGTACGCCTCTGTCCGTGACGATACGGCGATGGTCTTCAGTGCCGGCCGCCGGGTGGGCAAGGATCGGGTTTGGGTGCGGCTCAACGACGTCATTCTTCCTAACTTGACCCTACATCCTCACGTTTCTGAGGAGGGCGCCGCAGCGCGGTACTTCCATCGCATCTACATGGCCCGCTGGTACGTGCCCGTCGACAACGAGAACAGCATCATCTTTGGCATCCGCATGTTCGGCGAGTCGATCGATCCATTCGGCACCGGCGACAAATCCAAGTGCGGCTACAACAGGACCGATTTCCTGGATGGTCAGACCGGCAATCGGCCCCGTGAGGTGGCGCAACGTATGCCTGGCGACTGGGACGCCGTGACCAGCCAGAGGGCGATCGCACGCCATGCAATGGAGAACCCGACGAAGGAGGATGTCGGGGTCTACATGAACCGGAAGAACCTGCGCCGCGCCGTCCGCAATGAGAACCCGCATATGGAACAGGCCGCCATTCACGCCCGCGCGAACGCGGGTCTGCGGAACAACGTCTATACCAACAACACGATCCTGGATATTCCGCTGCAGGAAGGCCGGGACGACGACGAGCTCGTCCGCGAAGTCTGCAAGAAGGTGCTGGAGATAGCTGTCGCGGGCGATGCCTACGAAGGCGCCGAACGCGACACGTTTATCCAAAACGCACTTAGGGACTACGAGCAGTCCTTCGCGAGCGCGGCGGCGGCGGAGTAAATTGGCCCATACTCAACCGGACAAGGGCACGAACGGACGCCGGGCTGCCGATCCGTCCGTTCCAATTCGCCCGGCAGGCGATCGCGTCCTTTTCGACTGTCGTCTCCACGCGGCACAAAAATCATGACCGCTCCTGGCTATCACCAGCCGAGCAAGCCGAATGGCGAGTGCGTCTGCTCATTGGGGATGAGGAAACGTTCGGTGACGAGACTTCTGCTTAGGGTCGGCGAGTGACGAAATGATCTCTTGCAGGGTGGGAGCAGGTGGCGACATCCGGCCAGGAACCAAGCTGAGCCAAGCGCCCAGCCCCCGGAAGGGCCAGACAGGCCGAGTTCTGCGTCCTTGGTATTGCAGCGTCTTGTCTAGGATGTTGGACTTTGTAAATGTTTGTAACAACCCGAACGGGCGACCGTTCGGGCTCGTTTTGTCAAAATGGAGAATTCGACATGGCGCGCTGGGAAGACCTTCCTGAGTACGAACGCGATTACTTGGCGGATTTGCCCCTTCCGGATTTCGACTACACCCCGTGGACTCCCGCGAAACCAGTAACCGAGAGCCGGATCGCGCTGATCTCCACGGCCGGTATCGAGCGCCGGGGCGACAAGCCGTATCCGTTCTTCTCGGGAGAATTTCGTCTTATCCCAACAGACGTCGACCAAGGCGAACTGGTGATGAGCCACCTCTCGCCCAACTTCGATCGCACGGGATTCCAACAGGACATCAACGTGGCTATTCCCCTTGATCGCATGCGCGAGCTCGAAGCCGAGGGTGTCATCGGTCCGGTGGCGAAGTTCCACTACGCCTTCATGGGGGCCAGCCGGCCCGCAGACATGGAGCCGAATATTCTCGAGCTTGCCAATCTTCTGCGTGGCGATGAAGTTGACACGGTGCTGATGTGCCCTGTCTGACCGCGCTGCACGCGCGTCGTGTGCGCGCTTGGCCATTATTTGGAGAGTGAAGGATTTGCTACTGCCAGTATAAGTCTGTTGCGGCCCCATACCGAGAAAATGAAGCCACCACGGGCGATGTGGGTGCCGTTCGAGCTGGGGCGCCCCTTTGGCGCACCCAACAACCCCGAATTCCAAACCAAGGTGTTGAAAGCGCTGCTCAAGACGCTGGAAGCGGAAAGCGGGCCCGTGCTCGCGGACTTCGACGAAGACGCGCCGTTGTCCACAGCGGATACAGGCGAGGAGCAAGAGGCGTGGGCATGTCCCATCGAACTTCAAGCTCCGCCCCCACAAACGGAAGGCGATGCTGCAGCTATGGAGCAAGCTTTGCTCCGCGAGATCAGCCAGTTGCGGCCCTGGTATGAATTGTCGGTCGAGCAGCGTGGACGCACGACCGTAGGTGTGAGCCCTCTCGATATCGACGGTAACGCCAGCTACATCACGGCGTTTCTGGGCCACGAATGGCCTGCATCGCCGTCGGAGGATATGAGCCAGATCGTGGCCCTCAAGAATGCTTACGAGGACATGCGCGCCTGGTACTTCGAGGCCGTCGCGGCCCAGCCTGGAAAGGCGGCAGGAACATCGAACCAGGTCACCGACTGGTTTTGGCACGAAACGACCGCCGGTGCGGTGCTGAAGAAGCTGGATGAGACCTGCCGTGAAAGCGACGACGCGGCCATGCGGGCCTTCGTCCGATTCTTGCTGTTGCCACGCGCGGTGACCAAGACCGTCGGCGACGGTTCGGACGGGTACACGGCTTTGCAGGCCAGTGATTAGGCAGCAGAGTAACGTCGCGGGCGTTCATCTGAACGACCAGATAACTTGAGAAACCCAAACCAGGGGAGGCTCCACGCATGCCTATCGTGAGAGTGCAGATCCCAGAAGGGTATTCAAACGAGGTCAAGGACCGGATTGCCGATGGTCTTCGCGACGCCATCAACGATTCCATCGACCCAGGCCGGAACGACCGGTTCATATCGCCCCATATCCACATTTCGAGGAGGAATTGACGATGGCGATGACGACGACGGCGGTGCGCTACCATGAGACCGGCGGGCCCGAGGTTCTGCGCGTGGAAGAAGTTGAGGTTCCCGAGCCGGGACCCGGGCAGGCGCTGGTGCGCCACGCCGCGATCGGCGTCAATTATCGCGACATCTACCATCGCATCGGCGACATCCCGGCAGAGCTTCCGGCCGTGATCGGCTCCGAGGGTGCGGGCGTGATCGAGGCGGTCGGCCCGGACACGCAGGACTTCAAACCTGGTGATCGCGTCTCCCACTGCGCGATCCTCGGCTCTTACGCCGAGCGAATGGTAATCGACGCGCGCCGTCTGGTGGCGATCCCGGACGGCGTCAGCCACGAGCAGGCTGGCGCCTCCACCCTGCGTGGGCTGACCGCGCACTACCTCATCAACTCGACCTACGCCGTGCAGCCGGACGACACAATCCTGGTCCACGCCGCGGCCGGCGGCATGGGCCTCCTGCTCTGCCAGTGGGCGAAGCATATCGGCGCTACCGTGATCGGCACCGTTGGCAGCGCCGCGAAGGCAGAGCTCGCCCAGGCGCACGGCTGCGACCATCCGATCGTGTACACGCGAGAGGACTTCGTCACCCGGGTCAAGGAGATCACGGACGGCCAGGGCGTGCCGGTCGTCTACGACGCCGTTGGCCAGGCGACCTTCGATGGCGGCCTCGAATGCCTGCAACCGATGGGAACAATGGCCTTCTACGGTTCATCGTCAGGCATGCCGGCGCCACTCGACCTAAACCGGCTGGCGGCGAAGAGCCTCTGGGTCACCCGCGCCTCGCTTCCCAATTTCATCGCCACCCGCGAGGCGCTCGTGTCTCGGGCCGCAGACTTCTTCGGGCTCGTCGCCGACGGCGCGATCAAGATCCAGATCGGTCAACGATACCCGCTGGCCGAGGCCGCGCAGGCCCAACGGGACCTCGAGGAACGCCTGACGACCGGCTCGAGCATCTTGCTTCCGTAGGCCGATTGCGGTGAACAGACGTTCGTGCCATTCGGACGCTATTCTTGATCCCAAGTGAAAATTGACAGCATCTAACGTCCGCTTGTGGCTAATCTAAGACGGAAACAGCTGACCGGAATCATGACCGCTCTGAATTGCACTGCGGAAATTCGTTCGACGGTACCCACCGAACAACCCGGAACATAGGGTTACGCATAAGGTCTATGTAACCCTAATGTGACGCGAGTGCACAACGCCAATAAACGTATACTTTTCAATAAGTTCGTGAGTTGGGTGCGTGGTGAGATGCGCCCCGACTAGCCTCACAAAGTGAGGCATTCGACTTACAACTTCCCACAGAGAACAAAGGAACGAGCTATCGCCTGATTCGGTATCGCTGGCGCTCGTGGTGCCGTGACGTATGCTTGACTTAGATACTACCTTTACGGCTCGACGGTCGGCGCCTGATACATCAAATGGCGCCGACTCTACGACGTGGGCATACCCAGTTCCTCCAGCAGCTTGTCGACGTCGTCCTCGACGACGGTCCCCTTGAAGAAATCCGGGTTCATGCCGGCATGCAGGGTAACGGGATTGGTGAACGTGAAATCGCGGAATTCCTCTTCGGTCGCGAGCCCGTCCTCGACCATCTCATAGGCCTCTTCGAGGACGTGGCTCATGACCTTGACGTCCCAGTGGCCGATGTCGGATCCGAAGGTCGCCTTCACCTTTGCGCCCAAGGGCACACCCCGACCGCTGAGCGCCATCGGCGCCATGACGTCGTCGGCCTCGCACCCGAACCAGATACGATCGACGAAACGGGCGCGAACGTCCTCATCGCTCGTAATCCCTGCGGGTGCATACTCGTCCAGGAGTTTCTTGTCAGCCTCACGGACCACGCGGTCCGAACGCAGGATGGAGTATCCGATCCGCTCATCTTCCCCGAGGCGACGGGCGAACCGCTCCCCGCCATACCGCGCGAAAAGATCGCGCAGCAGGTCGTAATCGAGGGACGACGGATCGAGATCGGCGATCCCCGGGGCGCCACGCTTGTGCCACACCTCAAGCAGCGTCGAGAAGACCGTGATCCCGTAGCCCACGCCGCCTTCGAGCACTCCGAAATTGAGATTCGGGAACCGCCGGGTGACGCCGCCGAAGAACAGGGCCTTGGAGAACGCCTCGCCGGCATCGGCGAAGTGACCCGTCTGGTTGTAGGCATAGCAGGAATGCGACCGCCGCCAGCCGTGCCCCTGCATGAAGGAGTGCGCAGTGGGAGCGACGCCGAGCTCCATGCACTTGGCCCAGACGGGGTCGTAGTCGTAGAGCGAGTCGAGCGCCAGCGGGTCGATCCACTCGGCCTGCTCGCCCTGCGATTCCCGGCCGGCCGCCTTGGGAATGACGCGACGCACGAGATTGGAAAGCATGACCGCCTTCAGTCCCAACTCGTGCACCACATGCTCGAGTTCGGAGATCGCCTCTTCGGGTGTGAACGAGGGCACCGTCGCCGCCGGGGTGATGCGATCCTTCACGCCCGAGAAGATGTCGGCCACCATGTTGTTCTGGGCCCGGCAGGTTGCTTGGCGCAGTTCGTCGTCCGGCTCGTCGAACAGAAAGAATCCGAGCGTCGGGTACGAGATGCAATAGTCGAACCCGAACTCATCGAGTCGGTCCTTGAGCAGGTTCGGCAGCATCGACGTCGCCCGGTCCAGGGTATTGCGCGCCGCGACCGCCCACCACGGCGGACGCGCAAGCCGGTATTCCGCCCGTTGCTCGGGCGTCAGTGCATACCACATTGCCTCCCTGTTTTGCTTCGACCGGGCGATGAACCGCTCGACAATATCGGGACCGCCGACCACGTCGAGATGATCCAGAAAGAGCGGGGTGAATTCCAACATGTGGCCGTCGGCATCGACCACCGGATGGTTTAATTTCGCACGTACGTCTGCGGATGACATCATCGCCCCCTAAAACAGCTGTTGAATCCACTACTTGGCATGACACGCCCAAAGGAACCGAACTACAAGCATTGAGGACGTGCGAGGGCAACCCTCTGCAAGAGGTCACCTTGTAAAGTGTGGCGTACTTTCTTGCCGGCGCTTCGGCCGTGACCGTCCCCCTGCCAGTTTATCGCCTCCTGTCACGCCTGGCGTATGTTCATGCGTCCGCAGCGCCGACATTCCACGCGCGACACGCTGCTGTTCGGACCGAATCCGAACGTGGTGTCGATCACTTGATAGTCGTGAATACCAATCAGACAAAGCAGCCGGCCGATGAGCGCCCGCATCGCCTGTCCCATTTCGAGTAGTCTCAGAGGGCAGAGCCAGCATAGCACGGCCAGGTATGGCGCCGAGCGTTTCCGGATTCAGGTGATCGCGTCCGCCGACGGCAACGGTTCGATACGCCGGAGACCGAGACTCCGGGCCAGCCACAGGATCGTTTGAACCATCGCCCAGCACTCCAAGGCGAACGGCAAGAATCCGAGAAAACCCAATGCCGGCATCTCGAAGTACGCGATCTCCTCCAGCGGACCGAGGAACGGCAGGTTGTAGGTCCATTTCGTGACGGCCCAGTAATTCCAGAACTCCCACAACAGGCCGCAGATAGCGCCCGCGGCCATCAGCGAGACAGTGCGTCCATACCTCCCCTGCCGCCAGTCGCCAAAGATGCTCGGCGCGCCGATTCGCTCGTTGATGGGATCGAGCAGAAAGAACCAGCCCAGCCACAAGGTCAGGCTGCCGACAGGATCACGCACGAGAAACGGGTACAGCGCCATCGCGCCGCCGGCCGCGATCAGAATGACACGGACGGCAGCGTTGGGAGCGAGAACCGGGCCGCGCAGGCGGGCCACCCGCGTCCGTTGAACGATGTCGGCAATCAGGAACATGCCCGGGCAGATGGCACCGAACGCCAGGAAGTACCCCGCGTACCGAATGAAGAGGTCTTCCGGGAGACCGTGATACCGCCAAGCGCCGATGTATCGGAAGTTCACCCAATCGAAGATCAGCCAGACCGGAATGCTGATCAGATAGATCGCGGCGAACCGCCACGGCCTGTTTCGGATCGGCGAGGTACCCTGGCGCACGCACCGATGGAGCAACCCGTCGAGCAGAAACAGCAGTCCGGTCCAGCACAATGGGGTCAGGAATACGGCCGCGCCACGGGCAATCGACGGAAGTACACCGTCGGGTGACGGAATGGCCTCATAAGGCGCGACGGCGCCACCCCGGAACGCGACGTCCAAGGCGAGCAGGATTTCGGAGATCACGATGATCGCGGCACCCCAGAAAAAGGTGGCGGGAAGTTCCCGCGCATCGCCGTTCCGTTCCGCCGCCGGCATTCCGGGCATCTCCTTCCACGGCGTCCGTATCGGGTCGAGGCCACCACACCCGCCGGATCCAGATAACGGGATCCCGTCCCCCCGCCGGTGCGGCGTGATGCTACACTCGGGCCGCGGCGGCGACAAAGAGAGGACGCCATGGCCAACGAAGATCTGATCGCCGATTTCGAACGCCTGTTCGAACAGGTTGACACGGGCGGACGCCCGGAACTGCCCCTGATGGCCCGCTGGTTCTGCTTCACTCTGCGCCGGGGTCACAGCGAGCGTGCCGAGGCCGGCGCGACCATGCTGACGGCGATCCGCATGCTGGCGCTGGCCGCGGAAAAGCCCGGCCTGTTGCCCAACGAAGCCAAGTTCGTTCAAGATGCGATGAAACGGGCATCGCCGAGGATCAAGCTCCTCGCGGAGGATCTGCTGTACCAGCACCGCGAGAGACCGTTTCCATGGATGCCCGATCTCGGCGGCGAAGGAGGCTGAGACACGGTGTCGGCGCAAGCAGAAGCGACTCACGATCCGTGGGACGGATCAATCGCGGGATACGGGACCTATCGCCTCGTCGAGCCCGTTCTTCGCGAACGCGACCTGCATGCGATCATGGCCCTGTGCGAGCGGGTCGGCACGTACCGCATGGCCAGCGCCGAAATGTCGTCGACCGAGATCGGCGCCGGTCTGCCCGAACGGTTCGAGTGTTTCTACGATCTCGCCCGTCAGCGCGGGAACGAGAACGACAAGCCCTATGATCCGACGCATGTGGATTGGCTCGACTTCGAGCGGGCGTTCACCTGCCAATTCCGGGAAACCTACGCCGACCTCGCTTTCGTCGCGCGCGACGAGTCTCGCCATCCCGAAGCCGACTCCCTGCTTTACCACGAAGCGTTCGTCGCCGGCGCCCGGGATCTCCTCGATCGGCCCGTGATCGTGCCGGTCGCCGTGCTCGCAAATCTATACGTCGCCGGTCAATGGCTTGGCCCGCATACCGACATTACGGAATTCCGCGGCGTGAACCGGAGCACGACACCGCAATGGCTGCTCATCTGCATGCACCATTCACGGCTGTTCGACGAATGGCGCCTGCCGATCGCCACGGCGGTCAATTTCTTCAATGTCTGTGAGGGAGGGGAATTCCGGTTCTACCCGGACGGACCCGGGGGCGCGCCCGTAACCGCTCCGCAACGGCCCAACACCGCACTGCTCATGGATACCGACAGCATCTATCACGAGGTCCGGCCGATATACGACCCTGAAGGTCTGCCGGCGCCTCTCGAACGCGGCCAGGTCCTGCGGTTCGGCGATGACCGCAAGTGGCGCGTGGTCGGTTCCGACGGCGCGGTCGTCGGGACATACGGCTGGGACGAGATGCGATTTTCCGTTTCTTGGAAGGCTTACTGTTTCCGAGACGAGACGGAGCGGCAGACCTGGTCCGACCGCTCCAACGATCTGACGATCGAGTTCATTACCGGACGCCTGACAGAGGACCTGATGGACCGCGGGTTGCTCGGGAGTCCGAACCCGGACAACGTCACCCTGGCGCGCGCCATCGTGGATGCCTACTACCACGCGCCGCCCGTCGAATATCACTAACGACCGCCGGGACGATTCATCGTGACGGTCACACTGGACGGGGTCTCGCATCAAAGAGCGCGCGTGAACGGCGTCGAGCTCCACTGGGTGGAGAAGGGGGACGGCCCTCTCGTGCTCCTCATGCACGGCTTTCCCGAGTTCTGGTGGTCGTGGCGAAAGCAGATCGGCCCGTTGTCTCGGCAGTTCAGAATCGTCGCCGTGGACATGCGGGGCTTCAACGAATCGGAAAAGCCGGCCACCGGCTATGACACGGCCACCCTGGCCACCGACATGCGGGACCTCATCGACCGTCTCGGCGGTCCGGCCTATGTCGCCGGACACGACTGGGGCGGCATAGTGGCCTATCAACTGGCCATGGACTGGCCGGATCGGGTCAGGAAACTCGCCATCCTCAACGCACCCCATCCGGACGCCTGGATCCGGGCCTGGCTGACCCACGCCGAACAACAGCGCAAGAGCTGGTACGTATTCCTCAACCTGCTGCCGGACTTTCCCGAGGAGAACTACAAGGCGCAGTTCCGCGACGGCACCATACGTCTCGCCCGCGTGATGCCGCCGGAAGACGTGGCGGTGTACCGCGAAGCCTTCGAGAAGCCGGGGACCGCCACCGCGGCGCTCAACTACTACCGCGAGATCGTGAAGGAGATTCCCCGGCGCCGTCATGTGACACCCGGCCGCATCACCTGTCCCGTCCGCGTGCTCTGGGGTCGACGGGACATCGCGCTCGACCCGGTGGTCAACGACATCGCGGCGCCATGGATCGACACCATGGAGGTCTTCTATTTCCCCGCGGCCTGGCACTGGATCGCCTTCGAGAAGCCGCGGGCCGTAACGCGCCACTTGCGGGAGTTCTTCGACGCCCCGTGAGCTTGGATGGCTGACCGCAGAATTCGAGACCCGCGAGCCGCTCGCCGAGCGCTATCACGTCTATGCCACCGACATGATCGGTTCCGGCCGATCGGGCCGAAAGAAATCGGCGCCATTCTTCGACTACCGGCTCTGGCTCGACCAGATGCAAGCGGTCCTGGACGAAATTCCGGAGGGCCCCGTGGGTCTTCTCGGCCATTCGATCTCGGCGACCTTCGCCCTGCGCCTGGCGGCGAAGAACGAGCGCCTGACCAAGGTGCTGCTGACCTGCCCCATGGGCCGGCCGCTGGCGCCAAACCCGCACAGGGACCGGCTCTGGACCTCCCCGCGGTCACGGAACGATCTGCGAAAGTCGCTGCAGGTTCTGTTCCATGATCACGGCATCATCACCGACGACCTGCCGGACAGCCGCATGGCCGTGCTCGGAGAGGGCGACTACGCCGAGTACTTCGAGAAGGTCTTCAGCGGCGACAAGCGGGCCCCGCTCGCACCCACGATCCTCGGCGACGACGAGCTACGTGCCGTGACCTGCCCCGTCACCATCGTTCACGGCCGGTCGGATCTCGCGTTTCCGATCGAAGAGACGACCTATCCGATGGCCGAGATCCTTGAACATGCGGACGTTCACGCGCTCGCCCGCTGCAGACACGGACCCGCCTTCGAGCGGACCGAGACCTTTCTCCGGATCGCCATCGACTTCTTCGACTGACGCTGATCAGCGCGTTTCAGGCGCCTCGATACCCACGGGGCGGAATTGGCGCTAAACTATTTTATCGTTGATGTAATGCGCCGATCTGATGGCGCGGCCGCCGAATACTTTGTTCCGGAACCCGAAAGCGGCCGAAAAGGGACCCTGATATGAAGCGGTACATCAAATGCGGCAAGCTGTTCACAGCCGCTGAGGACAACGCGAAGGCCGATCAAACCCTCGTCGCCGAAGACGGCCGCATCACCTTCATCGGACCCTCGGACCAGGCGCCGCCCCCTGTCGGCGGCGACGAAACGCTCGATTATTCCGACTACTTCGTGCTCCCCGGCCTGATCGACGCCCACGTTCATCTGTCCTACGGGAACGCCCAGACCGAGGAAGACATCGACCTCTTTGCGTCCGTCGAATTCCGGGCGTTGCGGGGCCTTTACTCGGCCCAGCGAGTCCTCAAGGCGGGCTTCACGTCGATTGCCGATCCGGCGACCACCGGCGTGGTCACATTGGCCATCCGCGATGCTATCGAGTCCGGCATGTTCATCGGACCACGGGTGACGACGTCGGGCCGGCAGATCACCAACCGTCAAGGCCTGTCCGACTGGTATCCCACGTTCATCGGCGTCCCCGTGACCTCCATCGGCGTCCTCGCCCGCACGGCAGAGGAAGGTATCGCCGAGATCCGGACCCAGGTGAAGCAGGGCGTGGACTTCATCAAGATCGCCATGGACGGCGACGCCATGAACCCGGCGACGGGGCTGATCTCGGGCTATAACCAGGAAGAGACGACGGCGATGGTCACAGAAGCGCACCGGCTCGGAAAGAAGGTCGTCGTGCATGCCAGAGGGGCGGAAGCCATTCTCTACTCGGCTCGGGCCGGCGTCGACGTGATCCTGCACGGCTCATGGATGGATGACGAAGGTCTCGAAGCGATCGTGGAGAACGGCTGCTACATCTGCCCAACCCTCAGCCTCGTGGTCAACGACATCGACTTCACCCAACCCGGCGACGGGTGCTATCCAGGCTTCCCCGATGCCCACAGGCGGGAACTTGAATCGGCCCGGATCGTCCTGCCCAAGGCGCGGGAAGCCGGCGTGCCTTTCCTCTATGGAACCGATTGCGGTTTCGCCGTCACGCCCTACGGCGAATGGAACGCCCGCGAACTGGAGCACTACGTGACATATCTCGGGTTCTCGCCCGCCGAGGCGCTCCAGAGCGCCACGCGCGTCAATGCGGAATTCGTCCGCCGTGGCGACGAGGTGGGCCTGCTGGAACCCGGCCGCCGCGCCGACATTCTGGTGGTCGACGGCGATCCGCTCGCGGACGTGCGGATCCTTCAGGACAAGTCCCGAATCAAGGATGTGCTGATCGAGGGCGAGCCCGTCGAACTCGCCCTCAACGACGATATCAAGCCGACGGCCCTCGAGAAGTCGTACAGCATGTGGAGTAACGTCTACACCCGCGAGAAGGTCGCCGAAATCATGGGCGGCGATCAGGTCACGCCTCCCTTGCGCGCGCGGACCGCCTGAATCGCGCCTTTGTCTGACTCAAGTCGAACCTGAAGGAACATCGGGATGTCCCGCACCGCCGCCGAATACACCCGCTCGCCCCAATTGCCGAGCACCCATTTCGTCGATAACCGGGTTTACCATGACCAAGGCATCTTCGCGGAGGAGAAGGAGAAGATCCTTTCGAAAACCTGGCGCTTCGTTCTGCACGAGAGCGAGATTCCCGAAGCGTACGACTACCGCACGGCGTCGGTGGCGGACACGCCCCTCGTGGTCGCGCGCGGCAAGGACGGCGTGATCCGAAGCTTCGTCAACTCCTGCTCCCATCGCGGCGCGGCGGTGCTGCGGCGGCCGGCCGGCAATCTGCGGGCCTGGCAGTGCATGTATCATCTCTGGACCTACGACCCGACCACGGGGGAATGCGTCAGCCGCCCCCGCCCGGAGGCCTTCGACGCGGTTGGCTTGCGCCAGGACGCCTGCGGGCTGCGTGAGGTGCGGACCGGGCTCATCTACGGCCTGGTGTTCGTGAATCTCGACGAGGACTGCATGCCGCTCGAGGAATACATCGGCGACAGCATGTTCCTGCAGAGGGAGATGATCGACACCGTCGAGATGGAGGTCATCGATTTCTTCGAGTTGAACCTGAAATGCAACTGGAAGAACTGGATGGAGACCAATATGGACCTCTACCACGAGTTCATGCACGTTGCGAACCGCAGGACCAGCCTCCAGATTCCCGAGTATTACAGCCGCAACTGGCATACCTTCCCGAACGGGCATTTTACGGTCGACCGCTACTCGGTGGAGTACGACAAGTATCCCGGCTGGGAAAACCGGGACGACAGTCTAGCCCTGCCCGGCATGAAGGAGGATGAATTCCAGATCACCGACGTCTTTCCCGACCTCACGTTCCTGACGCGCGGTACGGTCGTCCGAATCGACAACCAGATTCCGCTGACGCCGACCGAGACCCTGGTGCAGTACCGGGCCCTCGGTATCAAGGGAGAGCCGGAAGAAAACCGTATGCGCCGCATCCGGGACTACCATTCGATTTGGGGTCCGTTCGGCCGCAATCTCCCCGAGGACTGCCTCGGCGTGACTCTCCAGCGGGAAGCCATTTACGGCGGTCGGGTGCCGTACACCTACTGGTGCCGGGAGGAAGACAACCTGTCCCAGGACGATATCGCGGCCCGGACGTGGTGGAAGGAGTGGTCGCGCCTGATGAGACGGGATCAGAGCCAGCCGTTCGGACCCGTCCTTCCGGAAGCCGCGGAATGAGGCGTTCGGGAGACCCTCGTTGACAGTCGATCGGGACCGCATTTCCGGTCTGATCTACGACTCGTGCGCCCTTTTGGACGAGGAGAGATTCGACGACTACATCGCCCTCTGCACGCCGGAATTCACCTATCGCATCACGGCGTACAGCGAGGAACTCCGCAAACCCATGGAGTGGATGTTCCAGACCCGCGACAACTTCCTGGAATTGCTGAAGGCGGTGGAAACCCACGAAGTCGCCATTGCGCATATGCGGCGCGTCGCCAGCATGATCCGGATCGGGGCGGCCGCGAACGGGGTGGTGCCCGTCCGCAGCACCGTGACCGTCTATCACACGTGGTACGACGGAGACACGCGCCTGTTCGCGGTCGGAACCTACAAGGACCAGGTCACGACCGGCGGCGGCACGCCCCTTCTGGCCAGCCGCGAGGTGGTGCTCGACACCCGACGCCTGGCCTCCGGTTCCCACATCCCGATCTGAGGGGCTCGCCTCACCGACCTGCTCGTCGGCAACCCCCATCAATTGACAGGGTATAGGCCGGTCCCTACGCTCGCAGGACCGTGTGCCGTATCTGGAGACAGCGCCGTTGACCAGCGGTGACGCAACTCAAGATGTCGAAACGCCTCGGGCGAAGGCCGCGACAAGGCGCGGGCGGAGCGCGTACCTCTACACCCTGATCTCACTCGCCGGGCTGTTCATCGTTTGGCAGCTCGTGGTGAGCGCCCAGTGGGTCACGGAGTTCTTCCTTCCCGGGCCGGCGCGGGTATTCAGTCTCATGGTCGAGATGGTGGTCGACGGCACTTTGTTCGTGCACATCGTCGTCAGCCTCGGTCGAGTCATCGCCGGGTTCCTGCTCGCGGTGCTCGTCGCACTTCCGCTGGGGATGCTGATCGGGCTTTGGCGTCCCATGTTCCACCTGGTCGATCCCTGGATCGAGCTGGTGCGCCCAATTCCACCCATCGCCTGGATCCCATTGGCCATCATGTGGCTCGGCCTCGGTGAAGAATCGAAGGTCGCGATCATCATGTATGGGGCGTTCTTCCCCATCGTGCTCAACACCGTCAGCGGCTTTCGCGGCGTCGAACGGGTGCACATCTGGGCGGCCCTGACCCTGGGCGTCAGCCGGCAACAGATCTTCTGGCATGTGATCATGCGCAGCGCCCTGCCCCGCGTTGTCGTGGGATTGCGTCTGGGCGCGGGAATGGCGTTCATCGTGCTGGTCGCAGCCGAACTCATCCTGGCGGATGCCGGGCTCGGCTTTCTCATTCAAGACGGGCGCTATCAGCTGAAGACCGAGCAGATCATGGTCGGGATCGTCGTCATCGGCGTTATCGGCTACTTCATCAACAAGGGCCTGCTGTGGCTCGAAAGCAAGTGGATCCCCTACCGGGAGACGCTTGACCAGAACACCTGACCGGTACTCCTCCAGTTTTACGATCCGGCTGACCGGCGCGAGGCAAAGCGTTCATGAGCGAAAAAGTCCACATCACCGACTTGAACATGATCTATGTCAGCGATCGCTTGGAACGCAGTGTGACGGCACTCGAAGACATCGACCTCTCGATCGCCACGGGTGAGTTCGTCTGCCTGCTCGGTCCGAGCGGCTGCGGCAAGACGACGCTTCTCAACCTGATCGCCGGGTTCCTCCAGCCCACGTCCGGTTCCGTTCTGGTGAACGGCACCCCCGTTTCGGCCCCCGGCCCGGACCGGGGCGTGGTGTTTCAGGAGTACGGTATCTTTCCCTGGTTCACGGTGTCCCAGAACATCGCCTTCGGGCCTCGCATGCGGGGGGCCTCGAAGCGGGAACAGGAAGACATCGTGCGGCACTACGTGGATCTCGTTCATCTGACCGGGTTCGAGCACCACTATCCCGGCGAGCTCTCCGGCGGCATGAAGCAGCGGGTCAGCATCGCCAGGTCCTTGGCCAACGGACCCGACATTCTGCTGATGGACGAGCCGTTCGGTGCCCTCGACGCGATGACGCGCGAGACCATGCAGGAGGAGCTTCTGCGCATCTGGGAGTTGGACAAGAAGACCTGCGTCTTCGTCACCCACAGCATCGCCGAGGCCGTGTATCTGGCCGATCGGATCGTCATCCTCAGCGCCCACCCGGGCCGCGTGAAGGACATCGTCGAGGTAGATCTCGAACGGCTGCGCGACCGGTCGAGCGGGGAGTATTTCGAGCTTTACCGGCACGTGGACGTGACGCTCAGGGTCGAGATGTCGAAATCGCGCGAAGAGTACGAGGAAGCATAAGCGCGCCGCAGGGAGAGATCCGGCATGGCGAACCCGTTCGTCGCGTACCGCATGATCGATGCCCAGCCCCGCCTTGAGGGCCCCGGCGGCAAACCGCTCATCGTTCAGATCGTCATGAACGTCGAATGTTGGCCGTTCGACAAGCCATTGCCGCGCAAGCTTCTGTCGACGCCCTACGGCCAGGACCCGGTCCCCGACATTCCCAACTACAGCTGGGTCGAATACGGGTTGCGCACCGGCATGTCCCGCTTCATCCGTGGTTGCGCCGACCGCGGTCTCCGCGTCGGCATCAACCTCAACTCGGCGATCATCACGGAATACCCGGCTCTCGCCGCCGCGCTGCGCGACTTGGACTGCGAGATCGTCGGCCACGGGGTGACCCAGCGCATGCTGTTCATGGAAGACGACGAAGCCGCGGTCATCGAGCGCTGCCTCAGTCAGATCGAAGAGTTCTTCGGCACGCGGCCACGCGGCTGGCTCGGCCCCGGCCTTGCCGAGACCTTCGACACGCTGGGCCATCTCAAGGCCGCCGGGATCGACTACGTCATGGACTGGGTCATCGACGATTTCCCCGATTGGCTCGAGACACCGAACGGACGGTTGCTCTCCGTGCCCTACGGCGGACTCGACATGAACGACGTCGCCATCTGGTCCAACGACCACCAATCGGCGGCGGAATATTTCACCCGGGTCCGCGACATGGTCCTTACGTTCGAGCCCGAACTCGAAGAACGGCCCCGTGTGCTGACGCTGCCGCTGCACCCTCACGTCGCCTGTGTCCCCCATCGCCTTCCCGCCCTGTGGGCGACCTTCGACTGGCTGGCGGCGCGCGAAGACACGGTGGTGATGACCGGGAGCGAGATCACCGACTGGTTCGTAGCGGCCTGTGACGCGGCAGAGGCCCGTTCGGCGCCGTAGCGGCCGGACTATCGAGAGGCGCGTTCATGACCCGGCTTGCGCTGATACAAATGCACTGCGGGGACGACCCGGCGGCCAACCTCGAGCGCGCCCTCTCGCTCATCGACGAGGCGACCGCGGAAGGCGCCCAGATCATCGCTCTGCAGGAACTCTTCAACCTTCCCTACTTTCCCAACCGTGAGCGTGACGAACGGTTCCTGGATCTCGCCGAGCCCATCCCCGGCCCGGCCACGGACGCGGTCGCCGAGAAAGCGCACCGGCACGGCCTGTTGATCATGGCGCCGGTCTACGAGCGGGAAATCGCCGGCGTTTACTACAACTCGGCGGCGCTGATCGGACCCGACGGCGACATCATCGGCAAATTTCGCAAGATGCACATCCCGCACAGCCGGCACATCATCGAGAAATTCTATTTCAAGCCCGGCAACCTGGGCTTCCCCGTATTCGAGACGCCGCTCGGCAAGATCGGCATCCTCATTTGCTATGACCGCCACTTCCCCGAGGCCGCGAGAGCCCTCGGTCTGGCAGGAGCGGAGCTGGTTTTGATCCCCGTCGCGAGCCCCCGGCTCCAGGCCCGAGAGGTATTCATGAAGGAACTCATGGCGATGGCCATCGCCAACCAGGTCTTCATCGCCGCGGTCAACCGGGTCGGTGAGGAGAACGGCGATCCCTTCTACGGATCAAGCCTCATATGCGATCCGCGGGGCAACATCGTCGCCCAAGCCGGCAGCGAGGACGACGAAGTGCTCGTCGCCGACATCGACCTCGCCGAAGTGGCGGAGATCCGAAACAGCTGGCTCTTCTACCGCGACCGGCGGCCCGACGCCTACGGCGCCCTCATCCGCTGAAACCCGGAACCGTAAAGGGGAACGGAAATGGACACCGGACTTCGCGGCAAAGTGGCTCTCGTGAGCGGCGGGAGCACCGGCATCGGCGCTGCCGTGGCCAGAAAGTTCGCCGAGGAAGGGGCGCAGGTCGCTCTATGCGGCCGCGACGGGGCACGCGCGGAAACCATGGCGGAGGAGATCACGCGCACGACGGGCACGGAGGTACGGGGAATCGCGGCCGATTGCACGAAGGACGAGGATGTCCGCCGATTCGTCGAGACCGCAATCGCGTCGTTCGGTTCGGTCGACATCCTCGTGAATTCCCTGGCGGGACCCAAGGACGGCGGCTTCCTCGAGCTATCCGATCAGGACTGGATCGACGGCCTGAATCTCAAGCTGTTGGGACAGATTCGCTGCTCCCGTGCGGTCCTGCCTCACATGATCGGGCGTAAACAGGGGCGGATCGTCAACATCATCGGAACCCACGGGCATCAACCGCACAGCTTTCTGGTGACGGCCGGCGTGGTGAACGCGGGATTGCAGAATTTCACCAAGGCGCTGGCCGAGATCGCGGCGCCGCACAACGTTCGCGTCAACGCCGTCAACCCCGGTCCGATCGAAACGGTGCGCATGCAATACGCCATGGAGGTCCAGACGGGACAAGCCGGGATATCGCGGGAAGAGGCGAGACGAGAATGGGAAGGGGAGACCCTGCTCAAGCGCTTCGGCACGCCGGAAGAGATCGCGGCGATGGCGGTATTCCTGGCCTCCGACCTCGCCAGCTATGTCACCGGCGCGACGATCAACGTCGACGGAGGGCAGACTCGGGGCACCTAGACCCCCGCTCCGAATGTCTTCAGCAGGTTCGAAGGAACGAGGCCGGGCAAGTTCCCCTGCCCGGCCCCGAAGACCTTCGCCTGGTATGGACTAATAGCTCACGCGGTCCGGGAGAACCTGTTTCAAGTACGAGTCATCGATGAAGCTCTCGACACTCGGCTTGGACTTGATCTTGCCCACATTGTGCATGAACCCGACCGTCTTGTTGAGGGTCCGCACGAACTTGGCGTCGATCCCCATGTCGTAGACGTTTTCATCGAGGAAGACGCGGAGATCTTTTGCGGGTGCCCGCATGTCCTTCTCCATCGTCTTCGCCGTATCGTCCTTGTTGGCGTTGATGTAGTCCTGGGCCTTCTTCATGGCTCGAAGAACCTTCAACATGGTATTCGGGTTCTCATCCAGCCATTCCGTACGCACGACGAGAACCGAATAGGCCGCGTAGTAGTCCAACGGACCCTCTTTGCCGGGAATGAAGGACTGCAACGCCGAGATCATGGCGTGCCCACCGGCCTGGGTCTTGGCACGCAGGACATAGGGTTGCCAGACGGTGATACCGTCGACATCACCCCGGGCCATGGCCGCAACCTGCTCCGGTGCGCTCATGTTCAAGACCTCGACCGAGTCGAGGGGAACTCCGAAATGATTCAGCGTTGCCGCAAAGAGCGATTCCGCTGAGCTGCCCACCGTGAGAGCGACCTTCTTGCCCTTGAGGTCCTCAGGCTGATTGACGCCCTCGGCGACGACGAGCTGTTGCGTGCCGGAGATTTCAGCCACGCCCGTGATGATCTTCACGGGCAGATTGCCGGCGATCATGTTGACAGTGGGAAAATCACCAAAACTTCCCAGTTGGAGCTGGCCGGCCGCCAAGGCCGAGGTCATCTCGGCACCAGAGGTGAAATAGGCGACCTGGATATCGAGGCCCTCCTCTTTGAAGAACCCCTTGTGCATGGCAATTCCGAGCTGCGCCCCGAGTTGCAGATCGCGTGAGGATCCGATCTTGAATTTGGTGTCCTCGGCGCGAACGGATGCACTATCGCCGAGAGTACAGGCGAGAAACGCGACAGCAAGCGTACCGACCAACCAATGCGATTTCTTTCGATGTAAGTTCATCATCTACCTCCCTTGGACAATCGCTCTCCGTAAATGTGTAGCGTTCAGTTCAACCCAGCAACTCTACCCTCGTCCGCTTCAGCGCTCCGCCAACGAAGCAAATGGGTTTCAACCATCTGCAACAGGCGGTTGAGGAGAAAGCCTACGACTCCGATGGCGATCATTCCCACCAGGATTCTGTCGCCCATGAAATGAAATCGTGCGTCCCATATCAGCCAGCCGAGTCCCTCGCTTGCCGCGATGAGTTCTGCACCTACGATCAAGAGAAAGGCAAGACCGATCGCCAATCGCAGTCCGACGACGATGTCCGGAACGGCTGAACGCAGGATGACGTGCATGAGAATTTGCCAGCGGCTTGCCCCCAACGCCTGGGCAGCCCGCACGTGAACCGACTCCACGGCTTTCATGCCGGCGACCGTGTTGATCACGATGGCAAAGAAACACCCGTAGAAGATCAGGAAAACCTTCGACGTCCAACCGATCCCGAACCACACGACCGCCAGTGGGACGAGCGCCAGCGGCGGCACCGGACGCAGGAATTCGACCAGGGGCTCTACGAACAGAAAGACCCGGTTTGACAGACCCATCGCGATGCCCAACGGAATGGCGATCAGCGTCGCGAACGCGAAACCGAGGAAGACCCGGCTCAGGCTCACGGCGATATGTCGAAACAACTCCCCATCGGCCATCATGCTGAGCAGGGTGGCGCCCACGTCCCAGGGCGGCGGAAAGAGGCTCGGATGGAACACCTCGCCCACACCAAGCAGGATCCACAGCACGAGGCCCGCAAACAGGGTTCCCACGCGCAGCACTATCGGCGGAAGTCCCAGCCAGTGGCTCGATGCCTTGGACGACGGACCGGCGGGAGGAGTTTCTTCCACTCCGGCACGATTATCGTCGGAACCCGGGTCTTGCGTCATGCCGTGGCCTTCCCTCGTTCACCTCGACGCCTGATCCTTGTCAATCCGGATCGCGTACCCGACGTACGGGCCATCCACTTCCAACCCCGGAAGCAGCCTATTGGAACCGCACGGTAACGCGCAAGTTGCGACATCGAGGTTTGCAGCACCGAGGCCGGCAACCACCGTCTGCATATGGTCCCGGCGCGTACGGGTGTGTACCCTCGGGATGTTCTCAAGCAATCTCAGTCCGTTTGTGATCACCGAAACCGCGACCCCGGGGCAGACCCATGGACCTTGGACTTTCTCAGAAAGTGACGTTGGTGACCGCCGCGAGCCGTGGGATCGGAGCCGCGGCCGCCTACGAGCTTGCCGCCGAAGGGGCTCGCGTCGTCATCTCCGCGCGCAATATGGATACTCTGAAGCCCGTGGCGGAAGGCATCGCCTCGAACACCGGCGCATCGGTGATGCCGATCGTCGCCGACAACACCGACCCCGCGTCGGTCCAAATGCTGGTCGAAGAAACCGAGGCCAATGTCGGCCCCATCGATGTCCTGGTGAACAATAGCCTGGGCCCCTCAACGGCCCGATTCGGCGAACTCGGCGACGAGGATTGGCAACAGGCCATCGATATCAAGCTCATGGCTCAAATACGGCAAGCGCGGTCCGTGTTCGACAAGATGGTGTCGCGGGGGGGAGGCCGCATCATCAATATCGTGGGCACTCATGCCCGGTTCGCCCATGCCTTCGCCATAACCGCCGGTATCGTGAACTCCGCCCTCTTGAGTCTGACCAAATCCCTTGCCGAGGAAGGGGCACCCGCCAACGTCCTGGTCAACGCCGTCAATCCGGGTCCGATCGACACGGAGCGGATGCGTTACATGTGCGAGGTCAAAGCCAAAATCGAGGGCATTTCCGTTGAGGAGGCTCGAGCGGAACTCGTTTCAGAGACGCTGCTCAAGCGCTTCGGAGAACCGAGAGAAGTCGGAGCGCTGGTGGCGTTTCTCGCCTCGAGCCGCGCGACCTTCATGACGGGAAGCTGCATCGAGGTCGACGGCGGACTGATACGCGTAATCTAGGGCTACTCCCGGTCGATTTTCCGCCAGACTCCAGGCTCCGGGTGACGCACGGTTCGTGGAACGGGCGCCAGACGGTCGACGTAAACGGCGCCTTCCTTCATGACCATGCCGATGTTGTCGGCTTCCTGCAGCACTTTGATGTCGTCCAGTGGATCGCCACGCACCGCCAGAATGTCGGCGAATTTCCCGGGTTCTATGGTGCCGATCGAGTCGCCGAGTCCAATGGCCTCCGCCGCATCGCGAGTCGCGGTCTGGATCGACTGCATGGGCGTCATACCCTCGTCCACGTAGATTTCGAGTTCTCGGGCGGCGCACCCCATCTCGGGCACGTTGTGGATATCCGTTCCCATGGCGATGCGGACACCCGCCGCTTTCATCTCGCGGAAGGTACCAAAGCAGTGCGGCAGCATGGCCCGCTGGGTCTCGATCAGAGATGGCGGCAGGCCCTGTCGGGCGTTCTGGTCGATCGCGTACTCCGTTCTGTTGAGCAGCGTCGGCACCACCCAAATGCCGGATTCGCTGACGCGGGCGATGGACTCCTCGTCGCTGTAGACCATGTGTTCGATGGTATCGACCTTGGCGTTGACGCACATGTGCAGGCCTTCGGGCGTGAAGCAGTGCACCGCCACGGGCTTCTTGAAGGCGTGCGCCTCGTCGGTAATCGCGTCAAGCTCCTCTTGGGTCATGTTGCGCACCTCGGGATCGGTCCCGAGCGACACGCCACCGGTTACGCTGGTTTTGATGCCGTCGGCACCGCTGCGGATCAGCTCGCGCACTTTCTTACGCAATTCCCAAGGCCCGTCCGCCGTGGCGCCCGCAACCCGATGCATGGCGCGCGGCAGGGTCAGTAATTCGAGGTGCGCCCCCGTGATGACGCACTCGGCGAGGATCAGCAACCGGGGGCCCGCGATGATCCCGTTGTTGATGGCGTCGCGAACGGCGCACATCTCCTCGGCAAAATCACCGCGCGGTGTCCCGCGCCCCGCGTCGCGCATGGTGGTGAACCCCATCTCGAAGCAGATCTGCGCGTGGAACAACGCGTAGAACGACTGCAATTGGGGCGTGATCTCAAAGCGGGCAATCCGGGCCGTCCCGAAGCTCGTGCAATTGAGGGCACCCAGGTGGACGTGCGTGTCGATAAGCCCCGGCATGAGTGTGCAGTCGCCGACGTCGATGACCTCGGCTCCGAAAGGCACCGCCACATCGTCGGCGGTCCCCACCTGCTCGATGCACTTGTCCTTGATGATGACGTGGGGGCCGGGAATGATCTGCCCGGTTCCGTCGATGAGTTTGGCTGCTCTGACGACGCGCGTTTCGCTCATGCCGGTTACCCCTCCGCGATTCCGAAGCGCTACACCAGATGTTCCGCAGCCCGACGAAAGCGCGCGTAGGCCACCGGGTCGATCGCATACGTGTCGCCCAAGGAGTCGGCCAGGGAGAAAGCGGCAAACGAGTCCTCCAGCGTAGCGCGGTCGAGATTTCGCCCGATGATCACGATGCGCGTGCGGTCGTCCGCCGTCGGCCAGACCTCGAGAGGAACCGGTTCGTGGACGACCGATTGAACCACGTGGATCGCATACGGGACCCCCTGCACGTTCACGATTCCCTTCACGCGCAGGATGTCCCGTCCCTTGAACTCCGAGAGCATGCTCAGCCAAGTCGCCAGACCCGCCTCGCTCACGGGCGAATCATGATCGAGTGTCAACGTGCCGATGTCCCCCGCGTGTGAAGCGTGGCCGTGGTCACGCCGCCCCAGCCAGCCGGCCAGATCGCGCATGCCGCCGGACCCATCGAACAAAATCCCCGGATCGATCTGGCCGTGCCGCACGGCGCTCAGATCCGCACCCTCGTTGATCAGCCGGACCGAGTCCTCGACTTCGCGCCGCATTTCACGCGACACCAGATCGGTCTTGGAGATCAACAACACGTCCGCGACGGCGATCTGCTTGCGTGCCTCATCCCGAGACGCCAGCTGCACGGGCGCATGCACGGCGTCGACGGTCGTGACGATCCGGTCGAGACGCAGGGACCCGCTCAGGTCGCGGTCCGTGACAATCGTCCGCAGAATTGGGACGGGATCCGCCAGGCCGGTGGTCTCGATCAGAATTCGGCCGAACGGCGGGACATCACTGCGGTTCCGCCTCAGCAGGGCATCCGCCAGCGTTTCGAACAGCTCGCCCCGTACTTCACAGCACAGGCAGCCATTCGCCAACAGGCTCATGTTCTCCGCGGGTGCGGACACGAGCATGTGGTCGATGCCGACCTCGCCAAACTCGTTGATGATAACCAAGCTGTCCTTGAAGCCGGGATGCCGCAGCGTACGGTTGAGCAGCGTCGTCTTGCCGCTTCCGAGGAACCCGGTGATGATCGACACGGGAAGCATCGGCCGACTGTATCACCACGAAACTCGGGCCGGCAAAGCGAGGGACCCGCGCGGTGAGACGGACCCGGGGTCGAACCGCCGCGGGCGGCAAAGACCGTGGCGATCGATGGTTCACGTCCCGACCGACCGCTCACATCCCCGACATTGAACCCACCGCCGTGGTGTCGCATTATGGATCGGGAGTGAAAACCGGGGCCGAGGCCGGTCCCTCATCACACGAGCGGGGCCAGAACCGAAGATGAGCGAGAAAGTCGTCAAGTCGGACGCCGAATGGTTGGAACAGCTGACGCCGCAGCAATACCACGTATGCCGACAGAAGGGCACGGAGCCCGCATTCACCGGCAAATACAACGACGCGAAAACACCCGGGACGTACAAATGCGTCTGCTGTGGTCAGGAACTGTTTCGGTCCGACACGAAGTTCGACTCCGGGACGGGTTGGCCCAGCTTCTGGCAGCCCCTCGCCGAGGACCGCGTTGCCGTGGAACGCGACTTCTCGCATGGAATGATCCGCACCGAGGTGCTGTGCAGCCGGTGCGAGGCCCATCTCGGCCACGTTTTCGAGGATGGACCTCCGCCGACGGGCCTGCGCTACTGCATGAACTCGATAGCTCTCGACCTGCAGCCCGACGAGGACTCGACATAACCCCTGTCGGCGGTCAAGCGGTATCGATGGAACTCACCGACGCACAGATCGAGAAATACGAACGGGACGGCCTTCTGGTCGTTGGCGGTCTGTTTACCGGACCCGAGATAGCCCTCCTTCGCGACGAGGCGGCGGTGGTCGGTACGCCGCAACGAAAGACGCCCGGGGCGAATGTCTACGAAAAGAAGAGCGGTAAGATTCGCCAAGCCTATGCTTCGGAACAGGACTCCGAAGCCTGGAACCTGGCTTACCGGCTGCCGCGCATACTCGAACCCGTGCAGCAGTTCCTGGGCGAGCAGGTGTACCTCTGGCACTCCCGAATCATCTTCAAGCTGGCTCATGTCGGCGAGCAATGGCAGTGGCATCAGGACTTCACGAGCTGGCACATGGACGGCGCGGCGCGCGGCGGTGTTCACGACATGATTTCGGTCATGGTACTGCTGGATGATACGACTTCCGAAAACGGGCCCGTACGGTTCGTTCCCGGATCGCATCTGGAGGAAGGGGCGCAAGAGGGCGGCGTCCTCGACTGGCATTACGATTTCGAGACGACGGCATATCCCGTACACACCACGCTGGACGAGCATATCGAGCGGATGTCCGCGAAACGGCCCATCGTCGAGTGCACGGGGCCGGCGGGAACCGTCGTGTTCTTCACCGCCAAGACGGTCCATTCCTCGACGGACAACCTTTCGTCCCGCGACCGCCGGATCATGTATCTCGTGTACAACCGGCTCGACAACATGCCGTCGACCATGGAAACCCAGCGGCCCGACGTCGTGACCCCCTATTACCTCAACGACAACCGCGTCGCCCTCGAGATGTCCGACGAGGACGCCTTCGCGGGACTCGTGGAGCAGAGAGGCCTCGCAGCCCGAGTCTCTGCCGCTTTCTGATCCTGCTGCGGAGCCCGGCGTTCCGAGGCCATGGATAGTCAGTGGGCTAGCAGCACCGGAAATCGCGCCCCGGACAATACGTCGCCGGTGACGGTCCCAAAAATGAGATGGCGCAAACGGGTCTGGGCGTTTCCACCCATGATCAGCAGGTCCGTATCCGTCGCTTGGGCGGCAGCCAACAGACTCCGGCCGATACTGCGCCCCCGGCGTTCCACGTTCTCCGCCGTTGCCTCGACTCCGTGCTGGGCGAGATAACGCACGACGGCAGCGGAGCTCAGCCCCCGTCGACGGCCCGCTCCCTCGACCTCGAGCACCACGACCCGTTCGGCCGTCCATAGGAACGGCAGCGAGAAATGGATCGCCCGCGAGGCTTCGGACCGGCCGTTCCACGCGATGGCGACGGATTTGCCCACGGAGTCGGCACCGTTGTTGGGGATGACCAGCACAGGTCTGCCCGTTTCCATCAACAGTGCCTGAACCGTCTGATGAATTTCGGAATCGCCTTCCTCGTGAGGCGTGGTCGCGACGATGAGGTCCGAAAGTCGTCCGAAGGCCGATGAGATGTCCTCCTCCTCGCCCGTAATGATGGAGAAGTGGGCGGCACACCCTTTCACCTGGGGCTCTTCCACGGTCGGTACGCCGTGCGCCGCGCAGGTCTGGTCGAACTGCGCGCGGGCCGCCGCCATACGGTCATTGGCAGCCCGTTGCGCGACCGCCATTTCGTCGACGAATGCCGCCGTCGGCCGGTCCTCCCACCCCGCCGCGTAGCGCCGGGGAACCTCATAGACGTGCAGCACCTCGATCTGGGCTTCGAAGCGCTTGGCTATGCTCATGGCCGCATCGAGGGCATCCCGGGCGTCTGGCAGACCACCGAGGGGCACGAGTATGGTACGGAGCACCGGTTCCATCAGACTCCCCTGCCCGCCGGCCCGGTCATGACCGGCGGCTGTTGCCGGAAAAATATTAGAGCGGTTGTCCGGTTTCGGCTATCCGGTTCCAGCTCGACAGGAACCGCCAGGGGCACTCGGACGGCGTCATTCGGCTCGAATCGTCCCCGACGCCGTGGATTCATCGCCGAGATTCCCCGAGGGCAAGGAAGCCTCCGAATCCCCGATCCAGGCCAGAACGTCCCGCCAGATGACCTCGGCCTGCAGGTCGCGAAAGAGCATGTGATAACCATTCGGATAGAGCGCGAACCGGTGACGGGAGTCGAGTCGTTCGGCCATCAATCCAGCGGCACCCCGGGGGATGATCTCGTCCTTCTCGCCATAGAGCACCAGCGCGGGCACCGAGAGACGACTTGAGGCCTCGAGCGCCGCGTCCATCAGGTTCACGAGGCCGTACACCGCATCGGTGCGCGTGTCCTTGATGATCAAGGGGTCCCGGCCCAATGCCCGCAGCATCTCGACGTTGTCGGACGGCGTGATTCCCAAATTCTTTCCCGATACGCGCGCGCCCGGCACGATGTGCGCTGTGAACCACAGGACGGCCCGATAGATCGGATTCATGGTCGCCCGCCCCCAGACCGCGGGCGCGGCGAGCACGACGCCGTCCACGAGCGGCGGAGGATGAACCGCCCGTCGTGTCGAGAACTCGCGAGGAGCGGCGGAGTCGCCGCCGGCGGTACCGTAGGCGGCCAGAATGACGGCGCCCCCCATACTCGCGCCGGCGAGGTAGACGGGAGTCTCGCCGTGACGCGCGCGCACCGCGTGGATCACGTCGAACAGATCACTCACGAGGTTTCCCGTACCCGGCCAGATTCCCCGATCAACCGTGCCTCCGAAGCCGCGCTGATCGTAGGCGTAGGTCGTAGCGCCCCGCTCGGCCCACCATTCGCCGGGCATCGCAAAGGCGCTGGAATAGTCGTTGAAGCCATGCAGGCCCACGATGACGTACGATTCTTTCCCAACCGCAGGCCACACGCGCGTCGGCAGCCGATAGCCGTCCGATACGACGATGGCGCCATCCAAAACGGCAGGCTCGACCGTGGCGGGACCCATGGCCTGGACCCGTGGCGTGCAGCCGGCCGCAAACCAGGCCGTCCCCAGCAAGACGACCGCGCAAACCAGCCGACTCCGCAGGATGCACGGGAGCATCGGCCTGGCCCGGTGGGACTCGGAACCGGGCGGGATCACGCTTGTCGTACTCACGTTCCCTCAACTTCCGTCGTTTGCAACAGGGTGACGGCAATTGTCGTCAATTTCGAGTCTCGGATCGATCGAGACATCCCCGTATCCGCCCCATTTCCCGAAGATCATCCCGAACCCTCGGACCCTCGTGCCGTATGGCGGTTCCAATCGGGGGATCGTTCTGGGACTCCGCTACCGGCCGGTCCGACCCCGGAGCTTGATCGCAGCCGACGGAGCGCCTACGTTCGGCGCACCCTGGACGCGGCCGGCCGTCCCGTCGCGGGCGGTAGAGGGCGAGACCCATGAAATTCACAGGAACCGACAGTTACGTCGCCACGGAAGACCTGATGGTCGCGGTCAATGCCGCGATCACGTTGCAGCGTCCCCTACTGGTGAAGGGTGAGCCCGGAACCGGGAAGACCATGCTCGCGATAGAGGTCGCGAACGCGATCGCGGCTCCCCTCATCGAATGGCATATAAAGTCGACGACCAAGGCGCAGCACGGCCTCTACGAATACGACGCCGTCTCGCGCCTCCGAGATTCTCAGCTCGGTGACGAGCGGGTTCACGACATCGCGAATTACATCATCCACGGCAAGCTGTGGGAGGCCTTTGAATCCAAGGAACGGCCCGTATTGCTGATCGACGAGATCGACAAGGCAGACATCGAATTCCCCAATGACCTGTTGCTCGAACTCGATCGCATGGAGTTTTTCGTCTACGAGACCAAACGGACCATCCAATCGGTTCACCGTCCGATCGTGTTCATTACGTCGAACAACGAGAAGGAACTGCCCGACGCCTTTCTGAGGCGGTGTTTCTTCCACTACATCCGCTTTCCCGACCGCGAGACCATGGAGCAGATCGTCGACGTGCATTACCCGGGCCTGAAGCGAAACCTGCTGTCCGAGGCTCTGAACATCTTCTTCGAGATTCGAGAAGTGCCCGGCCTCAAGAAAAAGCCATCGACTTCAGAACTCCTCGATTGGATCAAGCTTCTGGTGGCGGACGACATATCGCCGGAAGTGCTCCGCAGCCGGGATATGAAGACACTGATCCCGCCGCTTCACGGAGCCCTGCTCAAGAACGAACAAGACGTCCACATGTTCGAGCGCCTGGCATTCATGGCCCGGCGGGAAAGTGGGATCTGACACGCGGCCCGGAGGCCGGCGCTCCCCTGACCATCGCCCATGTTCACCGAACTCTTTTACGAACTCCGTAAGGCCAAGGTCTCCGCCAGCCTCAAGGAATACCTCGCCCTGATGGAAGCGATGGACGCGCGCGTCGCAAACATGAGCGTTGAGGAGTTTTACTACCTTTCCCGTGCGACGCTCGTGAAGGACGAGCGAAACTTCGACAAGTTCGACGTCGTGTTCGGACACGTTTTCAAGGGTCTCGAGTCCCTCGATCAGGATCGGACGGCCGAAATTCCGGAGGAATGGCTGCGCAAACTCGCCGAACTCACCCTGACCGAAGAAGAGATGGCCGAAGTCGAGGCGATGGGCGGGTTCGAGAAGCTCATGGAGGAGCTGAAGAAGCGTCTGGAAGAGCAACAGAAGCGCCACCAGGGCGGCAACAAGTGGATCGGTACCGCGGGCCGCTCACCCTTCGGTGCCTATGGCTACAATCCCGAGGGGGTCCGCATCGGTCAGGAAGGTTCCCGACACCGACGCGCCGTCAAGGTCTGGGACCGGCGCGAATACAAGAATCTCGACGATACCGTGGAACTCGGAACCCGCAACATCAAGATCGCACTGCGGCGACTGCGCCGATTCGCCCGGGAGGGCGCCGCACTGGAACTCGACCTTCCCGATACCGTCCGATCCACCGCGAACAACGGCGGCTATCTAGATCTGAAGCTCGTCCCGGAACGGCACAACACCGTCAAGGTCCTGCTGTTTCTCGACATCGGTGGATCGATGGACGATCACACGCGCACGTGCGAGGAGCTGTTCTCGGCGGCCGGCAGCGAGTTCAAGCACCTCGAGTACTTCTATTTCCACAACTTCATCTATGAATACGTATGGCGCGACAACCGGCGCCGCCACCAGGAACGCATACCGACCTGGGACGTCATGCACACCTACGCCTCCGACTACAAACTGATCATCGTCGGGGACGCGACCATGAGTCCCTACGAGATCGCCTATCCCGGGGGTAGCGTCGAGCACTGGAACGAAGAATCCGGCCAGATTTGGCTGGATCGCCTGCTGACCACCTATCCGAGCGCGATCTGGCTCAACCCGGTGACGGAGCGGCACTGGACCTACACCCAATCTCTTCAGATGACGCACCAACTCATGGGCGGACGGATGTTCCCGCTGACCGTCGACGGCCTAGACCGGGGGATGCGCGAGCTAAGTCGCTAAGGGCTCGGAAGCGTCTTCTGGCACCAGACCCGGTGCGTGCCGCTCAGGGAGTTGGGCCGCTGTTTTTCCAGCTCCGCCCATTGATCGAGATCCCGGGGATTCGCCGAGTCACCGAACTGCTCCAGGAATCCTTCCATGGTAACCTGCATCTGAACTTCGTAGGCCAGAAACCGCAACCCGAGGTCCGGCAAGGCGTCCCCCAGATCCGCGACGGTGAACCGGACTTCCTCGTGGTCGGGGAACAACAGGTCCCGACATTGATAAAGGTTGTAGAAGCCGTCCGCCGCCACGATCCGGCGAGCGGGGTCTCCTTCGGGCAGATCGAGCAGGAGTTTGCGGGCTTCGCGAACCCCCTCGGCATCCCCGGGCAGGGATCTCTCGCGGACGAAGTGCCGGGCCGCAGTCAGGGCCTCCGGGTATTCCTCCACGCGCGCCTGAACATGCATCAGGCCTTCGGGGAGCAGATGATCCGCGAGGGCGCGCCAGGGACCCATGGCATCCTCTGTCCGGAGCATCGTGTTGCCCGAATAGATCACGTGAAATTGCCCATCGATTCGGCCGAGTTCCTCGCGTGAGGCGCGGCGAAACTTGATGTTGCCGACGCCCATCGCCTCGGCCATGCGGGCCGCGTAGGCGAGGTTTTCCAGGCTCGGATCCGTCGCCAGGACTTCCACGTTGTCGTGTGCGGCCGCCAGCCCGAGCGCCCGTTTCCCGGTGGAGCAGCCGGCGACAAGAATGCGCAGGAGCCTCCGCGCGTACTCCGGTACCACGAAGCCCGGGATCAGCTCTTGCAAGCGGTCAGCGTAGTTTTTCGGCTCGACCTTCGGCAGGCGATGCCAGCGCGGATAGGGTGAGGCATCAACCTCATCCGCGTCGGGTTCCGGCACTGTTCCGGCGACGTGCGTTATCGTCGTCGCAAGCTCGCGTTCCCGCGAGGGCTCCACCAACTGCTGTTGGATCAACATGCGACGATAAGGCGATTCCGCAGGCAACCCCAACCCCAGCAGCTTTTCGATCCCCTCGATTCTGTGGATGGGGCGGTAGGTCGCGACCACGGCCAAGCGATTCCACATCTCGAGGTCCCATGCACTCGCATCGGATGCATCGACGATGGCATCGAGACCGCGACGGACTTCGGCGATCAAATATCCGGCCGCCAGGGCCTCTCTTTGCGTCTCGTGCCAAGCATAGCCGGTCACGAAGCATTGCAGCGCGAGCGCCACGACGAACTGCCGGCGCCTGCCCACGAGGAGATCCTCGGGCTTCGTCCCCTGGTGCCCCTGCAGAATAATGGCCCGGCGGATCGCCGACAGAACCCTGACCACTTCATCGTCCGTGATGACGGTGTGGACGAGCAGTCCCAACAGCAGGGGTTCGGAGAGGAGGTCGTCGAACACGCCACCCGCGGCAGCGGCCATGATCGCAACGATGTCCTCGCTATCGGTCATCGCCAGAAGCCCGGCGAACCGCTCGTCTCTCTTGAGAACGGCGGTCGCCGCGGGAACCAGCGCTTGATGCGCGATATTGTCGAGATCGAAACAGGTCCGAAGCTCCATGATGAGCCCGGAGGGCATGGACGGGAAGGGGTAGGCGTTGAGCGCCTGCACGAAGTGCTGAAAGTAAGCGGTGTTGCCGGGCTCGAAGCGGATGGCCCGGGCGAAGGCCGTGAGCGCCTCGTCGAGTTCGCCACGCTCGGCCTGGGCGGCGCCCAGGCGCGCGTACGCGGCGCCATCCGTGGGCCTGTAGGCGGTGGCGCGCCGCAGGACGTCCGCCGCTTCCGGAAGGCGGTTCCGGGTCAGGCAGAGAATTCCGATGCTGGTGTAGGCGTTGGCGAAGGCGGGATCGAAGTTGAGCGCCCGGTAGTAGGCGGCGATCGCCTCGTCGACCTTTTCCCGTGCGCGCAGGGTCTCGCCGAGATTGTAATGGAATGCCGCGTTCTCCGGCTCGACCTCCAGAGCACGCGCGATCCAGTCCGCTGCCGCCGCGTGAGCACCCGCCCGATGATCGATCAGGCCCAGGAAGTTCAGGGCATCGGCGTTGTCGGGTTCCGCCGCGACGAGCTTTTCGCAGAGATCCTTTGCGGCTTCATGATTTCCCGCCTGATAGTGACGGGCAGCCTCAGTGAGAGTTTCCGCTGCGCTCGACAACCTGTTCGACCACTCCGTGCCGCTGGACGACCGCGTTATAGCAAGCGCCGGGGTGCGCGACCAGTAGCGCCCACCGAGGCGGGAACGACCATTCGCGGTCTAGTGAAAGTCACGCGAGGGAAACGAGGCATGTAGCGGGACCCGGTGGCGTGTGGCGTTCGCCGCCGGAACATCGAGGAGACGGCCGTGACTCCCGGCCAATGTATCGAGCCGATGCGTGAGATCGACGAGCCGCGTAACGACGACATGAATCACGAGGCCTTCGCGTTGCAGGCGCCCCGTGGCCAGCAGCAGCCGGGCGCGCATGACCACCTTGCGGTAACGCTCGAACACCCTGGACCAGATGACGAGGTTGGCGATTCCTTCCTCGTCTTCGAGGGTGCCGAAGATCACGCCACTCGCCGTTCCCGGCCGCTGCCGGCAAATCACCAAGCCGGCAACGGTGACGTCGGTATCCGCCGGGTGATCCGACAGGCGGGAAGCCGGGACCGCGCCCTGGGCGGCCAGTTCGGGACGGAGGAGTGCCAAGGGATGGGTCCGCAGGGTGAGCTTGAGAGCGGCGTAATCGTCGATCACCTCCTCCCCGATCGCCGCCGATGGAAGCGCGACCAACGGCTCTGATCCCTCTCCCGCCCCGTCGTCCAGGGGGAAGAGCGGCAGCGGCTCGGGGCCGAGTGCCCGAACCTCCCAGAGAGCCTCGCGCCGGTTGAAGCCGAGTGAGCGATAGGCGTCGGCCCGGGCCAGTCGTTCGAAAACAGCCCTGCCGAGACGGGCCCGCCGCCACAGGCCACGAATGCAAAGGCGGTTGCCGTCGTGGCGGTATTCGGCGCGAGCCGCGACGAGAGCATCGGCCTCCTCTTTCTTGAACCCCTTGATCTGGCGGAAGCCGAGACGCAGCGCCACGTCACCACGTCCGGTGGACTCCAGCGTACAATCCCAGTCGCTGAACGCGACGTCGACGGGCCGCGCCTGGACCCCGTGGTCGCGAGCATCGCGAACGATCTGGGCAGGGGCATAGAATCCCATGGGCTGACCGTTCAGGAGGGCGCAGGCAAAGACCGCGGGATAGTGGCATTTGATCCAGGCCGATACGTAGACCAGCAGCGCGAAGCTCGCGGCGTGGGATTCGGGAAAGCCGTAATCGCCGAATCCTTCGATCTGACGGAAGCAGCGCTCGGCGAAATCCCGCCCGTAACCGCGCTCGACCATGCCGTCGACGAATTTGTCCCGGAAGTTGCCGACCCGTCCGGTACGACGAAAGGCCGCCATGGCCCGACGCAGACCATCCGCCTCGGCCGGAGAGAATCCGGCGGCAACGATGGCGATGCGCATGGCCTGCTCCTGGAACAGCGGGACGCCGAAAGTCTTGCCGAGCACCTCTTCGAGTTCGGGCGAGGGGTATTCGATCGGCTCTTCCCCGTTCCGGCGACGCAGGTAGGGATGCACCATATCGCCCTGGATCGGTCCCGGACGGACGATCGCGACCTCGACGACGAGATCGTAGAAATTCTGGGGTTTGAGCCGCGGCAGCATCGACATCTGCGCCCGGCTCTCGACCTGAAAAACGCCGATCGAATCGGCACGGCACAACATGTCGTAGACGGCCGGATCTTCCGGCGGGACGGTCGCCAGGGTGAGCGATCGTCCGTAATGCCGCTCGATGAGCTCAAAAGCCTTGCGGATGCAGGTGAGCATGCCGAGGCCGAGAACATCCACCTTCAGGATCCCCAAGGCATCCAGGTCGTTCTTGTCCCACTCGATGTGGGTGCGGTTCTTCATGGCGGCGTTGCCGATGGGGACGACCTCGGAGAGCGGGCCGCGTGTGATGACGAAGCCTCCGACGTGCTGCGACAGGTGGCGGGGAAAGCCTTGAAGTTCGTGCGCGAGGGCGAGTGCGAGCCGGAGGCGCTGGTCGGCGGGGTCGAGGCCGGCCTCGCGAACCCGGTCTTCGTCGATCGGCTTACCGCGACTCGACCCCCACACGAGACCATTCACGGCCCCGGCGACGTCGGGGGACAAGCCGAGCGCCTTGATCACCTCACGCACGGCACTTCGGGTGCGATAGCTGATCACCGTCGCGGCGATGCCGGCCCGGTCGCGGCCGTAACGGCCGTAGATATACTGGATGACCTTTTCGCGACGTTCATGCTCGAAGTCGACGTCGATATCGGGCGGCTCATTGCGCTCGGCAGAGACGAAGCGCTCGAACAGCAGACCGATACGATCGGGATCCACGGCCGTGATGCCGAGGCAGTAACAGACCGCCGAGTTGGCCGCCGACCCTCGTCCCTGGCACAGGATGCCCCGGCTTCGGGCGAATCGGGCGATATCTTGAACCGTGAGAAAGTAAGGGGCGTAGTCGAGTTGCCCGATCAGGTCGAGTTCACGTTCGAGCAATCCGCGCACCTTGTCGGGGATGCCACCGGGATATCGTCTGTGGGCGCCTTCCCAGGTGAGACGTACGAGCACCTCTTGAGGCGGGTGGCCGTCGGGTCCGATCTCGTCGGGATATTCGTGGCGCAGTTCGTCGAGATTGAAGGCACAGGACTCGGCGACCTCCACCGTGCGGGCCACGGCTTCGGGATAGTCGGCGAACAGGCGCGCCATCTCCTCCGGCGGCTTCAGGTGACGCTCGGCATTGGCGAACAGCCGGTAGCCCGCCTCGTCGATGGTGCAATGCTCGCGGATGCAGGTGAGCACGTCCTGCAGCGGCCGGCGGTATGCGGCATGGGCGTGAACGTCGTTGGTGGCGATGAGAGGTGTGCGGCAGGTCGCCGCTACATGAGCCAAGTGCTTGAGGCGCTTGGCGTCATCACCCCGGTAGAGGCAGGAAGCGGCCAGGTAAACCGGACCGGCGGCCCGCTCTCCAACGCCGCCGAGCTGCTCCACGAAGGCCGCACCAGGCAGCCTCCCGTCAGGCGGCAAGATGATCCAGACCTGACTTTCACCACCGTCGTTTTCCTCGCCGAGCAGGTCGTTGAGCGTGAGATGGCAATCGCCTTTCGGCGCCCGCCGCTTGCCCAGCGTGAGGAGCCGCGAGAGCCGTCCATAGGCCGGCCGGTCCCGTGGCAGGACGAGCACGCTCAATTCATCCTGAAGGTCCAGGCGGGTTCCGACGACAAGCGGCAGGCCGATCTCCTTGGCGGCGACGTGCGCCCGCACCACGCCGGCCAGGGTATTGCGGTCGGTCACCGCGAGGGCCGCGTGGCCGAGTTCGGCCGCCGTCGCCACCAGTTCCTCGGCATGGGAAGCCCCGCGGAGGAACGAGAAATTGGTCGAGACCTGAAGCTCGGCGTAGGCGGTCATGTTGCTGGCATTTCCATCTCTCAAGCGAACAGGCCGTGCAGGTACCAGAGCAGCGGGTCCCGAGGCGCTTCGCCCGCCATGCGATAGAGGCCTTCCCGAAAAACCCAGAAACGGGCGCCGTCCACGGCTTCGAGACGGTAGTAATCACGGGTCTCGAGATCCCACGGCGCGTTCCAGGGCGCGACCTTCAACCACCATTCCGGCGCGATGCGTTCCGGCCCCTCCGCCCAGGCGGTTCGGTACAGCACCCGGCGCCAGCGGAACATCGCGGGCGGACCGTCGGGAACCATGGCCGTCGCCTCGATGTTCTCGGGCCGGGGCAGAAGCCGTACGGGCCGCCGGCAGGTGGCAGGAGCCGATGATGCGGATGACCCACCGTGGAAGACGGGAACCGTCGCGGCGGCCCGCTCGGGGATGTGACTCTCCCGCAGATCGAACCGCATGACGTTTCCCGCGCCCAGCCGATTCTGCAGACGGTCGACAAAGGCGCCGAGGTCCGCCGGGGCCGTACGCAGCCGGCGGGAGGCGAGCGGGATCTGCTCCGCCGACAGCGGCTCGGTGACGGGCGCGGTCAGAACCATCGCCTCGATCCCGAAACCGGGATCGAGACCTTCGAGGCGCTCGGCGAACAGGCGGAAAAGATGATCGGAATCCCGCGCCGGGCGGCTGGTGCCGATCGACGCCCGGCGCACCTCGCCATCGACGTGATAGAGGTTGAGCATGAGCTTGCGGGCGCCGAGATGCTTGCGCCGGAGCCGACCTTCGAGTTGGCGCAATAACCGCCCGAGTCCGACGGCGATATCCGTATGCTGCCCCAACGGTTCGGCCGGCATGACGCGAACCCGCATCGGCAGTGTCTCGAGACGCGGTGAAATCGGCTCGAACGCATGGCCCAGAGCTTGATCGAGACGCCGGGTAATGACCTCGCCGAACCGTGCGGTCAGCGGTCCGCGCGGCACGTTCAACAAGTCACCGACGCGCCGCAGCCCGAGACCGTCCAGGCCCTCGACCACATCGGCGGGCAGGCGCAGGGCCATGACCGGCAGAGGCGTCAGGGCCGTACGCACGCCGCCGGGCGGCACAATCCGGCCGGCCTCGTCCTGGCGGCTACCCTTCCTTTTCCTCTCGACGTCGCCGAACCGTGCGACCGCCCAGGCGGCACCGGGAGTCTCGGCCAGTCCGACGCGGGCCGTGAACCCCAGCCGCCGCATCCGGACGGTCAGCACGCGGCCGAGCTTGGCCTCGCCCCCGAACAGGTGCGCGCAACCGGTGACGTCGAGCCAGATTCCCGCCCCGCCGCCCTCCAGAGCCTCCCCGGTATCCTCGGGCGCCGTCCACGGCGTATAGGCCCCGCACCACTCGGCGAGACGTACCAGGGCCCTGGCATCGCCGACCGGGTCGGCAGGAAATGCCTTGAGGTTCGGAATCCGGGCCCGGGCGTCGGTCAGCGGCAGGCCGGGCGGAATGCCCCCGGCCTCGGCCGCGCTGCTTGGCGCCGCCACCCGCAGACCCCCCCGGACCGCCGCGACCGTTACGAACGGCCGGCCATCAAGCGTAGGCTCTTTGCGGCTCAGGCGTTCCGTGGCGAAATTCGGAAACCACAGTGAAATCATCCGTCTCATCATCCCACTCCACAAGCCATTCGTTCGGCGCTCCGCCCCGGCAGCGCTGCAGCTCGAGCCGCCAACGGGACCGTCCGGTACCGACGCCGGGCACGGGCACGACCCGCCAGCGGGTGACGGCCGCGGTTGCCGGCATGTCGCCGCCCCGGCGCAAGATGAACGCGGTTACGCCACCCGCCTCGGCGGCGAGCTGCAGACGGCGGCTATGGGTGAAATCGACGTCGTCGGCTTCTCCGACGACCGCCGCGACCCCGGGCGTGCGGAGACTCTCCTCCATCGCCCATAGAACGTCGGTATCGTTCCGTCCGCGCGTGATGACGGTCCGCACCGGATCGAGACCGAACGCGGCGAAGCCGGGTGCATAGGGAACGCCGTGTTCGCGCATCTCATGGGTCCGAAGGCACCACAAGACCATCGCACGGGTTGCCGTCGGGTCGCCGGCACGGTGATCGCCAGCGCCGCTGCCGAACCGCCCCAGGAGCGCACAGGTAAAACCGGAAGCCGAGGCAAATCCGCCGGTCCCCTGCCCCACGATCTCGTGCAGGCAGCCGAGGGGCAGCCCAGACCAGGGCAGCGCCGCGTCGATGACCGGCTGCCCGAATGCGAGGACGGGCCTCCCGTATCCCTCCTCCTCACCCGGCCCCGTCTTGTCGATGGCGGCGATACGAGCGCGAAGCTGCTCGATCACCGCGGGACGCCGATGTCCCGTCATGGAACGTTCCCCCTGTCGATCAGGCGTGTCGAAAACACTTAAAATGTTCTCTTTTTGTTCTTATTTCAAGAGGGATAAGGGAGTCAAGGAACGAAGAGCCGACCACGCTTGCCGCGCCGGACTCCAATGAGAAACGGACCTGAGATCCGACACCAATGAATCCGTGTTCAACGACCGGAGGTGAGTCGCCTTGACCCCTCCCGTCGCCGGTGGTCCACTCGCGTCCGTTTCGAAGGCGACATCGGAGGTCGACATGACTGGCGTGCTGGTCGTCACGGGCGCAAGCCGCGGGATCGGTGAAGCGACGGCGGTCGCCGGCGCGGCGCGCGGCTATGCCGTCTGCGTGAATTACCGCAGCGACGCCGAAAAGGCGGAAGCCGTGGCCGACCGGATCGCCTCGGACGGCGGCAAGGCGATCGCCGTGGGCGCCGACGTTTCGCGGGAACGGGATGTCCTCGAATTATTCAAGACGGTGGACGAGGCCTTCGGTCCCGTGACCGCATTGGTCAACAACGCGGGTATGGTGCCGGGCCGCTACCGGGCCGACGAAATTCCTTATGAAGACATGTCGGTCGTGCTGCTCACGAACGTCGCGGGCGTCATGCTGTGCTGCCGCGAGGCGCTGAAACGCATGCTGCCGAAATACGGCGGCGGCGGCGGCGCCATCGTCAACGTGTCCTCCATGTCCGCGACCCTGGGCGCCTCCCACTACTGGGTGCACTACGGCGCGTCCAAGGGGGCCATCGACGCCTATACGATCGGCCTGGCGAAGGAGGTCGCGGGCGACGGCGTTCGCGTCAATGCGGTCCGACCCGGTCTGATCGACACCGAGATGACCGCGCGCTCCGGACAGCCCGGCCGCGTGGCCAAGCTGGCGGGCCGTCAACCGATGGGCCGCGCCGCAACGCCCGAAGAAGTGGCCTCGAACATCCTCTTCCTGCTCTCCGACGAGGCATCGTATGTCGCCGGCGCCAACATGAACGTGGCCGGCGCCCTTTGATGGAAAAGTCCGGCGAGATCGTCCGGGAGCTGCGCGACATCGCCCTGGCGGCGGGCGCCGCCATCATGAACGTCTACGAGTCGGACTTCGACATCCGATCGAAGGAGGACCGGTCGCCGGTGACCGACGCCGACGAGCGCGCGGAGAGCATCATCGTCACCCGGCTTGCCGAGCTCACCCCCGGCATCCCCGTCGTCGCGGAGGAGAGCGTGACCGCGGGCAACGTCCCCCATATTCCGGAAGGCAGGTTCTGGCTCGTGGATCCACTCGACGGGACACGGGAATTCATCAGCCGCAACGGCGAATTCACCGTCAACATCGGCCTGATCGAGAGTGGCCGGCCGGCGCTCGGCGTGGTCTACGTGCCGGCCCGGCGTCGGATGTACACGGCCGGTGGCCCGGGCGCCGTCTTCATCGAGGAAGACGATGGCCCGGCGAGACCCATCGCGGCGCGCGCGCCGGCGGAGGACGGGCTGGTGGCGGTCGCCAGCCGCTCCCACCGCGACGCGCGCACCGACGAGTTTCTCGGCACGTTGCCCGTCAAGGATCTCACGGCGGCGGGAAGCTCTCTCAAGTTCTGTCTGGTCGCCGCCGGCGAAGCCGACATCTACCCTCGTTTCGGGCGTACGATGGAGTGGGACACGGCGGCGGGACACGCCGTACTGGCCGCGGCCGGCGGCTCGGTCCGAACGGTCGACGGCGACGATCTGCTCTACGGCAAGGACGGATTCGAGAACCCGTTCTTCATCGCTCGCGGGGTCGAGGCCTGAGCTGCCTCAGGCGTTGACGTCAACGACGGTGCGGCCCCGTACCCGGCCCTTGAGGATCTCGCCAGCCAAGCCGGGCAGGTTCACCAACGGCGGCGAGGCCGCAGACGGCGACGCTGCCGACACCGCCCGCAGCACCGGTCACCAGGACTTCACCTTGCGACGGCTCGAGGCCCATGTGCTCGCGGGCCATCGCAGAGAGCATGGCGGTGAATCCAGCTCGGGGCCGTGGGCGACGCTTCAGCCGAGGCTTTCGAGTGCGACGGCTTCGACCTTGAACCCGGTGAACTTCACGCGGCAGCCTCGGCGATCGCATCGCGAAAGACCGCGAAGCTACGGGACCGACTGCGCGTCGGGGCGATATGTCGGCCGATGTCGGTGGCAGCCTGCACCTTGGCCAATCCCTGCCTAAAATATCCGTGATTCTGCAGGACTCGTTCGAATGCCTCCCAGGTGCCGCCCCGGACCGCATCGGGATCTTGGTAGACAGATCGACTTGGAATATTCGCTGATACGCGGGGATATGCCGCGCACACTGCCGGCCAGTCGCCGAAATACCACGCTTCGAGCTCTTCGATCGCGATCCTTGTCACCACCTGCCAGTCCGGGCCGCCGGCAGCCCGCCTGGATCGAAGCCCGGCACTCTCGCAGATCTGCTCCAGTCTGGACTTGAGTTCCTCGCATTCGTCTCCGTCGCGATCCACGACGACCACGATGCGGTACTCAGCCGGCATCCATGTCGCATAACCCTTGAGGCGATCTCCGATCTTTCGCAACAGCGCGTCCTTACCCGGGTAAGGGTAAATTCCAAAAGTGCAATCTGCGGACAGGATGCCTGGCAAACAGGCGGCGAGAAACGCCTCCATGGAAAGTTCTTCCACGTGAAACTCGAAATGGGAAGCGGGCATATCAGTTTCCGCTTCCTTCCCGCGCCGGCATTCCGCCTCCGGTGAGGGGATCTCCGACCCCGAAATGTCCTTCCATCCAGAGGTCGCCCAGTTGAGCGCCGGCCTCCATGAACGCCCTGACCTTGTCGTTCCCGTCCAGGGAGTGACATTGCGTGTAGCCGGACTCATCGCGCCACAGCACCCGTACCTCATCGGGCCGTAGCGCGTCGAGGAAGAACGGCGAATGGGTGGTTACGAGAACCTGCGTCGCCTCGGCCGCTCCCCGGCACTCCTCGGCCAGCCCGTAGAGCAGGCGGGGATGCAGGAAGTTCTCCGGTTCCTCGATGCCGATAAACGGCGGCGGAGCCGGGTCGTTCAGCAATACCAGATAGGCGAGCATCTTGAGCGTACCGTCCGACGCGAAGCGGGCCATGACCGGCTCGGCAAAGGGCGCGTCCTTGATTTGCAGCAGCAGCCTGCCGTCCGGCATCTGGTCCGCGGTGACGTTCTGAATCTTGGGGACCCGTTCCCGGAGCCTGCCGAAAACGAATTCCAGGCGGCCTGTATGCTCTTCGGAAAGGTACTGGATCACGTTGGCGAGGTTATTTCCGGTCTTGCTCAGGCGCTCCTGGGGTCCGACCTCCGGCTGTCCTCTGGCATCCTCCGACGAGAGATAGGACACGTGCCAGCCCCCGATGAAATCGCGGAGCGCGACGACACGGGGATTCTCCGCCAACTGACCGAGCGCGTTGACCGCCAGAGTGTCGGGCGAACTCAGGGGAACTTCGATCCGCTCATCCTGCACGTCCGGCAGTTCGCCCGAGATGACCCGTCCGACGCCGTCGGCGTAGTCGAGAAACCTGAAGGGCTGTCCATAGCGCCCTCTCCTCCATCGGAGCCATTCCCACGCCACGACGGGTCGCCCGTTTCTCTCGTCCACTTCGAGGTGATAAGTGATCAGGGGCGCGCGCGGTCGTTCGCGATAGGCGATCTCGATCAGAACCGGGCCGTCTCCGCCGCGCGATTTCAGCTCCCGCGCCCGGCCGCGTTTTTCCCAGGCCCGGCGCAAACCGCTCTCGAAGCATTCGGCCAGAAACGCGAAAACATCGAACACCGTGGATTTTCCGCTGCCGTTCGGACCCAGCAGCACGGTAAGCGGTGTCAAATGCGTCAATTCGACGTCCCGCAGCGCGCGAAAATTCCGTACCTTGAGGCGCTCGATTCGCGGCGGCGCCCCGCCTTCCACCGTCATCGCGCCCATTTGGCTACTTCCGTTGACTTGGACGCGCTGCTGACACGCAACTTGCCGGGAATCAGGTTGGGAAGAAGCACGTCTCGAAGGCCGACAAGCCTTCCAGATTCCTTCGCGTTCGCTACAATTCGATCATATGGAGGGCGAATCAATTCGTCGTATGGAGAGGAAGCTTCGAGCGTCATTTCAGAGATAACGGGAAAATTTGTTCGATCATGCCTGAGCGTCCTCAGGCGTTGACGTCGACGACGGTGCGGCCCCGCACCCGGCCCTTGAGGATCTCGCCAGCCAAGCCGGGCAGATTCACGAACGGTACGACCTCGGTCATGGAATCGAGCAGGTCCATCGGCAGTTCCTTGGCGAGTCGATCCCACGCCACCTTGCGCTTCTCGTTCGAGATGTGGACGGAGTTGATGCCGAGGAGAGAGACACCGCGCAGGATGATGGGAATGACCGTAGCGGGCAAATCGGGACCGGCGGCGAGGCCGCAGACGGCGATCGAACCGTTGGGCTTGATCTGCGCCATGGTATTGACCAGGATCCTGCTGCCGACCGTATCGACCCCACCGGCCCAGCGGGCCTTGCGCATGGGGCCGCCGTCCTCTTCGAGTTCCGCGCGCTCGACGATGCTCCCGGCGCCCAAGCTCTCGAGGTAATCGTGCTGTTCGGCGCGGCCCGTCGAGGCCGCAACGTCGTAGCCCAGGTTCGCAAGAATCGCGACGGCGACGCTGCCGACACCGCCCGCGGCACCGGTCACCAGGACCTCGCCCTGTGACGGCTTGAGGCCCATGTGCTCGAGGGCCATCACCGAGAGCATGGCGGTGAATCCGGCAGTTCCGATCGCCATCGATTGCTTTAGAGAAATCCCCTCGGGCAGCGGCAGCAACCAGTCGGAATTCAACTTGGTCTTCTGCGAATAGCCGCCCCAGGCCGTTTCGCTGAGCCCCCAACCGGTGACGACGATCTCGTCCCCCGGCTCGAGACCGGAGTTTCCGGGATCTTCCACGACGCCGGCGAGGTCGATGCCCGGCACCATCGGAAGACTCCGCATGACCTTGCCCTGGTTGCCTTTGATGGCGAGGCCGTCCTTGTAGTTGAGCGTGGAGTACGCAACCGAGATCACGGCGTCGCCATCCCCGGGCAGATCGTCCGCCGTCAGATCTTCGAACTCGCATGCCACCTCGCCATCGGTCTCGCGAGCTACCAGGGCCTTGAAGGTCTCGGTCATGGTGTCGGTCACTCCCGTGCTGCCGTCGTCCTCAAGCAATCGCGCATTTGTAATCGGTCGAAGCCGACGCGCCAACAACAACATCGGGCAAGGCGTGAGGACCGAGGCGGCGGGTCAAGGGCCCGCGCCCTCGTAAAACCGCATCACACGGCCCGAGGGCTCGTCGATGAGCTGACCTTCCCGCATCGCGGGCCGGCCGCGAATGATGGTCCCGACCGGCCATCCCGTGACCGTCATGCCGGCGAAGGGGGTCCACCCGCACTTGGCGGCAACCCAGTCGTCCGTGATCTCGCGCGATGCCGCGAGGTCGACCAACGTGAAGTCGGCATCGTAGCCCACCGCCAGCCGCCCTTTGCCGACGATCCCGAACAACCGGTTCGGTCCCTGGCAGAGGAGATCGATCAAGCGCGTCAACGACAAACGCCCTGCGTGGACGTGGTTCAACATGACGGGCAGCAGAGTCTGCACGCCCGGCATCCCCGACGGTGTTTTCGGATAGATCCGGCTTTTCTCGTCGCGCGTGTGCGGCGCATGGTCCGAGCCGATGACGTCCACCACGCCATTTGCCACGGCCTGCCAGAGACCGCTCCGGTGACGCGCCTCGCGGACGGGTGGATTCATCTGTGCGAAAGCGCCCAGGCGGTCGTAGCAATGGGGAGCCTCGAGAGTCAGATGCTGCGGCGTCACTTCGACGCTCGCCACGTCCTTGTGACCGGCGAGATATGTCGCTTCCTCCCGCGTGGTCACGTGGAGCACGTGCACCCGGCGGCGCAGCTCCTCGGCGAGCGAAATCAGCCGCCGGGTGGCGTTGAACGCCGTCTCGACGTCGCGCCATTCGGGATGCGCCCGGGGGTGCGCCGCTTCCGACGCGATGCGGGCGCGTGCCTTCAGGCGTTCTTCGTCTTCCGCATGGACCGCGACGCGGCGCCGGCTGTTCTCCAGCACGCGCCGCAGGGAGGCGTCGTCGGGCACGAGCAGGCTGCCTGTCGAAGAACCCATGAAGATCTTGATACCGCAGCATCCCGGGAGATTTTCGAGTTCACCGAGGGTCTCCGCATTTTCCGGCGTGGCGCCGACATAAAACGCATAGTCCGACCAGGCCCGCCCGTCGGCCCGGTCCAGCTTGTCGGCCAATGCCTCCGGCGTGGTGGTCGGCGGGTCGGTGTTGGGCATCTCGAAGACGGCCGTGACCCCGCCCATGACCGCGGCGCGGGTACCGCTTTCGAGGTCCTCCTTATGCTCGTTGCCGGGCTCCCGGAAATGCACCTGCGTGTCGATGATGCCGGGAAGAACATGGAGGCCGGTCGCGTCGATGACCTCGCCTCCGTCCGTCCGGGAGAGATCGCCCACCGCGACGGTGCGCCCGTCTCTCACCCCGACGTCGCCCGCGCCAGTCCCCTCATGGGTGACGAGCGTCCCACCGCGGATAACGAGGTCGTAAGCCATGCTCACCTCAAGCCGCCCACTTGATCCACCTGACGGTTGTCGTGCCCGGGTCGAGATGCCGTCAGCCCCTCGAACAGTTCGATATACCGGCGGCACCCGGCGTCCTCGGCATAAACCCTTTCATAGGTGTCGCGGCCGGAGGCGACCAGCCGCCGCGCCAGGGCGGAATCTCTCGCCAGCCGCGAGATGGTGCCGGCAAGGGCGGCGCTTTCCTCCTTGGGAACCAGCAGACCGTTGACGCCATGGTCGATCAGGTCCGCCGGTCCCTCGGCCGCGGCGGCGACGATGGGCACCCGGTGCATCCACGCCTCGACGACCATGAGGCCAAAGGACTCGCGCCGCGACGAACATACGAAGACGTCCGCGGCGGCGAACAGCGACGGCGTATCGTCGCGCCAGCCGAGAAAGCGGACCCGGTCGCCGACGCCGAGATCGATCGCGCGTTGCTTCAAGTCGCCCTCCAACGGTCCCGAACCTCCGATCCACAGATAGTGGGACGTGAGGCCGCGCATGGCCTCGAGCAGCACATCGAAGCCCTTGGTTTCGTGCAACCGTCCCAATGCCAGGAGGAGGGGCGCGTCCTCGGGCGTCTCGAACGCGGCGCGCGACGCGGGTGCGCCGCATCGATCCGGAATGAAATGAGGGATGACCGAAACCCGGGCGTCGACCCAGCCACTTTCAACGAAAAAACGCTTGAGATCGGCCGTGGTCACCATGAGATGGCCGCAGCGGCGATAGTATTTGGGATCGTAATACCCCGTGGGCGCGCCCAGGTGCAGGAAACGATGACCGGGGGACGCGGCCGGGCAGAACGCGGTCGCACGGCTCATCCAGGTTATGACGATGTCGGGCCGGAAATGCTCGATCTCGCGGCGCAATGTCCGCGGCGTGAACAGGTCTAGAGGCCCGCCGAAAGCCGCCGCCACGGCATCGACCCCGGCATCGCGCAGCGCCGCCTCGCGCGCCGAGTGGGGCCGCAGCACGGCGCGCTGATCGATGCCGCGCCCGGCGAGGGACCGACAGAGCCAGACGAAGAACGCTTCGGCCCCGCCCCGTTCACCACCCGCCATGGCCTGAAGGATCCGCATCACTCCTCCCCGAGGCGGGCCTCGAGATGGGACAGTATGGGAAAGAGCCCTGCCGTCAGGGCGAAGGCGCATCGTCCCGGCGGCCGAGCCTCAACCGCCAGCGGTTATACGCCCGGCCGCGCGTCGCTGCCAAGAGCGCCCTTGCCAGACGGACGGGCCTCGCATAACTCTACCGGCACGTAGATCGAGGAACCTCCCGACATGACCGAAAGGAATTTCACCGTCCTGGAAATGCGCGGCCTGCTCGTGGTTTCGGGCGCGGACGCGGGCGCGTTTCTCCAGAACCTGGTCTCCAACGACGTCGATCGTGTGAGTCCGAATCGAACCATCTACGGGACACTACTGACTCCGCAAGGCAAGTTCCTGCATGACTTTTTCGTCGCGGCTCATCCGGCGGGCGACGGCGCCTATCTCCTCGACGCGGAGGCCGGGCGCATCGACGATCTGGAACGACGATTCGGCATGTACCGGCTTCGTGCCGACGTCGTGCTGGAGCGGGCGACGCCGGACTGGGCCGTATACGCGGCTTTCGGTCACGAGGCCGCGCCCGCCCTCGGCCTCGAACCAGAAGCCGGCACGGCGGCCCCGCGGGCGGGCGGCGTGACCTTTGTCGACCCGCGCCTCGCCGCGCTCGGGGCGCGGGCCATCGGTCCGGCCTCCACGATCACCCGATTGCTCGAAGAGTCCGGCTTCGTGCGCACCGGGAGCGGCGTGTACGACGAGCTGCGCCTGTCACACGGAATCCCCGACGGCAGCCGGGATATTCTCGTCGAGAGGTCCTTTCCCCTGGAGTGCAATCTCGACGATCTCAACGCCATCGATTACGAGAAGGGCTGCTACGTCGGCCAGGAATTGACGGCGCGCACCCATTATCGCGCCAAGATCCGCAAACGATTGTTCCCCGTCAGGTCGGAAAGAGCCCTGCCCGCCACCGGTACGGCAATTACGCTCAACGACAAGAACGTCGGCGAAATGCGGTCGAGCGCAGGCCGGAGAGGTCTCGCCCTGTTGAGGATCGAGTCTCTGAAGTCGGCGCGAGAACAGGGCTTGTCATTGACGGCCGGCGAAACCGAGATCACGCCCGACGTGCCGGCGTGGATGGTGCTCGACGACACGGCCGACGCGGAGCCGAGGTAACGGCCGCCGCCTCGGCTGCGAACCGCCCAAGACCGGAGCATGACATGATCGACCACGTGTCCATCGGCGTGACCGACCTCGAAGTGAGCGCCGCATTCTACGACGCTGCCCTGGGAGCTCTCGGCATGCGACGGTTCAGGGAGCTGCCGACCACGATCGGTTACGGTTACGACCGGGCGACGTTCTGGATCGGCGCGTCCGAGCAATCCGATTTTTCGCCGGGGCGCGGATTTCACGTCGGCTTCGCCGCGACGACCAAAGAGGCCGTCGACGCGTTCCATGCGGCGGCGCTCACCCACGGCGGGCGGGATGCGGGCGCGCCCGGACCGCGGCCCATGTACGGCCCCGACTACTACGGCGCCTTCGTCTTCGATCCCACGGGTGCGAAGGTGGAGGCCGTATGCCGCACCGACTCCCCGTTGGTCCCATGAAGACGCGGTGTTCCTGGCCGGGCGAAGACCCGCTGTACGTCGCCTATCACGACGAGGAGTGGGGCGTCCCCGAGCACGACGACCGGACCCTGTTCGAAAAGCTGATCCTCGACGGGTTCCAGGCCGGACTGTCGTGGATCACCATCCTCCGGAAGCGGGACAGTTTCCGCGGCGCGTTCGACAGCTTCGAACCGGCACGCATCGCCCGCTACGACCGGCGCAAGGTCGAATCGCTGATGAAGGACGCGGGCATCGTCCGCAACCGCGCCAAGATCGAGGGCACCGTCAGAAACGCCCGGGCCTACCTCGACCTGCTGGAGTCCGGCCAGACCTTCAACGACTTCATCTGGCAGTTCACGGACGGCCGTACCATCAAGAATGCCTACGGGCGCCGACAGGACGTTCCCGCCGAGTCGCCCGAGTCCCGGGCCATGAGCAAGGCCCTCAAGGCCCGGGGATTCGGTTTCTGCGGCCCCACCATCTGCTACGCCTTCATGCAGGCCGTCGGCATCGTGAACGACCACGTCGTCGACTGCTTCCGCTACGAGGAGGTTTGACCCTCCCGCGCCAAGTCTTTCGCATAGTTCGCACGACGTTGGGGGCCCACCCTTTCCCCGGCCTCCCCCTGACAGGAGGGAGAAGCGAGGAATGGCTGCTTCATCTCCTTTTTCGCCCTCCGACACGGCCTGCCGGGTAGGTGACAAGGAATGCCGGGGTGGGAGTCATTCCCGGCTCTCCCGACCGCCCGCTTCGCGCGTCCGAACCCGCTCCCGATAGAACAGAAACAGTCCGCTCAGGACGATGATCAGCGCACCTACGATCGTGGGGCCGTCGGGCAGCGCATCGAAGATCACGTAGCCGAGGAGCGTGGCGGAAACGAGGTGAATGTAACCGAAGGGCGCCAGGGTCGAGGCGCCTGCGTTCTGCAGCGCCTGGATGACACAGAAATGGCTCGTCGCGCCGGACAGCCCGAGCGTCGCCAGCAGCAGCCACTGCGTCCGGTCGGGCGGCATCCAAATGAACGGCAGCGTCGCCGTCGTGACCACCACGCCGACCGTTCCCATGTAGAACAAGCTGGTCATGAAGGGATCGGCCGCGCCGACCCGACGGGTCAGCACGTGGTAGGCGGCATAGGCGGCCGCCATGCCGAGAGCCAGGAACGCGGCCCAATGAACCACGCCCAGTCCCGGCCGGATGATGATCAGCGCCCCGGCCAGACCGACGAAGATCGCCGCCCAACGCCACTTGCCGACGCGCTCTCCGAGAATGGGCACGGAGAGCACGCTGGCCAGCAGCGGCCACAGGAAGGCGATGGCCGTGGCCTCTGCCAGCGGCAGATAGCGGAGCGCCAGGAAGGCGCAAAACGCCGCCATGAAATGCATGGCCGATCGGGTGAACTGAAGGCGCGGATGCCGGGTCCGAACGAGCCGCCGGAGGCTCTTGGGCCGGAGCAACACGAACAGGAAGACGAAGTGAAAGGTGTAACGGGCCCACACCACCTCGAAAACGGGAAGGTCAGCGACGAGCAGCTTGGCCAGTGCGTCGGACAGGCCGAAGAACGTCATGCCGACGGCGATGAAGGCTATCGCCCGAACGACGTTCGTCTGCTGGACCGCCGCACCCGTGCTGCTGTTCATGGACCCCGACGCCGATTGCGGCACCGCTCATATACGCCGCGCCGGCGGGAGTAAACCGCCATCGGGGCGGATTGACCACGGAGGCGCGGAGAGCCCCTGAAGGATTCGAACGCGATATCCGGAGAAACGATGTTCCGATGGGCGGGAGTTCCGCCTCTCGCGAGCATCCCCCCTGCCTCCGTGGTTAGCGTTCCGGCGGGACCTTCACGACGGCGGATCGGCGGGCGTGGACGCGCTCCCGGAAGTACACGAACAGTCCGCTGGCGGTGATGATCAAGGATCCCGCGATGGTGAAGGCATCCGGAATGTCCCCGAAAACGACGAATCCGGCAATGCCGGCAAAGACAAGATAGACGTACCCATACGGAGCCAGGATCGTCGCGGGCGTCAACGTCAACGCCTTGATGATCAGAAACTGACCTGAAATCGTCAGGACCCCGAACCCGAGCATCGTCATCCAGTCTCGGGCATCCGGCGCCTCCCAGAAGAAGGGCGTCGCGAGGTTGAGTACCAGTGCGCCCAGCACGGCGGTGTAGAAGAGGCTCGTCTGCGGCGAGTCCACGCGGCTCACCTTACGGGTACAGATCTGATAGAGCCCGTAGAAGAAGGCCGTACCGAGCGGCATCAGCACGGCCCAGTGGAAAAACCCGAACCCCGGCCGGATGATGACCAGGGCGCCGCCGAGACCCACGAAAACCGCCAGCCACCGCCGAATGCCGACTCGCTCCCCCAGCAACGGAATCGACAGGGCGGTGACAACGAGCGGCCAGATGAAGCTGATCGCCGCGGCGGTGGCCAGGGGGATGTGTTTGAGCGCGACGTAGAAGCAGAGGGAGGACGTGAGGATCGACGCGGAGCGGACGAACTGCAGCCTGCCGGCCCGCGTGGCGATCAGGCGCCGGTAGTCCCGCGGCTTGGTCAGCGCGGCCAGGTAGAGCAGGTGGAACGTGTATCGCGCCCACAGGATCTGCGCGACGACGAAGGTTGCCGAAAGGTGCTTGGCCACCGAGTCGGAACCGACGAACACCGCCGACGCCGCCAGCATGAAGAAGATGCCGGCGACGGGCGCGTAATCGCCCTGTTGGTGCGCTTGTACCGTCACGGAACTGATGTGCCCGTTGACCACCGCCGGCGTCAACGGTCGTGAGTTGGGAGTTGCGGAGGGGCAATCTCTCCGGATCTGGATTCAACGGGAGAGGTCGACGGGCGTGGGATCCAATACGAACGCGAACACACGACACGCCCCACCGGCCTCCGGGAACGGGCCGGCGGCGTCGGAGGCTGCGCCGAGGCGGGAGCCTCTTCGGCGCGGCGAAGGCCCGAACCCTCCCCCTGTTGGCGAGGGAACAAGCCCGGACAAGGGGTAAAGACGTCAAGGAATGCGTCTACCGCGAGGCCAGGGCGGCGGCGACGCGGCCGCGGAGCTCCGGCAGGAGGTCGGCCTCGAACCAGGGATTCCTGCGCACCCAGGCCGTCGTTCGCCAGCTCGGGTGGGGCGTCGGGAGGTATTCGGGAAGGAACTCCCGCCAGCGCCCGACGGTTGCGGTCACGGTGCGGCCGCGGCGCCGGCCGAGGTAATGCGCCTGGGCGTAGCTGCCGACCAGCAGGGTCAACTCCACCCGGTCGAGGACGGGCAGAATCTTCGGGTGCCATTCCGGCGCGCACTCGGGACGGGGCGGCCTGTCGCCCCCGTTCTCGTCCCGCCCGGGATAGCAGAAACCCATCGGCACGATGGCGATCCGGCGCTCGTCGTAGAAGGTCTCGCGATCGATGGCGAGCCAGTCGCGAAGACGATCACCCGAGCGATCGTTCCAGGGTATGCCGCTCTCGTGAACCTTGGTTCCCGGTGCCTGGCCCACGATGAGCACGCGCGCCGACCGCCGAGCCCTGAGCGCCGGGCTGGGACCGAGCGGCAGATGCTCTTCGCAGATCCGGCAGGCCCGGATCTGGACCAACAGCCGGTCGAGTTTGCTCCGTGTCATCACGACCGCTCACAACCGCAGCGTTATCGTCAGTCGTCCCCCAACGCGGCCTGGGCGGCGGCGAGGCGGGCGATGGGCACCCGATAGGGGGAGCACGATACGTAGTCCAGGCCGATGCGATGGCAGAACGCGACCGAGGCCGGGTCGCCGCCGTGCTCGCCGCAGATTCCGAGCTTGAGATCGGACCGCGACCCGCGGCCCCGTTCGGCGGCGATCTCGACCAGTTCGCCCACGCCGTCGACATCCAGGCTGACGAAGGGATCGCCGACGAAGATCTCGTGCCGGATATAGTCGTCGAGGAACGCGGCCGCGTCGTCGCGGCTGATCCCGAAGGTCGTCTGAGTCAGGTCGTTGGTGCCGAAACTGAAAAATTCGGCTCCCTCCGCGATCTCGCCGGCCCGCAATGCCGCGCGCGGCAGCTCGATCATCGTGCCGACGAGGTAGGCCGGACGCTCGCCCCGCTCCACCGTCAGTTGGTCCGCCACGCGGTCGACCTTGGCGCGCAGCATGTCGAACTCCTTGCGCGTCGCGATCAGCGGCAGCATGACCTCGGGCTCGACGGTCGCGCCGAGCTCGGCGCCCACGTCGAGCGCGGCCTCGAAGATCGCCCGCGCCTGCATCTCGTAGATCTCGGGGTAGGTGATGCCCAGGCGGCATCCCCGGTGACCGAGCATGGGGTTGGATTCCCGCAGTTGATTGACGCGGAGGCGCAGCACGGCCGGGTCCATGCCGGCTGCCGCCGCCACGTCGCCGATCTCCCCGTCCGTGTGCGGCAGAAATTCGTGCAGCGGGGGATCCAACAGGCGTACCGTGACCGGTAGTCCGGCCATGATTCGGAAGATCTCGGCGAAATCGTCCCGCTGCATGGGCAGGATCTTGTCGAGGGCCGCCCGCCGTCCCTCCTCATCGTTGGCGACGATCATCTCGCGGACCGCGACGATCCGGTCGGCATCGAAGAACATATGCTCGGTCCGGCAGAGTCCGATGCCTTCGGCGCCGAAATCACGCGCCGTCCGCGCGTCGGTCGGCGTCTCCGCATTGGTTCTGACCTCGAGACGCCGGGCCTCGTCGGCCCAGGCCATCACCTTGGCGAAGTCCCCCGACAGTTCGGGCTGCATCATCTTGACCTCGCCGACCATGACCTCGCCGGTCGACCCGTCGATGGTCATAATATCGCCCTTGGAGACCGTCCGGCCGCCGACGGTCAGGCACTGTCCGGCGTCGTCGATATGGAGCGCGCCGGCACCCGACACGCAGGGCCGGCCCATACCACGGGCCACGACCGCGGCGTGGCTGGTCATGCCGCCCCGGCTCGTCAGAATGCCCTGCGCGGCGTGCATGCCGTGGATGTCCTCGGGGCTGGTCTCCATGCGCACGAGGATGACTTTGTCTCCCTCCGCCGCCAGATGCTCGGCGTCGTCGGACGAGAACACGACGGCACCCGACGCCGCGCCCGGCGAAGCCGGGAGACCCTTGGTGAGCACGTCCCGCTCGGCATCGGGATCCAGAGTCGGATGCAGCAACTGGTCAAGCGACGCGGCGTCGATCCGCGCCAGCGCTTCGGGGGGCGTGATCAGGCCCTCCTCCGCCATGTCGACGGCGATCTTGAGGGCAGCCCGCGCTGTCCGCTTGCCGGACCGGGTCTGCAGCATCCAGAGCTTGTTGCGCTGCACCGTAAATTCGATGTCCTGCATGTCGCGGTAGTGGGTCTCCAGTTTCCGGAATACCTCCGTGAGCTGCTCGAAGACCTCGGGCATGGTCTCTTCCATGGCCGGCAACTTGGACCCGTCGGCCTCGCGGGCCGCGATCGTCAGGTGCTGGGGCGTCCGGATGCCCGCGACGACGTCCTCACCCTGCGCGTTCACCAGGTATTCGCCGTAGGAGCGCCTTGCGCCGGTCGAAGGATCGCGGGTGAACGCCACGCCGGTGGCGCAGTCGTCCCCCATGTTGCCGAAGACCATGGCCTGCACGTTCACGGCCGTGCCCCAGTCGTCGGGAATGCGGTGCAGACGGCGGTAGGTGATGGCGCGGCGGTTCATCCACGACCCGAACACCGCCCCGACCGCGCCCCAGAGCTGTTCCTGGACGTCCTGCGGGAAGGGCGACCCGAGACGTTCCTCGACCTTCGCCTTGAAGGCGTGGACGACCTGACGCCAGTCGTCCGCATCAAGGTCGATATCGAGCAGATATCCCTTGCGATCCTTGTGGGCGTCCAACAGGTCCTCGAAGTCCCCGTGGTCGACGCCCAGCACGACGTCGGAGTACATCTGAATGAACCGGCGGTAGGAGTCCAAGGCGAAGCGCTCGTCACCGCTCTTCCGCGCCATGCCGTCGACGGTCTCGTCGTTCAGTCCGAGGTTGAGCACGGTATCCATCATGCCGGGCATGGAGGCACGGCCGCCGGAGCGCACGGAAACGAGCAACGGGTCTTCGGGATCTCCGAACCGGGACCCCACGACCGACTCGATGTGACGCATGCCGTCTTCGACCTCGGCGGCGAGCGCCTCGGGGTATTGCCGGTCGTTCTCATAGTAGGTGGCGCACACCTCCGTCGTGATCGTGAAGCCCGGCGGAACGGGCAGCCCCAGACTCGCCATCTCCGCGAGGTTCGCCCCCTTGCCGCCCAGCAGATCACGCAGGCCGGCGCGGCCCTCCGCCTTTCCGCCGCCGAATGTGTAGACCCAATTCGCCATGCCGCGTTTATCCCTCGATCTTGGAAAAATCGGCGACGCTCTCCAAAGCCGAGCCGATCTGGGAGAGCAGGAACAAGCGATTGCGGCGAAGGTCCGGCTCGCCGCAATTCACGGTGACGTCGTCGAAGAACGCGTCCACCGGGCGTCGCAGCCGGCTGAGCGCCGACATCGCATCGACGTACTGCTCCGCCGCCAGGCGCTCCGCGATCTCCTTCTCCGAGGCCGCCAGGGCGTCGAACAGCTCTCGTTCCTGCCGCTCGCGCAGCAATGCGTCGTCGGCCCGCCCCTGATAGGCCGCGCCGTCGTTCTTCTCCTCGATGCGCACGATGTTGGCGGCGCGCCGATAGGCCGTCAGCAGGTTCTCGCCGTCCTCGCCAGCCAGGAACTCGTCGAGAGCGCCGACTCGCGCCATGAACCGCAACAGGTCATCCTCGCCCGTCAACGAGAAGACGGCCGTGATCCGGTCGTGACGGATCCCCCGGTCGCGCAGATGCACCTTGAGACGGTCGGCGATGAATTCCATGAGCTCGCGCGCGACCTCGTCGGCGCGCGAACCCGCGACCGCCGACTCCGCATACAGTTCGTAAGCGTTCATGAATACGCCGCGGAGCTTGAGGCTCAACGAGTTTTGCAGGATCAGGCGGATGACGCCCAAGGCCGCGCGCCGCAGCGCGAACGGATCCTTGGAGCCGGTCGGCTTCTCGCCGATGGCGTAGAAACCCACCAGGGTGTCGATCTTGTCGGCGAGGGCCACGGCGACGCTGACCGGCGCCGTCGGGCAGCGGTCCCGCGGCCCCCGCGGCGCGTAGTGCTCGGCGACGGCGTCCGCGACCTCGGCGTTCTCGCCGTCGTTAAGGGCATAGTGCCGTCCCATCAGGCCTTGCAGCTCGGGAAACTCCCCGACCATGCCGGTGACGAGATCGGCCTTGGCCAGCCGCGACGCGGAGCGTACCCGGTCCATGTCGGCACCGGGAACGTGCCTGGAGATCGAGGTGGCGAGCGCCTGCATGCGATCGGCCTTCTCGTCGAGCGTGCCGAGCCTGGCATGGAAGATGATCTTGGCGAGCTCCGGCGCCCGGCTCGCCAGCGTCCGTCCGCGATCCTGGTCCCAGAAGAACTTCGCGTCCGAGAGGCGCGCCCGCAGCACCCGCTCGTTGCCCTCCACGATGGCCCCGCCACCGTCGACCGCCTCGGTATTGGCGATGACGACGAAGCGGGGCGCGATCGCTCCGCCGGCATCTTCCAGCGCGAAATATTTCTGGTTCACGCGCATCGTCGCGGTCAACACCTCGGACGGCAGGTCCATGAATTCCGCGTCGATCCGCCCGATCAGCGGCACCGGCCACTCGACCAGTCCCGTCACTTCGTCGAGCAGCGCGTCATCGGACGTGATCTTCAGGCCTTCGGCCGCGGCGAGCTTCTCGGCGCCCCCGGCGATCATCCGGCGCCGCTCCGCGGGGTCGAGGACGACGTGCGCCCGCCTCAGCTTGTCCGCGTAGTCGGCGAAGCCCGCGACGAAGAAGGGCTGCGGCGAGAGGAACCGATGCCCGACGGTCGTATCCCCGGAAACGATGTCTTCCAACGCAAATCCGACGACGGCACCATCGAACAGGCACAAGATTCCATGCAACGGCCTGACCCAGCGCAGAGCCCGGCTGCCCCAGCGCATGGATTTGGGCCACGGCAGCCTCCTCAGCGAATCGGGCAGGATGTCGGCAAGCGCTTCGGCGGTGTCCCGTCCGGGGCGCTCGATCACGGCGAACAGGACGGCGCCATTGCCGGTCTCCCGTTCCTCGATCTGATCGCGGCCGAGGCCTACGGAGTTCAGGAACCCGGTGATCGCCTTTTCCGACGCATCGGCGCGAGGCCCCTTACGTTCCTCGCGAATATCCGGCTGCCGCGCGGGCAGGCCGTCGGCGACCAGCGTCAACCGGCGCGGCGTGACGTAGGCGTCGATGGACCCGAACGGGAGGTTCGCCTCGTCGAGGGCCTCTTCGACCAGTTTCTTGAGATCCGCAGAGGCCCGCGCCTGCATGCGGGCCGGGATCTCTTCGGACAGGAGCTCGAGCAGCAGTTCCGGCACGGTTCAGGCTTCCCCCGCCGCCCGGCCGAGCCATTGCTCGCAGCTCGCCCGGGCGAGCGCCCGCACGCGGGCGATATAGGCGGCCCGCTCGGTGACGCTGACGACGCCGCGCGCATCCAGGAGATTGAACAGATGCGAGGCCTTCATGCACTGATCATATGCCGGCAGCGCCAGCCCGGCCTCCACGAGCTGTCCGCAGGCGGCCTCGGCGTCGACGAACTGCCGGAGCAGAATATCGGTATCGGCGCGCTCGAAATTGTAAGCGGAGAACTCGCGCTCGCTGCGCCGGTAGACGTCTCCGTACGTAAAGCACCCCTCGCCCTCGACGCCGTTCCAGTCGAGATCGAAGATGTTGTCGATGCCCTGGATGTACATGGCCAGACGCTCGAGCCCGTAGGTGATCTCGCCCGAGACGGGCTCGCAGTCGAACCCACCCACCTGCTGAAAGTAGGTGAACTGCGAGATCTCCATGCCGTCGCACCAGACCTCCCAGCCGAGCCCCCAGGCGCCCAGGGTCGGGCTCTCCCAGTCGTCTTCGACGAAGCGGATGTCGTGGCCGGCGGCGTCGATGCCGATGTGGGCAAGACTCGTCAGATAGACGTCCAGGATGTCGTCGGGCGATGGCTTGAGGATTACCTGATACTGGTAGAAGCGCTGCACCCGGTTCGGATTCTCACCGTAGCGGCCATCCGCGGGGCGCCGCGAGGGCTGCACGTACGCCGCCTTCCAGGGCTCCGGCCCCAGGGAACGCAACGTCGTAGCGGGATGGAACGTGCCGGCGCCCACCTCCATGTCGTAGGGCTGAAGGATCACGCACCCCTGGTCCGCCCAGAACCTCTGAAGTTCGAGAATCAGGTTCTGAAAGGAATGCGCGGGGGGGCTGGAAGCCGCCATCGAACGGTTTCCTCATCGACGTGAATTCAGGTCTTTAGCAGGGGGTGCCGGCTCGCGGCGGAAGGTAGCCGTGGACCCCGCCATGGTCAAGGAAGCTCTCGACCGCCGGCGTCACCGGTGAAGGCAGTCGCCACGGCCGCAGGTCGGGGCCACGCCGGGCGCCACGAAGGCGCCGCAAACCTCGCACTTCCGCAGGTCCTCGACCGTATCGGCGGCAGCGGATCCGCCGTCGTCGCCGGACCGCGAGGACGGTCTGGCGAGGCGTCCCAGGTACTTGAAGCCGTACCAGACGGCGAAGACCACGGCCGCGGTGAGAAGGATTTTGGAGAGGCTTATGCCGAACATGGGATTTCCGTTACAAGTATCGCCTTCCACCCTCACCCCGTCCCTCTCCTTGCCAAGGAAAGGGAATCCTTACGGATCGACCTTGCCCTCTTCCCCTCTGACCGAGGGGAGGTCTGGAGGGGGTGGACATCACAAACCGAAGCGGGACCAGAGCGCCCGTGCCTCCAGCGCCGAGATGAGCTGGTCGGCCCAGTTCCCGGGCACCGGGGGCGACCCGCGCGCCGCGACGGCGGTGCCGCCGAAACGCCGGCGCAGGACGCGGCTCAACAGGCCCGGCTCCCGGCCCAGCACCTTGAAACGGACGTCCTCGCCATAACGCTCGCGCATCACCGTGCGCAGATCGCCGATCCCGTCGATCAGTCCGTGCTCGAGGGCCTTGCGCCCGGTCCAGATCTCGCCCGAGAAGGCCTGGCGTTCGCCGAGCGTGAGCTTGCCGCCGCGGCGTTCGCGCACGACGTCCTTGAAGGACTCGAAGATGTCTTTCTGCAGCGCGGTCAGGCGCCGCACGTCCGCCGGAGTCTCCGGGATGAAGGGATCGAGCAGCGTCTTCTTGTCGCCCTGGGCGTGCAGCCGCCGTTCGACGCCGAGCTTCGCCATCATCTCGACGAACCCGAAGCCGGAGGCGATCACGCCGATCGACCCCACGATCGAGCTTTCGTCGGCATAGATCTCGTCGGCGGCGCACGCGAGCCAGTAGCCGCCCGATGCGGCGACGTCTTCGACGAAGGCGAAGACGGGAACCTCCTTCTCCGCGGCGAGGGACCGTATCCGCCGGGCGATGAGGCTGGATTGGGCCGCCGCGCCGCCGGGCGAATTGACCACCAGGGCCACGGCCCGCAGGCGCCGCTGGCGGAACGCAGCCTCGATGTGCGGGGCGAGCGCGCCGAGATTGAGGCCGGAATGAATGCGCGACGGCGCGGAGATCACGCCCGAAAGGCGCAGCACGGCGACCACGGGCGCGCGCCGCATGGCGCGGCCGATCAATCGCTTGGGCATCGATGCGAACGGGGTGTCGGTCATTGCGGTCCAAATGTAGTGCGATATCGGCGCGATGGAAATCCGCGCGGGGCCTCGCGGCACCTTTCCCGCACCGACCGCGTTTTCGAACTAGGGCTCCAGCGGAGCGCCGTGGCGGAGGATGGCGTCCGCTTCGCGCGTAAACGCGCCGTGGCGTTCATGGAGCACGAGGCCGGCAGCGATCCGAAGCGGTGTCTCGGAATCCACCGTGCCGCGCACGATCATGCGCCGGGCGTCCTCGCCCCTCTTGGGCCAGAGGGGGAACACGACCAGCTCCCCGCACGACTCGCTCAAGACCGGCACGATCTCGTCCAGACGATCGGCCCGGTGAATGACCGTGACGGTTCCCCGCGGCCTGACCACGCCCGCACAGATACGCAGCCAGGACGCGAGGTCGACATCTCGCTCGACGGTCGCGATGGCCTTCATCGTCGACGGCGGAAGCCGGGACTCCGACGCGCGGAGATAGGGCGGATTGGTCATCACGTGATCGAACCCGGCCGGCCCGATGCCGGGCGGCGGCGCCGAGACGTCGCCCTCGAGCACCCCCACGGCATCCGACAAACCGTTCAGCACGGCGTTCTCGACCGCCAGCGCCGCAAGGACCGGCTGAATCTCGAGACCCGTTACCCGGCACGCGGCGACCCGGTGGGCGAGACACAGCGCCGCCGCGCCGGTTCCAGCGCCGGCATCGAGGACCGTCTCGCCCGCCGTCGCGGGAACGGCCGACGCGAGCAGGACCGGATCGACGGCCACGCGATAGCCGTCCGCCGGCTGGCGGAGGCGGATTTGCCCCCCGAGCAGCGCGTCCTCCGTGGTCCCGCCGCCGGCGAGCTCAGACGATGCTCGATCGGTCATGGTCTATGCCGGCGGCGTCGAGCAGCCGGCGGGCGCGGGCGGCGTGCTCGTCGCGCACCATGACCCGGCGCGGGATGGCTGAGATGCTGCCTTCCATCACGGACATGTGGGAGTCGAGAATGATGGCCTCGATCCCGTCGTCCGCCAGGAGGGCGCGCAGCCACGAGATCAGCACCGGGTCGTTGGTTCGCAGCAGCTCGATCATGGGGGCCGGGTTGCCGTTGGGGAGGGGCGTCACTATGCTCGCCCGCGCTTTCGAACAAGGTCAAGCACGGAGCCGGTCGTGGCCACAGTCGTCTCTCTGGCGCAACAGCCTGATCCGCCGTCGCGGCGGGCCTTCGACAATCTGAAGACCCTTGTGGGCGAAGATCTCGCCGAGGTCAACAAGGTCATCCTCGCGCGCATGCACAGCCGCGTGCCGTTGATCCCCGAGCTTGCCGGCCACATCATCGCCGCCGGCGGCAAACGCCTCCGCCCGCTGATCACGCTCGCCTGTACCCGCATGTGCGGCTACCCCGGCCTGCGCCACGTGAAGCTGGCGGCCTGCGTCGAGTTCATCCACACGGCGACGCTCCTGCACGACGACGTGGTCGACGAGAGCGACCTGCGCCGCGGCAACGCCACCGCCAACGCCGTGTGGGGCAACCAGGCCAGCGTCCTGGTAGGGGATTTCCTGTTCAGCCGGGCCTTCCAGCTCATGGTCGAGGACGGCTCGCTCCGGGTGCTCGACATCCTCGCCTCGGCGTCCGCCGTGATCGCCGAAGGAGAGGTGCTGCAGCTGCTCACCACCAACGACACGGC
>JAGWAU010000135.1:3198-3853 GCA_021296255.1 Alphaproteobacteria bacterium | reverse complement strand
TGGACCGATCTCCGGACCGGCCAGGAGTGGCAGGCGGACCACCCGGTGGCCTGCGTCAACTGGCTGGACGCGCGCGCCTATGTCGCCTGGCTGGCCGAAACGAGCGGCCAGCCATACCGGCTTCCCAGCGAGTCGGAATGGGAGTATGCGGCGCGCGGCGGCGTGAGCGGCGATTTCCCCTGGGGAGCGGACCCCGACCAGGCCTGCAGCCAGGCCAACGTTTATGACTCGAGCGCGCAAGCCATGCACGGATACAGCTGGCAGCCCGCGGATTGCGATGACGGTTTCGCGATGCTGGCGCCGGTGGGCCGCCTGCAGCCGAATGGCTTCGGCCTGCACGATGTGGCCGGCAATCTCTGGGAATGGGTTGAGGATTGCTACGAAGCGCCATATCCCGCCGATATTCCGGTGGACGGAAGCTCGTACGGCCCGCCGCCCGGGCAGTGCGACCGGCGCAGCGTTCGGGGCGGGAGCTGGACTTCGCGCATCAGCCGGCAACGGCTTGCGTTCCGAGGCCGCGATCCCGAGGACCTGCGCTACTCCATCTTCGGCTTTCGCGTCGCCCGGTCCCTGCCCGAATGAGGGAACGGCGTCCCGGGGGTAGGCGTGAAATAAACTTGTCCGCGAGACACATCACCTGGAACACATCCATGAA
>JAGWAU010000135.1:2481-2801 GCA_021296255.1 Alphaproteobacteria bacterium | reverse complement strand
AGCGGCCAGGACTATCGTCTGCCCAGTGAAGCGGAGTGGGAGTATGCGGCGCGTGTCGGCGCCGGTGACTGGTACCACTGGGGAGAAGATCCCGACGAGGGCTGCACCTACGCCAACATGTACGATCTGAGCGCGCATGCCGTGCACAACTTTATCTGGCCCCTGATCAATTGCGACGACGGTCATTCGACCCTGGCGCCGGTCGGCAGTTTCGAGCCCAACGGATTCGGTCTGTATGACATGACCGGCAATCTCTGGGAATGGGTGGAGGATTGCTACGAGGTACTCTATCCGGAAGACACGCCGACGGACGGCTCGGC
>JAGWAU010000135.1:418-2279 GCA_021296255.1 Alphaproteobacteria bacterium | reverse complement strand
GGAGAAGCACGCGTGCATCGCCTGTTTCTGTTGACGTTGTTCAGTCTGACTGTCGGAGCGGCGGCTGCGGAGGGCGGTTCCCAAGCATCATTTCGGGACTGCGACCAGTGCCCGGAAATGATCCTGGTGCGAGCCGGCGAGTTCGTCATGGGAGCGGAAGGCGGCGAGGAGGGCCGCCCGGAGGGCCCGCCCCGTACAGTGCGCGTCGAGCGCGACTTTGCAATGGGCAAATATGAGGTAACGAACGCACAGTTCGAAGACTTTGTGTCCGCCACGGGCTACGAAGTCACACCGGGCTGCCGTGGCAAATTCGACGGTGAATGGCAGAACCATCCCGAAACGAATTGGGCCGATCTGCGGCTGGACCAGGTGTCGGAACCGGAACATCCCGTGGCCTGCGTAAGTTGGCTGGACGCGCGCGCCTATGTCGATTGGCTCGCCCGGATCGGCTTCCCACCGAAGCGGAATGGGAATATGCGGCCCGGGCGGGATCGCCCGGAGCATTCACCTGGGGAGAAGATCCGGGCCCGGCCTGCGAGTATGCCAACGTTTATGACGCAAGCGCGGCCCCCGTTCATGATTTCGATTGGCAGGCGGCGGATTGCGACGACGGTTACCCGACGCTTGCCCCGGTCGGCATGTTCAGGCCGAACGCCTTTGGCCTGCATGACGTGGCCGGCAATGTCTGGGAATGGGTGGAAGACTGCTACGTGGAGCCTTATACGGCCGAACTGCCGAAGGACGGTTCCGCGATTGCCGTGCCGCCGGGCCAGTGCGAGCGGCGAAGCGTGCGCGGCGGCAGCTGGATTACGCGCCCGGACCGGCAGCCCGGAGGACATCCACTACACCTTCTTCGGCCTCCGCGTCGCCCGCTCCCTCACTTCCCCGGAAAACTAGAGCGCGTATAGCAACACCTCTCTGCCGGGAGTGTCTGCGCCAGGGATGGCGCAGCCAAGCTCCAGGATGGATTCATGCGTCTCCCGGCAGAGAGGTGTTGCTGTGCGCGCGCAGGGTTAGCGCCAAGCGTAGTGATTGAGAGGCTAGATTCAGGCGGCCTGTTCGTAGCCGAGGACGGCTTTCGTCTCGAGGAATTCCTCCAGGCCTTCGCGACCGGATTCCCGGCCGTTGCCCGACTGCTTGTAGCCGCCGAAAGGCGCACTGAAATCGCCGGAATTGCCGTTGAGACAGACCTGGCCCGCGCGCAGTTGCGCCGCGACCTTCCTCGCCTGTTCAAGGTCCTCGCCCCAGATGTAAGCCGCCAGGCCGTATTCCGTGTCGTTGGCGATCGCAACGTCGTAGGGAATTACGCACAGCACCGGGCCGAATATCTCCTCGCGTGCGATCGTCATGTCGTTGCTCACGTTGCCGAACACCGTCGGCTTGACGTAATAGCCCCTTTCCAGGCCGTCGGGCCTGCCCGGACCGCCCATCGCCAGCGTTGCTCCTTCCTCGATGCCCTTGGCGATGAGTCCCTGCACCTTGTTGAACTGGGTTTCGCTGACCAGCGGGCCCATGGTCGTGTTCTCGGACCCGGGATCGCCGATTCGCGCCCGTGAGGCGGAGGCCACCGAGATTTCCACGGCCTTGTCGTGAAGTTCGGCCGGGACCAGCAGCCTGGTAGGGGCGTTGCACGACTGTCCGGTGTTCATGCAGACATTGCGCATGCCGTTGATCACGCCCTGTTCCAGCGAGGCCTCGTCCAGGATGATGTTGGGCGACTTTCCTCCCAGTTCCTGACTGACGCGCTTGACCGTTCCGGCCGCCGTGGCGGCCACCGCGATTCCTCCCCGGGTGGAACCGGTAAACGAGACCATGTCGATGTCGGGATGAGCGGCGATGGCCTGGCCCACCCCGGGCCCGT
>JAGWAU010000135.1:0-325 GCA_021296255.1 Alphaproteobacteria bacterium | reverse complement strand
GTGCAACCGGCCGCCAGCGCCGGCAGGACCTTCAGCGTGATCTGGTTGATCGGCCAGTTCCACGGCGTAATGAATCCGCAGACCCCGATCGGTTCGCGGCGAATCATCGTGGCGCCGCGCCGCTCCTCGAACTCGAAATTCTCTAAAAGCCGGCGTGCGGTCTTGGCAATGACCACGCCCATGGCGGCCTGCGCCTTTGTGGACAGGCTCCTGGGCGCGCCCATCTCCGCCGTAATCGCGTCCGCGATGTCGTTGTAGCGGGACTTGTACGCGGCGATGAACGAGTCGATCAACTCGAGACGTTCCCGCTTGCCGGTCTGCGAAT
>JAGWAU010000051.1 GCA_021296255.1 Alphaproteobacteria bacterium | reverse complement strand
CCTCGAAAACTACACGCGCATCACAGACGAGCTCGGGGCTGGAGACCTCGCGGCGGCGGTACTGTGCGAACCCCATGTCAGCTACGCGGAGCGCGCCCACGGATGGCGAGTGTTGATCGAGGGCCGCGAGGTGATCAACCCCTCAAACTTCGGTATCTGCGTCTACGCACGCCGACGGTTGCTGGAAAGCGAGCCCGAGCTGGTCGCGCACCTAGTGCGGGACTACGCACGCTGCGTCCGGTACGCGATGGACCACATGGACGAGGCCGCCGAGGTTCTGGACGGGAAATTCCCGGAATTTCTCGCAGAAGACATCGAACGTGCGATCCGGCGGGATACACCCAATTGGACCTCCGACACGACCGTCGACGAGGCATTCCTGTCGGTGGTCGTAGCGGAACTGAAGGAGCAGTCCGTGGTTCCGAGCGACTTCGCGCTGGGTGCGGATACCATGTGCACGGATTTGATCGCCTGAGGCCGTTCGGATTCCAGGGAGATATCGATGCGGAGCGCATACGGTCTGGAAATTCCGGCAGAAGACCCCGAACTGACGCACGTCGGATCGGGTACGCCCTGCGGAGAGCTGATGCGGCGTTTCTGGCAGCCCATCTGCCTCTCGGAGGACCTGAAAGACGTGCCGAAGCGGGTGCGCATCCTGGGCGAGGACTTGGTGGCATTCCGGGATGGAAACGGACGCCCAGGTCTGCTGTTCTTCCGTTGCAGCCATCGGGGCGTATCCCTCGAGTACGGCCGCATCGAGCCCGAGGGCATCCGCTGCTGCTACCACGGATGGCTCTACGACGTCGAAGGCAACTGCCTCGAGATGCCGCTTGAGCCGGCCGACAGCACGCAGAAGGAGCGCATCCAGCAGCCCGGCTATCCGGTGCAGGAGTTCGGCGGACTCCTCTTCGCCTACATGGGGCCGCCGGGTAAGGTCCCCGAGTTTCCCAAGTACGACGTCCTGGTGCACGACGGTGGGACGCTCAATGCCTGGATCGGCCCGCGGGTCGGCGGCGCATCCGAGTGCAACTGGCTCCAGAGCCAGGAAAACATCATGGACATCTTGCACGTCTATTGGCTGCACATGCGTCACGGCGAGCCGCAGTTTCCCTCGGAAATTTATGCCGCCATGCCGACACGACTCGACTACGAAGAGATCGACCTCGGCATGCGCGCCGTCATGGCCTACCCCCTGCCTGACGGGCGCGAATTCGAGATGACTTGGGAAATGCTGATGCCCATGGCCTTCGTGCTGTGGACGGACGAACCGGACCTCGACGGGCCGGAGTCGGCAAGGCCCCGGTGCGTCTACTACTGCATCCCCATCGACGATACCAACCAGTGGCAGGCCTGCATCTACTGGATGCCGGAAGGCGAGCACGAAATCGCCGATGCCGAGCGAATCAGGCTGTCGGCGCTCTCGCGCGAGGAAGTGGACTACGAGTACACACAGCGAAACCCGGACGACAAGGAAGCCCAGGAAGGTCAGGGGCCGATCGCCATCCACGGCCTGGAGAATCTCGCCACGTCGGATCAAGGAGTCGTCATGTTCCGCAAGATCCTGAAGGAGCAGATCCAGGCGGTTCGCGAAGACCGTGACCCCAGGGGCATAATCCGCGATCCCGAACTGGCAAGTTGCGTGCCCACGACCGCAGGGATGGCGATTCGCGGGTCACGGGCCAACCGCGTCGCGTAGGGACCCACACCGGCCGCAGTGCGCCCAAAGGCGAAATGCCGGAGGGGCCTCTAAACCGCCTCCTCGGCGGCCTTCTTCTCGTATTTCTTCTCGACCATGCGCGCACATAGAATCGAGATCTCGTAGAGCAGGACGATGGGCACGGCGAGGCTGACTTGGCTCAGCGGATCGGGCGGAGTGAGGATGGCAGCAGCAACAAAGGCGAGGACGATCGCGTAGCGCCGCTTGTTCTTGAGGCCATCCGACGTGGCGAGACCGACGCGCGCCAGAAGAGTGATCAGCACCGGGAGCTCGAAGCTGATCCCGAAGGCGAAGATGAGCCGCATCACAAGGCTCAGGTATTCGCCGACCTTGGGCAGGAGCTCGATAGGAAGCGCCCCCTCGGCACCGAATTGCTGGAAGCTCGCGAAAAACTGCCAAGCCACGGGCATGACGATGTAATAGACCATTGCCGCGCCGAGAAGGAAAAGGACGGGAGTCGCCGCCAGAAACGGCAGAAAGGCCATCTTTTCGTTCCTGTAGAGGCCCGGCGCGACGAACAGCCAGACCTGACTCGCCACCAGCGGGAACGAGAAGAACAGGGCGGCGAAGAAGGCCACCTTGATGTTGGTGAAAAACTTCTCGTGCAGGGCCGTGTAGATGAGACGACGCTCCTCTTCGCCCTCCCACAGGGCTGCCAGCGGCTCCACCAGGAAATCGAAAATCGGATTCGCGAAGTAAAAGCAGATCAGAAACGTGATCAGCAGCGCGATCAGGGAGTGAAAGAGACGCCGGCGCAGTTCGATCAGATGATCGATCAGCGGCATGCGCCGTTCTTCGATCCGTTCCTCCTCGGCGTCCGATTCGGCCATCATGTCCCCGACCGATGCTCGGCCGCGTCCTCAACCGGCGGTTCGGCGTCGTCCAACACCGCGGGCTCCGCGTCGGTCCGAGCCGCCGTATGTTTCTCGTCTCCTTCGTCGACGACCTCCGGCACGGGATCCACGCCGCCCTCCACGGCTCCGCTTACGATGTCCGCAACCGCCTCATCCGGGGGCGGTCTCTCCCGATCGTCGTCCGCCAAGATCGAATTCTCGACATCGCCGGAGCCCGCGGGAGACGGCTCGTCGAGATCGAACGCCCCATCCATGGTGCCGGACGGGTCGACCGCGGCCTTGAACTCGTCCGCCACGTCGACCTCGCTCACCTGCTCGATCTCGTTCTTGATATCCTCGAGATCGGCTTCGCGCGCCATATCGTCGAGGGTCGACTGGAACTCCCCGGCCAAGCCACGCATCTTGCGGATCATGCCGCTCACCGTGCGCACCACGCGCGGAAGTTCCTTGGGTCCGACGACAATGATCGTGACCACAGCGATCAGGAAGAGCTCGGGCCAGCCGATATCCAACATCGCGCCGCACGGGAACCGCCGCGCCAGGCGAGTCCCAACCTCGCGGTTCTAGCCGCTGGCGGCCTTGTCTTTTTCGACCTCCGAACGGACAGCCCCGGAGGTGTCTGCGTCGATGACCTTGGCGTCGTCACCGTCGGCGACGGCTTCCTCCTTCATGCCCTTCTTGAAACTCTTGATCCCCTTGGCGATGTCACCCATGAGCGCCGGGATCTTGCCTCTGCCTCCAAACAGGATGAGCACGACCGCGAGGACGATCAGCCAATGCCAGATACTGAATGTTCCCATTGTCTCGTCCGCCTTGCCGGTGGTGAATTGCTCTTACACTAGCCGGATGACAATGGAAATACGAATGTTTGCGAGGAATCCAAGGTTAGCCGACACTTCGCGTCCGGTTTCGGAGGATGCGTTCCCGTCACGCGCGCCTCGAACACCGGTCCTCCGACCTCGGTCCTGACATAGACCAAACTGTATGGCCCGAGGACACGGCTTTCGACCACCGTCGCGATGACCGAATCCGACTCTGGCCCGCCGAGATCGCCGAGCTGTATCGCCTCGGGTCGCACGAGAACCTGCGTGGCGGTTCCCTCGGAAAGATGATCGGCTTCAAGCCTCCCCAACTGGGTCCGTACGGATCCATTCTCAACAATTCCCTTTAAGCTATTGACTTTACTGAAAAATGTACAGCAGAACGGACCGTCGGGTTCTCTGTAGACGCGGTCCGGCGCACCTTCCTGGACGAGTCGGCCTTCACGCATCAGGGCGATACGGTCAGCCATGCGCATGGCCTCCTCCGGATCGTGAGTAACCAGAAGCGTCGCCGTGCCGAGTTCCTTGAGCAACGACAGCGTGTCGTCGCGAATGCGATCGCGCAGTCCGATGTCGAGACCGGAAAACGGCTCATCCATCAACATGAGAGCAGGTTTCGGTGCGAGCGCGCGGGCCAAGGCGACGCGCTGCTGCTCACCTCCCGACAGCGTGTGTGGAAAAGCGTTCGCGAGATGCGCCAGTCCGACCCGATCCAGCATTTTGTTCGCCGCCACGCGGCGCGCGCGGGCCGACGGACCATCGGTCATACCGAAAGCAACGTTCTCCAGTACCCGAAGGTGGGGAAACAGCGCATAGTCCTGGAAGACGAGACCGACACCCCGCATCTCCGGGGGCACATGACGACCGTCGTCGCCGACCAAGCGGTCGTTGACGGTGACCCGGCCGCTCTGCACTTCCTCGAGACCCGCGGCGATTCGCAACGTCGTCGTCTTGCCGCAACCGGAGGGGCCCACCAAGCACACCACCTCTCCCTTGTCGACTTCGAGGCTGACGTCGTCGACGGCAACCTTGCCGTGGAAGGCGTGGGTGATGTGTTCAAGGCGAAGACCGACCATGAACTCAAGCCAGTGACTGCCCCGGCCATACCTGCGCCGCGACCCTCCGTAGAACGAACAGTTCCCGGCCGACAGCCGCTGCAGAGGTTCCAGTTCGGCTGGAACCGCTCCAGCATTCCTTTTCGCCCGCGGCAACGGACCGGCGAGCCGCATCGCGGCTTCTATGGCGGTTCAAGTTGGGCTTTAACCGCCACGGCGACGTACGAACGGTTTCACCAACCGTGGTCACGGTTCATTTCCAGCCCGGCATTCTTGTCGCGAGAGAGGCCGCACGGCTATCGCGCTACGGACTTTATGACGATGAACATATAGAATTACTTCGTTCCTGCAAATTACTATTACTTGCAGAGATTGAAATGTCAGGAATGGACGAACTCCAAGCGGCACAACCCCTCTCGCTCACCCGACTGCGCCGGAGGCTACGCCGAGGCGAGGCTTCGGATACGCAAATGTAAACCGCCCTAATCGACCGGCCGCGGGAACTCGGTGATCTCGGCGTCGCCTCCCGGCTCGTCGCCGTCCTCCCTCTCACGCGCCGCCTGGACCCGCGCCTCCTCGATCATCGAAGACGGAGGACGCGGCTGAAGCAGGCCCGATGCCTTGAGCTCGTCCAGTCCCGGCAATTCGTCGATGGCGTTGAATCCGAAATGCACCAGGAACTCGTCCGTGGTCCCGTAAGTCACCGGCCGGCCGGGGGTACGCCGGCGTCCCTTGGGCCTGATCCAGCCGATCTCCAACAGCAGGTCCAACGTGCCGCGGCTCAGCCCCACGCCCCGAATTTCCTCGATTTCGGCCCGCGTCACGGGCTGGTGATAGGCGGTGATGGCCAGCGTTTCGACAGCGGCACGGCTGAGGCGCCGGGTGACTTGAGTCTCCTTCTGGAGCAGGAATTTGAGATCGGGCGCCGTGCGCAAGGTCCACTTGCCCGCTACCTGCACGAGATTGACGCCCCGCTCTCGGTACGCCTTCCGAAGCGCTTCGAGCGTGGCCGGCACATCGATGTCCTCAGGCAGGCGCGCGATGAGGCTCGCCTCGTCCAGCGGCTCGGCCGCCGCGAACAAAAGGGCTTCCATCATGCGGAGGTGCTGCGGGTCGATACTCATTCCGCCGCGAGTCCTCACACCTCATCCGGGGTGCTCTGCCCCGGTCGCTTGCGCCGCATGTAGATCGGGCCGAAGGTCTGAGCCTGACGCAACTCCACCTGCCCCTCCTTGGCCATCTCGAGACCGGCACCGAGCATAGCGGAGACCGCGGAACGGTAGAGCACGCTTCCCTTGATCTCAGGCGGCAAGAACGTTTCGAGGCGCTCCCAGCCCGGAAGGTCGCCGAGAACCCGGCGCAGGCGTTCGTGCGCCTGTTCCACCGAATAAAGCTCGCGCGCCGCAATACTGAGTGGCTCGTTCGCGGCCCGTGCCCGATGACCCGCATAGGCGCGGAGAAACTCGAACACCGAAACCTCGTAGATCGAATTCCGGATGATCCGAACCCCCTCCGGCTGTCCACGTTGGATAACGTCGCGGCCCAGCCGGTCGCGATCCATGATCCGTACCCCGGCCTCCCGCATGGCCCTGAGGCGCTGCAACTGGAACGACAGATGGGCGGCGAGCTCCGGCCCGGTGGGTACGTCTTCATCCTCTACTTCGGGAAGCAGCAGGCGGGATTTGAGGTAGGCCAACCAAGCCGCCATAACCAAGTAGTCGGCGGCAACTTCGATACTGAGACGCCGCGCTTGGGCGATGAACGCCAAATACTGCTCGGCGAGCTGTAGAATCGAGATCCGGGTGAGATCAACTTTTTGGGACCGCGCGAGGACCAGTAGAAGGTCCAGCGGACCCTCGTAGCCGTCGATATCGACGACCAACGCCACATCGTCCGGGTCATCCCGAACCGGGTCAGACCAAACGTCGTCTCCAGGATCAGCGTTCAAGGTACCTATACGTGCCCAGTCAACACGATGATCAGACTATACAGCAACTCGACAGGCGGCCAAATCACGACGTCGAACAGGTTGACCCCCATACCGAACTGGCCGCTCAGCGTGGGCAAAATGAAGAGCAGCAGGATCAGGATCAACATGCCATAGCGCTCGAGTCTGGCGAACTGCAATGCCAGGGCGCGCGGAAGCAAGCCGACCGCGATGCGACCGCCGTCGAGTGGCGGCAAGGGCAGCATGTTGAAGACGGCGAGGACGAGATTGAGGAGCAACGACCGGCGCAGGGTCTCCGCCAGCCACATGCTGACGTCATGCGGAAACAGCTGGAGGAAATGGAACAGAACGGCCGAAATGACTGCCAACGCCAGATTCGCCGCTGGTCCCGCCAGGGCTACCAGGATCATGTCCCGCCGTGGGCTGTTGAGCCGACCGAAATTGACGGGAACGGGTTTGGCGTAGCCGAACATGATCCGTCCGCCGGACAGGAACAGCAGGAGAGCCGGCAGCAGGACCGTACCGAAGGAATCGATGTGACGGAACGGATTGAACGACACGCGGCGCATGCGATAGGCCGTGTCGTCACCGAGCTTCCAGGCGACATAGCCGTGGGCGGCCTCATGGAAGGTGATGGCGATCAGGACGGGTACGACCCAAACCGATGCCTCGTAGGCGAGATCCGCGATCACGATGGTCCGCCTCTTTCCGCCCGGTCCAATGCTTCATCGATGCGCGAAACGGCAGCCGGGACATGGAGGAATTCCGGCTCACTCAGTCGCCCTAGGGCTGCGTCGAGCCGCTGCCGTCCGGCCTTATCGAGCGGACCGGCATGCTCGGCCACCGACGCCATCTCGTCCGCGTCCCCATTGCAATGCAACGCCACATCACAACCGGCCGCCCGGGCGGCCAGGGTGCGGTCTCTCATGTCACCCGGCAGAGCATTCATAGATAGATCATCGGTCATCAACAAGCCGCCGAACCCGATGTCATCACGAATGAGCCCGATCACGTCAGGAGAGGTTGTAGCGGGGCGGTTCCTGTCAAGGGTGGTGAACACGACGTGCGCGGTCATGGCAAGCGGCGCGTCCGAAAGCGAGCGGAAGGGCGCGAAATCGAGGCGATCGAGGTCCTCTCGGTCCGCGGTGACGATGGGGAGCGCCTCGTGGCTGTCGATTTCGGCGCGGCCGTGGCCCGGGATGTGCTTGATGACGGGCAGCACGCCGCCCGCCTCGAGCCCGTCGCAGGTCGCATGGCCGAGCGCCGCGACAAGGTCGGGGTCGGCGGCAAAGGCCCGATCCCCGATCACGTCGTGGGCACCAGGTGCCGGCACGTCCAGGACGGGAATACAATCGACATTGACTCCAAGGGGTCGTAGGTCCGCGGCGATGAGCTGTGCGTTGAGGCGGGCCAGCTCTGCAGCGAGACCGCTGTCTCCCGCTGCGAGACGACCAAACTCGGCCGCGGCGGGCGGCGGGCGCCAATGGGGCGGCCCCAGCCGACGCACGCGCCCCCCTTCCTGGTCGATCAGCACCAGACCATCGTCCGTTCCCACGGCCTCGCGCCACGAATCGGTCAGACGACGTACCTGCTCGGGCGAGCGGCAGTTGCGTGAAAACAGGATCAGGCCGACCGGCCTCGTCTCGCGAAACAAGACCTGCTCGGGTTCGGTAAGTTCCTCACCGGCGCACCCCAGTATGGCGGCGAGCCGTTCGGTCACCTGGCGGCGGGACGGACAACCAGACAGCCGAGCTTACGTTGCTGGAGCCTGTCGCACATGGCGCGGGCGGCTCCTGGACCATCGAGCGGACCCGCTTGCAACCGGTAGTAGATTCCCCGGTCCCCGAGATCGACGCGCACCACGACGTGATCGAGGGATCCGAGGAGCGACTCCTCGCTTGCGATCAACCGGTTCCACCCACCTTCGGCGGCGTCGGCGCTTCGGTAGGCGCCGAGCTGGACGCGAAAGCTCGACAAGATCGCGGGATCAGAGGCGCTGGTCTGGACCGCCTCTGTCCGTTGCGGCCGCCGTGGTGCGGCCGACGGTTGCCGCGCGGGTTCTTGCGCCGTTTCATCGGAGACCCGGGGAACCGGCGGAGGTGAGCGCACGGCCCGACCGGCCGGCGGTTCTCGGGCAGCTGTTTCCTCCGTCTTCGCCGCCGCCGGTCCAGCAGATGAACTCCCTAACCTGGCGTCAGTCGATTTTGGCGGTGGCGGGAACGGCACGATTGCCTTCCCCACCGAATTCTCATCGGCAACGGACGACCCCAGCAACTTCTCCCTTGGTACGGGCTGCTCGGGTTCCGGCCGCAGGCGGACCTCTTCTTCCTCGGTCGCCTCGCCGCCCGCCATGCGCTCGTAGATTTGCTTGTCCTGATGCGGAACCTCGAGCCCACCCGGATCGTCAGGAGGAACCTTGACCGGACCAGAGTCCGCCTTGACCAACGGAGGTGCCGTTTCCACACCCTTGCGGACACCCTGTTCGTAGGCGAACCAAAGCGCGCCGGCAATGGCGGACAGCGTGACCCAAGCGATCAAAGCGGGGACGCCCCACCGGCGGCCTACCGTATCTTCCGGTGCGGAACGCTCTTCCTGTTCCGGCGACTCGGTCCGGCCCTCGCGTAGGTAGGCGGGGGGCGGACCATGCGGAGGCTGGGTGGAATCGGAGGCCATCTAGCGCATCTCTTCCACCGGTTCCACGCCCATCACCTGGAGCCCGCTGGCAATCACCGTCGCCACGCCTCTCACCAGCGCCGCCCGCGCAAGGGTGAGTTCCGCGTCTTCATCGACAATGAAGCGCAAAGCCGGGTCCTCCTTGCCCCTGTTCCAGAACTGATGAAACGCCGACGCGACGTCGTGGATATAGAACGCGATGCGATGAGGCTCATGGGCCTCCGCCGCAGTCTCGATCAGGCGGGGCCAACCGCCGAGCAATTTGATCAAAGCAAGCTCATCTCCATGGGTCAAGCGATCAAGATTGGCCCGACTCAAGGCCTTACCGTCGGTTTCACACTGCAGGATCCCGGCCGCATTGCGTAGGACAGAGCAGGCCCGGGCGTGCGCGTACTGCACGTAGAACACCGGGTTGTCACGGGATTGCTCGGTCACGGCCGCGAAGTCGAAATCGAGCGGAGCGTCGTTCTTCCGCGTCAACATGATGAAACGCACCACGTCCTTTCCAACCTCGTCGACGATGTCGCTGATCGTCACGAAGCTTCCGGCTCGCTTCGACATATGAACCGGCTCACCGCCACGGCTGAGCTTCACCAACTGATATAGTTTGACATCCAACTCGGCAGCATTTCCGGACAAAGCCGCCACGGCCGCTTTCATGCGCTTCACGTGGCCCGCATGGTCCGCTCCCCAGACGTCGATCATGGTGTTGAAGCCACGCGCGATCTTGTCGCGGTGATAGGCGACATCGCTCGCGAAGTAGGTCCAATTGCCGTCTGACTTCTTGAGAGGCCGGTCGACGTCGTCACCAAAAGCCGTGGATCTGAACAATGTCTGTTCGCGCGGCTCCCAATGTTCGGGCAATTTTCCTTTGGGCGCTTCGAGGACTCCTTCGTAAATCAAGCCTTCGTCAGCCAACAGGCTCTCTGCCTCATCCACCCTGCCGGCCTCTACAAGTTCGCTTTCCGACGAAAACACATCGATGTTCGCACCCACGGCATCGAGATCGGTCCGGATCAAATCCATCATCGCGTCCGTGGCGGCCTTGCGAAGGTTCGGCAACCATTTATCTTCGTCTTCCTTCAGCCATCTGTCTCCGTACTCTGCTGCCAGCCGTTCACCTACGGGAAGCAGGTATTCGCCGGGATAGAGGCCTTCAGGTATCTCTTCGATGTCTTCGTCAAGCGCCTCGCGGTAACGGAGATGCGCCGATCGGGCCAGGATATCCACCTGGGTTCCGGCATCGTTGATGTAGTACTCGCGGGTCACGCGAAAACCCGTCTTCTGCAAGAGGTTGGCGAGCGCGTCTCCAAACACCGCGCCGCGGGCATTCCCCACGTGCAGTGGGCCCGTCGGATTCGCCGACACATACTCCACGTTGACCGCCTGGCCCTGTCCGAGATCAGAGTCGCCATAGGACGTCCCCGCATCCAGTACATCGCGGAGGCGGTCGTGCAGGAAGGCATCACTAAGTCGAATGTTGACGAACCCGGGGCCAGCCACGCTGACCTCCGACAACTCCGAAGCGCGGTCCAAGGCTGCGGCCAAGAACTCCGCGACCTCGCGGGGTTTGAGCCCTGTCTTCCCGGCCAACACGAGGGCCGCGTTGGTGGCCACGTCGCCATGCGACGGATCCCGTGGCGGCTCCACATTTATCGACTCGAGATCGAGCCCCGTCGGCAACGCGCCGGAAGAAATCAAACTCTCAACTGAATTAAGAACAATATATCTTAAATGTTTGAAATAATCCATTTTTATTCGCAATGCAATAGACGACGATGCTCCGAAAGTGCGTAACGGTCCGTCATTCCGGCAATGAAATCACAGACGAGGCGAGGGAGTCCCGAGGGTCGGGACTCGCGTGCACTTTCCCGCCATTCCTCCGGCAATGCCTCCGGTTTCTCAAGGTATTCCCGGAATATCTCGGCGACGACTCGCTGCCCATAGTCCGACATCTCGTTGACCCTCACGTGCCGGTACATATTGCCGAACAGGAAATCCTTCAAGGCGCGATCTCCTTTGATAGTTTCAGCACTCATCCCGATCATCGCCCGATCGCTCTGCCGAATTGCGTCGACGTTCCGCGGAGCAGCCGCATCAAGGCGGAACCGCGACTCCGCTACCACGTCCGCGATCATCAGCGATATCAGGCGTCGGATGGTCTCGTGAACGGTTCGCGACCGCTCAGTCTCCGGATACAAGGTTTGGACCTCGGCAAGCACCGGCCCAACGAGGGGAACGTCCCGTAGATCGGCAAGATCAAAGAGGTCCGCACGGAGACCGTCATCCACATCATGATTGTTGTAGGCGATATCGTCGGCAATCGCGGCAACCTGGGCTTCGGCGCTGGCGAACGTGGAGAGCTCGAGATCGTGAACCGCGACGTATTCCGCGAGAGTTTCATGCAGTGGATCATCGTCACCGGGCTCGGCTGCACGGGGGCCCGTCAACGGTCCGTTGTGCTTAACCACGCCTTCCAAAGTTTCCCACGTCAAGTTGAGACCATCGAACGCGGCGTAGCGCCGCTCCAGCTTGGTCAGGACCCGCAGAGTCTGGGCGTTATGGTCGAAGCCGCCGTAGGGAGCCATGACACCGTCGAGCGCCTCCTCCCCCGCGTGCCCGAAGGGTGGGTGCCCGAGATCGTGCGCCAGCGCCAGTGTTTCCGCAAGGTCTTCGTTCAAATGAAGTGTGCGGGCAATGGTTCGCGCGATTTGTGCGACTTCCAAGGAATGTGTCAAACGCGTGCGATAGTGATCGCCTTCGTGATAGACGAACACTTGGGTCTTGTGCTTGAGCCTTCGGAACGCCGTCGAATGGAGTATCCGGTCGCGGTCGCGCTGAAACGGTGTCCGGGTTTCGCTCTCCGGTTCCGCGTGAAGACGCCCCCGGCTCGCTGCCGGATCGCATGCGTATGCTGCCGGCGACGGCGCGCCGATACGCGAAACGCCGTTCATGAGCCGGGACACTACTCCGGGCTCCGGTCACCTGCAATGCTGTTTGCACCGCCACTAACGCTTACGGCAAGTTGGTAATTGCTCCAGGTTTCTTATATACATGTAGCATATGATGAGAATCTTTCTCGGCAGGTTAAGCGACGCATGATGAGCGAACTGACACCCATGACATTGAGCGAGAATGCGGCCCGGCGCATCCGTTTCCTCATGGAACAGGAAAACCAGCTCGCCGCGGCCGTCCGGGTCACTGTGAGCGGCGGCGGTTGCGCCGGCTTCCAATACGGTTTCGACTTCGACGTGACAGTGGCCGAGGACGACTTCGTGTTCGAGCGGGACGGGGCTTGCATCGTCGTGGATCCCCTGTCGTTGAGCTTTCTTCAGGGCTCCGAAGTCGACTACGTCGAAGAACTGATCGGCGCGTCGTTCCAGATCACGATTCCCAAGGCCTCCTCCTCCTGCAGTTGCGGAACGTCATTCGCGATGTGAGGTACAGGCGGGCTGTCGGCACATCTACACTATGCTAAGAACAGGCCCGGGCTTCCGGGCCTTTCTTGATTCGCAAGGAACCCTATGAAGATCGCGACCTGGAACGTTAACTCGGTGAAGGCACGGCTGCCTCACGTCATCGACTATCTGCGCGAGAAGTCGCCCGACGTGATTCTGTTGCAGGAAACCAAGGTCGTCGATGAAGCCTTTCCCGCCCTTGAGATCGAGGCGTTGGGTTACAACGTCGCCGTCCACGGCCAGAAGACCTACAACGGGGTCGCCATCCTCAGCAAACGGCCGATTGACGACGTGGTGCGGGGTCTCGAAGGCGACAAGTTGGATGAGCAGGCACGCTACATCGAAGGAACGGTCGGAACAGTCCGCGTGGCGTCGATTTATCTTCCCAATGGAAACCCCGTCGGAACCGAGAAGTTCACATACAAGCTGTCGTGGATGGCCCGCCTCAGAGACCGCATGAAGGAGCTGTTGGAGACAGAAGAAGTCTGTGTGTTCGGGGGCGACTATAATGTGTGCCCCTCCGACATCGACGTCTACGACCCTTCGGAATTCGCCGGAGATGCGCTTTGCCAGTCTGAGTCCAGGAACCTTTTCCGATCCATGATCTATCTGGGCCTGACCGACGCCTTGCGCGTGTTCCATCCCGAACCGGGCGTCTATTCCTATTGGGATTACCAGCGGGGCGCCTGGCCCAAGGATCACGGACTGCGTATCGATCACCTGTTACTGACTCCGCAGGCAGCAGACCGTCTCGAGGCTGCTGATGTCGATCGCCGTCCGCGCGGCAAGGAAAAAGCGTCCGACCATACGCCGGTATGGTGTGAACTCGAGGAGTGAACTGCATGGCCCAAGCAGAGGCAATCCAACTTCGGCACACCGTCTTGCATGACTGGCACGTGGAAGCCCGCGCCCGGATGGTCGAGTTCGGCGGATGGGACATGCCGGTCCAGTACCCCACCGGGATCGTGCAGGAGCATCTCTCGACCCGCCGGGCCGCTGGATTGTTCGACGTCTCGCACATGGGCCGCTTCCGGATCAGCGGCGCCGGTGCCGAAGCTTTTCTTATGTACGCCCTGACCAACAACGCGCAGGCGCTCGATCCGGGTTTGGCGCAGTACACCCTCATCGCCAACGAGACCGGCGGTGCGGTAGACGACGCCTATCTCTACCGGCTCGAAAAGAACGACTTTCTGCTCGTCGTGAATGCGGAAAACCGAGACAAGGACTGGAATTGGCTGGAGGGTCTCAAATCCGGGGAGGTCACGTTCGCCGATGAGAGTGAACGCCTCGGCATGATCGCGCTCCAAGGTCCGGAAGCCTCACATGTCCTGGAGCGAATCGTTGACGGCAGCGAACTCCCGGAAAACAAGCGCAATCGGCTTCGCGCGGCCCGAATCGATGGCCACGAGGTGATCGTCGCGCGCACGGGTTACACCGGCGAGGCCATCTGTTTCGAGATCTTTCCCGAACGCGATTTCACGGTCGAGCTGTGGCAGAAGCTGGTCGATGCGGGCGCCGTTCCCGTCGGGCTCGGTGCCCGCGACTCGTTACGTCTGGAAGCAGGTTTACCGCTTTACGGACACGAGCTCGGTTTGGATCCGGAGGGACGCGAGATCCCGATATTTGCCAACGGCCTAGCCCGTTTCGGCGTCCGGCCCCTTGGCAATCAGGATTACATCGGACGGGCCGAACTAGAAAAACAGCAGGATGAATACGTTCACATCATGCGCCGGGAACTCGACGCGCCGGTGGAGAGGCGCCTGCTCACCCATATCATTCAGCCGATCGCCGTCTTCGGGGACCGCAAGCCGCTGCGCTCCGGATTCAAGGTGTATTTCGACGGGGCGCACGCCGGATACGTGACATCGGGGACCAGCGTTCCGTTCAGCGGCTTCCGCGGTCAGGGAATCACGGCGGCACCGTCGGATTCCCATGAGTTGCGGCCCATCGGTCTCGCCCTGCTGCGCTCCGACATCCTCTACGTGGCCGATCGCCCGGTAACCCTAGAGGTCGAGGACGCCCGCGGCAACCGGACGACGGCCGAACTGGTAGAGCGCAACCTCTGGCCCGTCACTCCTTACAGCCGTCCCTATACCGGCTTTCGGCACGTTCCCGAGCCACCACGGACGGACCTCTCCGGCCTGACCGAACTCGCCTGGGACTTAAGGAGGGAGTCAGCCGCGAACAATCGCTGGCGGCGGGCGGAATGCATCAATCTGATCCCATCCGAGCAACCGACCTCGAGCTTTGTCGACTCACTGATGACCTCCGACCCCGCGGGCCGATACAACGAGCACAACCGGGTCAAGGCGCTCGGACCCGTTGCTCCCGACGTGCGCTACTACAAGGGCACGTCGTTCATCATGGACAAGGAGGAGGAACTCTGCGCCGCCCTGCGGACGTTCTTCGGCTGTCATAACGTGGAGCCGCGGGTGGTTAGCGGCCAGATGGCCAATGACACCGTGTACGATGCGCTCAAGCAGTACCGCAACCGTTTGCGCGGTGGCGACCCGAAGCCCATCGGCCGGATCCTCGTGCACGACCTCAACAAGGGCGGCCACCTCAGCGCCCAAGTGGCGGGCGCCCTCAAGAACTACATCGATCTCGACCCCCGCACCCGCCGGCCCGCGGTCGAACATTTTCCGTTTCAGAAGGAGAACCCCCACCGCATCGATGTCGGCGCGACCAAAGAATTGATCGCCCGAACCCGGCCGGAGCTCATCGTTTTCGGACGTAGCGTCATCATCCACACGGAGCCGATCCGCGAGATCGCGGAATTCGTTCACGCGCATTTCGGAGCCGACAACCCCACACGGCCGATCATTCATTACGACGCGGCCCACGTGCTCGGCCTGCTCGGCCCATATTTCCAGGATCCGTTCGCGGAGGGGGCTGACCTCGTCACCGGCTCCACCCACAAGACATTCTTCGGACCACAACGGGGAATCGTGCTAGGCAACATTCCGCCGGGATCGGTATTCGAACCTCTGTGGGACTACATCAGCTCGCGAACCTTTCCCGGCCACGTCAGCAATCATCATCTCGGCACGATGCTGGGCCTCCTCGGCGCCACATACGAAATGCTCGCCTTCAAGGACGACTATCCGAAGCAGGTGATCGCCAACTCGAAGGCCTTCGCACACGGGTTGGTGGAGAACGGCATGGCGCTCGAGGGTAATCCAGAATGCGACTATACGGAGACCCATCAGGTGCTGATCCGTACCGCCCGCAGCCGCGGGGAGTTCATCGCCAGCCTGTTCGAGGCCAACAACGTCATCACCAATCCACAGGCCTATTGGGACGACGCAAGTTTCGCCGTCGCCAGCGGCGTACGCACCGGCACCCAGGAAATGACGCGCTACGGCATGAAGGAGTCGGACTTCGTCGAATTGGCCGTGCTCGTCGCCGACATCGCCCGCAACGGCGAGACCCGGCCCGACGGTCACTGGAGGGAGCAGGTGAAAGCGTTCCGCGCCCGCTTCAGCGAGATGACCTATTGCCTGGGGTGCTAGGCTTGGCCGCGTGCCGGCATGCGGATCAGGGCGAGAACGGGCAGGCACAGGAGACTGGCCACCGCCAGCCACAGAAAGTCGTCGTTGTAAGCGACGGCCGCGGCCTGTCGGGTCGCCTCGAGGTTAAGCGCCGCGGCACCGGCGGATTCGACCAAGCTCCAGAAGTCGGGAAGCGGCAGGTGACGCAGGGTTTCGTTGAACGGTGAGGCATAGTCTCGGAGCACGCTCCGGTTGGCCTGGGTCTCCCTCACCACGTAGGCCACGGCCAGGGAAACTCCGACGCTGCTGCCAAAATTCCGGCTGAGGGAAAACAGTCCTGTCCCTACGTCCCGATACTGCCTGGGCAATGTCGAGAATGTCACCACGCTGAGCGGCACGAAATAGAACCCGACGCCGAACCCGTGGGCAAACACCGCGGCGTAGAACAGCCAGCGCTCGAGTTCGGGCGTGAATAAGGACATCTGCCAGTTGGCCCAGACGAGGGCGGCGATGCCGATGGCCATCAGGGGCACCGGATGGATGCGCCCGACCAACCGTCCGCCCGACATCGAGCCCACCGCATTACCGACGGCCTGCGGCACCATGACGAGGCCCGTCAGGAACACCGGATAGCCCGCCAGCGACTGCAGGTATGGCGAAATTAACGCCAAGAACGCCAGCCAATGGATGCCCAGCATGAACATCAGCAGCAGGCCAACCATGAAATTGCGATCGGCGAAGACGGTCCGGGGAATGAAGGGTCGGGAGGAGTAAATGCTGTGGACGACGAAGAAGTACAGGGCGACGGCGGCGAGCACCGAGGCCATCACGATCTGGGGCGCCGAGAACCAGTCCATCCGCTCGCCGCGGCTCAGTACGATCTGCAAAGACACCAGTCCCACCGACAGGATCAAAAAGCCGACCAGACCGAAGGGTTGAACGCTGGGTCGCCGTGCCCGGGTCGGTGCGAAGATATAGATGATGGCGAAGGCGACGACGCCGAACGGTACGTTGATGTAGAAGGCCCAGCGCCAGCTGTGGAATTCCGAGAGATAGCCCCCCAGCGCGGGTCCCAGGACGATGCCCACCATGACCCCAAGCGACCACCAACCCATGGCCTTGCCCCGCTCCTCGGGCGGGAACGCGTCGAACACGAAGGATTGGGAGATGGGGACCAGGGGCGATGCGAACACGCCCTGCAGAAACCGATACATGACGATTTCCCGCAGGCTTTCCGCCGAACCGGTGAACACCGAGGTGACGCAAAAGCCGACGGTGGTGATCAGGAACAGGCGCCGGCGACCCAATTGACCGGTCAGCGCTCCCGTAAGCGGCATGAAGATCGCGACCGCGATGAGATAGGCGGCCAGCACCCAAGCGATCTCGTCCTGGGTCGCCGAGAGCGATCCCTGGATGCGGGGCATGGCCACCGTGGCCATGGTGGTGTCGAGTACCTGAAGATTCGCTCCCAGCACGACCCCGGCAAAGATCAGCAGACGGTAACGTACGGGCGCATCTTGAGGGATGGACTCCGGGGTCGCGGGCGAGGATTCCTGAACTGTCATGGCGTGTTCATCCGCTCTACCATAGGAGCGGAGCGATTTGATCTGTCCCCTTCCTCAGGTGACCGCTTTTCGCGCCTGAATAGCCCGTTGATCTCGGGCTGTCGGAACTGGGGTCGTATGAATGAGCGCCCGGGCGGACGCAAGCAGCGTTTGATGGCGGCGGCTACCTCACCACTGCTCCGCCAACACGTGGCGAGCGGGTGACAAGGGATGCGGGAGCGGTCGTCGAACTGGAATCACTTCAGATGTCGGCGTACTGACGAACCTCCGCGTGACCGCCGGGATGGGTCACGGCGCCCTTCTCCGCCGAGCCGACCGTCTGGGCATACTTCCACAGCGTGCCCGACTGGAAGTCAGTGGTTCTGGCAGTCCACGACTCCCGACGTTTGTCGAGCTCATCTTCCGACAACTCGACGTCGAGCGTTCCCTTCTCCGCATCGATATGGATGACGTCACCGTTTTCGAGCAGACCGATCGGCCCACCCACCGCCGCCTCGGGACCGATGTGACCGACGCAGAAGCCGCGCGTCGCGCCGGAAAACCGGCCGTCCGTGATAAGCGCGAGTTTTTCGCCCATGCCTTGGCCGTAGATCGCAGCCGTCGTCGACAGCATTTCGCGCATTCCGGGACCGCCACGAGGTCCTTCATAGCGAATGACGATGACGTCGCCCTCCTCATACTCCTTGTTCCGCACCGCGTCGAAGGCTTCCTCCTCGCAGTCGAATACCCGTGCGGGACCCGAGAACTGGAGACGCGCTAGGCCCGCGATCTTCACGATTCCGCCCTCTTGCGCGAGATTGCCCTTGAGGCCGACCACGCCACCGGTCGGGCTGAGGGGGTTTGAGACCGGGCGGATCACGTCCTGGTCATCACGGAACGAGAACTCCTTGAGATTCTCGGCAACGGTCCTCCCCGTCACCGTCAGACAGTCGCCGTGCAGGAACCCGCCGTCCATGAGAGTCTTCATCAACACCGGTACGCCTCCCGCCTCGTACATGTCCTTGGCGATGTACCTGCCGCCAGGTTTGAGGTCCGCGATGTAAGGCGTTCGCCGGAAGATCTCACAAACATCGTGCAGATCGAAATCGATTCCCGCCTCGTTGGCGATCGCGGGCAAGTGGAGACCGGCATTGGTCGACCCACCCGACGCGGCGACCACGGTCGCCGGCCGTGTCACGATATCGCGCGGACGAACGTTGTTCGCCAGAAGATTCATCACGGCTTCGCCCGACGCTTCGGCGAAAGCATCCCGGGATTCGTACGGCGCCGGCGCCCCGGCCGACAGCGGCAGCGCCAAGCCGATCGCTTCCGACACGCAGGCCATCGTGTTGGCGGTGAATTGCCCGCCGCACGAACCGGCAGACGGACATGCCACGCATTCGAGCTTGTGCAGCGTTTCGTCGTCCATATGGCCAGCGCTGTGCATACCGACGGCCTCGAACACGTCGACCACGGTGACATCCCGGTTCTGGAAGCGCCCCGGCAGGATCGAGCCGCCATACATGAACACGGCAGGCACGTTGAGACGCACCATCACCATCATCAAACCCGGCAAAGACTTGTCACATCCCGCCAGCCCCACAAGGGCGTCGTAGGCATGTCCGCGCATGGTGAGCTCGGTCGAATCGGCAATGACTTCGCGACTCACCAGGGAAGACTTCATCCCCTCGTGCCCCATCGCGATGCCATCCGTCACCGTGATGGTGGTAAATTCTCGGGGAGTGCCGCCATTTGCGGCGACGCCCTTCTTTGCCGCCTGAGCCTGGCGGGACAAAGCGATATTGCACGGGGCGGCTTCGTTCCATGTCGTCACCACGCCGACCAAAGGCTGATAGATCTCCTCTTCACTGAGACCCATCGCGTAGAGGTAGGAGCGGTGCGGTGCCCGCTCCGGCCCGACCGTCGAATGACGGCTGGGCAGTTTCGATTTGTCGAAGGTCTTGACGTCCATCTCGCGATCTCCTTGGTCGCTCTCGGTGCAAGCCGGCAGCCGTTGGTCCACCCGCGTGTGGACCGCCTTTTCGGCCATGCCCCGGCGGCAAATTTTCGACGGTCCCACCCCACGAATGGGATGCCTAACGTTTCACGGGTATGCCCGAAAATCAATTCCTGCAATCAACGATGCAGGATGGCCCGCCCGCCGACAACTCTCGACACCGAGACGAGGCGTTCTCACCTGCCCCCATCCGCGAAACCGCCTCCGGCATCAGCCGTCCATCTCCACCGTGGGTTCGATCTCGAGGACCATGTCCGGCGACGCAAGCCGCGAAATCTCGACCAGGGTCGCCGCGGGGCGGCTGACGTAAAGCTCCTGGATGGCATCCCTCGCTTCCTGAAAGGCGTCCAGGTCGGTGGTGTATATCGTCAAGCGGACGATGCTCCCGATGCTGGCGCCAGCGGCGTCGCAGACATCTTTGATGTTCTGGACGATCTGCTCCGCCTGCTTGCGCATGTCGGCGGGACCGTTGATGGAGCCGTCGGGCAACCGCGCCGTGATGCCCGAGATGTGCAGCAACTTTCCCGTCGAGATATTACCCGGCGCGTGCGAGACGTCTTGCTCCCATGGCTTGCCCGTGAATACGGTATTCTGACCCATGTTTTTCCTCCTTGCTTCCGGCAGCTGCCATTCGTTTGTCCGCGCGTGAGCGAATTTCGTTCGCGTTACCTCACATGGACATCCGAACCTGGTTACACCTCTGGTTCGGCCAAGGCAATCTGGCGCAGACGGGGACTCGCAAGAGTCATCACGGGTGGTCAATCGGGCGTCGACCGGGCAGTGCTGGATGTCGCGGCCGAACTGGGTTTGCCTTGCGGGGGATGGTGTCCCCGCGGGCGCTGGGCGGAGGATGGCCCCATCGATACCTGCTATCCACTTCGCGAGACGCCGCTCCGCCGCGCCATCCAGCGTACACGCTGGAACATGCGCGACTCAGACGGAACGCTCATCCTGGCGCGGAACAGGCCACGCGGCGGGAGCGCCGTCTTACCGAGGCTGGCCGGCGTAAACCATCCACGCATCGTGGTGAGTCCTGAAGACCCACGCGCGCCGAGCCGCGCGATCCGCTTCGTGATGGCAAACGGACTACGAGTGCTGAACATCGGTGGTCCTCGGGAAAGTGAAGACCCAGGAATCTATCTCGCCGCGAGGGCTTTTCTCCTACGGCTTTTCTCCCCATGCTGGAATCCGGCGAAGGCCACCGCCAAACACAGAACGGGAACAGGTCGATCATGACATTCACCATCATCGGGCGCTGCCAACGGACCGGCCGGTTGGGGATCGGGATTGCAACCTATTCGCTTGCGGTCGGGTCCTATTGTCCGCACGTCAAGCACGACGTGGCCGCGCTCTCCAATCAGGCGTTCGTCAATCCGCCGCTGGGCCCAATTGCCATGGATCTTCTGGAAGAGGGCATGGCGCCGGAAGATGTCCTCGAGGACCTCAAGGCTCGCGACCCGCTGCTCGACTACCGCCAGATTGGCATCGTGAGTCGCTTCGGCGCGACGGCGTGCTGGTCGGGGGACAACTGCCGACCCTACGTCGGACACGAGATCGGGGACCGATACGTCGCCATGGGCAACGCGCTGGCGGGACGTCACGTCGTCGAAGCCATCGGTGCGACTTTCCGGGACAGCGTGGACGATGACCTCGATGAGCGTCTGATGAAGGCGCTCGAAGCGGGACGCGACGCCGGCGGTCAGGCAACCGCCGACGGCGAACACATGGCCGAACGCTCGGCAGCCCTTTATGTGGCGCAGCCCGACATGGCGGAGATCATCGACCTTCGGGTCGACGTTCACAACACAGCCGTGGAGGAATTGCGGCGAGCGTTCGACGCCTACAAGCCGTACGTGGCCCACTATCTGTGGCGTTCGCTGGATCCGGCAACACTGCCGCCACAGGATGTGTGGGCCGCGGAACAGGGACTCGCTTCTTGAAGACATATCCCGGCCGATGAACACACCGCTCGACATGGCGGTGATCGGGGTTGGTCACTTCGGCCAATTCCATGCCGAAAAGATCGCGGCTCTTCAAAGCGCGAATCTCGTCGCCGTCGCGGACACCGACACCAAACGGGCGCACAGGATCGGCAAGAAGTTCGATGCCGAGGCAGTATCGGATTTCCGAGACCTTTTCGGACGGGTGGACGCCGCCTGCGTCGTCGTGCCGACGAAACACCACTTTGACGTGGCCAGCGCTTGCTTGGAGAACGGCATTCACGTTCTGGTGGAAAAGCCGATCACCGATGATTTAGAGACGGCGAAGAGCCTCGTGGATCTGAGCGATCGATACGAACGGGTGCTCCAGGTCGGCCACCTCATACGGTTCTCCGGCATCGTCGAGGCATTGCGCCGCCAAGTGAGACGTCCGCTCTACATCGACTCGGTGCGTATCGCGCCGTACAAACCGCGTGGCACGGACGTGAACGTAATCCTCGACCTCATGGTGCATGATCTTGACCTGATTCTGTCGCTCGTGGATGCACCGCTGATCGGCCTCGATGCCGCGGGAACTCCCGTGATCTCGCCGTCCGAGGATATTGCGAGCGCCCGGCTCAAGTTCGCGAATGGCTGCATCGCCAACATCACCGCGAGCCGCATCAGCCTCAAGACCGAACGAAAGATGCGCATTTTCGAGCCCGATACCTACATCACCATCGATTTCGATGCCCAGCGCATCCGGACACTCCGCAAGGGCAAGAAGTCGATGCTTCCGGGCATCCCCGAGATCGACAGCGACGAACGGCAATACGACGAGGGCGACGCGCTCGAGCGGGAAATCCGGTCGTTTGTGAACGCCATCCTGAGCAACTGCACGCCGGTCGTGTCGGGTAGGGACGGCGTAAAGGCACTGATGGCGGCCCTTCAGATCAACGAAAGCCTTCGCGCGCACCTGGAGTTCGTGCGCCAAGCCGACTCGCACATGCAGAGTGACACCTCACCCGCGACGGAGTGAGAGATCGGCACTACGGATCATTCGGCAGGTGCTTTGCCGTACTACGAGACCAGGGAGGGCTAACCCGGTAAGGACTCCATTAGCCCCTGCGGGGTCTCAGGTCTTCCGCCAGACAGTGGCCAGCCAGGGCTGTTTGTGGCGAGGCACCCCGGGCGGCCGGTAATAATGATTCAGTTCGGCAAATTTCGCAGCTGTCAGATGGTCACGCCACGTCTCGAGATCATGGAAACAGTTGTAACGGTTTCCATACAGGCCCTCTTCATTGTTCCCTCGCGGATTGGAACAAAAGAGGACACCCATGGTCTTCAAAGTGGCGTGAAGCTCACTCAGGACGCGCGGTAATTCCTGGCTCGGTACGTGGAACAGGGCAGCGTTCGCGAATATGCCATCGAACTCTTCAGGAGGCAGGTCCATCGCCAGGAAGTCCTGGTGCAGAACTTCACAGCCCGAGTGGTCGCGGGCCATTTCGACGAATTCCTTCGCTCCCTCGAGCCCGACCGCTTCATGTCCTTGTGAGTGGAAGTAGGCCAGATCACGGCCCGGGCCGCAGCCGAGATCGAGAATTGAGTATGGAGGCACTGCCTCGATGGCGTCGAAAAGGGCTGCATAGTTCTGACTGACGTCGTGATCGCGCGTCCCTTCCCAGAATTGGCGGGACAGCCGACCATAGTCTTCGATCGTTAATCGCGTGTAGTACTGCCATTCGCGGACATCCCCGCCCGCCGACTTCTGTTCCAGTGATTCTTTGGGCTCGCTCGTATTCATGATCTCGCGCGATCCGACCCCGCATGGGCGCCGATCCGACTGTCGACTTGCTCGAGCAGCCGCTCCAATCGCCGATCCCTCACGCCCAACGCATCGAGATTGGACAGCGTGTCGGCAAGATAGTCGCGGCACGAGCCCCGTCGCCCGTGTGCCTTGGCAATGTGCAAGGCAATCATCTCGGGTGCAAGGCCCGTCGCGTGTTGAAGGTGGCCCTGGCGCGCCACGAACGCCAAGGCATTGACCGTTCGATCACACAACCGGGCGGTGGTCCAGCGCGGCTCATAGCACGCGGTGTACATCTCGCGTCGCCAGACCAGGTCGAACGCCGTCTTGGCTTCCCGGCGCGCGATTCGAAACGCGATACCCCGACATGACCCCCCGGGCTCCAGGCCGAGGGACAGTCCCGGCATCTCCGGTGATCCCCTGGCCAATACCGTCCAAATGCAGAAACGCCGGCGATAGCCGTACAGCAGCGCCGATGCGAATTCCTGATATGGGAAGACGCCACGGTCCCACATGAGCGACCCATACGTGAAGAGCCAGGGGTCACCGGACGGCATGCTGTCCATGGACTCGTCCAGCGAAGCATCTCGAACCTCGTCTGCTAGCGGTTCGAACGGCCCGTCGAACCGAACGTGTGCCCCTGCCGTGGCAATCGTTCCCAGGGACCCGACCGATCGCCGGGGCCCAGCCTCACTCATTCGACGAACGAGCACCGGTAGCCGCATCGAGCACAGCTTTCGCCGCGCGCTCACTGGGAGCCGGTGTTCCGGAACCGAGCGCCGCGACGGCCTCGGCAAGCCCCATCTGCTGCCGTGAACGAGCGGCCTCGTCGCCGATGAGACGGTCGAGTTCCTCGGCCAGCCGGTCGGGACGGCAATCCTCCTGCAGGCATTCGGGCACGAACTCCCGGTCCACAAGGAGGTTGACCATCGCGACGTTGTCTACCGTGATCAACCGCCGCGCCAGAAAGGCCGTGATCGCGCTGACCTTGTAGGCAACCACCATCGGCACGCCCGCGAGCGCCAGTTCAAGGGTGGACGTTCCGGACTTCGCGATCGCGGCATCGCTTCCCGCGAATGCATCCGCTTTCTCTTCGGCGTCACCAATCACGATCGTAGGCAAACCCCAGTTCCGTATCACATCTCTGACGACATCGGCCGTTGTGACAACGGTCGGAACGACCGCCGTCAGATCGGAATAAGAGTCCTGTAGCCGCTTCATGGCCGCCCCAAACGTCGGCAGCAATCTCCGTACCTCCGTCGCCCGGCTGCCCGGCATGGTCACGACGACGGGACTTTGGTCGCCGATACCATGGCGCCTGCGAAACGCCGCCCCGTCACCCCCATCCAATCCGGACTCCACAATCGGATGTCCGACGAAAGTGCAACCGACATTAAACTGCGCGAAGAACTCGGGCTCGAATGGCAAGAGAGCCAACACATGGTCCACTTGCGATGCGAGTTTTCCGCCCCGTTGGGGATGCCAAGCCCAGAGTTGAGGTGCCACATATTGGATCGTCGGGATGCCGAGACGGCGGACCCGCTCTGCCACGCGGAGAGAGAAGCCCGGCGAATCAATGGTGACGACGACGGTCGGCCGAAGACGCGCAACGGCGGTGACAGTCTCCCGCAGCCGACCGATCAACCGCGGCAGATGGGGAACGATCTCCGCGAGTCCCATAAGCGCGAGATCACGCATCGGAAACAAGCTGTCGAGCCCCTGCTCGATCATGGCGGGGCCGCCGACCCCGGAAAAGCAAATATTATCGCCGGTTTGCCGCTTGAGGGCCGCCATCAACCGGGCGCCGAGATTGTCTCCCGACGCTTCTCCGGCGAGAACAAAAACGTGTGGAGAAGGCTTCGCCAACTCTCCGATCAGCCGTCGACCTCTACCACGATGCGGCCCGTCATCTTCGATTCGATGACACTGTCGAACACGGTGGGGAGATCGTCAAAAGGTGTCATCCGGGCGACGCTCTGCAACTGCGCGGGTTTCAGATCCGTCGCGAGGCGATCCCAGATGTGGCGACGCAAGGGCATGTCCATGGCGCTTGAAATATTGATGCCGAGATAATCCACCGCCCGCAGGATGAACGGCATCACGGTTACGGGAACATGAGTGCTTTCGGCCAGTCCGCACAACGCAACGGCAGAATGCGGCTGCATGGCCTTGGTCAGCCACGAGAGGGTCGCGCCGCCAAGATTATCGACCGCGCCCGCCCAAAGCGTGTCACCGAGAAAGCGTCGCTGTCTGGGCAACTCCGAGCGCAACAGGATGTCGGAGGCACCAAGGCCTTTGAGATATGCCGACTGGTCGGCCTTGCCGGTGATCGCCGTAACCTGATAGCCGAGCCCAGCCAGGATATCGATAGCGAAGCTTCCCACCCCGCCGGTAGCTCCAGTCACGGCGACCGGACCGTTGCCGGGGGCCATTCCATTCTGCTCCAGACGTTCGACCGCGAGCGCGGCGCAGAGGCCGGCGCTGCCGAGGATCATGGCTTCACGCAAGCCGAGACCGTCCGGCAACGGAACGATCCAATCAGCCGGCACCCGAACGATCTCCGAATATCCGCCGTCGTGATCCACACCGAGTGCGTAATTGGTCACAATAACGGGATCGCCGGGACCGAAGCGTTCATCCTCCGAACTCTCCACGACGCCCGACATATCGACCCCACCCACGCACGGCGGATGGGGCCTGATATTGCGGCCCAAACCGTGGGCGGCCATCGCGTCCTTGTAGTTGACGCTCGAGTATGCGGTGCGAATTACAACATCGCCCTCGTCGATGTCCTCAAGGCTCAGTTGCTCGAAGCGCTGGGTAACGGCAGACCCTTCCGTATATGTACGTAGTGCCTTGAAGGAATCCACGTCGGATGCCGTTTTCAGCAGCGGTTCTATTCGGCCGCTGCGGCGGCCGGGAGTTGGTCCGCACAATAGATGATCCCGTCCGCCTCGAGTCGGGAGAGTTCAACGTCATCGAGATCGCACAACTCTCGGAGCACTGCCCGCGTGTCCTGTCCCGGCCTGCGTCCCGCCCAGCGCACGTCGCCCGGCGTGGCGGAAAGCTTGGGCACGACACCTGCGAGCGTGACATCGCCAAGTTCGGCGCTCGGAACATGGACCAACATGTCGCGGGCCGCGAAGTGCGGGTCCTCGTACACCTCGGCCATCGTGTAAATGCGTGCCGAGGGCACCCCGGCTTCGTTGAGACGGTCCTCTATCTCTTTCGAATCGATAGCGGCAGCCCACGTGCTGATGATCCCGTCAAGCTCGTCCACGTGCTGCCAGCGGACAGCATGCGTGGCAAATCGTTCGTCCTTCGCGAGTTCGGGCTGGCCCATGACCTCGGCCATTCTCTTGAAGATTCGATCATTGCCCGCCGTGACCTGGACGTACAACCCGTCCTTACCGCGGTAGAGATTGTTTGGGGCATTGCCCGGAAGGCGCGGGCCAGCACGCATTCCGGCTTCCCCCGTCTTTTCGTACTGCGGCACGAACGGTTCCGTGACGCTGAACGCGCTTTCGTAAAGCGCGGTATCGACGCATTGTCCTTCGCCGGTCTTTTCACGATGTGCCAATGCGGCCAGAGCTCCGTAGGCGCCGAACAGGCCGCCGATGTAATCGGTGAGTGGGATGGCGACCCGGGACGGAGGCCTGTCAGGATCGCCGGTAATGTGACGCAAGCCGCTGACCGCTTCGGCGACGATGCCGTAGCCAGCGCGCCCGCTGTACGGACCGGTCTGACCGAACCCGCTAACGCGGATCATGATGATTCCGGGATTGATGTCACGGAGATCTTCATAGCCGAGTCCCCAACGCTCCAATGTCTCCGGACGGAAGTTCTCGATCACGAAGTCGCATTTGGGGATCATGCGCCTGACCAAGTCCTGACCGGCAACTTCTCTCAGATTCAAGGAGATGTTGCGCTTGTTGCGCATGATGCTGGCGCTGTAGAGCGATTTCCCCTCGAAGCGGCGGCCGTAATCACGAACTGGATCGCCCTCGGCCTGCTCCACCTTGAGAACCTCCGCGCCGAAATCGGCGAGCAGTCGCCCGACGAAGGGACCCGCCGCCATGCTCCCGAGCTCCAAAACGCGATAGCCGACGAGAGGACCTTGAGCAGTTTCTTCAGGCATCGTCTCCAAATCCAATGGCTTGCAAGGTGGACGCTTCCATCTTTGACAAATAACGCGGTATCCGCGCGTGGGCATTATTGCCGATCTGCTCAGTCCTCCATGAGGAAGCGCAACACGATCTGATTGAAGATCCCAGGTACCTCCGCGTGCGCTGCATGGGCACTGTTCGGCAGGATGCAGAGCTGAGCATTCCGGATGTTCTCCCACATCTCGATGGAGTGGCGCGGGTGGGTCGTCCGATCCATGTCACCGCAGATGATCAACGTCTTGGCCTGTACCTCGCCCAAACGCTCGCGGACGTCGAAGCTTGCCATCGCACGCACCAGTCGCTTCGCGCCCTCCTGATCGGAGTTCACGCCGCAACTCCTCATGAACTCATAGAGCGGGTGCCGGGCGCCCGCATTGGTCCACGTCGTGGCGATGCGAGCTGCCGTGGGCACGATACCGTCTTTGTCGATCCGTCGGATCGACTCCTCGTAGGACTCGTAGCGTTCTGGAAGATCCGCCGGACAACCGCCGTAGAGAATCAGCTTTTCGACACGTTCGGGAAAATCCATGGCGAGATGAAGCGCGGTCTCCGAGCCCAAGGAATGACCAAGGATGGAGAACCGGTCTACGTCCAGTTCGGTGAGGGTTTCCACCAGCATCTTCGCGAGTTCGCCGACGTCGTCGGGGGCCGGAATGTCGGCGCTCCCACCCAAACCGGGAAGATCGGGGGCGATCACGTCGAAATTCGGAGCGAGTTGCGCACTGAGAGGCGCGAAGATCTCCCCACTTCCGACAAAACCGTGTTGCAGAACGACAGTCTTGCCCGAGCCGAATCGCCGGTAATGCAGCATGGACATGCCTCTCCCCATCAGATCGTAAAACCAGCAACCGCCCCAGTCATGCCATGAAGCGATGAGGGGCGCCCCGGAGGCGCCTGATTCCGAACCTACTCCGCGGCTTCTTGCCGGGCAGCAGCGGGTCTCGGTTCGCCCGTATAGACCTTGGAAATGATCTGCCAGCGCCCGTTTAGCTTCAGCAGGTTCAAGAAATCGGTATAGAGCTGATCACCGAGTGCAATCTGCACCTTGGCAATGGCAGCCTCGGGGCCGGACTGGTCGATCGACAATATCCTGTCGAACCGCTCGAAACCGCGGGACGCCGACGATTGCCGGCTTCGGACACCTTCATAGACCTGTTCCATATCGCGATCGGTGAGCGGACCTTCCGTCGCAGCATAAAGATGAGCGCTCGGATGAAATATCTTCTCCAACGTCTCGACATCACCTTCGTAGAAGCCAGAGAAGTAATTCTCCAAGGCTTCGGCGATTTCCGCATAGGCTGAACTCATCCTTCATCCTCCCCATGATGGGCTGGTTCGTTTCCCAAACAGAGCGTAGGGGAAGCGCGGTGATTTTTGAAGTACGTCCGGCGGTCCCGGTTCCCACAACAGGACCCGCGCAGCACGTTTCGCCACACTCTCTTCACCTTCGACTTCGCGGGAACAAGTGTCCACTGCGCATCGAAGTAACTGTGAGCCGAAAACGCCGCGCGCGGACCCACCAAGTAACCACGACGGCGACCAACCCCGTTTCGGAAACAGACCCGCTGATGGCTAGGAGATTGTCCGGCAGCCTCGCATCCGCGGCCCTCCGCGCCGTCCTAGAGGCCGTAGATCCGACGAAGCGCGGTTACCTCCTCCCGCATGACATGGTACGTGCGCGCGATATCGGCATCACTCTCGCCGCCCATCACATGAGATTCCATGACGATTTCATTGATAGGCCAGTGATAACCGTCTTCGTGAACCTTGTTATTCACCGTCGACACCGGGGGAGGCGTGACCTTCTGTAACTGAGTCATGGAAGCAGTTCCCTATAAAACCAAGTGTTCAGTTTCCCAAATACGATCAACGTCTTACGGGCGGTGTTAATAAATGGTTATCAAAACTGTAACAAGAACTTTTTATTACGGTTCCGCAAAAAATCGTGACGAGTGTCACAAACGAGGTGAAGGTCGACTCCACGTCAGAGATGCGAGTCGAACCAAGCAACCGTTTCAGTACACGCCTGATCGAACGGTTCCCCAAAGTAAATCTCGAAGTGTCCGCATTCCGGAATCATCACGAGCTTCTTAGGATCTCCGGCGAGTTCGTAGAGCGACCGGCTCTCTTCGGGCGGCGTCACGCCGTCTTTCTCCGTTGCGATCAGCAACAGCGGCCGTGGTGCGATCTTGTCGACAACCCACTCAGGGTGGAACACCATGGTCTCGTCGATGAATTCAAGGGGCACCGGTGCCGGCACGACGGCACTGCCCGCGCGGGCAGCGGCCCAGAGCTCTTTCTCACGCGCGCTCATGTAAAGAACCGTCGGAGGCGGCGCCGCTTCGGATTCACCCGTTTGCACGCGGGCGAGGCGATCTTTGGCGGCGCGCTCGCGTAGCGCGGCGACTTCCTCCTCGGACCGCACGCCCTCCATCCAACGCCGTCCATTGCCGATCGTCACGACGACGGCGACGCAGCGAATGCGCGGATCAGTCGCCGCAAGCCAGATCGCCGTGGCGCCCCCGTAGCTCCAGCCGAGCACGCCAACCCGCTCCGCATCGACGTCGTCGCGCTCACTGAGCACGGTTGCCGCCGCAAACGAGTCCCACACGCGTCCGTAAGGATCCAGGCGGTTTGCGGGGCCGTCGCTTCCACCCCACCCCTTGTAGTCGAACGCCATGCAGACATATCCCGCATCGGCCAGTCGGGCCGCGAAGTCCGGCGCGTAGACTTCTTTCACGCCGGTGTACCCTCCACACAGGACGACACCGGGACGCAGGCCGTCATACGGATCATCGGGTACATAGATGTCGCCGGCGAGTTTCATCCCCTCACTGTAGAACGCGACCGATTCCTTCATGACTCCCTCCCAATTCCACCTCTCCGAAGCCATGGCCCGACAACTGGGCAGGGCGCGGACAAACGTAACTCGGCAAGATAGCCGAAGTTCGCTTCAGGCGCAGGAAACCCTCGGTATAACGCGTGCCGCCACCTTGCTCCTCATGGGTTGCCCGTTCCGAAAGCGCCACCGAGGCCCCCTGTTCGCGGGCCGATACCGCCGCCGACAGTCCCGCGACCCCACAGCCGACCACAACGACATCAAATCCGTTCCCGTGGTTCGCCATCGCCGCCATCCAGAATGGAGAGTTGATGTACCTGGGCTCAGTCTATGGCGGTTTCGGAATCAGTGTCAGATCTCACGTTTGTCGTTTGTCGTCGTTTGTCCGCCCGGCACCGATTCCCCAACCGTCGTGGAGGCTGCGACGCGGCCCGCCGGTACCAGTACGATCACGCCCAAACCGGATATGACCAGGATTCCCCCCAGCAAGAGCCGCCACGTGATGACGTCGCCCAGCAGGACCACTCCGCCCAGCACGGCGAAGACGGGTGTCAACAGCATGAGCGGCGCAACCATGCTGACGGGATAACGCTGCACGAGGTAATAGCGTCCCGCCTGGGCCAGAACGGCCCCGAACAAACCGGCGAATACTACCGACAGCACCGCCGGCCAAGTCGGGTTGAGAAGCGCGTCGATCTGACCCTCCTCCGTCGCCATGGTGAGGAGGAACATCGGCAAGACGCCATAGAGGCACACCCAGAATTGTCGCGACAGCACCGAGATCCCTGCGGTGCGCCGCGCCTGCACCACGCACAAACCGCCGGCGAACGCCGCCGCGATGGCCAGAAAAAACGCATCGAGGTGATGAAACACGTTGGGCTCGAAGCCGATCACGATGACGCCGGAGAACGACACGGCCATGCCGATCCAGCGTCGCGCACCCACCGCTTCCCGGTAGACCACCGCTGCGATGATGGTGGCGAAGGCGACGTAAAGCTGATGCACCAAAGCCATGGATGAAGCGTCCCCGGATTTGGACAGTGACGAGAACATCAAGATGTATTGCGCGGTCATGCTGACGGCGATGCCGATCACAGGCCGGCGGCGACCCTCGGGCACCCACCACCAGGCGGCGAGGCACACTCCGACCAGCATATAGCGAACTGCCCCAAAGAGAACCGGAGGGAAGTGAGCGACACCGATCTTCACGATGGCATAGGTGATGCCGGCAGAAAACGCGACCAGGACCGCGAGCAGGAGGTGGCGGAATCTCATCGGTGGCCCGCGCCCTGTCCCTTTCCCAAAGCAAGAGATAACCTTCGGATCACGTTCGCTTCGTGGACCCCCTTCCATCGGGAGAGGGCGGGGAGAGGTGCCGCCCCGAGCCGAACGGGGGAAGAATGGTCGGGACGTGGATCGGAACCCCGTCTACAGGCGCGCCAACGCGGCGGCGAGCCGCAACTCGGCGGATTCCGCATCGCGCTTGCGCTCGTGCTGTTCCTCGACCACGTGTTCGGGTGCCTTCGCCAGAAATCCCCTGTTGCTGAGTTTCATGTCGAGTTTGGCGATCTCCCCACGCGCTTTGTCGAGCTCCCGGGACAAGCGTTCCCTTTCCCGAGCGATATCGATGATTTCCGAGAGCGGCAGCACGATGGTGGCATCGTCCAAAACGATCTGCACCGCGCCGGTCGGAACTTCCCGACCACCCTCCAGGATCCCTTCGAGTCTCGCGAGACGAATGATCGCTTCCGCGTGGTCTTTAAGGCGCCGCAGGTTCTCTTCCCCAGCCCCGTTCAGCCACAGCCCGATTTGCGCCTTCGCCGGCACGTTCATTTCCGCACGTACGGCACGAACCTCGCTGATCAGACGAATGACCCAATCCATCTCGGCATCCGCCGAGAGATCGACGAGGTCTTCCGAAAGTTCCGGCCACGCGGATTCGATGAGCATGGCCTCACGCTTACCCGTTTGCTGCCACAGCTCCTCGGTCACGAAGGGCATGAACGGATGGAGCAACTGCAGGATACGGTCCAGGGCCCACCCCGCCACGACGCGCGTCTCCGCCTTCGCTTCTGCGGTCCCGTTTTGCAGCTCGGACTTGATGAGTTCGAGATACCAGTCGCAAAAGGTTCCCCACGTTCCGCGATAGGCGGCGCCCGCCGCTTCGTTGAAACGGTATGCCTCGATCTCCTCGGCAACTCTTCGGCTGAGGCGGCCGACTTCACCGACTATCCATTTGTTGACGGTCAAGCGGCATGTCGTGGGGTCGAACCCGTTCACGTCACGGCATTCGTTCATCTCGCAGAAGCGCGCCGCATTCCAGAGCTTGGTGGCGAAATTACGGTAACCCTCGATGCGGCTGCGTGACAGCTTGACGTCCCGGCCTTGCGCCGCCATGGCTGCCAGGGTGAAGCGCAGGGCATCGGCGCCCGGACCATCCGCTACCGCCAAGGGATCCATGATGTTCCCCTTGCTCTTCGACATCTTCTGGCCTTTTTCGTCGCGCACGAGCGCGTGGATGTAAACCGTGTGGAAGGGAACCTCGTCCATGAAGTGCAGGCCCATCATCATCATCCGGGCGACCCAGAAGAAGATGATGTCGAAACCCGTGACCAGAACGTCGGTCGGGTAATGGCGCTCAAGCTCGGGCGTCTCGTCGGGCCAGCCCAGCGTGGAGAAGGGCCACAACGCGGACGAGAACCACGTGTCGAGCACGTCTTCGTCCCGTGTCAGCTCGACGGACTTGCCGTAATGAGCCTCGGCGGCAGACCTCGCCTCCTCTTCCGTGCGCTCGACGAAGATCTCACCATCGGGGCCATACCACGCAGGGATCTGGTGTCCCCACCACAGCTGCCGTGAAACACACCACGGCTGGATGTTCTCCATCCACTCGAAATAGGTGCGCTCCCAGTGTCTCGGGACGAAGACGGTGCGCCCCGACCTCACCGCCTCGATCGCGGGTTTGGCGAGCGTCGCCGCATCGACGTACCACTGGTCGGTCAGCCAGGGCTCGATGACCACGCCCGACCGGTCCCCATAGGGCACGACGTGCGTATGCTCCTCCACCTTCTCGACAAGACCCCGCGCTTCCAGATCCGCAACGACCTTGTCCCGCGCGTCATAGCGGTCGAGACCGCGATAAGCCTCCGGCGCAGCGTGGTTGATCACCGCGTCCTCGTCGAGGACGTTCACCAGCTCGAGATCGTGCCTTCGGCCCACTTCGAAGTCGTTGAAGTCGTGCGCCGGCGTGATCTTGACCGCGCCCGAGCCCTGTTCCGGGTCGGCGTGCCCATCCGCGACGATCCGCAGCAGTCGTCCCACCAAAGGCAGCACGGCGTACCTGCCGATCAGATCCCTGTATCGGTCATCATCTGGATGTACCGCGACGGCCGTATCGCCGAGCATCGTCTCGGGCCGGGTTGTGGCCACGACGATGGCGCGCCCCTCTTCTCCCTCGATGGGATAACGTATGTGCCAGAGGTGCCCTTGAATTTCCCGCTGCTCGACTTCGAGGTCGGAAATCGCCGTGTGCAGCTTCGGGTCCCAGTTGACCAGACGCTTGTCCTTATAGATTAGCCCCTGTTTGTAAAGGGTGACGAACACCTCCAGCACCGCCCGCGACAGGCCCTCGTCCATCGTGAAGCGCTCGCGTTCCCAATCGCACGAGGCACCCAGCCGGCGCAGTTGATTGGCAATCGTGCCGCCTGATTCGGCTTTCCACGCCCAGACACGGTCGATGAAGGCCTCGCGCCCAAGATCGTGTCGGCTCGCACCCTCGGCGTCCAATTGCCGCTCGACCACCATCTGAGTCGCGATACCGGCATGGTCCATGCCCGGTTGCCACAACGCGTCCCGTCCCCGCATACGTTCATAACGGATCAGAACGTCCTGCAACGTGTTGTTCAGAGCATGCCCCATGTGGAGGCTGCCCGTGACGTTGGGGGGCGGGATGACGATCGTATAAGGGGTGGCGTTGTGCCGCTTGCCCGCCGCGAAGGCACCCGACTCTTCCCAAAGCCGGTATTGCTTCTCTTCGATCTCCTGCGGTCTGTATGATTTCTCCAGCACCGCCTACCACCTTTCGCGCACACGACGCTTGCGGCGGAACCCCTTCGGCCCGGACGAACAAGCGTCAGATCACAAGTATGATTGAGGCCTTAAGGCCCCGGCAGGCGGAAATCTAATCTTCGTCGACAGGCCCGGCAAGTTTCGCGATTTCACGTTCCACCGTCCGCGAAACGATGGGTTGCAGGTTGTTGTCGAGCCAATCCTTCAACATCGGACGGAGGAGTTCTTTAACCAAGTCCTCCAGTGTCCGGTGCGCCGCTCCAAGCTGGAGTCCTTGAGCGCTCGACACCGCACTTGTGAAATTCGCAAAGTCCGCCGTGGTTTGCTCCTCGACTTCACGCGAGATCAAACCTTCGCTCTCCGCATCCGTCGTGGCTGGAGCACTCGAAGCGAAAGATTCAGGCTCCGGCTCGTATTCGAATTCCGTTTCAAATACGGGCCCGGGCTCTTCCTCGATCACATCATCGAGAATCAGGAACTCCGGTTCGTCCTCTTCTTCGAGGACCTCGGTGAGCTCGAAGACCTCCTCTTCGTGTTCTTCTCGGGAAAGCTCGAGAATCGGCTCGAGTTCCGCTTCAGGTGCGGGCTCCTGCAAAACCAGGACGTCCTCGTCGTCAACCTCGTCCCCGGCCTCTTCTGCCACCTCGCCGTCCTCCGAAATGATACGGCGGATCGACGCGAGGATTTCCTCCATTGTCGGTTCTGGCTGGTCTTCCGCGTCACTCAGCGTTGAATCTCCCGGTCTATCGCCGACCCCGGCGAAATCGGCTGGGAGCGCACGGCCCTCTACAGACGCAGGCCCCATACATCGGAAGTCCGATGTTCATTGCCATGGACGGTCCGGACCCCATCGCAGACTCCGCGCATTACGGTAATGCGCTTCGGCGTCGTACAGTTCCACGGGAAGCTCCAAATTGGCAGCGGTCAAACCTCCGACCGCTGCGGCCAACTCGAACGAAGCGACAAATTCGTCCCGCTCGGCGACAACCAACGCGACACGCGCGTCGAGGAGTTCTTGCTCGGCGTCGAGCACGTCGAGCGTTGTCCGCGCACCGACGATCGACTCCTGGCGCACGCCTTCCAGAGCGATCTCCGCTGCGCGCACTTCATCCCGCCGCGATTGAATTTCTGCGCGCGCGGTATTCAAGGCCTCCCAGGCCTGGGTCACTCCTTCAACTACCTCACGACGCGTTTCCTCAACTTCGATACGACGCCGTGAATTGACTTCTCGGCTTTGGCGGATCTCCGAATACGCGGAACCAGCTTGATAGAGGGGAATCGTGACCTGCGCGGAAATTCCGTAGTCGTCCGTCTCGTCCACCGTGATCGACACGTCTTCCCGGTGACTGATGTCTCCTTTCAACCGAACCTCCGGGAGCAGACGGCCCCGGGAAACATCGATCGCATGGCGCGACGCTTCTTCACCGGCCCGCGCGGCATGAAGCAAAGGATTGTTCTCCATCGCGATGTCAATCGCGATCGCCTCGTTCTCCGGCAAATCCAGCAATCGCGGTGCCGGCTCCAGTGTTCCGGGCGCATTGCCCACAAGCCGAGCGTAGGCGGCACGCGACGACACGAGATTGCCCTCGGCCTGCACGTGGTCTGACACTGAACGAGAGAGCCGGGCTTCGGCTTGCGCGACATCCGTGCGGGTAATCTCGCCTACTTGGAAGCGATCTCGCGTCGCTTCCAGCTGACGCTCCAGGACCTGAATGTTGCTCCGGTTGAGCCCTACCACTGCTTCGTCGCGGAGCACATTGATGTACGCGATGGACGTCGACAGGAGCACGTTCTGTTCGACCGTCAGCAAACGCGCCCGTTCCGCCAATACCTCGCTCTCCGCCTGCTGCGTTCCGGCCATGGTACGGCCGCCGCGATAGAGCGGCTGAATCACCGACAGCTCCCCCGACCATGGCGTAAGGGTCTCGGCGCCGAGCTTGCCACTTTCGCTACGGTCAACGCCGACACTGCTGTGGATCTCGACCGTAGGCCGCCACCCCGAGAGTGCCTGAGGCACATTTTCGTCAACCGTGCGAAGCTGCGCGCGACCGGCTTCCAAGGTGGGATTGTTCAAGTAAGCAGCCACCAATGCATCAACAAGCGTCTCGGCCGAGACGGGTACCGCCAACACGGCCGCCAACAACCCAATTCCCGTGGCAAACGAATGCCTCAACATTGCCAAATCCTGTCAAGCGAGACGTGGAAGAATTCCAAATTCACCGTGCCGTGAATGACCTGAAACCGGCACGGCGGAAAGCCCCGATACCCCCATATTGGCACATCGTCTGGCCCATGCAAGCGCCGTTTCGCACTAGATATAGAACGTGGGCGGGGGTACTCTCCGCGGCTCAGACGATTCAAAATATGAACCTGCCCAGGCGCTCGAATCCGGTGAGATAGGGAACCTGCCCGTCGAACAAGGCGATTGAATCGACTTGTCCATCGTGCCGCATTACCAACGTCCCTTTGCCGACTGCACTGGCTCCTACCACAGTAACGAGGCGCCCCCCCTCCGCTAACTGATCGACCAACGTGGCGGGAATTTCGGCGACGGCACCGTTGATGACAACCACGTCATAAGGCGCTTCCGTCGCGTATCCCTGGGTCAAGTCGCCGGCGACTACCGCCACGTTGTCGACCGAGAGTCGTTCGAGATTTCCGGAAGCCCAGTCGCGCAATTTCTGATCCGATTCCAAAGCCACGACCGTGCCCGCGAGGCGTGCGATCACTGCGGCGGAGTACCCGCTGCCACAGCCGACGTCGAGGACCATGTCACTCGCATCGATGTCCGCCGCCTGCAACAGACGCGCGAATACGCGTGGTTCCATCAGGTAGCGGCCGGACGCGATTTCCAGGTCTTCGTCGACATAGGCCACGGCCTTGAGCTGTTCGGGCACGAATTGCTCGCGGGGAACGTCCCCCATCGCCTCTCGAATACGCCCGTCGGAAACACGGTCCGGTTGCAGCTGGCTGAGGATCATGCTTTCGCGAGCAGCGGCGAAGTCGCTCATGGAATCTGGCTCCAAGGCATCCGGTCCGCCGTATATACAAGCCGCTCTTCAACGTTGGCAACACGTCGATTGAACTCAAGCGCACGCAAACCGCTCGGGCAGCGCAGGTAGCGCATTCATGGAGCGACACGACTTCGTTCTCGCTCCGGAACGCGCGGTCTGCTACACACGCATCTGCAATGCCATATGAGGCCAGGTGGCGGAGTGGCTACGCACCGGCCTGCAAAGCCGTGTACACCGGTTCGATTCCGGTCCTGGCCTCCACCGCTTTTCTAAGCTCATGATTTAGAGACCTTTTTTGAAGGGTGCGGGGCGTCCGAAACCAAGGTGCGGGGAATGTTGTTCTCGATTTGCCCCGCGACGATCTCCGAAGACTGCTTCCCGAGCCGCACCCTGTCGGCAGCTTTGGTATAGACTTCGGCTTGCACGATCTTGCTCCAACCGTATTGAGCCATGAGTTGATGAGCCGCCGCGCCGCCTTCGGCCGCCAGCGTCGCGGATAGCTTGCGGAGACCGTGCGCGCTCTTTTTGATGCCGGCCTCCCGGCATCGGTCGTGAAACCAGTTGCCGAAGGAGTCGACCGCAAACGGGCGCCCATGCTCGTTGACCACGAAGTGCATGTCTCCCGTGGGTGTCAATTCGATCAACTGGAGCAGCGTTGCCGGGAGTCGGATCGTGACTGTCGTTCCCGTCTTCACCGTGGGAACCGTGAGCACATCGCCCCGCAAGTGCTGGCGGCCGACGCGGACAAGATCGGATCGGCGCAGCCCCGTGAGCAGAAGCAATTCCATAGCGAGACGCGGCTTGCTGCCTACCGGGTGGCGATCCCGGAACGCCTGCGCATCGTCCGGCGTCCATGCGGGGAAGCCTTCACTGCGATACCGCGCCCACTGAACGCCGATGGTCGGGTCCTGGCGGACATGCTCATTACGCACGGCCCACGCGAACAGCCCCCGCATGGACTTAAGGAAGTGGTTTGCCTGCGCCGGCGTGTCCGCTCGCCTGTCCATCACTTCCTGAATGTGAGCCTGGGTGATCGCGGCGAACGGCGCATTGTCCGCCTTCTGGATGGCTCTAAGGAAAATCCGCTCCCGCTGCCTGCGCGTCGCTGGAGCCAGTTGCCGCCACGCGGCGCTTTCGCGGTATCGGTCCACCAGCCAACGCAAAGAGCCTTGCGACGGCGCTTGGTCTCTTGCCACGGGTGGCGCGTTCCCGATCAGCGCGGCGTGATAGGCCGACTCGAAATCTGGTGACGTGGGATCATCGGGAAGCCGGACACGGCGGCCCTTCCCGCGCCGGAAGTAGAACACCCAACGCCCATGCCGCGTGCGCTCGCGGTAGACGTAGGGAGGAAGCCGATTTCTCACGGCTCTAGTCTCAGCCAATCACCGGGTGGGATTGTTGGGCGGAGGGGAGGTGATATGATGGTAGCGTTCACTGCGCATCCCAACTGGTAGTGAACCAAGCTACGGGTGGTCTCACACCGCGTAGCGGCACATATTGTCACATGCGCCAGTGCTGATCGCAATATGTTCCCGAAACCCCCGGTCTCTGCGGCCGGGGGTTTCACTTTGGGGCAAAGAAAAAAGGGCGACCCGAAGGCCGCCCTTTCGTGTTCCCCGCTACTACCCGTGGCGGTCACCGCCCAAGTTGGTAACTGGTCCGCGCTGTCAGAACCGCCAACAAATCGAGCAGCTCAAAGGCGCACGTACGGTCGTCGATCCGATCTTTAACCCTGGTGCCAGGATCAAGATCGATACGATGCTCGGAGATCGCCAGCATCCGCTCGATCACGGCAATGTCGCTAACCGGGACCGTCGGCTGATTGCGGTCGAAATTGGACAGGGAAGAGAGTACAAAATCATCGGGCATTCGATCCTCCATCGCAGGTTCGAGTGTCAAGTCTCCCCGTCGGACGGGCATCCGGCGGGGAGGCGCACGTTACGGTATGCTTTGAACCGCCGTCAATCCGTCGCTGCGATACGGAGAGCGGCCTCTAGCGGAAATTCCGACCCCAGTCCGTCAGAACCTAAAACTCGTCAGCGGCGCTCTATGGGCCGTCAGTGACGGGCCGTGCTTTGCACGTCATCGAGCGAGTGGATTTCCTCGACAAGCTCCGGACTCAGATTGAGCGTGGCCCGGCCGGTCGCAAGCGCGTACCAGCACCGCACGGCGTTGCTAACCATGACGCTTGCCGGTGTCTGCAATCCACGGGCGCGGGCCGACTTCATAAGCTCGTCCAGGCAGCGCGACGCGTTTTCATCGAGCGTGAATTCCTTGTCCATCGCCTCCCTCCCCGTCTTTAGGTTTCCATATCCAACTGCCCGGCCGCTTCCGCCGGCGACAGTCCGGACTCCACCAACGCCTTGTAAGCGCGGGCGATCCCGGCGAAGTCAGACGCCCGGAGCGTCCCGAAGTCGAGTGTAAGGCCGGGCGCGTCGAGTTTCGCGCGGAGCTCCGCCTCGACGATCCGCGCCAGCGGCCGAAGCGTCAGGCGCTCGAAACGCCGAAAGCCCTCCCGGGCAAAGCTCCCATCGAACTTGCCGAAGCCGACGATCACCGGGTCCACGCCGCACGCAGCCAGGACGACATTCGCGGTTGCATCATGCAACATCGCCAGGGACTCGGGCGGATCGGCCCCGAGGCGTTCCTGTTTCCAATCGCGCGCCGGCGCGTCCCGGTGATCTCCGCCAAAGCCTCCCCGTGTCGATTCGACGAACACGGATTTTCCCTTCGCCTTGAGCAACGCGGCCCGGAGGCCGTCGAGCGGATCGTCGGATTCTTCGCCCGCGTTTTCGCCCGGCGGCATAGGCACCGCGTAGGCGCTCGCCGCCCTCATATCGGCCGCCAGGGACGCCACTACGCCGGCGTGAAGGTCGCCGGCCATGCTCGCCCACTGGAGCGGCCCGACGCCGATCCACGGCCGCGCCGGGTCCACGGCATAGCGGCAATGGACGACTCCCGCGTGCTGTACCAGGCGCGTCACGTTCCCGGACGGCCCGAACAGGTCCGCCCGCACCCACCATTGCGCGGGGTCAGGCCCGCCTCGAATGTCCCACGCTCCGGCTTGCGCCAGGCGCAACGCCCCGCCGGCCGTCTGGATGACGTGAATGGAGTCGCCGTGGCGAATCAGGTCGCGGCCGATCCGCGCCAGGACGTGAGGCCCGAGCGCATCCGCGACCGGCCCCGGCGCGCCCTCGATACTCGCCGCCGCGAAGCCCCGCGCCACGGCCCCGGCCGCCGCTTCAACCGCCGCCGTCGCGGTCGCGGACGCGGCCTTGCCCGACGCGGCCGACAGCAAGGCCGAGACGACGGAGTCGGTATAGCTCGCCCGCCGCTCCGGTTTGGACCACGGCCACCGGATCACGACTCGCCCTCCAGGACCATCGCGCGCGGTCGATGCCACGGCGCAAGGAGTCCCATAGCGCCCGAGGCGCGAAGCGCGTTGCGGGAAGCGGTCGGCCGCCAAGTGAAATCCAAAGACCCAACGCCGGTCGGAACCAAGTCCGCTTTGGGACTCCCGTGAAGCCAGCCGGCAAGGCGTATCGCCGCCTCGTCCTTGATTTCGTCGGGCGCTCCCGCGGCATAGCGCGCGACGCTCGCCGCGGCGACTTTCCCGTTCGGCGTTGATAGCCGCGCGGAGACAATCGCGCGCTTTCCCGAGCGCCACGGTTGCCGTTGCGGACGGCCACGGGACTAGAGCCATATGCGCCGCCTTGCGGGCCGTGCCCGCCCGCCCTCGAAGTCGAGCGTTTCCCAATTCTCCGCCCGTTCGTCCGGCCCCATGATCGGCTTTAGCAGCAACGCGCGGACTGGTGCTTTGTCGTAATGCCGTACGCCCTCGATATCCTCGAAGGCCGCGCCGTCCTGGTCGATAATCGGCCGCGCGTAGACCGGTGTCCCCGTCGCGTCCAGGTCCGCCAACTGGCGACCGGCGACGGTATCCCGGCCCGCGTCGTCTATCTCAAACTCGAAACGCTCCGGTGTATTCCGGACTCGCAGCGACCCGCCCCGGACGCTCCCCACGGCCTCAGTTGCCCGGCCCACGGTCGCAATCGCGGAGTCCAGGACCTCCAACACTTCGGGCCGGAAAAAGACTTCATCGCACTCGCCGTCCAGGCAGGCGCAATGCGCCTTGACGCCGTACTTGATACCGCCGCGCACCCACGTCCGCCGCTCGCCGCGCCGCCGCGCCTCGACTTCGGATTGTGGATAGGCCGGCGTGTCGACCACGCCCACGGCCGCGAGCCGCGCCTTGTCGACCACGCGCACTCCGGACTCCATGCGCTCGGCCTTCGCCTCGAACTCGATGGAAAGGCCCCGGAGCACGCCGGCCCGCACAAGCTCGAGCACGTCGTCTGCCGTCCTCGTATTCGGCAACGTCGCCTCGAGCTCGAGCGAGTCCGGCCCGTCCCGGAGCTCGAGGCCGGCCCCAGTCCGTGCTAGTGGCGTCCGTCGATCGTGTTGCGCGTTCAGCAAGACGTCGCCGATCGGCGCGAAGGCCCCAGGCGTGAAGCGTTCCCGGCCCCAAGGAAATTCGGCTACGTCGCCGTACCGGATCACGACGCCCGACAGCCGCCGCCCGCCTTCGGCCCGAAGCTCCGCGCGCCGTGTCTCGATTCTCATCGTGCTATGTCGCCGGCGCTGGCGTCGGCAGCGGTTTGCGAGCCAGCAATTGGACCAACAGCGCGACGGCCTTTGTTCCGTCCCGCGACGCCCACGCCCAAATCCCGCCTTCCTCCCAAATGTCCAGGTCGTGCGGGAACCATTCGCCCAGGCGAACGGGGATCCCGGTAACAGCGGGAAACATGGGATCGGAGCCGTCGGGCGCGGCTTCCTGGAAAGCAAGGTAGATCGTGGCGTTATCGTCCACGTTGCAAAGCCGCATCACGGCCCGCCCGGTCCCTGGCACCGCCGGCGGAGCCGGATCGTCCGGCGTGGCGTCAGGATGCGAGGCCGCGTTCGCGGCGAGCCTGGAGGCCGTAGTCGCCGCGAGCACTTGCGCGCTTAAGGCCAAGCCTATGTCCGCCGGCGCTTTGTCAATCGTCAGGTGGTAGGCGTCCATGACGCGCCCCGGTCACGTGATCTTGAAGGCGACCCTCTGATAAGCCGCCGCCCGGAACGCAACCTTGGCGTCCCACAAGGCCACCCAGGTCAGCACCACGCCTTGCGACGCTTTGGTGTAAATGTCCCGGATCACTTCCAGGGTCGGCCACATTGCCGCGACGGAATCGCCCCGCATGACGCCGCCGCCGTTCGGGCCGGCAAGGTGAAAGACATTCCCCTTTGACTGCCCGGCGTTCGCGGCAGCGGGAATGTACGAGGAAGCCCGGCAAGACATGGAGCGGCGCCTTAAGGCTTCACTACCGGACTCCCCCGAACCCGCTTGATAGACCGTCGCCGCGTGCTGGTAGACATCGGTCCCGATCACGCTCGACACTTCGGTTTCGATTTCGGCATGAATCCCGTCAACGCCCGCCGCGTGCGCGCCGGCATAGTCGGCAAAGGTGGCCGTCGCCGCCGCGTCGTCCGGCGCGGCGATAGCGTTCAGGAACCCCGCGATATTCTCCGGTGCCGCGTCCGTCGCTTTCGCCCCGTTCAGGATCACGTCTGACATTTTCGACTTCACCGCGTCGGCCAAGTCGCGGCGCAACGCCGCCTCGATTTCGCCCACGCTCGCCGCTTCCTCGTGCGTGAACTCGTAGGTGCCCGTGAGCCGCTTCGGTTTCAGATTGGCGTACTCGAACGTCGCCGCCACGGCCGCCGCCGCCGCGTCGCCTTCCTTCGCTTGCGCGGGCGCAACGCCGGCCGTCAGTAGCGGCCACTCGGAGCGGCCGGCCGGAACGGAGTCCATCCTCACGCCGAGCGTGTCCAGGATTCCGGGCCCGAAAAGCCGTTGAAGGATCGGCCGTTGCGCCTCCGGGCCGTCGTTCGCGGCCGTGGTCGTGAAAGCGCGGGTTTCCAGGACGGCCCAGGGCACGGCCACGCCGCCGCGCGTGCCTACGGCCGGAACGCCCAAGGCCGCGTTAAGCTCCGCCGCCCGCCCCTGGAGCGCACCGCCCGCCGCCGCCGGCGACAGATAATCGGCAAGCGTGATTTCCCGGAGCAGCCGGCCGCGCTCGCCGGCCTCCGCGTCCGCGTCATCGAACATGCCACGGGCGCGGGTTTCGTCGTCACCCTCCGCGACGATGGCGGCGCGCATCTCGACCTCGATTTGCTGCATACGCTTGGTGAGCGTGTCGAGCTCGTTGCGCTCATCGTCGGTCAGCTCGTCCTTGCCGAGAAGATCATTGATCTTCTGACGCTTTTCGGATTGCTCAAGTTGAAGCTTCTGTCTCGGTGTCATCGTCCGACCAATCGTTATGTTTCTCTGAATATAACGCTATTCAAATGCCTCTTCTTCGGCAAGCGACTTCGCAACCAGCATCCGCCACCGAGATTCGGCAGGCGTCATGGGCCGGCGGTTCTCACGGGCGGTTTTTGCGATATGGCAGGACCGGCAGAGCGTCTGAAGATTGGCCGGCTCCCAGGGGTCGCCGCCCTTGTGGAGCGGCCGGACGTGATCGACTTCGTTCCCGTAGGCCCCGCACGCCCTGCAGCGCCAGTCGTCGCGCTCCAGGATGGCCTGGCGTGTGCGTACCCATTGGCGTGGTGTCAATGACTTGTGGAGGCGACTCATTGTCCTTTCTCCAACCGGGCAACCGGGACTTGAACGAACGTCACTTCACCCCATTATTGGTTGCAGTAGTTCGAATTCGGGAGCCCGTACTAACCAATGAATGTTGAGAAAAATTCCGCTGACGCCGGACTAATTGAAGCTCTCCAAAAAGAAGTCGACAAACTTCAAGAGAGGGCTGACGTCTTCGCACAACAAGCTCGTAACGATGAGGCGGCTGGAGTAGAGGGGATACCGGCTCCACCAGAGCTGCGTCGGAAAGCACAGATTGCGCGAGTGAAAGCACAGGAAATCAGGGAGCAAATTGCCGACATTCGCAGTCGAGGTGCACGGAATCTCGATCACCCGCCTGCCACGAAATAGCGGGGTGGCCGGGGCGGCGGCATGCCGGCAACCCTGGAACCGGCCGCAACCGCCAGGAGCGCCGCAACGGACCTTTCCGATACCAAGGATCATCCGGAGCGTTAAGTCCCCTCACGGCGTCGCGCGCGACGCGGAAACGACTTTCCGTCATCGTGGCGGGAAGTCTTGGAAGCCCCGAGAAGCGTCGAGCCATACGACGCTTCCCATTCGATCACCCGCCCGCCACGAAGAACCGTGGCGGGCGCGGCGGCTGTAGACCGGCCACCCTGGAGCCGGCCGCAACCGCCAGGATCGCGGCGGCCGCCGCATCGTCGCGGGCGCGGAGCCGTCGCCCGCCTTGAGTCGACTTCGCCAGCTTCGCGTTCCCCGCCGGATCGGAGACCGTTCGCGCTTCGGCCAGGGCGGAGCGCAGCAGCAGCGACGGCACCGGAGTCACGCGGCCCTCCAGGCACGCGCGCCGGAAATCGCGCACGTCCTCTCCACCGTCCTTGAACCCCTGGCCCCGGACCTCGACGGCCGCCGTAGGCACGCGGGCCGCGTCGAGCGCGTCGCGTAGCTCTGCCTCGCGCCACCGATCCGCGACCACGCGCGACGGTCGCCCGAAGCGCGCCATTGCGAGCGCAAACAGTGCCTCGACGGGGACCGTGCGTTGTCCGAGCGTCACGAGCTCGCCCCGGCGCTCGCATTCCACGTATAGCCGCCCCACACCGTCCCGCAGGCCGCGCTCCGGCAAAGGCGGATCGGCCGGGAAGGCCGCTACCGCCTCCAGGCGGCCCGTTTTAGGCCAGTAGGCCGCCACGGCGCTTTGTGCCGCGTTCTGCCCCAGATCGACGCCCCAGACGCATTGCCCGGCGAGCTCCGCGTCGCCCTCGATGCGCTCCCAGGTCACGGCGTCGAGCAGGACTCCAACCTCTACGTCCGACGTGCCAAGGTTCAACCGGAGCGCCCGGAAGGCCGCAAGCATGGTCGGGTCCGCCTTCGCGTCGGCCGCTTCCTGGCGGAGCTCCGCGAGCAGCGACGGCAAATGATCGAGCGACGGATTCGCCTTGCGCCAGGTCCGGGCCCGGAACGGCGGATCGGTTGGCGTCGCCGCGTGGCTTTGCGCGTAGGCGGTACCGGCCCCGGCAAGCATCCGGGCGAACCAGTGTTGATCGTCGGCCGGCCGCGTCCCGAGCGCGATCAGCTTCGATCCGGGAACCTTCCCCATGCTCGTGCGGATCGCGGCAAGCATCCGGTCTTGCTTCGCAACGTCCCATTGCGCCGGCTCATCGAGCAGCGCCAGGGCGGGCCGTAGGCCATGCGCCCGCGCCGGATCGGAGCCAACGCACCGCACGCGCGCACCCGTCGGCCGGTATTCAACCGTGGCGCGGTTTGCGGAGTCCTGGATACGCCAGCGGCCCCGGTGTCCCAGGTCGTGCCGGCCTCGAAGGAACGCCAGCACGTCCTCGAAGATCGTCCGGCCTTGATCGAAGCTTGACGCCACGCATACCGCCTCACGCCGGTTTCCGTGCAGCGGCCCGTCCGGATCGGCAACCGCCGCCGCAATCCCGGCCACCAGCGCCGACTTGCCGTTGCCCCTGGCGACGCTCAAGGCCGCGTGGCCCGGCCGCCCGAAGGCCCCGCGCACGAATCGGCGCTCCCACGCCAGGACCTCGAACGCCTCGCCGTCGTGGTCTCCGCCGGCGAGCGTGAGCCCTTCAAGGTACGAAATCAGCCGGGCCGGCAGTGATTTGTGTGGAATCGTGACTCCCCAGCCGGTTTTCCCCCACCGGAACTTTCACCGACGCAGGGGTCCCCACGGCGTTGTTTCTCGTGCCGATCCTCATGCGGCCGCCTCCGTCTTGGCAACCGTCCATTGGATCGGAACGGTGTCGGGCACGCGGGCGATGTACGACTGCTTTTCGAGATATTCTAGCTCAACGCCAAGCCGGGTCGGGCAGGTGAGACGATCTCGAAGGTCTCGCCGGCGTAACGGCCTGCCCTCTCTCACGGCAGCCAGAATTTCTTGCCGGGTCAGTTCCTTCTCGTGCCGGTCGCAATAACCGTGGTCAAACCCGCGGTCCTCACAGCCCGACCATCGGCATCGTGGTAAGGATCGCTCTCGCGATGCGTCGGTACCCACATTCTCGATGGGTTTCTCAAACTCGGATGGTAGGGCTTGCTCGGCCTCGTGCGCGTGCGCGCGCGAAAACCGTTCTTGAGCTGGTATTACTCCTGTTGGGGGGACACTGGTGACCCCTTTTGACGACGTCAAATGACCCCTTTTGCCGTCACCAGTGTCCTCTTTTGAATCTGAAAAGGGGTCACCAGTGTCCCCTTTTGGATCTGGCCAGTTGATCCTCCATTCTTTAGCGTTCCCCTTCCCGCGTCCGCCGCCCACGCATGAAATGATACCGTCATCCTCAAGCTGTTTCTGGGTCCGCCGAAGGCTCCGTATTGCCATCCCGCAGTCTGCGGCCAATCGTTTCTGTCCGGGAAATATGTTCTCTCCGTCGGCGTTCCCGTACAGGGCCATCGTATACAGCAGACCCAGCTCTTTCGCGGTAAAGCGTCGACAATCTCGAATGCGTCGTAGGCGGTCAAAGACTGTGAGGTAGTTCGCCATGATTCGGTTCTCCTCTGTGCGGATCGGGCGCCAAGCGTCGTACCGGGCGACGCTTTCGAGCCGGATGGCCGGAAAAAAACCCCTCACACGATGGGAGGGGTTTAAGGCCACCGCTCCTATGTGTCAGCGGCCTCGCTCTTGCTCCCCTCCCCGGTGCGGGACGGGTTTCCAAAAGCTCTATGGTTTCAATGGGTGCTTGATTCCCCGCACCCACGGGGTAAGTTGCTGGAATTCGGGAATTATTTGCCTTCGGTCCTGGCCTCCACTCTTCCGATCCGCCCCGGCGAATTCAGCAGTATCGCACTCCGCACGAACTTCCTCTCCGCTGGCAAATGACAAATTATCGAACCAAGCCGATTTGACGCTGGTCTGTTTGAGAATCGGTTGAAGTTTGAGACGCTGGAAGCTTTCTCGATATCCTCCGCCCTTTGTATGCGGACCGTGATGTCGCTCACACAGTAGTTTCCACCGGGGGCGAGGCCGATTTCAGAAAACCAACACGGCAGTGCCTGGGATTCCGGGGAGCACGTCGATTCCCGCGTCGCCAACCGAGGCGGCATGGACGTCGTGAGCGGTGCCGCCGAGGGCGGCGTACCCGAACCGCAAAGAATTCAGTTCGCTGGGCGCGGGTCCGAATATTTCGGCATCTGGATCGTCAACGTGCTCCTGTCTGTCGTCACGTTCGGCATTTGGACGGCCTGGGCCAAGGTCAGGCGCGTGCAGTACTTTAACGGTCGCACTCTTGTTCTGGGCGATCCGCTCGATTTTCTAGGGGCGCTTTCTTGCGTTCCTCGAGCTCATCGCATTTTCCATCCTGTCCAATGTCCTCGGGACCGGTCACCCTGCCGCCCCAGCAATCCCTACCCTGACTCTGTTCGCCCTTTACCCTTGGGTAATCAATCGGTCGTTGAGATTCTCCGCCCGCATGACTTCCTGGCGAAACGTGAGGTTCAATTGGCAGGGGACCTATTGGGGCGTGACCAAAATTTATTTCGTTTGGCCATTGCTCGGACTCTTGACGTTGGGTGCCTGCTTCCCCTTGGCGGCCCGAGCCCTGCGCCACTATGTGGCCAACAACTATCTGTTTGGGACCACGCGGTTCTCCGCCCGTACACCCATCGGGCCCTATTACGTCGCCTTTGGCTGGAGTCTGCTGTTCTTCCTCTCCGTCGCGGTTGGCGCAGCGGGATTGCTCTTGCTCTTCTCGATCGCGAGTGGTGCCAATTCCTCGATGGACGAAACGGGCTTTATCATCGGGATCGTTCAAGGGGCCGGAGTTCTGCTGGGCATACTGTCCGTCATCTTGCTCATGTTGTCTGGCTTGGTATTCACCGCCCTCACGCGGAACATCATCATCAGCGCCCTTCGTCTCGGAGGTGCCGCGACATTCGAATCCGACCTCAAACCCCTGCGATTTGTTTGGATTGCGTTCTCCAATCTCATCATCTCGGTGGCCACCTTCTTCCTTTTGCTGCCTTGGGCGCAGGTCCGGGCATTTCGATATCAGGCCGAACACGTGACGGTGGCGCCGAAGGTACCCGTTTCGACCTTCGTTGACCGAGAAACACAGCAAATCGCGGCCTTTGGAGAGGAGTTTGCCGAATTGGAAGGTCTTGACGTGACGATATGATCGTTGATGGATACCTCTACGATCGAGCCTCCTCGAACCGCGTCACAGCCCACCTGTCCAGTCGCCAGAACGGATATGTTCTGACGACGGACGGCGACAGCTTTGAAACGACCATCGATATCGTCTCGGCGTCCCCCTTCATCAATGGCATCCCTCAACGATTGGTTATTTCGACCGGCCAGACCTTTGTACCTTTCGACGAACTCCCGGAGGGATTCCTCAAAGCGAAACCAACCCGATTCTGGCGCGCGCTCTCCAAAGCGGAGCGGTTCTCGCCACGGAATGTCATTATCTGCATCGCGCTTCTGGCGGGGGTTGTCCTTTCCACGCGGGCCGCGCTTCCCACGCTGGCTGACGCGGCCGCAAACCTTGTTCCGGCTTCTCTTGAAGCCGCCGTCGGCCAGAGCACGTTTGAATACTTCGAGCGCTGGCTGTTGGAGCCGAGCGACCTGAGTCCGGCGCGAAGAGCCGCTCTGAGGAGCGCGGCGGAAGCGCTGGCCGATCTGCGAGGGATGCCCGAACCGCCGGCGGTTGTATTCAGAAACGCACCGAAGATCGGCGCGAATGCCTTCGCGTTTCCCGGCGGACCGATCGTCGTGACCGACCGGCTCGTGGATGTCGTAGGTTCGGATGACCGGATCCTGGCGGTGATGGCACACGAGTTGGGTCATGTCGAAGAACGGCATGCCGTGCGACAAATCCTCAGGGCGGCCGGATTGCTGATCCTGTTCAGCACAATCCTCGGCGCCGACGAGGTCGTCGTCGAGGAACTATCGGCGTTCGCCCTGTCCTTGGGGACATCCGGCTATTCAAGAGAATTCGAAAGCGCCGCGGACGACTATGCCGTTCGGTTGCTAGGCGACGCCGGCCACTCACCCGAGGCCTTCATCGCGGCCCTGGAATCCCTGGCGGCGGAATGCAAACCGCAGTGTGGGGAAGAGAGCTGGTTCTCCACCCACCCGAATATCGAAACACGCATCAAGGCCCTCAGAGAGTTCGCCAGGGAACCCAGCGGCAACACGGGGCGATAGTGTGAAGAGTCGATGCTTCGGAGGCCGACTGAGCTTGGGGCGGTTCAAGTTTGGCTTGAACCGCCCCTGGCATTGTTCGTCGCCTATGGTCGTGGTGGACCTGGTCATGTGGAGCAAGACAATGTCGGCACCGAGATGGCCTGTCTCCTAAAATGTCGGACCGCTTAGTCGGGCCGGGCCACAAAGAGTATCTTGCTCGATATGCAGCCGGGGAAACCCCGCCGTCTCGTATGCCCTAAGCCGGGACACGGGGTTGACGCCGGACACCCCTGCTCCGAAGCTGCCCAAAGGCGGTCTCGATTCCCGCCTCCTCCGAGGTTCCGTGGCTCCAGACGACCTGTTCACCACCGGGCTCCTGCTCGCTGCCGCGATCGCGGCGGTGGGAGGTGTCTTGCGGGGGTTCACCGGTACCGGGAATTCGATGCTGATGACCCCGCTGTACGCTCTCATCTTCGGACCCGTGCCGACGGTGGCGCTCATCGTCCTGTTCGACGTCGCCGTGGCAATCCCGCTCATGCGGCACGCGTTTCGTCTTACGCGCTGGCGTATCGTCCTGCCGCTGGCCGTCGCGTCCTGGATCACCATGCCCATCGGCACGTGGCTGCTCATTCACCTCGACCCCGACATCATGAAGAAGGTCATGGCCTTCGCCGTACTGGTCTTTTCACTCGTTCTGCTGACCGGCTGGCGTTACCGGGGGAGCGTTAGCACGCCGGTCACCCTTGCGGTCGGAGCCGTCACCGGGGTGTCCGTGGGCGCCACTGCGATGGGCGGGCCGATCTACAACCTATACATCCTCAATTCCCCTGGCGATCACCACGCCCACCGGGCCGCCTTCAACAGCCTCATTTCGCTGACCGCGGCCGCCGTACTGCTGTTGCTGATCCTTAACGACGCAGTTGCCGTGCTCACGCTGTGGCAGGCTGCCGTCATCTTCCCGGTGTTCGCATCGTTCATCTGGGTCGGAAGTCACCTCTTCCGACGTGCCGACGAACAAATCTTTCGCCGTACAGTGTTGATCGTGCTGGCGGGCATGGGTGTCGTGATCCTTTTCGCATGACGCACAAACCCGCACGTCGTTGATGGGAACGGGGAACGGCCTATAGACTTTGCCGGCGGTCGGTCGTACCACGTTCGCCGCTGGGTCGAACGTTCGCAGGGAGGGCTTCATGGCCGTCGAAAGCCATCGATTCGATGTCGTCGTCGTAGGGCACGGCGTTGCCGGGATGTGCGCGGCGTTGACCGCACACCAACAAGGCGCGTCCGTGTGCGTCCTGGAGCGAGCCCCAAAGGAGGATCGCGGGGGCAACACCCGTTGGACCGAGGCGTTCTGGCGCATGAAATCCCATGAGGAGGTCGCGGACGACCTTGAAGATCAACTCGCGGAACGCACGGGTGGCTACCTCGAGCCCGAACTCGTCCACTCGATGAATCGGAGTTCCGAAACGTGGCCCGGGTACCTGCGCGCCATGAGCTTTCCCGATCCCGAATTGATCTCCATGTTCGCAGAACAGGCCCCGCCTACCCTGGCGTGGCTCGAGGACCAGGGATTGCGCTTCGATTTCCTGCCCATCCACCAGATCGTGCAATCCTTTCCCAAGCTCGCCCCCGTCGGCGGCGGATTGCAGATCGTTGAATCCCTCGTTGAAAAGCTCGAGGCCGACGACGTGCCCATCTATTACCGGACGACCGCCCGCGGTCTGATCCAGGACGGGGACGGGGCGGTCATCGGGGTCGACGCCGTGGAACGGCGCAACAAACCGATGCAATTCCGCGGCCGCGCCGTCATTCTGGCGTGCGGCGGGTACGAAGGAAATCCGGAGATGATGACGCACTACATCGGCCGCAACGCCGTCAACGTGCGTCCGGTGGCGCGTGGGGGCTATTACAACAAGGGCGAGGGCATCCGCATGGCGCTCGACATCGGAGCGGCACCCGCCGGCGAGTACGGCAACTTCCACGCCGAGCCCATCGATCCCCGCGCTAGCGATCCGGAACCCGCCGTCATGGTCTTTCCCTACGGCATTCTGGTGAACAAACATGGCCAACGGTTCATCGACGAATCACCGGGCCCGGTCGACCGGACCTACGAGCCGATCTGCTACCGCCTCCTCAACGAAGACGATGGCATCGCCTACATCATCTGCGACAACAAGCTCAAGGACGTACCCAACTACCAGCGCGCCATCCGCAGCGAAGTCCCGCCGATAACCGCGGACAGCATCGGGGCGCTGGCGAACGAACTCGGCATACCCGGCGACGCCTTGCAGGAGACAGTGACGCTCTACAATGCCGCCTGTCCCGCCGACGGCGAGTTCAAGCCCGAAGAGGTCGATGGCCTCGCGACCCGGGGGCTGCAGCCCCGCAAATCGAACTGGGCGCGGGCACTGGATAGGCCCCCTTTCCGCGCCTGGCCGATGACCGTCTCCAACGTCTTCACCTTCGGGGGGCTCAAGGTGAACACCAAGGCCCAGGTCCTGAATAGCGACGGCGAGGTGATCCCGGGGCTCTACGCGGCGGGCGAGGTCGTGGGCATCTACTACCGCTATTACACGGGCGCGACCTCCGTGATGCGGGGTGCCACCTTCGGCCGCATTGCCGGGCGCGACGCCGCCCAACTGCAAGCACCCTGACCGGCTCTATGGAGCCCCGCATGAGACTCGAAGGCCGAACCGCCCTGATCACCGGCGCTGCCGGCGGAATCGGCAGCGCGACGGCCCGGGCGTTCGCCCGCGAAGGGGCAGACCTCTGCCTTTCTGACATCTGGGACACCGCTACCGTCACATCCGAGGTCAAGGCACTCGGACGGCGAGCGATCGAAACCCGGACGGACGTGACCAGCCGCGCCGAAATCCGGAACATGGTCGACAAGGCGGTCGAAGCCTTCGGCCGTATCGACGTTCTCGTGACCGTGGCCGGGGTGACGTCGCTCGGTGATGCCGAGTCGCTCGGCGAGGCGGAGTGGGACCGCGTTATCGACATCAACCTCAAGGGCACATGGCTATGCTGTCAAGCGATCATTGCCCAGATGCGCCGGCAGCAGTACGGCCGTATCGTCACGGTCGGCTCTCTGATCGGAAAGAACGGAGGCAATCCCCGCCCGTGGATCAACCCGGAGGAACAAGCGGGATCATCCAACGTCGCCTATGGCGCCTCAAAGGCCGGCGTCCACGCTGTGACCCATTTCTTGGCGAAGGAACTCGCGGCCGACGGGATCACCGTCAATTCGGTTTCGCCGGGACCCATCGCCACGAAGATGACGGCGAATATCAGTCTGCAGCTTGACGAGATCATTCCGGTGGGCCGCATGGGGACGACGGACGAGGTGGCAGACGCCATCCTGTTTCTGGCCAGCGAGTCGAGCGGCTTCATCACGGGCGAAACCCTCGACATCAACGGCGGCATCATGGTCGACTGACGGTCGGTCTTCTGCATTCACACATCGCACCGGGCGCGGGAGGACATATGGGCGATAGAGTAACCTTGGGGAGAGATGGCGCGGTCGCGACGGTCATCCTGTCAAATCCCAAGCGCCTCAACGCGATGACGCCGAAAATGTGGCGTGAGCTCAAAGCCTGCATGGACGAGGCGTCCGCCGCTGACGACATCCGCGTCGTGGTGCTGAAAGGGGACGGCATGAACTTCGTCTCCGGCGCCGACATCTCCGTGTTCGACAAGGAGCGCACGAACGGCGCACAGGCCCGCAAGTACAGCGCGCATACGCACGGTGCCATGGCCTCCGTCCGCGATTGTCGGCATCCCACCATCGCACTGATCGAGGGCGTCTGTGTCGGCGGCGGCATGGAGATCGCCTGCGTGTGTGATATCCGCGTCTGTGGCGAATCGAGCCGCTTTGGCATCACCAGCAACCGCCTGGGCCTCGGCGTGGGACACGACGAACTGAACGCTTTGATCGCCGTGTGCGGCAGAGCGTTCGCCCTCGAGATCATGCTTGAGGGACGGATCTTCGGCGCGGAGGAAGCGGCCGCCAAGGGATTCATCCACAAGATCTGTCCGGATGGCCAAGTGGCCAAAGAAGCCTATGAGCGCGCACGGCATATCGCCGGCCGCGCCCCCCTCGCCAACCGCTGGCACAAGGCGGCGATCCTCCGTCTCGACGATTCCACGCCCATGTCGGAGAACGAAGCCGACCCCGGCTTCGACCTGTTCGACTCGGAGGACTACCGGGAAGGTGTCCGCGCGTTCATGGAAAAGCGGCCGCCGGAATTCAAGGGGCGTTGACGATAGCCGGGAACTCGCACGGGCCCCTCACGGGCCTCAAAGTCGTCGACCTCACGCACCATCTGGCGGGACCGACGTGCGGGCTCATGCTCGCCGATCTCGGTGCCGAGGTGATCAAGATCGAGAAAATCCCGGGCGGTGACGATTCGCGCCGCTCCGTGCCGCCCAGGATCGGCGGCGAGTCCGCCGCCTTCATGATGATGAACCGCAACAAGCGCGGGGTCGCCGTCGACCTCAAGACGGAGGGCGGCAAACGGATACTGCGGCGCCTCGCGGCGGACGCCGACGTCCTAATCGAGAATTTCCGACCGGGCACGCTCGACCGTCTGGGAATCGGTTACGAAACGCTGAGGGAGAACAATCCCAAGCTGATCTACGGGGTGATCTCGGGCTTCGGCACCACCGGTCCCTACAGGGGCCGTGGCGGCTTCGACCTCGTCGCCCAGGGCATGAGCGGCCTGATGAGCATCACGGGCGACGCCTCGGGCACCGCGCCGCCGGTCACGGACATCTCGGCGGGGCTGCTGTTGACGATGGGTGTGCTGGCGGCCCTCCACGAACGTGAGCGGACGGGCGAAGGCCAGATCGTGGACACCTCCCTGTTCGAGGCCGGCATCACGCACACCTTCTGGCAGTCGGCCATCGCCTTTGCGACCGGCGTGGCGCCGCTCGCCATGGGAACACGACACCCGTTGAACGCGCCTTATCAGGCCTTCCGGACGGCCGACTCCTGGATGTGCATCGGAGCCGCTTCGCAGCGCAACTGGGGACGGCTGATGACTTTGCTGGACAAGCCGAACATCGCCGAAGATCCCCGCTTCGCCGACAACGCCGCCCGCATGGCCAACACCGACGCGCTGGATGAGAAACTCAGCGCCGTCTTCCGCACGGCGACGACGGACGAATGGCTCGCCCGCTTCGAGGAGGCCGGCATCCCCGCCGGGCCGATCAACACCATCACGGACATGCACGCCGATCCCCAGACAGCGGCCCGCAACATGACTCCGGAGGTCACCCACCCGGCAGCCGGTACGATGAAGACGCTCGGACCGCCGGTGAAGTTCTCGCGGACCCCTGCCACCGTCCGATTGTCGGCGCCACTTTACGGCCAGCATACCCGCGAGGTTCTGAGTCGACATGGCTTTTCCGATGCCGAGATCGATGCATTCCTGGACGAAGGTGCCGTGACCGCAACGGATGACGACCCGGCGGCGGGGACTCGAGCCTGAGTACCGCCGGGTGGGGTTGAAGGCGGCGGCGACACCGATTAAGTAAGAGCTCACGGCCTCGCGGCCGGGCAAGACATACGGATTCACCGGCACGGCAGCGGACGCGCTTGCCGGCGTGATCCCCGGTAGCTCAGTTGGTAGAGCGGGTGGCTGTTAACCACTAGGTCGCTGGTTCGAGTCCGGCCCGGGGAGCCAGTTTCAGGATCGACAAGGTCCATTCTGTTCTCAGGAACTCAACTAATAAAGCCCTGCTCCAGCAGGGCTTTATTTGAGATGGGTCTTGCCTAGCTGAGGGGGCATCGGGGCGTGCGGCCCGACCGCCCGCTCGCTTCTGGCAATGCTCGCGGGCCCGGATTCGCCTGCATTGAAGGGTGGAGAGCTACGGCCGAGGACCTGAGCGACGAGATACGGAAGCACGAAGACGCTGAGGTGGATCGCCGCCCCGTCGTGGCCCAATTGGACGGGCGCCTGAGGACCAGCACGGGCATGCCCAAGGGGGCGTCCGAGCCGCCGACACACGCCGCGGAAAACAGCGTGCGATCCGTCGCTCCGCACCGTGAAGATACTCACCGGTCGCGGCTGCGCTCCGGAAACTCACCTTCCACCGGAATCAGGCGAGGTCGAAGCGGTCGAGGTTCATGACCTTGGACCATGCAGCGACGAAGTCGCGCACGAACTTCTCCTCGGCGTCGTGGCTCCCATAGACCTCGGCCAGCGCCCGCAGTTCGGAGTTCGAGCCAAAGACGATATCGACGCGGCTGCCCGTCCACTTGACTTCACCGGTGACGCGATCGCGACCCTCGAATTCCTCGCCGCTGTCCGAGGTCGCCGTCCATTCGGTCCTCATGTCGAGCAGGTTGACGAAAAAGTCGTTGGTCAGCGTCCCGGGCCGGTCGGTCAAGACCCCGCACTCGGACTGCCCGGCATTCGCGCCGAGAGCGCGCATGCCGCCGAGCAGCGCCGTCATCTCGGGAGCGGAAAGGCCCAACAAGAACGCCTTGTCCACCAGAAGGTGCTCCGACGAGACCGCGTGGCCATTCTGCAGGTAGTTGCGGAACCCGTCGGCGGTCGGCTCGAGCACGTCGAACGACTCGGCGTCGGTCATCTCCGCAGTCGCGTCGGCGCGCCCGAGCGAGAAGGGCACCTCGATTTCGTGCCCCGCCTTGCTCGCCGCCGCCTCGACGGCCGCGCAGCCGCCCAGCACGATCAGATCGGCGAGCGAGACCCCTTTCCCGTTCGCATGAGCGGTGTTGAACTCCCGCTGGATGCCCTCCAGGGTCTCCAGCACCTGCGACACGCCGGACGAGACGTTCACGTCCCACCCCGACTGCGGCGCGAGGCGGATGCGCGCCCCGTTCGCGCCGCCGCGCTTGTCGGTGTCGCGGTAGGTCGAGGCCGACGCCCAGGCGGTCGAGACCAGCTGGGAGATCGACAGGCCGGAGTCCATGATCCTGGCCTTGAGCGCGGCGATGTCCGCGTCGTCGAGCGGATCGTGCGTGGCCTCGGGCAGCGGGTCCTGGAAGGGCAGCTGCTCGTCCGGAACCCAGGGACCGAGATAGCGCACGGCGGGTCCCATGTCACGGTGCAGCAGCTTGAACCACGCCTTGGCGAAGGCGTCGGCGAGCTGGTCGGGGTTCTCGTAGAAGCGCTTGGAGATCTCCTTGTAGACCGGATCGGTGATCAGCGCGAGATCGGTGGTCAGCATCATCGGCGCGTGCCGCTTGGACGGGTCGTGCGCGTCCGGCACGGTATCCTGCGCCTCGGCGTTCTTGGGCGTCCACTGATTGGCGCCAGCGGGGCTCTTGGTCAGTTCCCACTCGTATTCGAACAGGTTCTCGAAATAGCCGTTGTCCCACTTGACCGGATCCTTGGTCCAAGCACCTTCGAGGCCGCTGCCGATCTGATCGCCGGCCTTGCCGCTGCCGTGGCTGCTGGTCCAGCCGAAGCCCTGCTCCTCGATGCCGGCGCCCTCGGGTTCGGGACCCTTGTGCTTCTCCTCGGCGGCGCCATGGGCCTTCCCGAAGGTGTGTCCGCCGGCAATCAGCGCGACCGTCTCCTCGTCGTTCATCGCCATGCGGCGGAACGTCTCGCGGATGTCCCGGGCCGCCGCCATCGGGTCCGGGTTGCCGTTCGGCCCTTCCGGGTTGACGTAGATCAGCCCCATCTGGACGGCGCCCAGCGGAACCGCCAGCTCGCGGTCGCCGCTATAGCGCTCGTCATCGAGCCACCCGCGCTCCGGGCCCCAATAGACGTCCTCGTCGGGCGCCCAGATGTCGGGGCGGCCGCCGCCGAAGCCGAAGGTCTTGAAGCCCATCGTCTCGAGCGCCCGGTTGCCGGCGAAGATCAGAAGGTCGGCCCAGGAGATCTTGCGCCCGTATTTCTGCTTGATCGGCCAGAGCAGCCGGCGCGCCTTGTCGAGGTTCACGTTGTCGGGCCAGCTGTTGAGCGGCGCGAAACGCTGGTCGCCGCAGCCGCCGCCGCCGCGCCCGTCGTCGATCCGGTAGGTGCCTGCGGCGTGCCACGTCATGCGAATGAAGAGCGGCCCGTAATGGCCGTAATCGGCCGGCCACCAGTCCTGCGAGTCGGTCATCAGCGCATCGACGTCCTTCGCCAGGGCGTCAAAGTCGAGGCTGTTGAACTCCTCGGCGTAGTTGAATTCCTCGCCGTTGGGATCGGCCTCGGGGTGGTTCTGGCGGAGGACCCGCAGGTTCAGCTTGTTCGGCCACCAGTTCTGGTTCGCTGTCTCGCCAACGGCCTGGTGAGCGGTGCCCATGACCGGGCACTTGCTTGCGGTGTTCATGTTCCCTCCGATCGAGTTCAGGTTGTTCCCACTTTGTTCGGCTTTTTCCCCGGCCTCACGACGATACCTCCGGGGAGCCGCAGGCAAGCTCATCTATATGACGACGGCGCGGCCCGGTCAATAGCTTGGAATTGTTCTAATGGCGGCCGTCCGCCGCCGGCCGAAGACCCGTCAGTCCGGGCTGCCGGTGACCCGGATGACCAGATCGACCCGGCTGATGGTCGTTCCGGCGGGTGGATCGGGAAGCTCTCCGATATGCACGGCGCCGGGCTCAAGGTCTTCGAGGCGACCGGTGTCCTGGAAATAGAGGTGATGGTGATCGGTCGTGTTGGTGTCGAAATAGGACAGGTTCGGATCCACCATCACCTCCTGCAACAGGCCCGCGTCGGTGAACTGATGCAAGGTGTTGTAGACGGTCGCCAGCGAAACGCTCGCCCCGTCGCGCAACGCCTCCTCGTGCAGGCTCTCGGCACTAACATGGCGGTTGCCGCCGGCGAACAACAGCCGCGCCAGCGCCAGACGTTGGCGCGTCGGGCGCAGGTCGTGGCGCCTGAGCATCTCGATCAACGGCGTGTAGGATCGTTGCATCGCCGAGTCCCGCCTGCCGGACATGTCATTTCACTTCCATTACAATAGCGACGGGCACAGTTTGGAACAAGTCGAACAAATCGCGCCGCCGCCAGCCGCGCGGAGAGCGCATCGCCCCGCACGCGAGGCCCGCAGCCGTGGACTACGGGAACAAGCTGCCGCCGGATGCCCATGGTACATCCGTGGACGGTGTGGACGCCCCCTTGGGATGCAAGCGGTTTTCGGTCAGGTAAGTTTGGCTTGCGGCCGGGCGCTGACTTATGTCCGGCCTCCTGATGCGGCATTGATATGCCGCGGGTCAGTATGGAGCTGCGGAGATCGGATCCGATATCGCCTCCGTGAGCTTGTACGCTCGGTCCATAGAACTGATTTCCCGATCCCGTCTCATTGACCGTTTGCCCTTACCTGTCCCCCGTCCTGCTCACACCCCCGACGTCATCCCGATAGGCTGCAGCCACTCGGGCGGCAGCCGTCTCGAGATTCCGGTAGGTTTCCTTCTTCGTCATAAGCATCCAGGCGATGCGCGCCATCGTGTTGGCTAGCGCCACGGCCACCAGCTTTCCGGGTTGCGCGCAAGCACGCGTGCCATTCATGAGCCTTCCGGCATCACGCGACGCTTCAGCGCCACCCGGTCGTTACGGTTGACACCGTGGAGCTGGAACACGGTCTTGGCAATGTCGATGCCGAGCGTCTCGATGGTCATTGTCTCCTCCTCGATGTGTTCAGGCCCTGAGGCTGAGGCGGTGGAGGGAGAGCCGTCCATTCCGTTAGGTGGGCACAGGGCACAGGCGCCGGCCCGGGGTCGGCCGGGCGCTCTACTGGCCGATGAGTTTCAGCGAACGGAGGACGTCGTCGATCTTCTGCTTGTGCTCCTCAGACGGCTCATGCGCCGGAATGCGCTGCGTACCGAATTTCCAACCCATGCGGTTCAGCATGTAGACCACGGCATTCGGGACCGGCTCGATGTGGATGATCCTGAACATTGGCAGGCATTCCAGCCAGATGGCTTTTGCCTCCTCGTGGTCCCCGGCCTCCCAGGCCGCCTGGACAGCAACGAGGCGGTCGGGGATGACGTTGGCCGCGAAGGTGAGCACACCGGGCGAGCCCAAGGCGAAGCCAAACAGCATCTGGTCTTCGGCCCCCGGAATGACCTTGAACTTCCCCGAGAGGCGGCGCACCGCATCCGGGAACTCGTCGAAGGTGGTCTGCTTGAGGCCGACGAAGTTGGGCGCCTCGTCGGTGATCCGGTCCATGAGGTCGACGCTCATGTTGATGCCCGCTCGCGAGGGGCAGTTGTAGAGCACCAGCGGCAGCTTGGTCTCCTTGGCGACAGCCCTGAAGTAAAGGTAGACCCCCTCCTCATCCGGCTTCGTGAAGAAGGGCTGCATCAGGAAGGCCGCATGAGCACCCACATCTTCGGCGATGTTGATCATCTCGATGGCTTGGCGCGGGTTCGGGTGCGCGACGTAGGCGGTGATGAAGACGCGATCGCCGATCTCCTCGGCGGAGATCTCGAGCAGGCGCCGGTATTCCTCTCGCGTGATTTCCATGTACTGGCCCATGCCGGCGCACGGCTGGAGGAAGCGGATGCCGTTGTCCGCCATCCAGGAGATGTGGCGGCGGTATTCCTCCTCGTTGACCGTGTCGTCGGAGTTCCGGGGCGTCGGATTGACAACGCCGATGCCGCCCAGCTCGTAGTTCATGGTCCGTCCTTGCCGTGGGGTTGCATTGATTGAATTGCTACCCCCAATTCGGCGCGGGAACAATCATTGATCGAAGAGATTTACGAGAGCGAAACAAGCCGCCCATGGGCCGGGTGGCGTCTGCCGCACCGCCACCCGGCGCCGCACGAGACCGTTCAGGTCAGGAATTTGGTGAAGCCGCCGTCGACGTTCCAGCAGGCTCCGGTCACGAAGCTCGCCCGCTTCGAGGCGAGGAATGCGACGACGCCCGCGACCTCGTCCGGCCGCCCGTAGCGCTTGATCAGGAGGAGCTGACCGGCAAGGTTGTCGAAGACCTCGTCGACGTTCTCGCCGACCGTGCCGACGAAGCTGTCCTCCGCCAGGCGTTCCCACAGCGGGGTGTGGATGAGGGCCGGGTTGACCGCGTTGACCCGAATGCCGTCGCCGGCCAAGTCCTGGGCCAGGGTCTTGGTCATCGCGAGCATCGCTGCCTTGGCGGAGTTGTAGTCCGCCATGCCGCCGAGCCCGCTGTGTCCGCTCACCGAGGCGACATTGACGACGGAGCCGCCGCCCTGCTCGCGAATCAACGGTATCGCAGCTCTCGTCGCCCGTACCGCGCTCCAGAGATTGATATCGTAAGTCTGCTCCCAGACCTCGTCGGAATCCTCGATGGTCCGGCCCACCGCGGCATCGCCGGCATTGTTTACGAGAATGTCCAGACGCCCGAAGTGCGCCGCGGTGTCGTTGACGAAGCGTTCGATGTCCTCTCGCTTGTTCATGTCGGCGACGCATGAAAGCACCTCGCCGCCGGCCGCCTCGATCGCCGCCTTGGTCTCGTCGAGCGGCCCCTGCCGCCGCGCGCAGATCGAAACCTTGGCACCCTCCTGGGCCAACTCCATCGCGATCGCCTGGCCGAGGCCGAGGCTCGAAGCCGTCACTGCGGCAACCTTGTCATTCAATCCGAGGTCCATTGTCTTTATCCTTTCTGATTAGATATCCGTGGGTGGTGCATCGGCGCACGCACCTGAGGCGCCTCGATACAGGTCGCCCCCTCTAGAATGCCGGGTTCAGCCGGTGCTTGGGATATTGAATGGTGATGGCGCGCACCATCTGGTAGGTCCGGATGCGGAAGGCGGGATCGCAGGACATGCGAATGTAGGTGTCCTGCGGCTTGATGTCGTAGTCCTCGCTCAGCCAGTCGATCATGTTGGCGCAGGCGTCGTAGACGGCGTGCTCCATCGGCAGGTTGATTCCGACCGCCACGATGCTCCCGGGCTTGACGATGCGCACCGTCGGCGTGCGCTTGTTCTTGATGACGGTACAGTTCAACTGCACGGTGGCGCGCGTCTCGTCCGCGATTCCAGTGAACTCGGTGTCGCCTTGTCCACCATGGATGTCACCGATGTATAGCAGTCCGCCCTCGTGGTAGGAGTTCAGCAGGATCGTGTGTCCGGGGGCGACGTCCCGGCAGTCGATGTTGCCGCCGAAGGGGCCCTGGCCCAGCAGCGACGTGAAGACCTCGCGTTCCGGAGCGGTCGCCAGGGTTCCGCAGAACGGCTCCAGATCCCAGGTGAGCTTGTCCGAATACTTGCCCTTGCCGTCCCGGGTCTTGCCGCTCGGTCCGGGAAGGTGCTCGATGACCTGAACCCTCGGCTCCGCGCACTGTCCGCCCCAACGCGTCGACTCTCCGTAGGGCCCGATACCCGGGAGGATGCCCGAGAAGCCGTAACGCCACGGGTCGATGAACTCGAGGTTCACGGCCAGGACGTCTCCGGCCTCGCAACCTTCAACGTAGATCGGACCGACGACGGGGTTGTATTTCGGAGGCCACGCCGCGTTCAGCGCATCGACGTGGGCATCACCGACGAACTGGTGCACCTTCGGATTGTCGCTGTCGTCCTCGATGAGGCCCGACAACGCATCGTCGGTCTCGATCTGAAACGACTCCTCCTGCTTGACGTGCAGCACCGGCTCGTCTCGGGCATCGAATGCGTACTTGGTCACTTCGCCGCGTTTGATGATCTGCATCGATCGGCTCCTTTGGTTCGATAGTTGGCCGGGTTGTCGTCTGGTGTACACATTGCGTGCCGTGTGCCCGCGCCACCTTATGATATTGCCGCGCAGGCAGTACATGCCGGATGGGTCGTCATCGTACGCTTACCGGGTGGCGCTGCTTCGGCATTCGGCCAGGGACGGAAGTGGAGTGCCGCCTTGGGCGTCGAACCCCTGACTCAGTTCATGCGGACGATGAAAGCGTGCTCACCGACCGTGGTCGAGACTTCTATGTCTCCTTGTCCGACATCACGCCGTCGGCCTCGATGGTACAGCGATCCGGATCGACATTGGTGATGCGGAATGTCGTCTGTTCTCCCCCCGCTTTGGGCGCGCCGGCGTCCGTCGTGACCGCCAGCAAACGGCGCTCGGCGTCATAGATCGCCTGCGACAGACAGACCTTGGGAAAATCGACGCCATAGACCGTCGGCTCCAGGAATTTGCGCAGATTGGGCCGACCGATCAGATCAGCCCAGGCGCCAGGCTCCACCGCCTCCGCAAATGCGGCGGAGGCGTTCAACTGACCCCTTGGGTGCGGTTCGTCAAGGCCGAACCGCCATGTGAATTCGCCGGTCTCGGTGTCCCAGCTCGGCTCATCGTTGGTCTCTGAATGGATTTTGAGCTTGGCGTAGACCGTCTCGTCTCCGAATTCACGCGCCAGGAACTGGATCAAAAGCCGACCCATTGCCGCCATCGGATCTCCGGCATTGTCCGGGCTTGCGTCATTGGGTCCGATGGGCGCCTCCCCGTACCGGCTCAACTGGTCGATGGCGTCGTCGTACAGCACGCGGGCATCGTCGGGGTACAAGGGCAACACGCCGTGTACTGTGCCAAACCGAAAGAAAGGCGAGCGGTCGACCGGATGGTGACAGGGAACCAGCGGGTCGTAATACATCGTCACCGAGCCGGCGACCCTGCCGTCCTGGATCGACAGATAGTTTCGTTTTGCATGGTCCCAGAAAGCGTCGAAGGCAGGACGGAAATCGCTGCCGTAGAGCACATCATGGAGGCTCAGACCGAGCCCCGCACGAGCCATTCACAAGGGCCAGATCTTGGTGTTCTCGCAGTGGACCCCCTCCGGCCGTTTGGCCAACTGCGAGAACAGGTACTCGGCGATCCCCGTGTGGGTCCAGGAGAACGTGTCGGCGCCGTTACGCACCATGTCGAAAGGCCGGTTCCACTTCTCGTCGCCAGTGACATAGAGGTGGAAACCCAGTACCAGCAGGAAGTCTCCTTTGAAGAACAGGTTGCCGGCGGCGGCCAGGCCCCACGGCTCGACACCGTTGGCGGTCCAACCCGGCACGTCGTATTTCCCGCGCAGGAACGGCGGGATCAGCACCTGGTACCACGCTTCCGGATATTGCTCACGGCGCGGGTCGTCGCCGATCTGATCGAGCCAGTCCTTGGCCGCCCAGTAGCCGGTAAAGCGGATGATCAACTCGTCCAGGATACGACCGTAGACTTCGCGCCACGCCGGGGTGCGGTCAGCCAACAGCGGTATCGCATAACTGCTTCTCATCAGATCGAAGCGGGTCCACGAGGTCATAGGCTCGCCGGTGACGTCGTCCCAATGGGCGTGCGGCTGGCCGTCCTTGTCCCAATTATCCGGCGTCGTCGCCTTGCGATAGAGGTAGCGGAGCCAGCCTCTCGAGCGATCCGATGTTGCCGGGTAGCCGCGTACC
>JAGWAU010000094.1 GCA_021296255.1 Alphaproteobacteria bacterium | reverse complement strand
AGTACGAAATTTCAGCTCGCGACCAGGGTCATCGCGGGACCCGCGGGCAGATTGAAGTGGAAGGAGAGGTAAAGGCCGGTCACGGAGGCCGCGGTTCCCTATGACCCCGGCAGTCATCATCTACAGCGATCTTCACACGAATCGGATCGAACCGGAAATGAGGGTCCAGCGGGCCGTGGCCGTGCCTGTCCTCTTCCTGCTCGTCATGGCCTTCATCCGGCGCGCCGCCGACTTCCCACTCCACCTCGATTTCCATCTCATCGAGGTGGACGGCCATGACGTGGCCGCTGTTGGGATCGGCGACGTACATCGTCTCGCCAACCACGATGAATGCGGGACGGTCGGCCTCACCTGGCTCGACCAATCTCATGGTCTCGATCAATTCGCCGTCATGAGTGTCCAACGCGTGCAGCACGCCGTCAGCGTCGAGTACGTATAACAGCTGGCGCATTTCGCTGTGGTCCACATCGATCAGCCAAATGCCATCGTCGGCGAAGCCCTCACCGTCGAAGTAGGAGGCCGGACTGCCTCCTAAAGCTCCCGTGGCGCCTTTACGAAGGTCGTGGCTTTCTGCTGAGACCGCTGCTCCCGCGCCGGCCCAAATAAGGGCGCCGGTGAGTAGCAGAGCTACTCAATAGCTCGATATTCGAATTTCTTCGGATGGGCGGGCCGGACGCGGTCTGCCCGATGTCGTGCCCAAAGTCCGGCTTGACTTGGGGCATACTCCGGACCATTACGCGGTACTTTCCGCCTTGTTCCTCCGACGCAACACGATGTACGTGACGACGGTCGACGTTATCAGGCTCAGGAGGCCGCCGATTAGGATGTCGATGGGCACGAGGATGGTTGGCCATGTCTTTAGCATCAAGAAGATCGGCACTATGTAGGTGGCGTAGGCCGCGCAGCCCAGGACGAAGCTGTTCTTCATCGCCTTGATGAGGTTGTTCTCCTTCAGGGCAGGCTCGATGGCTAAGTAACTGTTGCCGAGCGCGATGAGTCCCAGGAACACGAGCAGTGCGAGGATCTGCTCGACACCCCAGCTGTCCATCTTCCTGCCGAACTGGTCGAGGAGCGCGTCGTTGCCGCTGGCCTCATAGAGGCTCTCGTACATGCCCATTGCGATTGGCGAGACGTTCCACCCCACGTCGATGACCGTGTATACAACGAATGCCGCTAGGAATCTGACGTAGTGCATAGTTACCTCGTGGCGTGGATTGGGGGTGTTGGTTGGCAAGGGTTTCGTATCACGCGTTACGATAGATTGGCAAGTGCTGCGACCGTAAGAAACTGTTCAGAGTTGAAGTTGCCCACATGCTGCTTAATCTGGATCATGGCCCAACGCGTAGTGGCGGTTCACGAACCGCCCTTGTGTGACACGCGGCTCGTCTCATCAACTCTGAACAAGTTACCTGCGACCGTTAACGTTGCTTTTTCAATCCCTGGGGATGGCGCTGCTGTGGAAAGCTGACGACCCAACGTCTCCAATCTGAGAGATAGAACCCGATTTCCTCCCTGTGGCTCACCGTGACCACGAGGTCGGCGTCCCTTTCTTGCCCCAGACCCGCTGCAAAAGCTGCCCGTGTGTCATCACCCGCCCGGCGTTGGCCGCAAGTTCGGCGGGCCGCCGGTACTCCAAGGCCTCGGCAGACCCAGGTCGGTGAACAAGAACGTGTGCGTGGTGGAGCTGGTGGGCCTCCGTACTGACTACAAAAACACGTTTTCGTGCCGACCGCTCCCACATCTGATACCCCAATTAGGACTCACGAAAATCTCCAACGGGGCTCTGAGTTGAACTTTCCGGCGAGATGTCCAGGAACGCTCCTCGCCGTGTATTGCCCCATCTGAAATTTCCAGGGAGGTCTACTGCTCGGACTAAAGATGCTGATGTTCCCCGGTGTTCTGTCTGATTTGACGGCCCATACCTGGAGGATTGAAAACCGTGTATCTCGGTCTACGCGGTGGCTCCCTCAACCGGGATATGTCCTAGCTGTCTGTGCGACGCCATTTGCGGAGGCTGACAGATTCGCCGATCGGCGGATTTTCCTGCAGGCGCCACCAGAAGCTCCATGAGACCTCTGCGACATAGATATTGCCCTGGGAGTCGGCCGCTATGCCGTGAGGGGCGATGAACTGATCGGGGCCCTCGCCCGCAAGCGGCGCGCCGAAGTGGTTGACCATCTCGCCGTCAGGCGACATGACCACTACCCGGTTGCCAAGATTGGGCACAAAGTTCTGAACCGTCGGAGGCCCCATCTCGCCTACGTAAAGGTTTGTGTCGTCTCCCCGGCCCTGCGCGATGCACGCTGGGTGGTGTAGGTGCCACTGGTCAACGTATTCGCCTTCGGTCGTGAACACTTGCACGCGAAAGTTCTCGCGGTCGCAGACGGCGACTCTGTCCGTTCCGATCATGCAGATGTTGTGTGGAATGCTGAACTGGCCGGGGTCGGTGCCGGATTCGCCCCATGACTTCATGTGTCTGCCGTCCGGATCGAATTTGTGTACCCGGGAATTGGCATAGCCGTCCGATACGAACAACTCACCAGTCGCCGGATTGACAGTGACATCGGTCGGGCGATTGAACATTTCGCCGCTTTGCCACGGAGCAGGCTTTCCGATCGTGCCAATTGTGAACACGACCTCGCCGTCATTGGTCCGTTTTTGCACAAAGTGGCCTAGCTCGTCGACGAGGTAGATGTTGTCGTCGGCGTCGATCGCGATGCCGTGCGCCCGCGCAATCTCACCGTGGGCCATGCCACGGATGAAATTTCCGTCTGGGTCGAATACCGCTATCGGGTCCGTACCGCGGTTGAAGACGTAAACGTTGTCCTCTGAGTCCACGGCCACAGACGTAGCGTCCGAGGAGAAGCTAACGCCCATCGGCAACTTGGCCCAGTTGGGCACCGGTTCGAACTTCGCATCGCGCGTCGCCGGCGAGGGGCCCGGAACTGATGCGGTGATCACGGTGGTTCCTCCGTTTGGGCGGCCTCGGTTTCAGGGATGCCGCTAATTGACGGCGCGCGGAGTATACGTTGCGACAGCCCATACGGTCGGCCCGCGGGCGAAGTTGACGGGCAACTTGAGAATGCCATAACGTGCTGCCGTTCGGCTTGGTTTGCGCTCAGGGCTTGAAACCGTCCTGAACGGAAGATCTCGCGCAAATCGAGCCCGAACGGAGGCCTCAACATGGAACTCGGCTACTTCATGATGCCGTTGCATCCGCCAGGTTCCGATTTCACCAAGACCCTGAACGATGATCTTGAACAGGTAGTGACGTTGGATGCTTTGGGCTACAGAGAGGCCTGGATCGGTGAGCACTTCACCGCCGAGTGGGAGAACATTCCAGCCCCGGACCTGTTTATCGCCCAGGCGCTGGCGATGACCGAAAACATCATCCTTGGCACAGGCGTCACGTGTATGCCCAACCACGACCCGTTCATGATCTCCCATCGTATTGCGCAACTCGACCACATGGCCCGCGGCCGGTTCTACTGGGGCGTCGGCTCCGGTGGTTTTCCGGGTGATTTCACCGTCTTCGGGTTCGATCCCCGGACCGGCGAACAGAGGACTATGACCCGGGACGCCATCGATCTCGTTCTCCAGCTTTGGGACGATCCAAAGCCTGGGCTTTATGAGTCCAAGTACTGGAAGTTCAATGTTCCGGAGCCGGTGGAAGAGATCGGCTTAAGGTTTCATCTCAAGCCCTACCAGAAACCTCACCCGCCCATCGGGGTAGCCGGTGTGACGGAAAAGTCGGAGACGTTGGTGATCGCCGGCGAGAAGGGCTGGATACCCATGAGCATCAACCTGGTACCCACCAGGGTTATCAAGACTCACTGGGACGCGGTAGAAGAAGGAGCCCGGAAGTCGGGCCGCGTCCCCAACCGTTCCCAGTGGCGCGTGGCGCGGGAGATCTATGTTGCCGACACTACGGAACAGGCCCGCCGCCAAGCCTTGGATGGCGTGATGAGACGCGACTACGAGCAGTACGTCTTGCGAAGCCTGGGCCGAATCAACATGCTCGGCATGATGAAGGCGAACCCGGAGATGCCCGACGCAGAGGTGACTCCCGAATACCTGCTCGACGAGATTTGGATCGTTGGGAGTCCGGACGAGGTGGCCGACAAGATACGCCGGTTGTACAACGACGTCGGCGGCTTTGGCGTGCTCGTGGCGGTGGGCCATGAGTGGCAGCCCAAAGACAGTTGGGTGAAGTCCATGACCCTGCTGGCAGAGGAGGTCATGCCCAGACTGGCGGACTTGAACTAGCCGCGACTCCCCCAATGCCATTTCACGGAATCTGTAGGAAGCAATGGTAACTTCTGCTACACGGTCAACTGTCTACGAACCGGTCCCGGGATGGCCGGCAATCCCGCATCCGATGAGCTTCAAGGAGGCCACTTCGGTGGCGGTCGATCAACAGGACCGCGTCTACGTCTTCAATCGCGGCGACGACCCGATGATGATCTTCGATCAGGACGGTTCGTTTGTGGATACATGGGGCGCTGGTCAGTTCCGACGCGCCCATGGAGTCTATGTGGCCCCCGACGGCAACCTTTTCCTGGTGGACGATCTCGACCATTCGGTAAAGAAGACAACCACGTCTGGTGAAGTGCTGATGACGCTCGGGAATCCCGGCCAACCCGCCGCGTGGCAACAGGGTGGCATCTTCAATCGACCGACTGACGCCTGGATTTCTCCCGTGAGCGGAGACCTTTTTGTAACCGACGGGTACGGGAACTCGCGCGTCCACCGATTCAGGCCGGACGGCACACACGTTCTTTCATGGGGCGAGCCGGGCAGCGGTCCAGGCCAGTTCAGCCTTCCCCACCACCTGACCGTTTTAAGAGACGGGCGCGTGGTGGTGTGTGACAGAGAAAACTTCCGGCTGCAAGTATTCGACGAAGATGGCGCGTTCATCCGGCAGGTCCACATGCATCGGCCCATGTCGATCACGTCAGGCACGGGCGCCGACGAGAACATCTACGTCGGTGAAGGAGGCCCTCCGCCCGGTCAA
>JAGWAU010000007.1 GCA_021296255.1 Alphaproteobacteria bacterium | reverse complement strand
GTGGCGGAGGGAGAGGGATTCGAACCCTCGGTACAGCTTGTCACCGTACTACGGTTTAGCAAACCGCCGCCTTCGACCTCTCGGCCATCCCTCCGGTCTCAACGCGGTATTGGAACCTATCTAAAAGCGCTCCCTGCGCCTGTCAACGACACCCGTTCCGCTGAAGCCAATGTGACGGATTCGCGACACCCGCACCACCCACGAGGAAAACGTGACGCAATCTTCACGTCCCGTCGCTCGGGGTAGCGGACCGGATCAAATACCCGGCCGATCAAACCGTGCGCTGCTCCGAGGGCATCGCCCAAGACCTTCCGCCGAGTGTGGTCGGTCGCGAATTTCCGGACTTCGGACGCGGCGGCGTGCTAGACCTTCGTAGAGCGACAAGCCGCGCCCCCGCCCCCGGACCGCCCCCACACAAATCCCCGGAGCCCGATGCCTGACCCCTCCGCGAAACCCAACGTCATTCTCATTCTGGTCGACGACATGGGATTCTCGGATCTCGGCATCATGGGATCCGAAATCCAGACCCCTCATCTCGATGCCCTGGCGCGCAACGGACTCTTGCTCTCGTCGATGTACAACTGCTCGCGGTGCTGTCCAACCCGGGCGTCGCTCCTGACCGGGCTCTATCCGCACAAAGCCGGCGTGGGTCACATGACCCCGCACCTGGGCTCTCAAGCCTATCAGGGATACCTCCGTGAAGACGCCCCGACGATCGCCGAGGTTCTCGGCCTCTCGGATTACCGGACGCTGATGTCCGGCAAATGGCACGTGGGCGGCAACTACGTCGCCCGCGAGGCGGACAGGTGGATCGTCGGCGACGAGACACATCCGACGCCTCGACAGCGGGGCTTCGACCGCTTCTTCGGTATCGTCGACGGCGCCGTCAACTACTTCTCACCCCACTACCTGATGGAAGACGACGAGCGGGTCGAGGTGACGTCCGAGAGCTTCTATTTCACGGACGCCATTACCGACAAAGCCGTCGACATGATCGAGAGCGGCGAAGATCGGCGGCCCTTCTTTCTCTATCTCGCTCATACCGCACCCCACTGGCCCCTTCAGGCGCCGGAGGAGACCATCGCCAAGTACGAGGGCGTCTATCTGAAGGGATGGGACGCGATCCGGGCGGCCAGGTACGAGGAGATGCACGCCCGCGGCATCCTGCGCCACCGCTGGGACCTCTCGCCCCGGGACAAGGCCGCGCCGGCGTGGACGGACGTGAAACACGCCAGCTGGGAAGCCATCCGCATGGGAGTGTACGCCGCCCAGATCGATCGCATGGATCGGTCGATCGGGCGCCTCGTACAGTGCCTCGAGCGCCTCGGCAAGCTCGACGACACGCTGATCTTCTTTCTCTCCGACAACGGCGGCTGCGCCGAATTCCTGGCGGAGGACGGCTTCGCACAACGCTACCCCGAAAAGACCGTCGACGGCCGGCCGATCGCACTCGGCAACCGGACGGGGCTCAGGCCGGGCAGCGCCCAGACCTTCATGAGCTATGACCTGCCCTGGGCGAACGTCTCCAACGCGCCCTTCCGCCTGTACAAGCACTGGGTGCACGAGGGCGGCATCTCGACGCCGCTGATCGTGCATTGGCCGAACGGCATCGCCAAGCCGGAGATCGTTCACGAACCGGCGCATGTCGTCGACATCATGCCCACCATCTTGGAGGCCGCGGGCGCGGCCTATCCCAGCACCCATGGCGAGCACGAGACCCAGGAGCTGGACGGCGTATCCCTGCTGCCGTTGTTCGAGACCGGCACATGGACGCGGGAGCAACCCATCTACTGGGAACACGAGGGCAACAGCGCCATCCGTTGTGGCAACATGAAGCTCGTGCGCCGGCACAGACGGCCCTGGGAACTCTACGATATGGATGTCGATCGCACCGAGCTCAACGATCTGGCCGGCGCCAATGCTCCGCTGGAGGAGCGCCTGCAGCGGGACTACCTCCGTTGGGAAGAAGCCTGCGGGGTCGAGGAATGGTCGACCATCGAGCAGCGCTTTCTCGATGCGTTCGGCATGGAGAGCATCCACGGCTAGGGATCTCCGACCCGGCCACGTTCGCCAGACCGAAAAGAGAGGCCCCGATGATCCTGATCGACAATGCCGCGCAGCCGGGACTGCTCACGATGTCCGAATGCGTCGACGTGCTCGAGCGTGCGTTCGGCTCCATCGATTCGGGCCAGGCGATCTACCGCCCCAAGACCGACGTGAACGTCCCGAACTCCAAGACGAACGAATACTATCGCTTCGGCTCGATGGAAGGCTGGTTCGACGGCATCTTCGCCATTCGCTTCATGTCGGAGGTGATGGTGTTCGACCGCCGCGCGGACGGCTCGTGGCGTGAGGACAATTACTCCGTGGAGCCCGGCAAGAACTGTGCGGTGGTTCTGCTGTTCAGCTCGGAGAACGGCGAACCCCTCGCCCTCTTCAACGACAACTGGATACAGCACATGCGCGTGGGGGCCACGGCCGCGCTTGGAACCAAGCTCCTATCCCGCGCCGATGCCGAGACGGTATGCCTGATCGGCTCGGGCGGCATGGCGCAGACCTTTCTCGAAGGGATCTGCGTGGTGCGCCCGATCAAGAACGTGCGCGTGTACAGCCCTTCCCGCGGCAACCGCGAGGCCTACGCGGCAAGGATGAGCGAACGGCTGGGCATCGCGGTCGAACCCGTGGACGCGGCGCGGGCGGCGATGGCGGGCGCCGATATCGTCGCGACCTGCACCAACTCCGGCGTGCCCGTGTTCGACGCGGATTGGCTCGAGCCCGGCATGCACGTCGTGTGCGTCGGCACCAACGAGGTGCCGCCCGAGGCGGTCCCGCGTTTCGACGTGGCCGTGCGCCAAGGTGTCCATTCAATGGCTCCGAGCGAGGAAAGCGCGCGCCACCGCGCCGGCATCGGCCTGAGCTATGCCGGTTTCGTCGCCGGCAGCGAGGAGGAGATGGCGCGGATTCCGGAGGGCGGCGCGGCCCACATCGACGCCGGCGCCTTTCCCATGTACACGGACCTCGTGGCCGGCCGCGCACCGGGCCGCACGCGCGAAGAGCAGATCAGTTTCTACTACTGCCACGGCAACCAGGGGCTGCAGTTCGCCGCAGTCGGCGGCGCCATCTACCGCAACGCGCTGGCGGCGGGTCGGGGTACCCCCATGCCTCTCGACTGGTTCGTCCAGGAACGGGGCATATAGGCGGTGACGAGAGCATCCCGCACGCGTCCACTCCGGGCTAGCGGCGGGCGTACTGCGCGGAGCCGAACATGTTCTCTTGCGCTTCCCCGGGATCCAACTCCGCGTTCACTTCGTCCCGGTACGCCACCAGGATCTCGGCGCCCGCCCTGGAGGCGGGACGGGCGTCGATGACGTCATACCAGCTCTTGAGGTTGGGAAAATCGTCGAGATCCATCCCCTGACGCTCGCGCAGGCGCAGCCAGGGATAGACCGACATGTCGGCGATCGTGTATTCGCCCGCGGCAAGCCATTCGCGGTCGGCGAGCCGTTTGTCGACAACGCCGTACAGACGCCGGGTTTCGTTGGCGTAGCGCTCGATCGCGTACCCGATCTCATGGCCCATCTGCCGGGCGTGCAGGCGGAAATGATGGTTCTGTCCCAGCATGGGACCAATCCCGCCCATCTGGAACATCAACCAGCACAGCGTCTCGTAGCGCAGGCGGTCGTCCTTGGGATAGAACATCCCGGTCTTTTCGCCGAGATAGATGAGCATGGCGCCCGACTCGAAGAGCGAGACCGGCTCGCCACCCGGCCCATCGGTATCGATCATGGCCGGCATCTTGTTGTTCGGGCTCAGCTTCAGGAACTCGGGATCGAACTGGTCGCCCTTCTGGATGTTGACGGGATGCACGCTGTACTCGAGACCGGTCTCTTCGAGCATGATGTGAATCTTGACGCCATTCGGCGTGGGCCAAGTGTACAGCTCGATCATCGCCGTCGTCCTCCCGCAGCAATTCCAAACCCGGTCCGAGATTAGCGGCTCGCCTCCCGGGGTGCCAATTCACGGCCTAGCGCATGGTGTACTGGGTGGCACCGAAAAAGTTTTCGAGCGCAACCTTCGGGTCGAGATCGGCGTTGACCTGGGCCATGTGGTTTTCCAGAACCGCGCAGCCGCGCCGCACGCCGGGACGCGCCGCCATCGCGTCGGCCCAGCGCTTCACGTTGGGGAAGTCGTTCAAATCCGTCTCGTGGCGCTCGTGCAGCCGGACCCAGGCGAATGTCGCCATGTCGGCGATGGCATAGTCCTCGCCGGCAAGCCATTCGCAGTCTCCGAGGCGCCGGTCCATGACGCCGTAAAGACGTGCCGTCTCCTTGGCGTAGCGTTCCCGCGGGTAGGTGAGATCGTCGGCCAGATGGGGGGCGTATCGTCGGAAGTGGTGGTTCTGGCCGAACATGGGCCCTACGCTCCCCATCTGGAACATGAGCCAGCACAGGGTCTCGGCGCGGGCGCGTGGGTCGGCGGGATAGAACCGACCCGATTTCTCACCGAGATAAACCAGGATCGCACCTGTTTCGAACAGGTCGACCGGCTCGCCTCCGGGACCCTCCGGATCGACGATCGTCGGGATCTTGTTATTCGGGCTGATCGCGAGGAATTCGGGGTCGAATTGCTCGCCCGCCTGAATGTTGACTGGATGCACATCGTAGGGAAGTCCCGTCTCCTCGAGCATGATATGCACCTTGTGACCATTGGGCGCGGCCCAGGAGTAGAGATCGATCGTCATGATGGCCTCTCCTTGCCTTACGCAACCCGCTTTGCCAATCGCCGAAGGTATCGCAGCCCGTTGATCGCCCGGCTGCCGTACCAGGACGTCATCTCGCCGTCGATCGGCAGCAGCCGCGCCCTGCCGACCGGATGGGAGGTGCGGAACTCGTCGATGTCCGACGACGTGAAGGCGTAGGGCTCGCTCGAAAACAGCACGAGATCGATCCGACGGAGGAGTTCCGGCGTGACGTCGACTTCGGGGTAACGCGCGCCCGGGTCGTGACACTGCGTGTGCCAGTTCGCGAGGGCCAGGAACCGGGAGATGTAGGTGTCTTCGGACACCGTCATCCAAGGCTCCTTCCAGATGAAGTAGAGGACATCCCGCCGCGGCAGGCTCGTGGCCGCGTCGTGCAGGTCCGCAAGGCCCGACTCAAATGCCCCCGCGAGTGCCGCGGCCTGCTGCCTGCGACCGAACAGGCCGCCAATGAGCCCGAACAGCCGCAGATTGTCTTCGGGCACGATGGGATGGGTGACGACGATCGCCGGACCGAGTTCGGCGATGGCCTCGACCTGCTCACGAGTGTTTTCGTCGACGTTGACGATGACGTGGGTCGGTTCGAGATCCCACACGCGATCGAGCACGACCTTCTTGGTCCCGCCCACGCTCGGGATATCGTCGATCTCCGGCTTGGGGTGAACACAGTAATGAGTGCGCCCGACGAGATTGCCCGCCAGTTCCATGTCGAACAAGAGCTCGGTGATGCTGGGCACGAGGGAGATGATTCGCGCGCCCTTCCCGGCGCGTTCGTGCCGGGTGCCCGCGTAGTCGGTGAGATCCATCATTCGGCGAGCCCGGTTCTTTCCGCCCGCGGGCGGTGCCTAGTCCAGCTTCTGCCGGAGGATGTCGTTGACGACCTTCGGGTTGGCTCTGCCCTGGGAAGCCTTCATGACCTGGCCCACGAAGAAGCCGAACAGCTTGTCCTTGCCGGCCCTGTATTCCTCCACCTTGTCGGCGTTCTCCCCGACAACCGTGTCCACCAGGGCTTCGATCTCGCCCCGGTCGGAGACCTGCTCGAGTCCCCGTTCCTCGACGATCTCGCCGGGCGGGCGGCCGCTCTCGAACATGGCGTCGAATACTTCCTTGGCGAGGCGCCCGGAAAGCGTTCCGTCGGCGACGAGGTCGATCAAATCGCCGAGGTCGTCCGGGGAGACCGGCGAGTCCGTGATCTCCCGCCCACTCTCGTTGAGCTTGCCGAACAGCTCGCCGGTGACCCAGTTGGAGGCCGTCTTCGCCTCGCGTCCGTCGGCGACTCTCTCGAAATAGTCCGCCACTTCCTTTTCCGCGACCAGGACACCCGCGTCGTACTCGCTGAGGCCCAGTTGCTCGACGAAACGGACCTTCTTCTGATCCGGAAGTTCGGGAAGGCCGGCTCGGATCGCGTCGATGTACGCATCGCTGAGCTCCAGCGGCAGGAGGTCGGGATCCGGGAAATAGCGGTAGTCGTGCGCCTCCTCCTTGCGACGCATGGAGCGCGTCACCCCGCGGTCGGCGTCGAAGAGGCGCGTCTCCTGCTCGATCTCGCCTCCCCCCTCCAGAATATCGATCTGGCGCCGGGCTTCGTAGTCGATGGCCTGCTGCACGAAGCGCACCGAATTGACGTTCTTGATCTCGCAACGGGTGCCGAGAGGCGCGCCGGGGCGCCGAACCGACACGTTGACGTCACAACGGAGACTACCCTGCTCCATGTTGCCGTCGCAGGTGCCGAGGTAGCGCAGGATGGCTCGCAACTTTCGAATGTAAGCGCCGGCTTCCCCGACGCCGCGGAGATCGGGCCTGGAAACGATCTCCATGAGGGCCACGCCCGCTCGATTGAGATCCACGCAGGTCGCGTCGGGGCGCCGGTCGTGCAGGCTCTTCCCCGCATCCTGTTCCAAATGCAGACGCTCGATGCCCACTTCGCGGACGGACCCGTCCTCGAGATCGACCCGCACCATGCCCGGGCCGACGACGGGCTGTGCGTATTGGGAGATCTGATAATTCGGAGGCAGGTCCGGATAGAAATAGTTCTTCCGGTCGAAAACAGAGTACCGGTTGATCTCGGCATTCAGTCCGAGGCCGGTGCGTACGGCCTGGGCAACGCAGGCCTCGTTGATGACGGGCAACGTGCCCGGCATGGCGGCATCGATGAAACTGACCTGGGTATTGGGCTCCGCGCCGAAGGCCGTGGCGGCACCGGAGAACAGCTTGGCGTCGGAGATCACCTGAGCGTGGACCTCGAGCCCGATGACGACCTCCCACGAGCCTGTGGCGCCTTCGATCACTGCGTCATCTCCCACCACGGTTCGGGTTCCGCCTCGAAGCCGGCCGCGCTTTCGAGCACATCCGCCGTCCGTAGCACCGTTTCCTCATCGAACGCCTTGCCGATCAGCTGCAGGCCCAGGGGCAGACCCGATTTCGAAAGACCGGCCGGGACCGAGATCGCCGGCAGGCCCGCCATGCTCGCCGGCACGGTGAACACGTCGTTGAGGTACATGGCGATTGGATCGTCGGACTTGTCGCCGACCGCGAAGGCTTCGCTGGGCGCGGTCGGCGTCAGCAATACGTCGACGTGCTCGAAGGCGTTCTCGAAATCCCGAGCGACCAGTGTGCGAACCTTCTGGGCCTGCAGGTAGTAAGCGTCGTAGTACCCCTCCGACAGGACGTAAGTGCCGATCATGACTCGCCTTGTCACTTCGGGACCGAAGCCCTCCGCCCGCGTGCGCTCGTACATGTCGACGAGATCCTCGCCCTTCACGCGCAGTCCGTAGCGAACGCCGTCGTAGCGCGCGAGGTTCGACGAGGCCTCGGCCGGCGCGACGATGTAGTAGGCGGGCAGAGCGTACTTGGTGTGCGGCAGGCGGACGTCGCGGGTCTCCGCACCGGCGTCCTCGAGCCATCGGAGTCCCTGCTGCCAGAGCGCGGCGATCTCGGCGGGCAGCTCGTCCGTCCGGTACTCGTCGGGGATGCCGACGCGCAGACCCTTGATGTCACCGCCGAGGGCCGCCTCGAAGTCGGGCACGGGCACGTCGGCGGACGTGGAATCCTTCGGATCATACCCGGACATCGCGGTGAGCATGATGGCCGCATCGCGCACGGTCCGCGTCAACGGTCCGGCCTGATCGAGGGACGAGGCGAAGGCGATGATCCCCCAGCGCGAGCAGCGGCCGTAGGTAGGCTTGAGGCCCACCAGCCCCGTGAACGAGGCCGGCTGGCGGACGGAGCCGCCCGTGTCGGTGCCGGTCGCCCCCAGGGCCGCGCGCGCCGCCACGATCGAGGCCGAACCGCCGCTGCTGCCACCGGGTACGATCGGGCTGCCGTTTCCAGGCAGCCGCCATGGATTCTCGACCGGCCCGAAGCAGCTCGTCTCGTTCGACGAGCCCATGGCGAATTCATCCATGTTGGCCTTACCCAGCATCACGGCGCCCGCATTCCAAAGATTGGCCGTGACGGTCGATTCGTACGGCGGGACGAAGTTGCCGAGGATCCGGGAGCCGGCGGTTGCCCGGACCCCGTCCGTACAGAACAGATCCTTTACGGCGAGGGGAATGCCCTCCAGGACACCCTCTTCGCCGTTCGCGATACGCTTGTCGCTGACCTCCGCCATGTCCAGCGCGCGGTCCGCGGTTTCCAGCACGATGGCGTTGAGCGGCCGGGCCTTCTCGACGGCCAGGTTGTGGGCCTGCGCGAGTTCCCGGGCCGAAAACTCCCGGCCTCGCAGCCGATCGCGGGCCTCGGCGATGGTGAGTCGCGTCAGCTCGGCCATCTATTCGACGACCTTGGGCACGACGAAAAAGCCCGCCTCCGACTCGGGCGCGTTGCCCAAAACCTTTTCGGGATAGGCACCGTCGGTCACGGTGTCCTCGCGTTTGGGGAGCCGCATCTCCACGACGCTGGTCATCGGGGGCACGTCGGACGTATCCACCTCGCCCAGCTGTTCGACCCAGCTCAGGATATTGTCGAGTTCCCCGCCCAGCCGTTCGAGATCCTCGTCGGGCACGCGAATGCGCGCCAAGCGGGCGATTCTGCTCACAGTGGCCTTATCGAGCGACATGTGCCAACTTCTCGGCGATGATGCTGTTCCGGATGGTCCGCCAGCGAACCCGGAGGCCCGGAGCGAATCCCGACGGATTTCGTTTCGATACGCCGTGAGGGGCCGTCCGTTCGCGCGCGGCGGAACGTAACACCCGCCATGATCGCCCGCAACCCAAGGGAACTCGAGGAGTCGCTCGGCGAAGACGAGCGCTGGCTCGGTATCGACGTAGGGTCGAAGACCCTGGGATTGGCGCTGTCCGACGTGACCCTCACCATCGCCACGCCCTTGGACACACTGCGGCGCAGGAAATTCGCCGGGGATGCCGAGTCATTGCGTGAGATCGTCGAACGTGAGCGAATCGGCGGCGTGGTGCTCGGCCTTCCCCTCAATATGGACGGCAGCGAAGGACCTCGCTGCCAATCCGTGCGTCAGTTCGCGAGAAATCTGGAAACCCGCATGGATGTACCCATGACCTTCTGGGACGAGCGGCTGTCCACCGCCGCAGTTACTCGAACGCTGCTCGACGCCGACGCCAGCCGCAAGAGGCGGTCGGAAGTGGTGGACAAGATGGCGGCCGCCTACATCCTGCAAGGCGCTCTCGACAGCCTGGACAGGGACCGGCGCCGACGGTGAGTCGATCCGCGATCAGGAGAAGGGATGCCCCGTGACTCCGGCGGAGAAGCCCCTCGATCGTTGCCCGACGGCAGGTGCTTTCTATAGATTACGGCGAGCCGTCAATCTCCGACCCGCCGTATCGGGAACCCGCCACCATGATGCCGAGTCTGTCCCAGACGCTTGCCGATCACGTCACTTCCACTCGGTTCGAGGATCTGCCGGCCGATGCCGTCTCCGTCACCAAGTGGTTCCTGCTGGACACCCTCGGCGTTGCCTGGGCGGGCACGGAGGCGCCGGGTACGGAAGCGTTGCGTCAACTGGTGTTCTCCGAGGGCGGAAGTCCCGACTGCACGGTGTTCGGCTCCGACATCCGCCTGCCGGCGACGGCGGCGGCGTTGATGAACGGCACCTATGCCGGCGCTCTCGACTACGACGGCGTGTACGAGAAGGGCTCGGTTCACCCCGACATCGTGACCCTGCCCGCGGCCTGGGCGGTCGCCGAGCGACGCCGTGCGAGCGGGAAGGAATTCCTCACGGCGATGGCGCTCGGCAACGACATCAGCTGCCGCTCCGGCGGCGCCATGGCGGGCAACCGCGGCTGGTTCAACACGGCGGTGCACGGGGTCTTCGGCGGCGCGGCGGCGGCGGCGAAGCTTCTCGAACTCGACGCCGAGGGGACGACCAATGCGATCGGGCTCGCCTTCAGCCAGGCCGCGGGCGCGCAGCAGGCCGTCGTCGAGAAGAGCTTGGTCAAGCGCATGCTGTCCGGCATGACGGCGCAGTCGAGCGTCTTCGCGGCGCTTGCGGCGGAAAAGGGACTCACCGCCCCCCGACGGGCGTTCGAAGGCAAGTTCGGGTTCTATACGCTCTACGGAGAGGGCGACGCGCAGGCCCTGGTCGCCGATCTCGGGGAGCGCTACGAAAACGCCGTCACCGTGACCAAGAAATATCCGAGCTGTACGGCCAATCACGTCGCGATCCAAGGCGCCGTCGCACTCGCCGATGAATTCGACCTCGGCGCCGACGACGTCACCGGGGCGGAGGTGGTCATCTCCCCCTTCATGAACCAGCTCGTCGGGGCGGACTGGGACCCCGGCGACAATCCTCAGGTCACGGCGCAGTTCAGCATCCAGTACTCGATCGCGTGCGCCGTCGCGCGGCGCAAGCTCGGCATCGCCGAGATCCAAGAGAATGTGATCTTCGATCCCTTGATCAACGATCTCGCCGACAAGGTGACGGTTAGCGTCAACGACGACTGGCCAGGAAAGTTCGCGCCCTGCGAGCTGACGATCCACACGGCCAAGCACGGAGCTCTGACCCGACGCGTCGACCATACGCCCGGCACACCCGAGAACCCGCTGAGCCTCGATGACCTCAAGGCCAAGTTCCATGACTGCGTCGCCGCCGGCGTCGCGCCGATGACGCCCGGACAAGCGGACGTACTCATCGACAAGGTCCTGTCGCTCGAGAAAGTCGCGGACATGGCGACCTTCTTCGATGAAGCGCCCATGGCCACCGGCGCGGAGTAGAGGTCGGATCCTTGGACACGGCAGTCTGGAACGAAACCGAGTTCATGCACATCACGGCGCGACCCTTGTCCGGAACCCTTGGCGCCGAGATCGGTGGAGTCGACCTGTCTCGGCCTATCGAGGACCAGGTATTCGCCGAAGTGCGGGAGGCGTTCCACCGGCACCTGGTCATCGTCATGCGGGGTCAGCGGATCGAGCCGGAACATCTGGTCACCTTCACGGAGAAATTCGGCTCCGCGGAGCCGCACCCCCTAGGCTCCCGCCGGGGCCTCGGCGACCATCCCAATGTCATGGTGCTGGAAAACAAGCCCGGCAAGCCGGGTCCCCGCAACGATTTCTGGCACTCGGATATCTCTTTCGACGACGTGCCGCCATTGGGATCGATCCTTTACGCCATCGAAGTTACGGAAGGCCGTGCGGACACGATGTTCTGCAACATGTACGAGGCATATGAAGGACTGTCCGCGGGCCTGAAGTCCGTGCTCGACGGCATGACGGCCCAGCATTCCGCGGAAAAACTGGTGCAGGAGGTGCCCAACCGCCTGTCGGTCGACGTCTCGCCCCCCTCCGTGACCCATCCGGTCGTGCGCACCCACCCGGGCACCGGCCGCAAGGCGCTCTACGTCAATCCCCACTACACCTTGAACTTCACCGGCTGGACGCCGGAGGAGAGCCGGCCGTTGCTCGACATGCTGACGGCACGAGCGACCCGCCCGGAAAACGTTTTCCGCCACCATTGGCGTGCCGGTGACGTGCTGATGTGGGACAATCGCTGCGCGATGCACTACGCCGTGCGAGACTATGACGACACCATGCCGCGCCTGATGTACCGCACGACGGCGGCCGGCGACCGGCCGTATTGATCAGGAAGCTTTCGGATTATGACGCTGAATGTACGGACGTTCGACGCGGCACTCGGGGCCGAAGTTCGCGACGTGGATTTGTCAAACCCCCCCGACGACGAAACTTTCGCCGCCATCGAGGAGGCCTACAACGAGCATTCGGTGCTGCTGTTTCGCGAGCAGTCGATCGACGAAGTCCAGCACCTCGCGTTCAGCCGTCGCTTCGGGGATCTCGAAGTGCACGTCCTCGACCAATATCTGCACCCCGAGCATCCGGAAATCCTGATCGTCTCCAACGTCATGGACGGGGACCGGCACGTCGGCATCTACGATGCCGGTCGCTACTGGCATACCGATTTGTCCTACATGGCCGTGCCGAGCCGCGGCTCGCTGCTCTACGCCATCGAGGTGCCGCATGACGAGGACGGCAAGCCGTTGGGCGACACCCTGTTCGCCAGCACGTCCGCCGCCTATGACGCGCTCTCCGACAGCATGAAAAGCCGGATCGCGGACCTCAAGGCCGAGTTCAGCCTCGCCAATCGCCATGCGAAGCTGATCGCGGACGGCGACGCGAACGCCGAACTGGAAGACCGGCATCACGATAGGGCGCCGCCGGCGGTGCACAAGATCGTGCGTACCCATCCGATCACCGGGCGCAAGAGCATCTACGTCAACGAAGGCCAGACCGCGCGAATTCTCGACCTTCCCGAGGATGAAGCGCGGGATCTGCTGGAGAAGTTGTGCACCCACTGCACGAAGCCTGAATTCGTCTACCGTCACAAATGGCGCCCGGGAGATCTTCTGATGTGGGACAACATCCCCACTCAGCATCTCGCCATCTGTGACTACGCGCTGCCGCAACGCCGCTATCTGCACCGTACGACGCTGAGGGGCACACCGCCGCAGTAAGCTTGCTCCCCATCCGCCGGTGAGCGTATATAGGCCCTTTAAATGGCTACGGCCACGTCCCACTCTTATCCGCATCGCCACCTACTTGGCATCGAAGGCCTGTCGGCCGGGGAAATCACAGTCCTGCTCGACAAGTCGGAGGCGTACGTCGACCAGAATCGACGCGTGGACAAGAAGCAATCGCTGCTGCGGGGCCGTACGCAGATCAACCTCTTTTTCGAAAGCTCCACCCGCACGCGCACGTCGTTCGAGCTCGCCGGCAAGCGACTCGGTGCGGACGTCATCAACATGTCTGCCGAAGCCTCGTCGCTCCGAAAGGGCGAAACCCTGATCGACACGGCGATGACGCTCAACGCCATGCATCCCGACGTTCTGGTCGTGCGTCATCCGCACTCGGGCGCCGTCAATCTGCTCGCCCAGAAGGTGGACTGCGCCGTCATCAACGCCGGTGACGGCGGCCACGAACATCCGACCCAAGCCCTCCTCGACGCGCTGACGATCCGCCGCCGGCGCGGACGCCTCGACGGCCTGATCGTCGCCATCTGCGGCGACATTCTGCACAGCCGCGTCGCGCGTTCGAATATCCAGCTTCTGGTCACCATGGGTGCCCGGGTGCGGGTCGTCGCTCCGCCGACGCTGGTCTCGCCGCTGTTCCACCGCATGGGCGTGGACGTGTACCACGACATGGGAAGCGGCCTGGGCGGCGCCGATATCGTGATGATGCTGCGCCTGCAGACGGAACGCATGCAGGGAGCCTACGTTCCCTCGGTGCGCGAGTATTTCCATTTCTACGGCCTCGATTACCAAAAGCTGGCGGCCGCGAAGCCCGACGCTCTGATCATGCATCCGGGTCCGATGAACCGGGGCGTCGAGATCGACACCGACGTGGCGGACGACATCGACCGGAGCGTCATCCGCGAGCAGGTCGAGATGGGCGTCGCCGTCCGCATGGCCTGCCTCGACATTCTGACCGGCCATCTGTCGAACGCCTCGCCGACGGACGCCGGCACGGCGGAGTAGCGGACGTGGCGCGGAGTTTCTCGAAGGGTGACCCCGGTCGCGTGGCGTACGTCAACGCGCGGCTGATCGATCCCTGGCACGGCCGCGACGAGCCAGGGGCCCTGCTCACCGAGGGAAACCGCATCGCACAAATCGGCCCCGGACTGTTCAGCGACGGCGTGCCGGACGGCATCGGCACGGTCGACTGCGGCGGCCGTATTCTGGCCCCCGGCCTGATCGACATACGGGCATTCCTGGGCGAGCCCGGGTACGAGCACAAAGAGACACTGGCGACGGGAACCGAGGCGGCGGCCGTCGGCGGCGTCACCACCGTCATCTGCCTCCCCGGTACGGACCCGGTGATCGACGACGCTGCCCTTGTCGAGTATATCGAACGCCGCGCCCGGGAAGACGCCGTGGTGCGGGTGCACCCGATGGGCGCACTCACCAAGGGGATCGAGGGGCGCGAGATGACCGAAATGGGCCTTCTCGCGGAAGCCGGCGCCGTCGCCTTCACGGACGGTGACCGAGCCGTCGCCGATGCTCAGCTCATGCGCCGCGCACTGGCCTATGCCTCCGGACTGGGCCTGCTGATCGTCCAGCACGTCGAAGAAGCGGCCCTGGCCGGCACCGGTTGCATGAACGAGGGCGAGCTGGCCCTGCGCCTCGGACTTCCGGGCATTCCCGCGGCCGCGGAGGTGATCGTGCTGGAGCGCGACTTGCGGCTCGTGGAGCTGACCGGCGGGCGCTACCACGCCGCTTGCGTCTCGACGGCCGAATCCGTCGCCTGTCTGGCCAACGCCAAGACGCGCGGCCTACCGGTCTCGGCGGGTGTCGCCTCGCACCATTTCGCGCTCAACGAAATCGCCGTCGGCGAGTATCGGACGTTCGCCAAGACGTCGCCGCCGCTCCGCGGGGAGGAGGACCGACAAGCGCTGATCGGCGCCATGCGAGACGGCACGATCGACGTCATCGTCAGCGACCACTGCCCGCAAGACCAGGAGAGCAAGCGTCAGCCCTTCATCCAGGCGGCGAACGGCATCGCCGGCCTGGAAACCATGCTGCCCCTGGCGCTCGAACTCCATCACAACGGTTCCTTGCCCCTGATGCGGGTCCTGGAGATGATGACCGCATCCCCGGCGCGGCTCCTGGAGCTCGACGTCGGACGCCTGGAGGCCGGCGCACCGGCCGACCTGGTGGTGATCGATCTGGATACTCCATGGCGGCTCAGCGAGGAAGGCTTGGTCGCCAAGTCGAAGAACACGCCGTTCGACGGCCGTCCGGTTCAGGGACGCGCCGTGAGAACGGTCGTCGCCGGGCATACGGTTTACGAGTTCTCCCCCCGGGTATAACCGGAAGCGCCACCATGCCCGACCCCATGGGAGACCTCAACTATACCTGGCCGTTCCTCGCAGCAGCGGCGCTCGGCTATTTTCTGGGGTCGGTTCCCTTCGGATTGGTGCTGACGAAACTCGCCGGTCACGGGGATATCCGGCAGATCGGCTCCGGCAATATCGGGGCGACCAACGTGCTGCGGACCGGGAGCAAGGGCTTGGCGGCGCTGACGGTGCTGCTCGACGGCGGGAAGGGCGCGGCGGCGTTCTGGGTCGCCGGCCTGCTTGGACCCGACATGGCGGTGCTGGCCGGCGGCGGAGCCTTCCTCGGCCACCTGTTTCCGGTGTCGCTCAAGTTCCGGGGCGGCAAGGGCGTCGCGACGGCGCTCGGCATCCTGATCGCGGCGTGTTGGGAGGCCGGCCTACTCGCCTGCCTGACCTGGTTGGCCGTGGCCGCGGCATTCCGCTACTCCTCGCTGGCCGCGCTGGTGTCGCTCGCCGTTGCCCCCGCCTATATGTGGTACCTGGCCGATCTTCAGCGGACGGAACTCGCGGCCTTCCTCGCGATCCTGGTATTTGTCCGCCACCACACGAATATTCGCCGCCTTCTCAAGCGTAAGGAATCGAGGATCAAGCTCAAACCTTAGCGACGACCTCCAGCCGCCGTAACTCGGGGTTGGTCCTCGGGTCCGACCCCAGGTCCGCTCCACCCCAAATTTCCTAACCGCGTCGTTGCGCGGGCGCCTTGCGCAAGAACAAACAGCCGATCAGCCCGATCACGAAGATCACGCCGATCACGAAGAACATGTCGTTGTAGGCCATGATCGTGGCGTCCCGCGCGACCAGGGAGTTCAGCGCCGCTACGGCCTGATCCCGGGCGAGCTGGAGGTCGCCGCTGTAGGCGAAGAAATGCTGGGTCAACTGATCGAGCCTGGCCGTGGTTTCCGCATCGTAGGAGGAGACGTGTTCGCTGACGTGATCGACGTGGAAATCAGCTCGCCGGGATATCCCCGTGTTGAGGCAGGCGATGCCGACGGCGCCGCCGATATCCCGGGTCATGTTGAGAATCGCCGCGGCCGAGCCGTGGTTGGCGGTCTCCAGCAGGGACGTCGCGAAGATCGGCAACACGACCATGATGAAGGGCTGCCCGACGGCCCGGATGACGTTGATGAACATGAGCTCCCAGTAGCCGGTATCGAAGCTCATATCGACGTTCAGGAAGCAGCTGACGCTGAAGAGAACGCACCCGAAACCCAGCAGCAGGCGCGCATCGATGCGCGGCAAGAGCCACAGCACCAGGGGCGCGGCGACGATCTGGGGAATGCCGATCCACATGATCACCGTGCTGACCTGGGTCGCCGTGTATTGGGGAATCTGGATCAGATAGAGAGCGATGATGAACATCGTCCCGTACACGCCGACTCCGAAGGCGAAGAAGATGAAACAGCAGATCCCGAAGTTGCGCCTTCCGTACAGGCGCAGGTTTATGTACGGCTCCTGCCTGAACAACTGGACCATAATGAAGACGAAGAGGCACAGGCCGGAGATCGCCGACAGCCGCAGGATGTGATCGGACGTGAACCAGTCGTTGCGGTTGCCTTCCTCGAGCACCGTGATGAACAGAAACAGTCCGACCGCCATGAAAGCGATGCTGAGCCACTGGATCTGGCGCAGGAGTCCGAGCGACCGGGGCGACCGGTCGAGGCCGGAGAGCAAGCAAACGAGGGTAATTCCCGCCGGGATGATCTGGACGTAGAAGATCAGTTCCCACGAAAACGTGTCCGTCAGCCAGCCGCCGAGGGCAGGTCCCACGGTCGGTGCCTGGACCGTCAGCAAGGCCCACCACATGAAGGCGACGGGCCGTTTCGACGAGGGCAGCGTCGCGAGGATGACGGTGAAGGCCATGGGCATGAGGCCGCCGCCGAACAGACCGGCGACGAACCGAAGGGCGATCATCGCGTTCAGATCCCAGGCCAGGGCGCAGGCGACGAGCGAGAGCATGAACCCGGCGGTGTTGACCGTCGCGTAGGTGCGGATGGAGAACACCCGCGTGAACCAAGCCGTCAGCGGCATGATGACGATGGCGGCGGCCAGATATGCAGTCGTTATCCACGACGCCTCGGTCAGGTTCGCGGAAAGAGCCGCCTGAATCTCACGCAACGAGGTGTTCGTGATCTGATGATTCAGGACCGCGCAGAAGGAGCCGATGATGGCGCCCGACACGGCGATCCACTGGCGGAGCGTGACGCGCTCTTCCGCCTCGGATAAGGGGTACGCCTGAACGTCGGAAGCGACGGCGCTCACGTCAAAGCCCTTCTTCGATGGCGGCGGGGCCTGGAGGCCACGCGCGGTCAGGGGAAACCCGCGACGACCGGATCACGCCGCCCCACCCGAGCAGCCTCTCGGGAAGGTCACTCCATGTCCCTGGGCCACCTGCGCTGCCGCCGCACGATCAGGACCACGGCAAGCACCGTCAGCGCCCAGAAAATCCAGCAAATCTCATTGCGTACGAAGATCTCGAGACCGCCGTGGGACAGGAGCAACGACTGCCGGAAATTGTCTTCGAGCAAGGGGCCGAGGACGTAGGCGATGAGGAACGGCGCCGCCGGGATATTACCGCGCAGCATGGCAAACCCGAGCAACCCGATCAGCATCATCACCAGGATATCGAACAGGTTGTTGTTGACCGCATATCCGCCGTACACGCAGAGCACCAGCACGATCGGGAACAGGATCTGGTTGGGCAGGAGCGCCACGCGGCTGAACAACCGGATCGCGCTCTTGCCGACGATGAACAGGAATACCGAGCTGATCATGATGCCGATGAACAGGCTGTAGATCAGATCGAGGTTGTCCTCGAAGAGCAGCGGCCCCGGCTGAAGCCCGTGGATCATGAAGGCGCCGAGGATCACCGCCGTGACGATGTCGCCCGGCACGCCGAGCGCCAGCAAAGGAATGAGTGTCGCCCCGCAGGTGCCGTTGTTCCCAGCCTCCGACGCCGCCACGCCTTCGATCTCGCCGTTGCCGAAGTTCTCCGGGTTCTTCGAGGTGCGTTGGGCCTCGCTGTAGGACAAGAAGGCGGACGGCGCGCCGCCGATGCCGGGTATGGCGCCAAGCACGACCCCGATCACGCTTCCGCGAAAGATACTTTTGAAGCAGCGGCGGAATTCCGCGAAGGTCGCGTGACCGCCGGCCAACGCCTGGATATCACCGCGCGCCTCGAACCGTTTGGCATAGAAATTGATGATTTCCGGCAGCGCGAACAACCCGATCAGCACGGGAATGAAGTTGAGGCCCGCCATCAGCTCGACCTCGCCGAAGACGAACCGGTTGGTTCCGTAGACGAGATCGAGACCCATGGTCGCCAGCAACAGGCCTATGCCGGCCGAAACCATGCCCTTGGCCATGTTGTCTCCGGCAATCCCCGCGATGATGGTCAGGGAGAACACGATCAACGTGAAATATTCGGGAGGTCCGAAGCGCAGGGCGAAGCTCGCGAGCACGCCGGCGAAGAGAATCAGCGAAATGTTCGATATGAAGTCCGCAAAACACGAAGCGTAAAGGGCCATGTCCAGAGCCTTGCGCGCCTCGCCGTTCTGCGACATCGGGTAGCCGTCGAGCACCGTGCACGAGGCCGCCGGCGTGCCCGGAGTCTTGATCAAGATCGCGGTGATCGATCCGCCGTAAACGCCCCCCTTGTAGACGCCGAGCAGCAGAAGGATCCCCACGGCCGGATGCATCGCGAACGTGAACGGCAGCGTGAGCGCCACGCCCATCGTCACCGTCATGCCGGGGATCGCGCCGATCAGGGTACCGATGATGACGCCGCCAAAGAGGGCGAAGACGGCCTCTACTGTCAGGACGATTTCAAGAGCGGCCTGGAGGGTTTCCCAGACCATGGTTCAAGCGAGCCAGGGCTCTAGGACGCCGAGAGGGATAACCACGTTCGCGACATAGCGGAAAAACACGAAAAGCGCGAACGGCAAACCCACGGCGAGGACGGCCAGAATCGCCGGCCGGCGCTCTCCGCCAAGAAGCATGAGAGCGACCATCACCAGCATGGACGCGACGATCATTCCGAGCGGCTCGAGCACCACGTAGAAGGCCGCCAACAAGACCAGCGCGCCGAACCAGCGTCCGAACGCATACTCGGAAAGGGTGATGGCAAGGGATCTCTGATCCTCTCTGTCAGCCTCCGCCGTCACTCGATCGGCCCGAAGCCGGCGGATGCCCTGAGCCCCGAGGATGACACCCATGAGGAACATGAAGACAGAGATGACGGACGGCCAAAACGCCGGGCCCAGGGCCAAGACGTCGATCGAACCGGGGTCCTCGACACCAACGGGGATCAACACGAACAACACCAGGCACGCGAATGCAATCGTCGCCCCGCTGATGGCCAGGTCGCTGAAATCGGCTACGCGCATGAAGAAGGTCCGATCGCCAGGCTCGTTGCCGTAGCGGATCAGCGCTCGAACGGCGCCGGCTCGACATAGGGGAAGCGCGCCTTGGCCTTGGTCGGGATACCGCCGGCATTGCGAATGAACCGGCGGTCGTCGCCATCGCGCGCTACATAGGCCCAGAAGGGCTCGCCCCCTGTCGCGCGTTGAACGAACCGCCGGTGCCGCTGGGATTCGAGGCAACGCTCGTTGACGTCGTCGGGATCCCAGCCGTCAAGAATGGACTCCCGGAGCTCGCCCGCGACGTTCGCCATATCGGGGCGGTCGATCAGGTTCTCCAGCTCCAGGGGATCCGCCTCCAGGTCGTAGAGCATGTCGGGAAACCCGTGCGTGTACATGAACTTGTACCGGTCCCGGCGGAGCATCCGGCACGGCGCCTTAACCCCTTCGCCCGTATATTCGGAAATGACTTCGTTGGTCCAATCGCTGCCGCCGCTCAGCAGACCCGTCAAGCTGTGGCCGTCCATCGGATCCACCGTGTCAGGCGGGCTCCCGTTTGTCGCCGCGTCGAGCATAGTGGGCAACAAATCGACGAGGGATACCAGCTCGCCGACGCGGCCGGGTAGGTAGGTCCCCGGTTGGCTGATGATCAGCGGCACGCGGACGGACCACTCGAAGAACGTCTGCTTGTACCACATGCCACGCTCACCGAGCATTTCGCCGTGGTCGCCGACGAAGATGACGATCGTGTCGTCGTCAAGACCGGTCGCCCGCATGGCGTCCATGATCCGGCCGACCTTGTCGTCGATGTAGGTGATCATGCCGTAGTAAGCGTGGCGGGCGGTGCGCACATGCTCGTCAGTGACGGTATGCAGATGGGTACCGTGCCCGTAGTAGAGCCAGCGGCTGTGCTCGTCCAACTCTTCGACGGGAATGGCCGGCACCGCGGGCATGTCGATGTCATCGTCGTCGTACAGGTCCCAATACCGGGCCGTGGTGAGGAACGGCGAGTGCGGGTGCGTGAAGGAAATCACCAGGAAGAACGGATCGTCCCGGGAATAACGCGCAAGGTCGTAGATCTTCTGAAGGCCGAAGTACTCGACCTCGTCGTCGTAGTCGATCTGCAGGCTGCGGACGCATTGTCCGGACTGTACGACGGGCAAGAGGCTGATGCCCGTCGGCCGGTACTCGGGCTCGTTGGGCCAGTCGGGAGTCCACACGAAATTCGACGGATAGATGTCCGTGGTCAGCCGCTCCCGGAAACCGTGAAGCTGGTCCGGACCGATGAAATGCATCTTGCCGCAGAGAATGGTGCGGTAGCCGAGATCGTCCAGATAGTGCGCCATCGTCGGCATTTCCGACGGCAACTCGATCGCGTTGTCCCACGCCGCGATGGCGCTGGTATACCTTCCCGTCAACATTGAATAGCGGGACGGAACGCAAAGGGGAAAATTGCAGTAGGCGTTCTCGAAGACCACCCCGCGGTCCGCCAGGGCCTGGACATTGGGAGCCTTGACCAGGGGATGACCGTAGACAGGAAGCGCCTGCGGCGCCATCTGATCCGCCTGAATGACGAGGATATTAGGTCTTTTCACGGTCATCCGCTCCACAATCCCTCGCGTGCCCGACCCCGACGGACGACCACTGCGGCGCCGGGACGGGGCAGCCACTACCCGGCCGTGGCACCAAACCACTCCGGAGGCTGCAAGGGGGAACCGGGAGAGGACTCGCCCAAGGCCGCCCTCTCCCGGGTTCAATCTTACTACTTAATGATCATGCCGACTTTTTCGGCTACCACCCGCATCGCCTTGAACTGGCTTTCCGCGAACTTCTCCATCTCGGAAGGGGAACTGATCGCGGGGATCGAGCCGAGCTTCGTGGTCATGCGGTTCCACGACTTGTCCTTCTTGAGCTTCTGGAGCGTGTCGACCCACTTGTCGACGACCTCCTGGGGCAACCCCTTGGGACCGTAAAGCGCGCTCCAGCCGATGGCGAGCTCGAGGTCGGGCCGTCCGATTTCCTTCACGGTCGGGACGTCCTTGATCGCCTTGACCCGTTCCGGCGTCGTGACGAAGAGAGCGCGGAGCGTACCGGCCTGGATTTGTCCGATGACGCCCGACAGGTTCTGGAAGAACATGTCGACGTGGCCGCCGACGAGAGCTGCCGCGGCGGCGCCTCCGCCCTTGTATGGTACGTGAGTCATGGCGTCTGCCTTGAGGCCCATGCCGTCGAGCACCATGACCATGGCGATGTGAGGCAGCGTGGCCACGCCGCCGGTTGAATAGGAGAGCTTTTCCCCCTTCTTCAACTTGGCCTCGATGTCCGTCAAGGCATGCAAATCGGACTTGGAGTTCACCACGAGTACGAACGGGTTCTTTTCCAAGAGACCGAGGAAGGTGTAGTCGTTCCACTTGTATGGGATATTCAGGTTGACGGCCGGCACCCCCGCCTGCGATCCCACGCGGGCGAGCAGCAGGGTATAGCCGTCGGGTTTGGATCGGACCACGTAATTCGATCCTGTCACGCCGGCCGCCCCGGTGCGGTTGCTGGCGAGCACGGCTTGGCCGATGTATTCGGGCGCGGTCGAGGCCACGATCCGAGCCTGCAGATCCGCGGCACCGCCCGCGTCGTACGGAATGATGATGCGGATCGGCTTCGTCGGGTATTCGGCGGCAGCGTCCTGCGGTCCTGCCAGCATGGTCACACCCGCCGATACGGCGGCAATCGCGATCGCACGCAATAATCCAGCGAATTGCATAGATGTCGCCTCCCAAGTTTCCTGCCCGCGTCTTGGAGATTGATTCGTCCGCGGGTCAATTGCTCAACATGGCGTCGAGAAAGTCCTAACCCCCCTGTAGCAAAGAGGTATCCCCCTCGGTGCGGGCGCATCTTACCCTTGGACGCATGCGAAACCAACAATATTGGTAAGCGATTACATCGAGGGAATTCCTATCTTCACGCGGCATTTGGAGAAGCGTCGACTCACGGCCGGTCGGGTGGGACCTCGTCGACCTGAGGGAACCGGCTCAGGCGTTTGGTGGAGTCGACCAGATTGGCGCGAACGAAGCGTTTGTCGTCTCCCTCCCGCGCCATGTAATCCCATAGCTCCCGCCCGCCGTTGGCCCGGGCGATCAGGCGGCGGCGGCGCTGACTTTCGCGAATCCGAACGTCCAGCTCGTCGGGATTCCAATCGAGCTTCAGCTCCGCCTCGAGGGTCTGGAGAACATCCGCATACGCCGGCTCTTCGGCCAGGCTGTTGACCTCGTCCGGGTCCCCTTCCAGGTCATAGAGCAGGGGAGCGTGGCCGTGAATGTAGATATACTTGAACTTGCCCTTCCGGATCATCCGACACGGAGTACAGGGACCGATCGCCAGGTAGTCGCAGATCACCGTGTCCGACCACGTCCCGCCCTCTCCGGACAGCAGGGGCCAAAGGCTGTTCCCGTCCTTGTCGGACAGATCGAATCCATGCTTCCCGTCGCTGGCGAAATCGAGCAGCGTCGGAAGCAGGTCGACGTGCGACACGACCCCGGGTTCGTGGCGGGGCTTCAAGCCGTCCGGGTGGCGGATGATCAACGGCACCCTGGCAGACCACTCGAAGAAGCAGTGTTTATACCACATGCCCCGCTCACCCATCATGTCGCCGTGGTCGGTCGTGTAAACGACGACGGTGTTCTCGCCGAGACCCGTCTCATCGAGTCGCGCCACGAGCCGACCGATCTTGTCATCGATGGCACTGATCATGCCGTAGTAACCGTGCCGGGCGTTGCGGATGTCGTCATCGACGACCGTATGCCGGTCGCGGCCATGAGCATGGTAGAGACCCTGGCTGAGGGCATCGAGGTCGTCATACGGAATTTCCGGCACCCGCGGCGGGTCGATGTCGTCGTGCCGGTAGCGGTCCCAATGTTCCTGCCCCGGGGTGTAGGGCGAGTGGGGCTGGGTAAACGAGACGCACAGGAAGAACGGCCTTTCGTCGGAGTCCCGCACCAGGTCGTAGATCTTCTGGGTGGCGAAGTACTCCACTTCATCGTCGTAATCGATCTGCAGACTGCGCACGCAGGGTCCCGCCTCGACGACCGAACTGAGGTCGGTGCCGGAAGAGATCCATCCAGGTCCTTTCTCCCAATCCGGCAGGAACGAGAACGACGCCGGGTAGACATCGGTCGTAAGTCGCTCCTCGAACCCGTGCAGTTGATCCGGCCCGATGAAGTGCATCTTACCGCAGAGGATCGTGCGATAGCCGAGAAGCGAGAGATAGTGTGCCATCGTCGGGGTATCGGCGGTGAACTCGCTGGCATTGTCGTAAGCACCGATCCTGGGCGTCAGCCGTCCGGCCAGAAGGGAGAAGCGAGCCGGCGCGCACAGCGGATAGTTGCAATACGCGTTGTCGAAGACCACGGCGCTGTCCGCCAACTTTTCGAGATGGGGCGCTTGGCACACCTCATGACCGTGGATGGGCAGGACAGGGGCCCCCATCTGGTCCGACATCAGGAACAGGATGTTGGGCGCCTTCGCTCTGGAAGTCATTTCACATCTCCCTTGGCTCTCGTCCGCGAGGTCCGTCGCCTGCGACGCGCGAAGATAGGCGCCGGGCCACGGCGCGTTCAAGCCAGAGACCCTGCGCCGGTGTCGGCGATCACCGAACGGTCTCCGGCCCCGCAACGTGTTTCAGGTTCCGAAGCGCCCGTGATACAAATGGTTCCCGGTTCAATCCTGGAGGGGTCGAGATCATGCCAGACATGCCGGCCGGGCTTTTGAATTGCCCCGAGAACTGGCTCGGCGAGGAATTCGCCGACAACGAGGACTGGATCGACGCCTCGCCGCCGGAGGTGGTCTCCGACATCGACGCCGCGTTGGCCGAGGCGAAGGACCGCGGGCTCCGTCCCACGGGATTCGGCAAGGACGATTTTCCACTGCCCGCGTTCGCGGATTTTGCCCGTCACATCCAGGATGAGATGGAGGAAGGGCGCGGCTTCGCGCTCGTACGCGGACTGCCGATGGAGCGCTATACGAAAGAGGATGCGGCGATCGTCTTCTGGGGACTCGCCTGCCATCTCGGTCAGATCGTCTCGCAAAACCGTTACGGCGACCTGATCGGTCACGTACGCGACTTCGGCCGCGACATGCGGAATCCCAGCGTCCGGTTCTACGAGACGAGGCTCAGCCAGGATGTCCACAACGACCTGTCCGACTGGATCAGCCTGATGTGTTTGCGTCAGGCGAAGTCCGAAGGCGTATCGACCCTGGCAAGCGCGGCCGCCATCCACGACATCATGATGGCGGAGAGGCCCGACCTCGTGCGGGTGCTCTACGAGCCGCTCACCATCGACCGGCGCAACGAGCCCGGCTGGCCTGAAGAGGAGAGCGAGCTCTACTACCGGTTACCGGTCTTCACCTACTTTAAGGGACGACTCACCACCCGCCTCTTGCCCAAGACCTATTACGAGACCGCCGAACGGCATCCGGGCGTGGAGAAGCTGACGAAAGACCAGGATGAGGCGCTCGATCTGCTTCTGGACGTGGCGCATCGTCCCGGCATATCCCACAACTTCCTGATGCGTCCCGGCGACATCCAGTTCGCCAACAACTATTCGGTGCTCCACTCCCGCTCCACGTACGAGGACTGGAACGAACCGGACCGCAAGCGGCACCTCTTGCGCATCTGGATCTGCCCGCCCAACAGCCGCGAGTTGCCGCCGACCTTCAAACCCCGTTATCGCAGCGTGGCGCCCGGCACCCCGCGCGGTTGGATTCCCAAGTCCACGGAGCGGGAGCTGGAGCCCGCGGAGTAGCGCGGCTCAGCTCGCCAGCGCCCTTCTTACCCACTCAGCGTGGACGAAGGCACGGCCGTCGTCCCCGCAGCGGGCGATGATCTGCACGCCGAGGGGCATGTCCGCCGGCCCCTTGCCGGCCGGCACGCAGACACTCGGAACGTGGATGAGATTCCACACCTGGCTGAAGATGGGATCTCCCGTGTGGCCCTGGCCGACCTCCGCCACGCCCATGGCAGCGGGCGCCAGGATCACCTCGTCCTCGGCGATCAGACCCGGCAGCAGCGCCTTGCAACGCTCCGCCAGACCGAGCGCCCAGCGATACCTTTCGTATGAATGACCGAAGGAGCGCTCGATCTTCGTGGTCAGCTCTTCGCTCAACATCTCGGGGAAATTGACACGCTCATAGGTGAGGGCCTTCAGAGACTCGTAGTCGTTGAGCACGGCCTGGGCATCCGCGATTTCATCGAAGTCGCCGGGGAACTGGAGCTCTCGCACCTCGGCACCGGCGGCGGCCAGCCGCCCGCCCAGGCCGTCGAACAGTTCGACGGTTTCGGGTCGTGCTCTGTCCCACACCGTGGTGCGGCAGATGGCGATCCTGGGCCTCAAATTGGCGACGCCGCCGAAATCCGTGGTCGGGTAGTTAGCGACGACCTGCAGGAACAGCGCCGCGTCTTCCACCGTACGCGTGTAATAGCCGACGGTGTCCAGCGCGTCGGAGAGCGGCTTGACGCCGAAGCGGCTAATCATGCCAAAGGTCGGTTTGACCGCGACCACGCCGCAATAGGCGCCGGGGCGGATCACCGAACCGGTGGTCTGCGTGCCGTAGGCCACCGGCACCATGAAATCGGCGACGGCGGCGGCGGAACCGCTCGACGACCCGCCGGGCGTTCGGGTCAGATCGAGTGGGTTGCACGTCTTGCCGGGATGACGGGTGGCGAATTCCGTGGTCACGGTTTTGCCCAGCGCCACGCATCCCGCCTCCCGGAGAAGCGCGACGCAGGCCGCGTCCCAGGCCGGCCGCACCCCCTCGTAGATCGGCGTGCCGTACTCCGTCGGCATGTCGGCCGTGTCGATGATGTCCTTGATGCCGAACGGAATACCGTGCAACGGACTCTTCGGCGTCTCGGCGTCCCGTTCCCGAGCCTCGGCCAGAGCGCGTTCGGGGTCGACATGGGTCCACGCGCCGACGTCACCGTCCCGCTCGTCGATGCGGGCGAGACAAGCGGCCACCAATGCCTCCGAACTGAGGTCGCCGGCAGCGATCGCTCTGGCGGCATCCGCCATCGGCCGGGTGTTGTGGAGAGCGTTCTCCGATACGTCCGTTCGAGTCGTCATGCTGATTTCACTGGTCGGCCGGACCCCCTCCGTGAAATGACGCGGCGTCCGGGGCATGGCTTGTTGGCCCCTGCCCTCGCCGCTACGCTGAGTGAAGCGGTCAAGCGAGTCTACGAAAACACCCCTCGAAAGGACAGGCCGGCATGACGTCTTCCGACCTCTCCAGTCTGGAGATGATCCGCAGGTTCATCGAATCGCCAACGGTAAGCCGCGATTCAAACCTTGAGCTGATCGAATTCATCCGGGATTATCTGGCCGATCTGGGCGTGGAGAGCCACGTCTTCAAGAACACGGAAAAGACCAAAGCCAGCATCTACGCGACCCTCGGTCCCACCGACAAACCCGGGATCATGCTGGCCGGCCACACGGACGTCGTGCCGGTCGACGGGCAGGAATGGCATACGGATCCCTGGAGCCTAGTCGAGAAGGACGGAAAGCTGTTCGGGCGCGGCACGACCGACATGAAGGGTTTCTGCGCCATCGCTCTCACATTCGCGCCGCTGTTCCTCGAACGGGGCCTGAAGACTCCCATCCACTACGGGTTCACGTTCGAAGAGGAGATCAACCGCGTCGGCATCAACGCCATCCTTGACGGCATCAAGGATTTCCCCGTCCACCCCGCAATGTGCATCGTCGGCGAGCCGTCCGAGATGAAGGTCGTCGTCGCCCACAAGGGAAAGAAGAGCATCCGTTGTCGCGTGCGCGGGCTCGAGTGCCACTCGTCGCTGGCGCCGACCGGCGTCAACGCCATCGAGTATGCGGCCGAATTGATCGCCTACGTCAGAAGCCTGTCGCGGGAATTCTCCGAGCGCGAGCACGACGAGGCCTACGACATCCCCTTCACGACTCTCAGCGTCGGCCTGATTCAAGGTGGCACGGCGCTGAACATCGTCTCCAAGGACTGCACCTTCCAGTTCGAGTTCCGACACCTTCCCAAGGACGATCCGGAAGAGCTCTACGACAGGATCGTCGGATACGCCAAGGACGAGCTCGAACCGCGTATGCACGCGGTCCATGCGGACACGGGTGTCACGTTCGAGATCATGTCGGAGTTCCCGGCTCTCGACACGGACCCCGGCGAGGAAGTCGTCAGCGTGGCCAAGCGGCTCTCGCAACAGAACGACCACGGCAAGGTCGCGTTCGGGACGGAAGCGAGCGTGATCTCGAGGCACGGACGAATCCCGACCGTCGTTTGCGGCCCGGGCAGCATCGACCAAGCCCACAAGCCGAACGAATTCATCGCGGTCGAGCAGGTGGCCAAATGCGAGGCGTTCATGCACCGCTTGGCCGATATGGTGTGCGTGAATTAGAGCTGCGGGCGCCGCACGCAGTTGAGGAACTCCGCAACACCGGTAGCGGGAATGCGGCGGGCGGTCCTCGCGAGGCTTGCGATATCTTTGTGAAATAGCGTCCCCCCCACGGCGACCGACAGTTTCCGCTCTTCCTCCACCGCGGTCATGGGGCGGTCGGGCGCGCCCTTGACCGTATCGGCCGTGCGTTCGATTTCCGCGCCGTCCGCAAGCCGGAAGATGGCCTTGGTCGGCACGATGGGATCGGCGACCTCGTTGGGCACGGGCACCGCTTCGACCAAGATGTTGTCGATGAGATGCGCGATGTCAGGCGAAACCCCGCGGACGGCTTGCGGATCGAAGTCTTCCGGCGCCACCACGCCCTTTCGTAACGCCACGGCAACGGTGTATGGCACGCTGAACAGCGCGGCCATCCTGGGGTTATCGCCTGCCTGGAACGGCTTGCCCACCCGCTCATATACGCCCCGCGGCACCTCGAATCGGATCGAGTCGATCTCGGCCGACACGTCGGGCGCCTCGCGCAGCATCTCGAAAACCAAGTCGAGCGCCGGGTGCGCCGACCGGCAGCACGGATAAGGCTTCACGCTGACTTCGTTGATGCTGAACGCCGCCCCGAGACCCTCCAGAATCTCGGTGGCGTCGCCCCGGCCATCGGCGTACAAAGCCTGAAGGCCGTAGGAACCGGTGAGGAAGTTGGGCGCCCCCGCGACACCTGCCCGTGCGAGGATCGCCGATTCCACACCGACCTTCGCCGCGGCGCCGGCCAAGATGTTCTTGCCGTTCACGAGGTCCGCCAGCGCCTGGCGCGAAAGCCCCGAGCCCGCCGCCGCAATTCCCATCGCCGATCGGATGCCCGCCGCTTCGAGGCCGAGGAGGCGTGCCGCGCCGGCTGCCGCGCCCACGGCACCGCCCGTGCCGGTCGGCATCCAACCCCGGTGCGTGTACGGCTTGAGAAACTTGCCTATCCGGCAGGCAGTGTCGAACGCCGCGACCGTCGCGGCCACGAACTCCTCACCGTCCGCCGCTCCGCCGGAGGCTTCGAAAGCCGCGAGAAGCGCCGGAAAGATAACCGCGCTGGCGTGCACGTGCGAGGGATCGTGCGAATCGTCCCATTCGCACCAATGCGCGTAGACCCCGTTCACAAAGGCCGCCGCGGCAGGTGAAACCCGCCGCTCCGAGCCCACCACGGATGCCGTGCCCTCCCGGTCCCAGGCGCAAAACGCGGTCGCGACCGGCCGGCATGTAGGCTCGCGAAACCCGGCGACGGCCACTCCCACCGTGTCGAGCAACATACGGCCGAAAGCCGCGCGCGCCGTCTCGTCGATCTCCTCGAAGCGGAGAGTCGCGACATATTCCGCTAATCGGGCTTCCACCGGCATCCTGCTATCCCACGAACGTCTTGAATGTGCGGAGGCAACTGCCGTTCGAGTATCGCAGCAACCCGCTCTCGTGCGTACCCCCGATGGACGGTTTCGGACGCAATCGATATATCAACCTCGGTCATTCCAATCGTGTGAGGATCGGGACGTGAAGGTTGATCCAATCGATCAGGCCGTCATCAGCCAGGGATTGATCGCGTCGGCCCGCGAGATGGGCGCAAAGCTCATCCGTTCGGCCTATTCAACAATTCTACGCGAGGCCAGGGACGGATCGGCGGCCATCCTAGACCGCCGCGGGAGAGTCGTGGCGCAAGCCGAGCTGATCCCCTTACAGCTCGGTCCCATCGGCGAAACTTTCAAAGCCTGCGCCGCCGTCGTGCCCCCCGACGAGCTGGATGAAGGCGACTTCTACATCAACAACAGCCCTTTCGAGGGGGGTCAGCATCTGCCCGACGTGTACATATTCTCCCCGATCTTATTCGAAGAATCCCTGATCGGGTTCAGCGGCAGCGTCGCCCACCACCTTGACCTCGGCGGCGGCGCGCCGGGCATGAACCCGAATGCCACGGACATACACCAGGAAGGACTCGTCATCCCGCCGTCGCGCTACAACATGGCGCATGACTGGAACGGAGGATCTTTGGAACGACTGATTACGGCCAACATCCGCGTCCCGGAATTGACGATCGGAGACTTCAACGCACAGTTTGCCGCCAATGCCGTCGGCGCCGGACGTGTCCGTCAACTTTGTACGCGCTATAGCGCGGACACCGTAACGTCTGTCATGGATGCTCATCTCGACTACTCGGAGCGCAGGATGCGCGCGGCCCTTGCGGACGTGCCCGACGGCGTCTACGTCGGCGAGGATGCCGTCGATGACGACGGCGTTAACGAAGACCCTTTGCCCATCAAGGCCACGGTCTCCGTGTCGGAGGATGAAATCTCGGTCGACCTCGCGGGCAGTGCGCAGCAGATCCTGCTCAATCTGAACTGTCCATATGCGTCTACGCTCGCCGCGGTATATACCGCCGTCAAGACAGTGACGAGTTCCCCCGACGTTCCGTTCAACGATGGCCTGACCCGGCCCATCTGCGTCTCCGCGCCGCGCGGCTCGATCCTCAACCCGGAACCTCCGGTTCCGGTTCGAGGCCGATCGGTCACCGCTTCGCGAACGTTCGACGCAGTGATCAAGGCCCTCGCCAAGGCCATCCCCGATCGGGTTATCGCGACGGGGTTCGGTACCCCCTATTCACTTTGCTTGAGCCGCTTCGCGAACGGCAGCCACAACATCTACATCGAGATCTTCGGCGGCGGCTACGGGGCGGGACCTCGGTCCCACGGCTGCGACGGGGTGGACGGCCCGCTCTCGAATTGCAGCAACATCCCCGTTGAAGCCCTCGACCAGAGGTACGACTTCTTCCGAGTGACCGAATACGCCATTCGCTCCGGCTCGGGAGGCGCCGGACGCTCGCGGGGTGGGGAGGGACTCCGCCGGCGTTATGAGATCCTGGCCGACGACGTGACTCTGGCCCATTACTCGGATCGCTACCGCTTCCCGTCGGACGGCGCGTTCGGTGGGAAACCGGGCGCGAGCGCCCGGACACGTCTGTTGAAGCGGAACGGCGAGGAGATCGCCGTGGGCTCGAAAGCCAGCCACACGCTCGACCGCGGCGACATCCTCATCGGCGAGACGGGCGGCGGCGGAGGGTACGGCGCTCCGGACGAGCGGTCAGCGACGTAAGCGGTCACTCGTTCTCGGTCACGGGGCGACCCCCTCATTTTGCGAGGCCGATCTCCTTCACGACTCTCGCAAACGCATCGCTCTCGGCCTTGATCAAATCGGCGAGTTCTTCGGGCGTTCCAGCCGCAACGTTCTCATACCGCCGCCTCGTGAAATACTTGAACTGATCCACGCTGGCAGCTTTTCGGAATGCGCCGGCCAGCACCTCGATCCTTTCGGGCGGCGTTCCCTTGGGCGCGACCAGTGCCCACCACACGTGCGTCGCCTGATCCTCCAGATCCAGGTCGTCGAGCGTATCCAAGTCCCGAAAGCGCATCGGCGGGTCCTCGGATGTGGAGAACAGGCATTTTGCATATCCCTCCTTCGTCTGCCCGATAATGCCCGCGACGCCGCCGATGTAGATATCTGACTTGCGTCCCAAGAAGCCTCTCAGCACGCCGGCCGATCCATCAAAGGCGACGGGTTTCAGATCGAGGCCCAGGGATCGGAACAACCGACCTCCGGCAAGTTCGACGATCCCTCCGGGACCATCAGTGCCATAGCTGTATTTGCCAGGGTTGTCTTCAACGTGATCGACGAAGTCATCGCTGTCGTCCGCCCGGAACCCCGGATGCACGCAAACGACCAAAGGTGCACCAGCCGTCGTTCGCATGATCGGCACGATATCGTCGATGGTGTATGACGCCGCGCCCGTGTGCGGCGCGATGGTCAACGGCGCATTCCAGACGGCAGCAATCGTGTGCCCGTCCGGCGCCGCCTCGATGAGCGCTTCAACACCTTCGCGGCCACCACTGCCCGGCTTGTTTTCGACCTTGATCTCCACGCCGAGTTCAGCCCCGGCGATGTCCGCGAGTTCCCGGTGAATGGAGGCCAAATTGTCCCGTGGCGGCGCAGAAACGATCATCGTGATCAGTCCCGACGGGAACCCGGACTGAGCAGGCGTGGCGCCGGGCGCTGCAATGACCGCGGCGGCAATGGCGATCGATGTCAGTGTGCGCGTTCTCATCGTGTCGTGAACCCCCTGTCTCCCCTCAACCTCCTCGCGAGCAGTAAGCTCGATCTTCCAACAAGTTTTGCTTGCGGAATGAAAAGGATCAAGAACCCCGGCTGAATTCTCCGTCTCACCATCATGACGGGCCACCGGCAAGCCGCTAGGCTAGGCGAACATTTCCACCGGGAGACAAACATGCCCGATGCAGAACTCGCGGAGCGCGTGAAGGAACTCGAGCTGCGCATGGACGACTGGTCCGACCTGACATCGAAGATCGTCAAGGAACAGGTCGATCTGTCCCGCCGGCACACATCGCTGAGCGCCCGCCTCGCGGCGATGGAATGCCTCGTTCACACGCTCTGTCTGGTGGCAGGCGCGCCGCGCCATCTGGCAGACGATTGGATTCACGCATCGATGGAGGCCAAGACCACGGCCGACGTCATGCCGCAGGCCGAACAGATCATGTTTGCGCTTCTCTCACCCGACCGGGACGGCAAGCGGACCGCGCACTAAGACTCGCGGGCTCCAGTCGGGGTCATCCGAATCGACTCGATTCAGGGCCGGTGCTAGCCTCGACCCCCGCAACCGGGAGGATCGCACACGATGAGCGACGAACTGCAAGAGGCGCTGCAAAAGATCTTCTCCGCAGATTCGGAAATATACCAAAACCGCGGGTTTCAACGGCGAATCGGGTTTGGCAAACGTCCCGCCCTGATCAACATCGATCTCGCCAATGCCTGGACACGCCCCGGCAATGCGTTCTCCTGCGAGAACATGGACGTGATCATTCCAGCGGTGCGGGAACTGTTGAAGGCCTCCCGCGCGAAGAACGTTCCCGTGGTGTACACGTCGACGGCCTATGCGGTAACGGACGGGCCGAATTCGGACATGGGACTGTGGCACCATAAAATCCCGGCGGAGTTGCTCCGGCTGGGGTCGAAGGACTGCGAGATCGACGACCGCATCGCGCCCGAGCCAGGCGAGCAGGTGATCTACAAGAAGCGCGCCAGCGCCTTCCACGGCACCTTTCTCACCGGATTCCTCCGTTCCTTGGGGGTCGACACGGTGATCATCACCGGCGTCACCATGGCGGGATGCGTTCGCCACACGACGGAGGACGCCATTGCCGAGGGATTTCGTCCCATCGTCGTGCACGAGGCGGTGGGCGACCGAGTCGCCGGTGTCGTCGAGTGGAACCTGTTCGACATCGACGCCAAGTTCGGAGATGTAGAGCCTTTGGACCGTGTTCTGGAATACCTCGACGCTCTGGAGGCGCGCGACGTGGCGAACGCCCGCTTTCCGGACGAGCGCCTGACCGGCTGAAAAGGTATCGCCGGATATGGCCAGAATCGGTGTCGACGTCGGCGGAACGAACACGGACCTCGTGCTCGAGGCCAACCACGGCGTCTTCTTCCACAAGGTCGTCAGCACACCGCAGGATCAATCGGAGGGCGTCCTCAAAGGACTCGAGGAACTCTGTGAAATCGGGGGTATTTCGCCTTCCGACGTGGACCTCATCGTCCACGGCACCACGGTCGCGACCAACATCACCATCGAGCACGACGGTGCCGACGTCGGCATGATCACGACGCGAAATTACCGCGACATTCTCCACATCGGCCGACACAAGCGGCCGCACAACTTCTCACTCCATTTCGAGGTGCCATGGCAAAACCGGGTCCTCGTCAAGCGCCGTAACCGAGTGCCGGTGACCGAACGAATCCTGCCACCGGACGGCCGCGTCGAGGTGCCGCTCCATGAGAGCGAGGTCATGGAGGCGATTGCACGCTTCAAAAAGCGCGGCATCGCCTCGGTGATCATCGGATTCATGTTCTCGTTCCTCAACGATGCCCACGAAAAGCGGGCCAAGGCCATCGTCGAACGCGAAATGCACGATGCCTTCGTCTGTACGTCTTCCGAGGTCGTCAACGTGATCCGGGAATTCGAGCGGTTCTCGACGGCGGCGATGAATGCCTTCATCGGACCGAAAACGACAGTCTATTTGACGCGCCTTCAGCGGCGACTGGCGGAGAATGGATTCCGTGCCAACCTTCGCGTCATCCAATCGAACGGTGGCATCTCGACCGTGGAAACGTGTTCCAAGCGCGCCGTCAGCATGCTGATGTCGGGGCCGGCCGGTGGCGTCATCGGCGGGCGGTCGGAGGGCCAGCTCGTGGGGAGCGACAACCTGATCACGGTGGATATCGGCGGCACCTCCGCCGATATCAGCACCATACCCGACGGGCGCATCAAGATCATGAACCCGCGCGACTCCTACGTCAGCGGCCACCCGATCTTGATTCCCATGATCGACCTGGTGACCATTGGCGCCGGAGGCGGATCCATCGCCTACATTGATTCGGCAGGTGGGTTCCACGTCGGCCCGCGCTCCGCGGGTGCCGACCCCGGCCCCGCCTGCTATGGTCGTGGAGGTACGGAGCCTACCGTTACGGACGCCCAAGTCGTGCTGGGCCGGCTCGACGCAGACAAGCTGCTGGGCGGCGATCTGCCCATCGACCCGGGTCTCGCAAGACGGGCCATTGAGACGAAGATTGCAGGGCCGCTGGGACTCTCCCTGACCGATGCGGCTCTCGGGATCATCAAGGTCATCAATTCCAACATGGCGCTCGCGATCCGCTCCAATTCCGTGGCACGGGGCGTCGATCCGCGGGAGTTCTCGCTCGTTCCATTCGGAGGGGCCGGTCCGTTGCACGGCGTCGCTTTGGCACAGGCGGTCTCGGCCAAGGACATCATCGTGCCTGTCGCGCCGGGGATCACGGCGGCCATGGGGCTTCTGGAAACCGACATGCAGTACGAGCACGCCCGATCCCTGGTGACGTCGCTGACAAGGATCGACGGCGAAGCGGCGCGGCGGTTCGACGCACTCGTCAATGATCTGGTCGCCGAGTGCCGGTCCGATCTCGAAAATGACGGCGTACCGTCCGAACGTCAGAAGTTTCTCAGATTTGCCGAGTGCCGGTACCACGGCCAGGGCTTCGAGCTGCGCGCGGATATCCCCGACGGCGACGTTACGACGGACAACGTCAAGAACATCATCGCGAGCTTCCACCAGCAGCATCGCCTCGATTACGGCTACGCCTTCGATGACGGCGAGGTGGAGCTGATCACCGTGAGGGTGATCGGCCTCGAGAACGTTACCCCGCTGAAAGTCGCCCGACTCGAGGAAGCCAATGGCGTGGGAATCGATGCCGCCTTGCTTTACGACCGCGAGACGACATTCGACGACGGCCGGACGTTGGAAACGCCGCGCTACGACCGCGGAGAACTCAGGGCCGGGCACAACGTTCCCGGCCCCGCCGTGATCATCCAGCACAACTCAACGGTCGTGGTGCCGCCCGACTACCAGGCGGACGTGACGGAATACGGCAACCTCCACATTCGTGGCCCGAATTAGGAGTGGCGCCGGCCCAATAGAGAGCGGGACGAAACGATGCCTGACCAAGAACTCGATCCCATCACGCTGCAGGTGATCAGCGGCGCACTCGATACGATCGCGGAGGAGATGGGGCACATTCTCTTCCGCATGTCGTTCTCCTCGATCATCCGGGAATCGCAGGACCTTGGCGCCGGCCTATTCGACACGGAGTTCAACACGCTTTGCGAATCGGAGTCGACGCCGCTTCACATCGGTTCCATCCCCGGTTACCTGGAAGGTATCGCCGAGACGCTGCAGGGTGGCGTGTGGAACGACGGCGACGCGGTGATCCACAACCATCCCTACCACGGCGCCAGCCACTCGCCCGACATCGCCATCGTCATCCCCATCTTCTACAAAGGTGAGCATGTCGGATTCGCCGCCAACACCGCCCACCACCTCGACATCGGGGCGGCCACGCCGGGGCTGATCATCGACATTCCGGACGTCTATGCCGAAGGCATGCTGTTCGCCGGCACCAAGCTCTATGAGAAGGGCCAGCGTAACGACGCCCTATGGGAATACATCGGCCGCAACAGCCGCGCGGCGAACGAACTGCAAGCCGACCTGGAAGCCCAGATCGCTTCGGCGCGCCTGGGTGTACGCCGCTTCGGGGAACTCCTCGATCGCTACGGCAAGGACACGGTTCTCACCGCCACCCGCCAGCTCATGGACTATACCGAACGCGTCCTGCGCCAGCGCATCGCGGCCATCCCCGATGGCGAATACCATGCGGAGGGTTTCTTGGACGACGACGGCAAGAACCGCGGAGTACGCCTGCCCATCAAGGTCTGCGTGCGGGTGAAGGGCGACGGCATCGAGATCGATCTCACGGGCTCCGCCGACCAGGTCGAGACCGGTTTCAACGTTCCTTTCGAGGGATCGACGAAGGTGGCTTGCTTCTGCGCCATTCGATCGCTCCTCCTGGATGCCGAGACGTCGGAGATCAAGGTGCCCTCCAATCAGGGGTCGTTCCGGCCGATCAACGTCTTTGCACCAAAGGGATCGATCTACAACCCCGAGTTCCCCGCTGCCGCGGAAGCGCGCTTCGCCCAAATCAACCGGGTGATCGACCTGATCTATAAGGCGCTGGCACCCGTCCTGCCCGATGACATCATCGCGGGAAGCTCCGCAAGTCTCTCTTTCGTCGCCTACTCCGGCGTCCGGCCCGGCGGCGACTACTGGGTGTTCCTGGAGGTCAACGAAGGTTCCTATGGCGGGCGTCCGCGCTCCGACGGTCCCGACAGCATCGACAACTTGATGGCCAACACGCGCAACAACCCGCTCGAGGACCTGGCCGTCCATCTGCCCATGATCTGCGATCGCTACGAGTTGCGTGACGACGTCATGCCCGGCGCAGGCCGGTACCGCGGCGGCATCGGATGCGTCAAGGAACAGCGCATGCTGACGGATGGCTTCATCACCCACGAGAACGAGCGTCACGAGGACGTGCCCTGGGGCATTTTCGGCGGTCATGAAGGCGCCACGGGGCGCGTCGAGCTGTTCAATATCGGCAATCCGAGCGAGCGCAGAGAGATGCCGGCGAAGTTCTCCGGAATGCGGCTGCAAGCCGGAGACGTGCACGTATTCTATGGTCCGTGCGGCGGCGGATACGGCGATCCGCTCGACCGGCCCCCGGCCGAGGTGCTGGAGGACGTCCTCGACGACTTCTGCACCTTGGAGCACGCCCGACAGGCCTACGGCGTGATTATCGATCCGGCATCGGAAACGGTCAATGAGCCGGAGACGGAAGCCCTGCGCCGCGACATGCGGACATCGCCCGGCGCCGCCGAAGCTGCTTTGGCATCCGCGGTAGCATCTGGGGCACAGCCACTCGAACCGACGCCAGGTCCCGCACCGGCCCCCGTCGAGACGCCCAAACCACTGCCGGCTGCTTCACTTTCTCCGGCGCCCCCACGGGCAGAGCCCGACCTCTCGCAGATCGTCCGTCGGCTGCACGAGACGTTCGGTTCCGCCTGGAGCTTTGAAATATTGAGCCACGAACGGAACGGCGGTGGCGTCACCGTGGTCGGCGAGGTCAAGGCCAACGGGTCCCGTGCCCGTGAAACCGGTCGTACCAACGGGGGCAACGGCCTCTCCGTCGGCCAGCAGTTCGAAGCGGCCGCCGACGACAGCCTCCGCCGATGCGCTGCCGCCCTATTGGAGGCGACCGAACGCTCCCAGGACTTGCGAACGGCATAATGCATTTCGCCCCCCATCCAATCCGACGCTCCGTCGCCCTTGCTGCCGAGGCTTCGGCGGGCAAGAACCCGTTGGAGGACGTGCCTCCCCCTGACCGAGGCGTGGAATAGGATCACACTTAGATCCAGAGTCCCTTGGATAGCCGGTCCGTCGCATTCCTTGAGATCATGGCCGCGGTCGCCGTCGTCGGCGTCCTGGCATTCCTGATCTACCTGATCGCGAGCTACACGCGCCGGTCTCGTCAATCCCCGACCTCCGGGGCGAGGTCCGTCGTCGAAGCTCATTGGGTCGAACTCGTCCTGGGATTGATCGTGCTGGTGATCGCCGTCGCCCTTCTCGCGTGGCAATTGCTCCCGGGCGCCCTGCTTCGGCCGGCGGAAGCCGGCGCGGAAATCGATCCTCGATCCCTTACCTTCTTCATCGTGATGCTGGCGGTCGTCGGCATCGGCGTCATGGGTTTCGTCGTATTCCTGTTTGCACGGAGCGCGGGAAACGCTCCCAGGGATACCGCAGGTCACGGTAGCGCGGTCCAGGCATCACAGTCAGACGCCACGCTTGCGGTTCCTGCGCGTACGGTCGAAACACCTTCGGCGACCCGGCTGGTGGGTCTCCTTCTCCTGGGAGCCGCTTTCCTATTGCTGAACTGGATTTACGTGGAAAAGGCGCAGCAATTCGCTCTCATGCTGTACCTGTTCTATCCCGCCGGCTTTGCCGTCGCCCTGGTTCTCCTGTTCGACAAGGCGACACGAGGATGGAGCGTCAAGACACCGGCGGAATCCGCCCGTGAGTGGATGTTCTGCGACACCTTGCTCGTCTTGCTGATTTTGGGGTTCCTGAACCTCCACGGTTCCAACGCCGGTGAGACCTACGCATCGCTGTTCTGGGACTTCCTTCACATCGCGCTGTTCTTCTTCATCTTTTGGCTGCTGGACCGGAAGGTCACCCGCTATCGCTTCCTCGTCGCCTACGGCTACCTGATCGTCCTGCCCATCCTGCTGCTCATCTGGGATGTCGTTCAGGAAGTTCCGGTGCCGGAGGAACTTTCCTGGTGGAGCACCATCTGGCCCTTCTTCTCCCTCGCCGTCGTCTTCTTCGTGCTGGAGATCATCTCACTGATCGCCGCCAAGGAAACCGACAATCAGACCATTCCCATGGCAAAAGACGTGGCGTTCTTCGTGATCTACGCGATCTTGCTCATCATCGCGATTCCCGAAGCCGCGGCGTAGCGAGTGTCGTTTGTCGAGCGACGTGACCATGAGATATAAGGCAAACCGTCACGTAATGGTGCCGCTGCGCGGGCGTCGTCGGCGGATGAGGATTGAGCGATGACCGGATGGCAATGGTTCTGGATACTGGTCGGCTTTATCCTGTTCATTATCGTATTGATATTTCTCTATTTTTATCAACCGTTTGAAGACCTGTTCAACATCGTCTTCTACGGTTTGGGCTACGACAACGCCATTTTCTGGGCCGCCGTGGTCATTGGAATCATCGGATTTTGCGCTTTCCATTGGCGGGCCTATCGGCTCCACATCGTCCAGCAGCAGAGCATAGAGGCGATGGTGTTGAATTCCCTCAGGGGCTCGACATTCACGGCGATCCTGTTGAGCGGCGGTGCCGCACTTCAGGCCGTGCAGATCCTCTGCGTCTTTCTGCTGCAGCCCGACTACGCGCTTGACGCCGCCTTCGGCAAGCGGCTTGCCGCCGTAGTCGCCCTGGTCATCCTGACGGGCGTGTTCTGCATCATCTTCTGGCTGCTGAAGGTCGTCCGGCCCCCGCCACCACGGAGTGACGTGAGGTCGTAAGGGCCACCCGGCTCGAGGCGTAACTTCTTTCAGAGGGAGAAGTGATTCCCCGACCGCGCTACCGGGTCGCCTCTCCTGACGGACAGCGAGAGGGATAGCGTGCAGGTGACCAAGCCGTACCGACCTATTCCGCAGCGAGGCGCCTGGCGGCGGGCGTGGTGATGTTACCGGCCGCTTCGGGCTTGTAGATACCGCCGTAGGGACCGCGCTTGACGAACCGACCATAACCCGGGCGGCCCACATATTGACCTTTGTCGATCACCAGCTTGCCCCGTGACAACACGGTTTCCGTGAACCCCTTTACGGCGAAACCCTCGTAAGCGGTGTAGTCGATGTTCATGTGGTGGGTCCGGGGGTTGTAGTAGCTGATGTTCTCTTCGTGCTCGGGATCGAAGATGACGAGGTCGGCGTCGCTGCCGACCGCGATGGTCCCCTTCTTCGGGAACAGGCCGAAGATCTTGGCGGGCGACGTAGAGGTCAACTCGACGAAACGGTTGAGGTCGATGTACCCCTTGCCGACACCATAGTGGTAGATCAGGCTCATACGGTTCTCGACGCCCGGGCCGCCGTTGGGGATCTTGCTGAAGTCGTCGCGGCCGAGTTCCTTCTGCTCCTTCACGCAGAACGGGCAGTGGTCGGTGGAGATCACATGGAGCGAGCCTCCGCGCAATCCACGCCACAGTTCCTCCTGATTCCATTTCTCGCGAAGCGGCGGCGTCAACACGAACTTGGAACCGTCAAACCCCGCCTCGTCGTAGGCCGAGACGTCGAGCAAGAGATACTGCGGGCAGGTCTCCGCGTGCGCCATCACGCCGCGCGCCTGCGCCAAGCGGATTTCCTGAAGCGCGTCGTAGCTGCTGAGGTGCACGATATAGACCGGCGCGCGGGCTACCTCGGCGATGGAGAGAGCCCGGTGTACACCCTCCGCCTCCAATCGGGTGGGGCGCGTCAAAGCGTGGTACTTGGGCTCGACATGGCCTTCCGATAACGCAATTTTGACCAGCTCATCGATGACGACGCCGTTCTCCGCATGCATGCAAACGAGCGTCCCGTCTTCCCCCGCCTTGCGCATCGCGCGGAAAATCGTGCCGTCATCGGACAGCAACACGCCGGGATACGCCATGAACAGCTTGTAGCTGGTCACCCCTTCGTCCGAAAGGCGGCGCATCTCCGGCGTCCGGTGCTCCGGCATGTCGGTGATGATCATGTGAAAGCTGTAGTCGACGGAGGCCTGCCCGGCGGCCTTGGCATGCCATTTGTCGAGCGCCTCGACGGTCGATTCACCTTTGAACTGTATGGCGAAGTCGATGATACAAGTGGTGCCGCCGAACGCTGCCGCCTTCGTGCCGGTCTCGAATGTATCCGAAGTATGCGTGCCGCCGAACGGCATCTCCATGTGCGTGTGGGGATCGACGCCGCCGGGGATCACGAGCTTCCCGGACGCGTCGATGACGGTGTCCGCCTCGATCACGAGGTCACGGCCGATCACATCGACGGTCTCGTCGCTGACGAAGATGTCGGCGTGATAGTCGTCCGACGCCGTGACGACACGACCATTCTTGATCAGTATGCTCACGGCACCATCCTCCCCGGCACACGGCGTTCCCAATCCAATCGACCTAATGTATCATCCTGGCACGGGTAATATGGATACCAACGACTCGGTTTCGCCGGATTTCAAGGCTGCGACCGGATTGCCTCCGGGTCCGGCTCAACGAATGGGCAGCGACAACACAAGGGGAGGATGCAATGGCCAAGAAACGGCAAAAGACGCCCACATCGGTCCGTAAGGCGGGTCTCACGCGCCGCCAGTTCGTCGGCACGGCGGCGGGAACCGCGGTCGCCGGCGCGATCACGGGTTTTCCCAACATCGTCCGCGCGGCCGACCCAACCCGCACGATCGGACTCGGTGTCAGTATCATCAACGAAATCCAGGGACAGGCTTCCAAGGACCTCGGATTTCCCATTCGCGGCCAAGCGCTCGGTTATGGCGCCATGTTCGGCAAGATGCTGAACCAGAACGATCAGTACGAGGTCGCCGAAGGCTATTACAACGACTTCGACGTCATGGTCCCGGCGAAGGTGTGGCAACCCATCGATACCAAGCGTATCAAACAGTGGGATGCGGTCACGGACCTGTGCAAGACGGGCAGGCTCACCCCTGATTCGAATGTCGGTCAGGGCGACGCTCCGTTCCGGCACCTCTGGGTCGACGAGAATGGCGACCGCGTCGAGGGCCCGTCGCGATACATCACGGCGGTGCCCGGTTGGCACAACGCCGATTCGATGGGCTACAACCCGGAGGAGACGGGACGGAAGATCGACAGTTGGGCCGAGCTGTTCAGCGACGATTTCAAGGGCCAGGTCGCGCTCTTGAACGTCCCCCAGATCGGCACCATGGACGCAGCCATGGGCGTCGAGGCCCTGGGTCTCTACAAGTTCAAGGACAAGGGCAACATGACCCGGGAGGAAATCGACTTCCTCATCGATTTCCTGATCAAAAAGAAGAAAGAAGGTCATTTCCGGGCATTCTGGGAGACCTTCGGCCAGTCCGTGAACCTGATGGTGAGCGGCGAGGTCGTCCTCGAAAGCATGTGGTCTCCGGCCGTGACCGCCATCAAGGCCGAAGGTGTGCCATGCATTTACGCCTTCCCCAAGGAAGGCATGCGCGGCTGGCACGGTTGTCTCTCGATTTCGGCGAAGGTTACCGGCAAGGCCCTCGATCAGGCTTATAAGTACGTCAACTGGTGGCTCGACGGCTGGGCGGGCGCGTTCGTGGCGCGGCAGGGCTACTACATGTCGGTGCCTGACAACGTCAAGAAATTCCTCGAGCCCGAGGAATGGGACTATTGGTACATGGGCAAGCCCGCAGCCAAGGAGCTGCCGGATCCATTCGATACGATTATCGTGCCGGAAGGCGAGATTCGCGACGGCGGATCCTATTGGGACCGCTTCAAGAACATCGCCGTGTGGAACTCGCTTATGGACGAGAACGACTACCTGGTGAAGCGTTGGACGGAGTTCCTGAGCGCCTGACTCAACGACGCGCTCGGGACCGAATCCCGAGACCTAGCAGACGGGCCGGACGGCTGGTGCCGTGCCGGCCCGTTCTTCTCGCTCCCCTTCCGAACGGTTTGGGTGGACGAGGCTAGGTGACACTGATGGTCGACCAAGTCGTTAACGGACACCACGGAGGCCTCATCGGCTCGCAGCCGACCCCACCGACGACTGCCGGCGAGGCAAAGCAATTCAGGCGCGAAGCCGGGTTCCCCACGGGATGGTTGATCGCACCGGCGGCGATCTGGCTCATCGTATTCCTCGTCATCCCGTTGATCAGCATTGTCGTCTTCAGCTTCTGGACGTCGAGCGGATACGGCATGGAGCCGGACCTCACGCTCCATCATTACGGCGAGTATTTCCACAACCAAGGGTTCTTCATCCCGGGCGACGACAACTTCCTGCGCCCCAGCGTGTTCATCCGGTCGCTGGGATCGACATTCTACTTCGCCTTGGTCGTGATGGTTCTGTGTCTCGTCATCGGCTATCCGATCGCCTATTTCCTAGCGATGCAGGTAAAGAGCTTCAAGTGGCAGCTCGCGCTCTTCCTCTTGTGCATGGTGCCCTTCTGGACGAGCTATCTCATCCGGGCCGTGGCCTGGATCCCCATGCTGGGGCGACGCGGCCTGTTCAACAAGATGCTGATGGGCCTCGACATTATCGACAAGCCTATCGGTATCCTGTTGTACTCGGAATTCGGCTACACCATGGCGCTCGTGCAGCTCTACGTCGTGTTGTGCGTCGGCCCGATATTCTTCTCACTCGCCAAGATCGATCAGGCCATCCTCGAGGCGGCCCGCGACATGGGCGCTTCGATCTTCCAGATCTTCCGGGAAATCATCGGACCGCTGTCCCTGCCCGGCGTCGCCATCGGCATGATCTTCATCTTCGTGATGATCATGGGTGAGTTCGCGACCGCCGTCGTGGTCTACGGCGGCAAGACCAGCACGACAGGCACCGTCATCCTCAATTACTACGCCATCGCCAACTATCCCTTCGCTGCCGTGAACGCGCTCATGCTGATGCTGTCGATGATGATCGGTGTGGTGGTCATCCTGAAAATCGTCGACATCCGGAAGGAGCTCTGACATGCGGCGGTGGACGCGGGAGCGGCGGCGGCGGGCCTGGATCAAGACGGGCTACAGCGTCTACTTCGTACTCTTTCTGATCTTCATCTACGGACCGATGATCGCCATGTTCGTGCTGTCGTTCCAAGGGCGTCGCGGCGGCACCAGCTTCCCCATGCGCGGCGTCAGTCTCTACTGGTGGGAGAAGCTGATCGAGCCTTCGACGGTCGGCGATCTGCAGGGCGCCCTATTGCGTTCACTTGTCCTGGCACTCATCGTCATGGCTTTCACGGCGCTGTTCTCGACCATGCTGTCCATGGCCTTCCGCAAGCGGTTCCCGGGTTCGGGTGTGTTGTTCTACACCGTCATGGCCGGGCTGATGGTGCCCGGAATCCTGCTCAGCCTTGGCCTCGCCACGCTCTTGAAGGAAGTCGGCATTCCGCCGGCGTGGTGGTCCTCGGCGCTCGGCGTCCATGTAGTATGGACCCTGCCGTTCGGCTTTCTCGTCATGATGGCCGTCTTCAACCGTTTCGACAGCCGGCTCGAGGAGGCGGCCCGGGACATGGGGGCCGACGAATGGACCGTGTTCAAGGAGGTGACCCTCCCCCTTATCTTGCCGGGGGTCGTCGCCGCAGGCCTGTTCGGCTTCACGCTCTCCTACGACGAGTTCGCGCGTACGACCTTGTTGGCCGGTGAATTCAATACCCTGCCGCTCGATATCAACGCCTCAATGACCCAGCGCATCCGCCCGACCCTGTTTGCCCTTGGCACGGCCTCGACGATCTTCTCGTTGCTGATGATCGCGTTGTTCGTGATCATCTACACGATCCTTTACAGGAGAGCGCGCTAGACGCAGGCCGCCCCGCATCCTCATGACAAACTCGTTCCCCAGCCTGTTCAGTCCTCTGAAGGTCGGAACTTACACGCTCAAGAACCGGATCATGAACACTGGCCACGGCGCCCAGTTCAAGAGCGGAGATGGAATTCCTACGGAGCAATACGTTGCCTACATCCGCGAGCGCGCCAAGGGTGGTGCCGGGATCATCGTCACCGGCCATACGGTGCCCCACTACGATGGCGACCATGCACGCGACATCTGCAGCTATGACGAACGCATTACCGAATTCTACAAGAAGTTTGCCGAGGCCACCCACACCCACGACGTGCCCATACTGGCACAGCTTGGCCACCGTGGGCGGCGCCCGACCGAGGCCGGGTTCTTGCAAAGCCGAATCGTGTCGGCGTCCGCAGTGCCCGCCCCTGATTTCTCCTCCTCCCAATTCATGCCCCACGCCATGTCTACTGCTGAAGTCGAGCAGGTCGTCGAACAGTTTGGCACGGCCGCGGGCCGTGTCGTGCGGGGTGACATGGATGGTGTCGAACTCGCGGTTGGCGTCGACTACCTCTTCTCCAACTTCCTCAACGCCCAGGCGAATTTCCGCGACGACAAATATGGTGGCGGCACCCTAGAGGAAAGGATGACCTTCCTGAGCGAGGTGATCGACGCCGTGCGGGATGCCCTCAAACCCGATCGTCTCCTCGGCATCCGTTTCTATGATGATCTCGTCGATTACAGTCTGGGGCTCGACGACTACAAGCAGATGGTCGGCGTCATCGAGAATGCGGGGAAGGTCGACTACTTCAACATGTGGCAAGGCTTGGTAGCGAGTCCGAGGAGCGGCCGTCAGCATTGGCCGTCCCACTACTACAAGCCGGGCGAGTTCGCTCATCTTCCAGCGGGACTGAAGGAAGCCACGACGCTTCCCGTGGTCGGCACCGGGCGCATCGACTCCCCGACTCTGGCGGACGGCATGATCAAGGAAGGCAAGGCCGACATCATCGGCATGGCTCGCGTGCTCATTGCCGATCCTCACTGGCCCAACAAGGTCCGGGAGGGGCGGGCCGACGATATCCGAACCTGCATTGCGTGCACCCAGAGCTGCGTCGGCCACGTCGATCTCGGCATGGGCGTCGGCTGCATTTACAACCCTGTCACTGGACGGGAGCTGCACTGGTCGGAACTGCCGCCGGCGGAGTTTGAGAGGAAAGTCGTCATCGTGGGTGGGGGACCGGCCGGCTGCGAGGCAGCTCGTGTCGCGGCCGAACGCGGGCACGAGGTGATCTTGTTCGAGAAGGGGCAGCGCCTAGGCGGTCAGGTCAATTTGGTGATGCGGACACCGGCTCGGGAGATCTTCGAGGAAATCATCTTCTTCTTCGAACGTCAGCTTCGGAAGCTGGCCGTAGACGTGCGGTTGGTCCATGAGGCAGGAGAGAAAGATTTGTCGGCTGAAGAACCGGACGTGGTCGTCATCGCAACAGGTTCGACCGCGTTTCGCCCCGAGGTACTGGGCGTCGACAAAAAGCATGTGCTGAGCGCGAGACAAGTCCTGCTGGGCAATGCCCCCATCGGCCAACGGATTCTAGTCGTCGACACCTTAGGCCGTGCCGAGGCACCGACCGTCGCGGAATACCTGGTGGACCAGGGACGAGACGTTGAGGTTGTCACCGGGCTGGAATTTGTCGGCCGGAATATGCCGGGCCCGGCATGGCACAACCTAACGGAGAGTCTGCTCAAGAAGGGTGTCGTGCTGACGCCGTTCACGGGCGTTTGGGAGGTATTGGAGAACTCCGTCGACGTTTACAACGTCGTCACCTGGGAACCGCGCACCATTGAGAACGTCGACACCGTCGTTCTGGCCGCCGGGGGAGAGCCCGACGATGCGCTCTATCAGGAACTCAAGGATCAGTTTCCCGAGGTTTACGCCATCGGCGACTGCTATCAGCCGCGGGACATCGAACTCGCGATCGTCGACGGTCACCGTGTGGGGCGAGGGCTTTAGCCCGTGAATCACAGGTTGGAGTTTCAGGTTCTCCTTCTGCCCAACGTGCCGGGGGAGGAGCTCCTTGCCCGCTTCCAGCACGTGGAGGAACTCGGCTTCGATCTGGTGGCCACCGCGGACCATTTCGTCGACTGGCGATACCCGAAACCCTCGCCTACGGATCCATGGCTGGAAGGATGGACGACCCTTGCGGCCGCCGCGCGGGAGACCTCGCACATCAAGCTCGCGACGTATGTCACGCAGATACCGTTGCGCAATCCAGCCATATTGGCGCGTCAGGCGCTCACAGTGGATCAGATCTCCGCCGGGCGTCTTGTCATCGGACTCGGGATCGGACTCACGTCGGACCCCTCATACGGCATGATGGGATTGGCGAACTGGCCACTGAAGGAGCGGGTTGCACGGTTCGGAGAATACGTCGAGATCATCGACCTGCTGTTGCGGCAGGAGACCACCAGCTACGACGGCTCCTACTATACCATCCGGGATGCAGTGATGATTCCTCGGCCCATTCAGCAGCCCCGACCGCCCATTGCCGTTGGGACCATTGGGCGGAACATGCTCATGCACGTGGCCAGGTTTGCGGACATCTGGAACAGCATTGGACGCGCCGGAACGCTCGAAGGGCAACTTGCGGAAACGCGCGAACGCATCGAGATTCTCGAAGAGCATTGCCATGCCGTCGGGCGCGACCCCGGGGAGATTCGCCGATCCTATGTGCTGCTCGACAAACCGGCGCGGGACGTCAGCGACGCCATACCATACTACGCATCCAAGGATGCTTTCGTCGAAGCGGTGGAGCGGTTCCGAGAACTGGGCATCTCGGAGTTCATGCTCGACTACCCTGTTCTGGAGTCCGATCGCCCCACATTCGAGACCATCGCCCAAGACGTCATCCCGGCACTGCGGAGGTGAAGCGCCGTGGCGCGCTTCCATCCCCTTAGGACTTCTTCGTCACCTCGATGATGCCCTGCTCGGAGTCAACCTTGACCCAGTCGCCGTCGCCGATGAGATCCCAGGGCAGGCCTTCCTGGATGCGGTCGATCGACGGTACGCCCGTGTAGATCGTAAAACCACCGCCGATGTTGTGCATCTCTCGGCAGATAATCGCGCGCGGCGTCGACTGGTTGATCTTCCATTTGGTGTAAAAGCTGAGCCCCGCGCCGGTTGAGTAGATGTCGGTGTCGTAGACCAGAACCTTGTCCATGACCGACCTCCCCTGGAGGGGATGGCCGTCCATGCGAACGATCCCCTCGTCGTTCGTGATCGCGGCGGCGATGAACGACAGTGCCTTGTCCGTGACGATCGCTTCGCCTTCGGCCACGCCCTTGGAGATGGGGCGTCCATGCAGCGTGATGGTCCCACCCATGCCCGATCCTCGCGAAAACCCAACGCCCGTCAGTTCCAATGGGTGGGGCGGAACTTGCCGGTGATCGCGGCGTTGACGCAGTCCGTCAGCGTCCCGTAGCGCCACGTCGGTTTGCCTTCCCCAGCGACTAGGCGGCGCATCTTCATGCTGTCGGCAGCGATGACCGTATCGGGACCGTACATGTTCTCGATCGGCATGCAGTATTCACAGGTGTCGGTGGTCAGCAGCGCGCCGGCATCGACGATCCTGTCCACCAAGCCCATGTGCTCGGCGAGAACATAGGTAACCCGGTCGGTGTGAATGATGAACTTCACGCCTTCCTTGACCTTGTCGTCGCCGAGCTGCTCCACCACTTCCTGGATCTCGTAGATGGTCTTGAAGGGGCAACCCGACATGACGACATCGACGTCTTCCTTGGTGGTGTTGGAGAGCTGTTCGTAGGACTGCCGCATGGTGTCGGCGTCGACCCACAGCCGATCGACGTCCTTCGGCACCTTGCCTCCGAACGCCTCTTCGACGGTGTTCGCTTCCGGGCTGATGCCGACCAGGAACATCAGTGTCCCGATCAGGGCCGGCGAGCACGCGGAGCACATGGCCTTGAGCTCTTCGGTCTCCAGGTTCGGACGGAGGCCCGTGACCACCGGAACGCGGTCATAGGCGAAATCGCCGATGATCATTCCCAGTGCCGAAAAATCGCCAGCCCGACGGCCGTCGCCGCCCAACCGCTCCATGAGGTTCGGATCGATCTCGACAGACATTCGCCGACGCGGTTCTCCGGATCCAGTAGACCGAACTTGGGCGTACGCCCGGCGATGCCGGCGAGCGGCGCCGTAATGCTGTCTTCCCGGTTACCGCGGGCTCCCAGCACCGAATTGGCGTAACCCGTCGCATTTCCCTCGACCCAAGCCAGGTTCTCGCCGAACTTGGGTACGTTATGGCCGAGGTGCGGCGTGCACGAGAAGGTAAGTGCCACACCGAGGTCGCGGAAGGCGTCCGAGATGCGCGTCTGTTTCTCCGGGTACCCCTCCGGCCAGTCGAACTTATCCATGTTCTTCATGTCCATGGACATCGGATCGCAAGTCGTCGGCACGCGCATGATGCCGCCCCACTCGACGAGTTGCTCGTAGAACTCGAGCCCGCCCTCGCCCATGGTGCGGTAGTCCGAGAGCAGATGGCAGGAATGCAGGTCCACCATCTCCTCGGCCTCGAACGCCCCGCCCATCTTCACGAGATGCTCCATGGCGTGCCGGACCGCCGGTCCTTCCTCGCCGTCGAGCTTGCGTTTGTCGGAATCGCTAAGCCGCACGAACTCGCCTCCCCGTAACGACCGCAACCGAACCTGGAAGACCGGTCCTAGGACTTTTTCGTCACTTCGACGATGCCTTGTTCGGAGTCGACCTTCACCCAGTCGCCAGTGCTGATCAAATCCCAGGGCAACCCTTCCTCGATCTGGTCCATCGAGGGGACACCGGCGTAGATGGTGCCGCCGGCCCCGATGTTATGGGCTTTGCGCCAGATAACGGCAGCGGGTGCCGTCTTGTAGATCGTCTTCTTGGTGTACATGCTGAGGGCACCACCGGTCGAAAAGATGTCGGTGTCGTAAATCAGCACCTTGCCGGCGATCGACTGGCCGTTCAGAGGGTGCTTATCGATACGCACGATTCCTTCCTCGTTGCTGATGCCGACGGCGATAAAGCTCAACGGCTTATCGCAGACCAAGGCTTCGCCCTCGCCGACGCCCCTGCTGACGGGATGTCCGTGCAGGGTGATCGTTTCACTCATAGTTCAGTTCCTCGGTTCCCGGGCTTGATCGTGCCAGGACTAATTCCAACGGCTCGGCTTGAACTTACCTGTGACGGCGGCATCCACCACGTCGGTGAGGGTGCCGTAGCGCCACGTCGGCTTGCCGTCGCCGGCCAGCAGGCGTCGCATCTTCATGCTGTCGGAGGCGATGACCTTGTCGGGGCCGAACATGGTCTCGACAGGCATGCACCAGCTACAGGTATCGGTGGTGAGAAGGGCGCCAGCGGCCTCGATCCTCTCCACCAGTCCCATGTCCTTCGCCATGTTGAAGGTGATGCGGTCTGTGAATATGTAGAACTTGACGCCGTCCGCCACCTTCTGCTCTCCAAGCTGTTCGGTCAGCTCTTGGACCTCCTGCAAGGTCTTGAAGGGACAGCCGGAGATGACGATGTCGACATCCTCCTTGGTTGTCTGCTCAAGCTGGCCATACATTTCCCGCAGGTCATCTTCGGTGACCTGAATGGTGTCTACATCTTTCGGTACCTTGCCGCCAAATGCCTCTTCAAGGGTTCGCGCCTCCGGGCTGATGCCGACGAGCAGCATCAACGTCGTCGTCATGGCCGGCGAACAAGCGGTCACCAAGGCCTTCAGTTCTTCGTTCTGCATGTAGTCGGGCAGGCCCGTCACCACCGGGATACGGTCGTACGCGAAGTCGCCGATGACAGCGCCGAGCGCCTCGTAGTCCGCCGTGCGCCGCCCGTCACCGCCGATGCGCTCTATGAGGTTCGGATCGATCTCAACCAAGCAATCACCGGTCCGGTTCTTGGGGTCCAGCATGCCGTACTTGGGGATGCGTCGGGCGATACCGGCCAGCGGACTGGTAACCGCGTCCTCCCGGTTGCCGCGGGCCCCGATCACGGTATTGGCGAACCCCGTTGCGTTACCTTCGACCCAGGCCATGTTCGACTGGAATTTGGGTACGTTGGCGTTCAGATAGTGAGTGCAGGAGAAGGTGGGCTGAACGCCGAGCGTCGCGAGGGCGTCGACAATCTTCTGCTGACCTTCCTCGTACCCTTCCGGCCAGTCGAACTGGTCATTGTGATTACGATCCATGGACATGGGTTCACATGAGGACGGGAGCGAAATGTGGCCACCCAGGTCGACCAGGTTCTCGTAGAAGTTAACTCCGCCATCGCCGACCGTGCGGTAGTCCGAGAACACATGCACCGTGTGAAGGTCCACCATCTCCTCGGCGTCAAAGGCCTCGCCCATCTTGAGCAAGTGCTCCATGGCATGCTGAACGGCCGGCCCTTCGCCGCCGTCGAGTTTCCGCTTGTCGGCATCGGTAAGATTCATCGAGTCGCCTCCCTAGCCTTGAAATTCCACCGTCGGATTTGAACCAATACCATAGACTCATTTCCCCGTATATTACCGCGAAGCCTCGCCACCAATCCTCTATTCCGCCTCCGCCCGCTCCGCCACGCCGGTCACGGTCTCCAATAGCACGCCGGCGTCCGCCGGCCAGCAGATTGTCTCCTTTTCACCCATCTGGTAAACATGGTCCGCGACGCTTCGGTGCTGCTCCACATGCACGATGGTGTCCGACCCCACCTCGAACACGTTGGTCTCGAGGGAACCCATGAACTCCGTGGTCACATAGGACCCCTCGACCCGGTTGGCCATATCCGGGTGATCTCCGGTGTGCATGAGATCGGCACGGACCGAGAAGTAGGTCTCCTTGCCGATCTCCACGTGCGGCATGGTTTCGGGAATGCGCACGTAGAAGAGATTGTCCTCCGACTCCACGAACACCACCGAGCCGCTGCGCGACTTGATCGTGCCTTTAAGCAGATTGTTGTTGCCGATGAACTCGGCTACGAACTTGGTGCGTGGATGCTCGTGGATTTCCCGAGACGTGCCGGTCTGCTGGATCACCGCGTCGCTCATGACGATGACCTTGTCGGCCATCGACAGCGCTTCCTGCTGGGAGTGCGTGACCATGATGAAGGTGATGCCAAGCTCGCGCTGGATCTTCTTGAGCTCCACCATCATGGTCTGACGCAGATTGAAGTCGAGCGCGCCCAAGGGCTCGTCGAGCAGCAGCACCGTCGGCCGCCCAATCAGCGCCCGGGCGAGCGCCACACGCTGCTGCTGTCCACCGCTGAGGTCGTGCGGCCGGCGATGCGCGAGTTCCCCGAGTCCGACCATTTCGACCATTTCCCAGACGCGACGCGCTCGCTCAACCTTTTCCATGCCTTTCATCTTTAGGCTGAACTCAACATTCTGGAGAACGGTCCGGTGAGGAAAGAGCGCAAAGCTCTGGAACATCATCGCGGTGTCCCGATGCGACGGCGGCAGGTCGGTGACGTCCTGCCCGGCGATATAGATCCTCCCCGAGGTCGCCTCCTCGAGCCCGCCGATCATGCGAAGGGTCGTGGTCTTGCCGCAGCCGCTCGGCCCCAGCATGGCAACGAATTCGCCATGCTCAATCTCGGCGTTGAAGTCGATGACCGCCCGGACACCGCCCGGAAAGGTCTTGTCGACGTGTTCAAGGACGACGTCGTGCTCCGCCATCGGCGCCTCGTATCACATCAGTCGGAAGGCGTGGCGATGGCCTGCATCAGCGCCCATACGGTCTCGAACGGCACGTCGTCGAAGACGCCGCCCTCATTCGCCTCCCGCAGCAACGCAACCGCCCGGCCCTGCACTTCGTCATCACCGGCGTACTCGGCCAGCCGATCGAGAGCCTGGCTGAACGGGATGTCCCGGTCGCGCCGCGTGCGCATCGTCGACCGCACCATACCCGTCAACAGCTCGACCGAGTCACGAAACTGACCAGCTTGGTAAGGCCGGCCGAACAGACCGCGGATGCCGTTGTCGGCGAAGCGGGCCCGTAGGCCCTCGGGCAGCGACTGGGCGACGCCTTCGAGAATCTCGCCGAGCGCGAATCCCTGGGTGAACATCCCACGGATCGTGTCGACGGTACCGTCGCCGCCGCCGTACATGCGGATCTGCGCACCTGACAGGGCGTTACCCATGGCCTTGGCCTGGTCAATATGGATGTCGCGTTCCGCCTCAATGTGCAGCCTGGCAAGTTCGAGGAACGTGGCCGCCTCGTTGTACTTCGCCAGCGCCTCGGCTTTCGCCTCGATACCCGTGGCCTCGGCTTCGAAGCGACGCTGCGTATTGACTACGCGCAGCGACTCGATCTCCATCTCGGCCCGGCCCCGTGCGCCCGCCTCGCGTTCGATGCCCTCGGCCGTGATCTTCTGGGCATCGCTCACCGCCTGGGCCCGCGTCAGAGTCGCTTCCGCTTCCTGCTCGGCGGAAAGCTTGCGCGCCTCGGCCTGGGTGATCATGTGCATGCGCGAGATCTGGGCATTGTTCTCCTCCTCGATCCGGCGCGCCTCGGCCTCCTGCTCGGCGCCGATGCGCTCGATCTCTTTCTGGCGCTCGGCATCGGCAATGATGCGCACCGATTCCACACCGTGTCCTGCCCGCTCCTTCTCGGCCGTCGTTTGGAGACGTTGGACCTCGACTTCCTCAAGCTCCTTCGTCTTCTCCGTCAACGCGATCTCGCGGCTGCGTTCTTCCAATTCACGTGCGAGGAAGCGCTGGATGTCCGCTCGTTCGCGCTCCTGCTCCTTGGCGATAAGCCGAATCTCCCGCTCGCGCTCTTCGAGCTCGACGGCCAGAGCTTGCCGCACCTCGGCGCGCCGCAGTTCCTCTTCTTTGGCGACGAGCACGATCTGACGCTCCCGATCTTCCTGCTCCTGGCTCTGCCGGCGGCGGATTTCGGCCCTCTCCAGTTCCTCCGCCTTGGCCACGAGGGCGATCTCGCGGTCGCGCTCCTCCTGCTCGCGGGCAAGCTGACGGCGGATGTCAGCGGCCTCGCGAAGCTTGGTCTCCTCGATGACGGAGGCTTCCTTCTGGATTCGGGCCTTCTCGATGGCAAGTTCCTTGTCTATTTCCTCCTGCTCGACCTCCAGGCGGCGATCGAGAATGAAGCGCTGTTTCTCGCTGAGGACGCGGGCGCGCTCGTCGGAGATTTCCCGCTCCTGCTGCGCCTCGGCGAAGGCTTCTCCCTTCTCGACCTCGAGAATGGAAAGCCTCGTCTCAAGCGCCCGCCGCCGCATGGAGCGCGAGACCTCCTCCCCGGCTTGGTGGCGCGCATCCCGGGCCGCCTCCTCGGCTTTCAGGACCTCCGTCGCTCGATCGATCTCGGCCCGCTGTCGCTCGCGCTCCTTCGCCGTCAGCTCGATCTCGCGGTCCTTGTCGGCACTCTCCTGCGCGAGCCGCCTGCGGATCTCCGCAAGCTCCTGCTCCTTGGCCTTGTCGATCAACTCGATTTCGCGGTCTTTCTCCGCTTTCTCGAGCGCCAGGTTGCGCTGGATCTTGGTGAGTTCCTCCTCCCGCGCCTTGGCGATCAGCGCGATTTCCTTGTCACGACGTTCCTGCTCGAGCTTCAGGGTCTTTTCGATGTCCGAACTTTCGCGCTTGCGCGCTTCCTCGGTGATGGCGATCTCACGGTCGGTTCGCAACTGCTCCAGAACGACTTCGTTTTGGATTTCCTTCTCCTCGACCGCCTTGCGTTGATCCAGCATGTAGATCTGCTTCTGGCCGAGCTGCAGGGCCTGCTCGTTGGCAACGGCCTTGTCCTGACCGGCCCGCGCGAACGCCTCCTCGCGTTCGATCTCCAGCAGCTCGAGCTGAGTGTCGAGGTCCTTCTGACGGATGGCGACGGTGGTGCGCTTCTCGGTGTCATGAACTTTGCGCCGCGCGTCGGACGTGATCTCGGTGATGATCTTCAGGCCCTCAGCGTCGAATACGTTGTCGGACTTGAAGTAGTCCTTGCCGGACTGCTCCAGCGTCACGATGGTCACTTCCTCGAGTACGAGGCCATTGGCCTCGAAGCTGTCGAGGACGGACTCCTTGATCTGCTGGGCAAAGGTGTCCCGATTCTCGTGCAGTTCATTGAGGGTCTTTGTCGCCGCATAGCTGCGAATGGCGCCGACGACTTTCGCCTCGAGCAGGTTGCGCACCTGTTCGGCATCGAAGGTCTTGTCGCCCAGGCTGCGGCTCGCGGTCAGCAGATTTTCTTCGGTCCTGCCGACGTGCGCGTAGAGTTCGGCGACGGTGTCCACCCGGATCTTGTCGGAAGTCAGAACTGCTTGCTCCCGCGAGCGGCTGACAATCAGCTTGATCGTTTCAAGCGAGATCCAGCTCACTTCATGGAATACGGGCAACACGATGGCGCCACGGCCCAGGCACACCTTGGTACCGAGAAAACCCGTTCGTATGAATCCCATGTTCGCGGGCGCGCGTTTATAAACCCAGATGGAGATAATGTAGAGGATGGCGATAACGACGATCGCCGAGACGGCCAGCGCAATCCCAATTTCCAGCATTATCCCTGCACCTTCTTTCGCTTTATCCTTATTGCCGTGGCATTTGGAATCCGATCCTCCCCGCCACAACACTCACCGTGCAAGACGTATCCGTCTCAAATCCAAACCCTACGCAGAAGCGGTGGTTCCGCCCCACGACGGTTGCCTGCCAAAATCGAACAAGGGCAACGGCGGCCGTCCAGCCCGCATGGTTTCTCGCAAATCCCGCGTCGCCGTCTCGTCGACATCGAAGTTCTCCGAGACGACAACGCCGTAGCTCTCCCGCGCCGCCCCACGCGACAGCAGACCGCGCGCGACATCGTTACGGACCTTCACGGATTCACGCTCGAGCGCATCCCCCCATCCACCGCCGCCCGCCGTACGGAAGACGATGCGGTCTCCGTTTCGCACCTTCACATTGTCGACCTTGGAGGGGAGCGGCTCGCGCGTCCCGTCCTTGCGTACCAACCACTTCTCCGAGCAGGCGCCGGGCGCCCCGCCCAAGATGCCCCAGGGCTGCGATTCATGCCGATCGTCGTGGATGGAGATCTCTCCCTCTTCGAGCAACAGGTAGACTTTCTCCACACCGTTGCCGCCGCGATGGAGGCCCGCGCCGCCGGTATCCGAGATGCTGCCGTAGCTCTCGATCAGCATCGGGTAGTAGCACTCGAGGTATTCGCTGGGGATGTTCTCGAACAGCGGCCACCAGGAATGCCCGTCCATGCCGTCGCCAACCGGCCGGCCGGGAATACCGCCGTAGAGAATCTCCATGAGCTGGAACTGGCGGCCGTCTGCGTCGGTGCCCGAGTACAGGAAATGCGGACTCGATCCGTAGCCCGCAGCGGTCGCCATTTCAGGAGCCTTCTTGCTGAGCGCACCGCCCAGAACGTCGAACTGGCGGGACAGCGCATGGGTCCGACAGCCGAGAGGTGCCGGGAAGTTGGGATGTACAAGCGAGCCCTTGGGCAGGGTCACGTGGATCAGGTCGTAGAAACCATCGTTGAACAGGATTTGGGGGTCGAACACCATGATCATGTAGACCCCGATGAACATCTTGAACATGCCTTCGTGGAGGTAGAAGTTGATCGGCCCCGGGGCCTGGGGCGATGTGCCCGTCCAATCGAAATAAGCGTGCTCGCCCTCGCGCCAGACGGTCAGCTTGAGCTTGAAAGGCCCGTTGCCAAGACCGTCGTCGTCCACGTAATCCTCGAACGACTGTGGCTCCTCAGGCAGATTCTGCACGATTAGCTGGTGCATAGCGCGATTGGTGCGCTCCAGCAGCGCCTCGCATGCTTGGCGGTAGATATCCTTGCCGAAGCGATCGCAGATCTCGATCACGCGCTTCTCGCCAGTCCTGCAGCCCGCGATGATCGCCATGAGATCGCTGAAGTTCATCTCCGGGGTGCGGGTGTTATTCATGATGAGGTCGAGCGCACCCTTATTGAGCGCGCCGCCGTCATAGATCTTAATGGGTGGAATGCGCAGGCCTTCGCCGAACACCGAAGTCGCCGCCGTCGGCATGCTGCCGGGCACGGGCCCCCCCACGTCCATCATGTGCCCGAACATCGAACTGAAGCCGATGACCTCGTTCTCGTAGAAGATCGGCACCAGCACCATCCAGTCGTTGATGTGGCTGATGGCGCCGCCGCACTTGAACGGATCGCTCTGCAGAATCACGTCGCCGGGGAGGAGCCGGAAGGTCTGCTCCTTCAACATCTCCGGGATATAGGAGCCGAACTGCCCCACGATCATGCGCCCCTTGCCATCCGTGATCATCGGAAATTCATCGTGCTGTTCCCGGATAACCGGGGACATGGCCGAGCGGAACAGCACCGCGTCCATTTCGTGACGGGCGTTGCGGAGGGCGTTCTCAATGAGGTCGAGCGTGATCGTGTCAAGCGTGCCGGGACGCTCCGCCGGGCGCGGCGCACGGGGTGCCGGGGCGTCGAGCATCTCCCGTCCCTGCCCCTCCAGCCGTTCCTCCGGCGTAGGCGCCGCAGGCGGACCCACGGGCACAGCCGCTTCAGCAAACATCGCGGCACAGGCTTTCAGGGCCTGGTTGGTCGCGTGCCGCAAGGCCTTGCCTTCGTCGCCGTTCGCACGAGCCGAGCCGAACTGCATCTTCGAGACGCCGTCGACGGTCAGTTTGCAAAGAACGGTCACCGCGCCGCGCTCAACCTTGTGCTCGACGACCTCTGACGACCAATCGGACCCAAAACGCGTGTTGAGAAACGCCGTTACATCTTCGCCGTCGCCGTCGTGCCACGCCCGCATACTCGGCGACATGAGATCCTCCTCTGTCGCGGGGCGGTGACTGACGTCGACCAGCCCCACTTCCCTCACTTGCGTGGCGAAGAGCTGGTCGAACTGGTCCTTGTTGGCTCTCAGAAGGTCATCCAGGGAAACCGATTTGCTCGGCGGGTTGAGGTCTGTCATGAGTTCGGGTCCATCAATGTAATTGGTCGTTGTCAGGGCGAAGCAGGATGTTGAGATACTGATCGACCTCCCCGGTATGGCCAGGGTGAATGATGGTGGTCGAATCCTTCTGGGTCACAACGGCGGGACCCGTGATCCGGTTGCCCGCACGGAGCTTGCTGCGGTCATAGATAACGGTCTGCTCGGCATTGCCGCCGAAATAGACCCCGTGCTGCTCAAGAATGGCCGCGGACGGATCGCGATCCTCAAGTGGAAACTCCGGAAACTCAACCTTGTCCACGCGGCCCGTACCGACAGCCCGTAGGTTGACAAGCTCCACGGCCTGTTCGAGCTTGAAACCGTAAAGCCTTTCGTGCGCCGTTCCGAAGCGCATCTCCAGGTCGTGCAAGCCCCCGTTCATCAACGATCCCGGGTCGACTTCGAGCGAAAATTCGTAGCCTTGGCGGAAGTAACGCACGTCCGCCTCGTACTGGAGCTCCTGGTTCTGCTCCGAGATGTCCTCCTCCTGAAGCCAGGTTCGGGCCTCGCGCCCCAGCCGTGTCAGGATGTCGTTGACTTGGCCAGGGTCGATATCGTCGATATTGCGCACGAACGTTTGCGCGAATTCGTTCTTGACGTCGGAGTACAGGAAGCCGAGCGCAGACAGCACGCCGGGCGTTGGGGGTACAATCACGGGGTAGCAACCGGCGAGCGCGGCCATTGCATTCCCGTGCAACGGACCGGCGCCGCCGAAGGCCACCAGTGCGAAATCACGGGGATCGAGACCTTTTTGCACCGTGACCAGGCGCAACGCGCCGAACATGTTCTCGTTGACGATGTCGAGGATGCCCTGAGCCGCTTGATGGAGATCAAGCCCCAGCGCCCGGCCAATCTTCCCGACCGCCTCCTCGGCCGCCTTGGCGTCAAGGGCCATATCGCCCCCCAACAAGCTGGGAGGCAGGCGGCCGAGCACCACATTGGCGTCGGTGACCGTCGGGGAGTCACCGCCGCGTCCATAGCATGCCGGGCCGGGCACGGCGCCCGCACTTTCCGGGCCGACCCGTAGTGCCCCCGTCATCGGCACGTGAGCGATCGATCCCCCACCGGCACCGACGCTGTGCACTTCGACGGAAGGAACCTTGATCGGATAGTAGCCAAGGCTCGTCTGGCGCGAGATCGTCGGCTTGCCTTCCTGGATTAGAGAGACGTCGGTCGACGTCCCGCCCATATCGAACCCGAGGGCTTTGGGATGGCCCGCGAGGCCGGCAAGAAAGGCCGCCCCCGACACGCCGCCGGCCGGTCCGGACAGCATCGTGTGCACCGGAGACTGGGAAGCACGGGCGACACTCATCAGCCCGCCGTCCGAGCGCACGATGTTGACGTGGGGCGAGAACTCGACGCCGCGTAGTTTCTCCTCGAAACGGCTGAGATAGCGGCGCATGCTGGGGCCCACGTAGGCATTCATTACGGTGACGAGCGTGCGTTCGTATTCGCGGAACTCGGGCAGGATCTCGGAAGAGAGCGACACCGGGATGTCGCCCGCAGCGTCCCGGATGAGCGCCTTCAACCGCTGTTCGTGGGCCGGGTTGGCATAAGAATGCAGCAGCGACACCGTGATCGACTCGACGCCGCCGTCTACCAGCTCCTGGATCATGGTTCGGGCGTGCGCCTCGTCCATCGGTGTCACGATGTCGCCCCGCGCGTTCGTGCGCTCCTTGACCCCCCGCGTCAGTTCGAGGTCGGCCAAGGGATCCGGCTTTTGCATGACGATCCAACCGGCGAGGGGGCCGGGAGTCTGAGAGCGCGCCAGATGAAGTATCTGTTCGAAGTTCTCCGTCACCAGGAGGCCAACCTTGGCTCCTTTTTCCTCCAGCACGATGTTGGTCGATACCGTCGTGCCATGGAGAAGTCCCTGGATGTCGGCAGGCCGCACTTTGGTCTGGGAAATGAGATCCTGAACGCCCGTGAGAATGCCGACGGACTGATCCTGCGGAGTCGACGGCGTTTTCAGTAGGTGAATCTCGCCGGTGCCACCGTTGAACAGAAGGAGATCGGTAAACGTCCCGCCAACGTCGATTCCCAGTCGGCAAGCCATCGTTCTGTTACCGTCCGCCTTCCCGCAATCTCGATCCCGCGCGACCCGTTCCGAGACCATCGGAAGCAGCCGAGCGAAGTGGACTCCGTCCCAGTCACCAACACGCTTTTAAAGGCATGATATCGACTTGCTACGCGGGGTCAACGGAGGATAGAAAGTTAAAGTGCATATACACTCTAAATGCA
>JAGWAU010000006.1:85215-175422 GCA_021296255.1 Alphaproteobacteria bacterium | reverse complement strand
ACTGCTGCCTCCCGTAGGAGTCTGGGCCGTGTCTCAGTCCCAGTGTGGCTGATCATCCTCTCAGACCAGCTACGGATCGGAGCCTTGGTGGGCCATTACCCCACCAACAAGCTAATCCGACGCGGGCTCATCTCAACAGCGATAAATCTTTCCCCCTCGGGGCGTATGCGGTATTAGCACCGGTTTCCCGGAGTTATTCCGTACTGCTGGGTAGATTCCCACGCGTTACTCACCCGTGCGCCACTTTCCCCCGGACCGAAGTCCGGCTTCACGTTCGACTTGCATGTGTTAAGCCTGCCGCCAGCGTTCGCTCTGAGCCAGGATCAAACTCTCACGAGTTGAACCTCCCGACCCGCCGGTCGCAACCGGCGGACGGGTGACTTGGAGCCGTCACAAACGCACAACGCGAATTACGTACCGTTCGGAGGTACGTAATCCTCACATGATGCGTTTGCACCGGCGTCCGGATTGGCGCGCCGCCGCCCACGCATCTCTTCCTCTGTTCACGATGTCAAAGAGCAGAACGACGCCTCCGAGAAGACGTTTGTCGCCCCCTCGGCTGCGCCGGGGTGGGGCTTAATACGCGACTTCCTCGGGGGTGTCAAACACAAACCCGGCGGCGCCCTCGATACGCTTCGGGAACGACTGCCAGACGCCAAGCATACGCCTGACGCGGAGGGTTGACAACAACTTGTCTCGCTTTGTCCCGGTTTGTCTCGCTTCGTCCCGCCGGGTTGGGCGGGGTGCCGGCGCCGTCCGGCACCCCCGGGAAGTCCGCTAGGCGGCCGTGGCCTCGCCCTCGATCTGCCTCGGGCCGCCGATCACGATCTCGCGCGGCTTCTTCTCCTCGGGCACGATCTGCTCCAGGTCGATCCGCAACAGGCCGTTCTCGAGATCCGCGCCAACCACTTCGACGTACTCCGCAAGGTTGAACTTCCGCTCGAAGGCCCGCCCGGCAATGCCGCGATGCAGGAACTTGTGGCCCTTCCCGCTGCCGGCCTCGCGGGGCTTGCCCTTCACGGTCAAGGTGCTCTCGTGGACCGTCAGGTCGAGATCCTCCTCGCTGAACCCGGCCAGCGCCATCGTGATGCTGTACTTGTGCTCCCCCACCTGCTCGATGTTGTAGGGCGGATAGGAAAGTGCGCCCTCCTCGATGCGGGCCGCCGAGTCGAGCAGGCGCGACATGCGGTCAAAGCCGATGGACGTGCGGAAAAGGGGGGAAAGGTCGAACGCTGTCGTAGGCATTGATATCCTCCATAAGCAATATCTTTGCGGGTCCAGCCAGCCGATACGACGTGCCGTTTGGCCCCGCCAGGTCGACGATGTGACGGCCCCAGAAAAGGCTGCCGCCAGCCCGACATGTGGGCGGGCCGCGATGGATTTCAAGACCCGGATAGGGAAATTATCGCGAGGCGCACGGGCACGTCCGAATTCGGCTTGGCTAATTGAAACGTCCGCCAACGCCCGGCCAGACCGGATTTCGGGATTTGGGCGGTGGTCCGCGAGCGGGACCGCATCGTGGCTCGCTACAGCCGCACGTACTCGAACTCGACGGGTCGGCCGTTAATGCCGCGGGCCGGTGCGGCGATCCAATTGGCCATGGAGCCGGGCCTCGTGACGGGCTCCATCAGCGAGCTCACGTAGGTCCGGTCGTCGTCGTTCGGCAGCCAGTCGCCGGCGCGCTCGGCCCATTCCGCCTCCGGCACGGTCTGGCCATCCGGTGACACGTGCATGCCGGCGAACAGCCCGATCGCCCGGTGGAAGGCGCGGTGCGGGAGGCGCAGCTCGAAATCGATGCCCTGCTGGGCGATGACCTTGTTCCAGCGGTCGACGCCGCGCTGGCAGTCGGCGATGTAGGCGTCCCGCAGGCGTTCGTTCAGCGACGTCAGTGCCGGGGCGTCGGCGCCGACGAATTCGCCGCCATCGGGTTCTATGACACGATAGGTGTCGTTCGACAGCACGTGATCGTCGTCGATCTGGGTCTCGCGGAATCGGCCCTTGAGGCCGGAGGTGAAATAGTTCGCGGCGTTGGTGGACAGCTCTCCGCCGAACAGATCCAACGATACCGAGAAATGGAAGTTGATGTATTTCTGCAGGAGAGCGAGATCGATACCGCCGCAGGCGCGCAGGTCGTCGGTGTCGTGCCCGTTCATGAGCTCGCAACTCCGCCGTACCACGCGGCCGATGCCCGTTTCGCCCACGAACATGTGGTGGGCTTCCTCCGTGAGCATGAAACGGCAGGTCCGCGATAACGGGTCGAAGCCCGACTCGGCCAGGGAAGCCAGCTGAAAGCGGCCGTCCCGGTCGGTGAAGTACGTGAACATGTAGAAGGACAGCCAGTCGGGCGTCTCTTCGTTGAAGGCGCCGAGGATCCGCGGTCTGTCGCGGTCGCCCGACCGGCGCATCAGGAGCGCCTCGGCTTCCTCGCGCCCGTCCCGGCCGAAATGTGCGTCAAGGAGGTAGACCATAGCCCACAGGTGCCGTCCCTCCTCGACGTTCACCTGGAACAGGTTGCGCAGGTCATAGAGGGACGGACAGGTCCACCCGAGTTGACGCTGCTGCTCGACGGAAGCGGGCTCCGTGTCGCCCTGGGTGACGATAATGCGCCGCAGCATGCCTCGGTATTCGCCGGGGACTTCCTGCCAGGCCGCTTCGCCTTTGTGCTGGCCGAAGTTGACCGTGCGCCCCGCTTCGGGCTCGGCGAGGAAGATGCCCCACCGGTACTCCGGCATTTTCAGATAGTCGAAGTGGGCCCACCCGTCGACGTCGACGCTGACCGCCGTGCGCAAATAGATCTCGTTGGCCTGGAAGCCTTCCGGGCCCATTTCCAACCACCAGTCGTGGAATTTCGGCTGCCAGCTCTCCAACGCTCGCTGCAGGCGCCGGTTGTCCGAGAGGCCCACGTTGTTGGGAATGCGGTCCGCGTAGTCGATCGCCATGTTCACACCCGCGTCCTGTCGAAATTGGGCCGTTGCCCGCTTCCGTATCGTTTGAGTGCGCCTTCCTCGCCAGTGGCGTTGGGGCGCTGGAACACCCAGTTCTGCCAGGCGGACAGGCGCGCGAATATCTTGGTCTCCAGCGTCTCGGGGCCGGCGAAGCGAAGGTTCGCTTCCATGGCCGTCAGAGCATCCGCGGAAAAGCTCGTCCGCTCCTCGATCGCGATCCGGATCTCGTCCTCCCAATCGATGTCATCGGGGATGAAGGTCACGAGACCCAGCTCCGCTGCGGCGGCGGCATCGAGTTTCGTGCCGATGGCATCCTCCAGCTCCCACAGTCGCTCGGGCATGTCCAGGAACCTGCAGCCGAGGCGGGAACAGCCATTGCCCATGACGTAAGGACCGAAGTTCATCCTGGTCAGTTCCACCGCGGCTGGCGGACGGTTGTCGCCTTCGAACGTGCCGTCCAGCATGTAGCTGCGGTCCGCGGCAAGGCAGAATTCGAACAGCGTTCCGGCGAAGCAGCTTCCCGGCTCTATGAGAGCGATCAGGGAACGGGCCGACAGATCCAGGCGCTTGAATACCCGTTTCAGGAACTCGATCGTCTCTCTCACGAACCAGTCATCGGCATTTCCCGCGAGGACGGCGTCCATCGCCGACACGCGGCCGGGATCTCCATCCGTCCGAAACGTCCAGGTCCCGACTTCCGGCTCGTTGAAACGGAGATGCAGCACGGCATCGTCGATATCGCGCGCCAGCGCGAGCGGCCAAAAGCGGGCGCCCTGGTCATGGATGGCTCGGACGCCCTCGGGCAGGTTCGAATCCGGCCCGCGAATGGTCAATTCGGCAACACCGGCGGCCCGGTCGATGCGAACGGAGAGGGTGCCGTATTCGAGTCCATCGGCCGCCACGTCCCGTTCCAGGGGGGTGAGCGTCACACCTTCGCCTTCCCGTCCGCGTAAGAGTCGTGCGGCTGCGTCCTCCGCGATCTCCCCGAGTCGCTCTTCAAGCCGCGATGCGGGAACCACCTCGTCGACCAGCCCCCATTCGGCGGCCCGGGCGCCCCGGATCCCTTCTTCGAGGGTACAGAACACGTCGGCCCGGTCGCGCCGGACTCGGCGTTTATCCACGAGCCGCGTGAGTCCCCCGGTCCCCGGCAGAACGGCAAGCAGGGGCAATTCAGGCAGCGACACCGACGTACTGCCGTCATCGACCAGGACGATTCGGTCGGCCGCCAGGGCCAGTTCGTACCCGCCACCGGCGCAACTGCCTTCGACCACCGCGATGTAGATCTGGCCGGACCGTTCCGTCGCGTCCTCGATGGAGAGTCGCGTCTCATTGGTGAATTTGCAGAAATTGACCTTCTCCGTATGGGAGGCCTGGGCCAGCATGCGAATGTTGGCGCCGGCCGAGAACACGCGGTCGCGGGCCGATCGGAGCAGTACCGTGTTGACCTCGGGATGTTCGAAGCGCAGGCGCTGCACCGCGTCGCAGAGTTCGATGTCGACACCGAGATCGTAGGAATTCAGCTTGAGTTCGTAACCGGGCGCGAGCCCGCCGTTTTCGTCGACGTCCAGGTACAGGCTCGCCACCGCGCCGTCGATGTCGAGGCGCCAGTGCCTGTATTCGGACGGTCGGGTCCTGAAGTCGATCATCACCGCAACTCCGACTTGAGGACGACCTTAGTCCCCTGCGCTCCGGGTGTCTCTGCCATGAGATGGACCCGCGGATGATTGGGAAGGACCTCCGATATACGGGTCGGAGCCCTCTGAACAAGGAAAATCGTGGGTTGGGGCGTGGCATCGGTGATGACGATCTCGAAGGACACCGTCTCGCCGGGCTCGACGATGCCGTCGCTGAACCGCAGGTAGTCGAATGGCTCCATGACGGGACGTACGTGAGCGAACAGGTCCGAGGCGGCGGGGTGTTCCATGGTCTTCATCTGATCGAAGGATAGGCCATCGAAGTAGTCGCTCGGGTGGTTGAAGTGCTCGCGAAGTTCCAGGTCGAATTCCCGCCAGCGTTCGCGCGTGCCGTTCTTCACGATTTTGCGCATGACGAGTCCTACGGGGCGCATGATTCCCGAGGCCGAACCGAACAACCTGTCGAGGCCACGGATGACCAGGACCGCGCTGCCCGGGCCGGTATACTCCTCGACCACGATGAAGGGGTCGTCGCGGGTTCCCGAACCGGCCGCCGACACCAGGCGGAGACCTCCCAGCTCGTCGCTGAATTCCACGCCATGGGAGACGATACTTTCCGCGCGGGCCGCGGTCGCCATGCTCGCCGTGGCCATCGGCGTCAAGGCCAGCAGACTGAACACTGCAGACGCACTCAGGACGTTTCGGTGCCTCTTCTTCATCGCTTGATTGTCGGGCGGCACCATGCGAATCACAATCCGGCCGCCGTGATCATATCCCTTGCGAACGACGTGTCCGTCGGACCGCGTGTCTTTGGCAGGGTCCGGCGGCTGGACTACACTTCCGTCGCAGTGAAGGGGCAGGCGAGGACGCCGACGGGCGGGAGGCTGCATAGCGATGGGTGCATACACTGTCATCGACCGGTCCGTGTCGCCGCCGGCTGTCGTGGTGCCGCGCGACTACAACGCCGCTACTGATTTCATAGATCGGAATCTCGACGAGGGCCGCGGCGGCAAGGTCGCGGTCATCGACGAAAGCGGCCGCTACACCTATGACGATGTTGCACGCCGGGTGAACAAGACGGGCAACGCGATCCTGGGACTGGGCATCCAGATGGAACAGCGCGTCGCCATGTGCATGCTGGACACCGTCGACTTTCCGTCCGTTTTCTTCGGGTCGATCAAGGCGGGCGTGGTGCCGGTGGCCCTCAACACGCTGCTGACGACGGCGGACTACGATTACATGCTTCGGGACAGCCGCGCCGTCGCCCTGGTCGTGAGCGATGCTCTGCTCGACAAGTTCAGGCCCATTCTGGACTCCCTGACGTTTCTCAAGACCGTCGTCGTGGCCGGGCGTTGCGAGAGCGGTGAAGATGCCGGGTTTGAACGGCTCGACACTCTATTGGACGCCGCGGCGGATACCCTGGAGCCGGCACCCACGACGAGCGACGATACGGCCTTCTGGCTCTATTCGTCGGGTTCCACGGGCACGCCGAAGGGCGCCGTGCACCTGCAGGGCGACATGGTCAACACGGCGGAACTCTACGGCCGGCAGGTGCTCGGGATCACCGGGGACGACATCGTGTTTTCCGCGGCGAAACTGTTCTTCGCCTACGGTCTCGGCAATGCCATGACCTTCCCGTTCCACGTCGGGGCGACGGCCGTGCTGATGGCGGGGCGCCCAACCCCCGGCACGGTTCTCCAGCAGTTGCGGGACCATGACGTGACCATCTTCTATGGGGTTCCCACGCTCTTCGGCGCCATCCTCGCCGACCCCGGCAACGATCGCGGCCGGAGTTCCGATGCCCTGCGAATCTGCGTGTCGGCGGGAGAGGCGCTTCCCGAAGACATCGCGAAACGTTGGGTGGACCGCTTTGGCGTGGATATCCTCGACGGCCTGGGATCCACGGAGATGCTGCATATCTTCCTGTCCAATGCGCCGGACGACATTTGTTACGGCACGTCCGGCAAGGCGGTTCCCGGTTACGAACTCAAGATCGTCGACGAAGACGGGAACGCGGCGACCGACGGCGAGATCGGGGAGCTTCTCGTGCGCGGGCCGTCGAGCGCCAGCCACTACTTCAACAAACGGCAGCGCAGCCTCGACACGTTTCAGGGGCCTTGGACACGCACGGGTGACAAATACATACGTCGTGGGGACGGCCACTACGTCTACTGCGGTCGATCGGACGACATGCTGAAGGTCAGCGGTCAATGGGTTTCCCCGTTCGAGGTCGAGTCCGCGCTGTTGGCCCATGAGAAGGTATTGGAGACCGCCGTGGTGGGGTACAAGGACGACGACGGACTCGTCAAACCCAAGGCGTTCATCATCCTCAAGGACGAGGTTGAGCTCGGCGACGCCGTCGCGGAGGAGTTGAAAGGTTTCGTCAAGGATCGGCTGGCGCCGTTCAAGTATCCCCGCTGGATAGATTTCGTGGACGATCTGCCCAAGACGGCAACGGGAAAGATTCAGCGTTTCAAGTTGCGGGAGTAGAGATCCCGCTACAAGAAAATGTGGGCTGCCACTCTTCCGCCCCCTCGGCCGGACTGGGCCGAAGCGAGTGCGGGTGGGTGTGTGCCTTTGTTTGGGAAAACCATCAGCGACGCCACATGACCGAAGTACGACGCGGATACATCGAAGCGGCCGGCGCCAGGCTTGAATACGCGTGGAGTGGACCGGATCCGGGGACCGCGCCAACCCTGGTATTTCTTCACGAGGGTCTCGGTTGCGTTTCGACGTGGCGGGAATTTCCGAACCGACTGGCAGAGGAAACCGGCTTCCGGGCCTTCGTCTACAGCCGGCCGGGATATGGGCGCTCGGATCCCGTCGAGCTCCCCCGCCCGCCCGATTTCATGGAACACGAGGCCCGCACCGTTCTCCCCGAAGTGCTGCGCGCCGCCGGGATCAGCCGGTTTTTCCTCGTCGGCCACTCGGACGGTGCGTCGATCGCCCTGATCTTCGCGGCGACGGCCGCGACGGCCCGTGAGGGCCTGCTCGGCCTGTGTCTTGAAGCGCCTCATGTTTTCGTCGAAGACATCACGATCAAGAGCATCACTGAGATCGGCGAAAGTTACCGATCCGGCGTCTTGCGACAGAGGCTTCTGCGGCACCACGGGACCAACGTAGACGGGGCGTTCTGGGGATGGAACCGGGTTTGGCTCGATCCGCGATTTCGCGAGTGGAACATCGTGAACCTGCTCGGGGCCATAGACGTGCCCGTCCAGGTCCTGCAAGGCGTCGACGACGAATACGGCACGCTCGATCAGGTCGCGGCAATCAAAGAGGGCGTGCCGGGCCTCGTTTGGATGCGTCTGCTGGATGCGTGCGGTCACTCCCCGCACCGGGACCGGGCGGAGGCGGTCCTTGCGGAGATGGCCTGTTTCATCGCGGACTGTTCCGCGAACCTCGACGGGCGCCGCGCGTAGCCTTCCTTCGGGACGGTTTGACTGGTTCGGGCCGCCGCCTATATTGGGCCGGTGCGGTCGCCGGGGGCCAAGGAAGAGTTCAAGAAGTGCATGGAGGAGGCTGATCCGTTGACACGCGCGATTCCGAAGATGCCGGTCGATCGGCCGCGCGAGGCGACGGCGCCCCGGCAAGCCGGGGCGTCCTGACCGCCCCGCCCGTGCTCACGTGGCCTCGATGAAGATGACTTCGGCTCAGCGGCGGTATCTGCGCCGAGGCATCGACCAGCCAGGGGGAAAGCTGCCGCTTTTCGATGAACACGGGCAGGCCATCGATCCGCGAACCGTTCGGGCCTGCGTCGCGGCCGGATTTGCCGAGCCTTGGTTCCAGAATCCGATGAAACCCGACTGGCTGGTCTGCAGGCTGACGGACAAGGGACGGGAGGCCGTATCCGGTGATTGCCGCTGGAGCCCATCAGGCAGACGGCGCCGTGCGGCGCCCGGTTCCGGCTCGGCAGTTGTCGAAATTCTTCGACGGTGATCCCGTCATCGAGGGCACAAGCTTTTCCTTGTCCTTGCCGTCGCGAACGCCGCCGGTCATGTCCCACCGGCGGCCTTTTCGAGTCCCCCGGCCGAGACCATTCCGGTTGCCGGTCAATTCGCGTTATGGGACATTCTGCCATGACCGGTAATCTCACGTGGCTGGCAATCGCGGCCCTCTTTTTCGTGGGAATCCACCCCGGGATTTCCGGCTCGCCGCTCCGCGGCATGCTTGTCCGCGTGATCGGAGAGGTGGTCTTCCGGGCGGTGTTTGCGCTGCTCTCGATTGGCGGTTTGGCGTGGATGATTCTCGCCTTCGAGGCCGCGCCCTATGAGCCTCTTTGGGTCGTGCCCCAACTGGTGTGGATTCCCGTCGTTCTCATGCCGGTCTCGGCGATCCTTGTCGTTCTCGGGGTTACGAGCGCGAACCCCACGAGTGCCGGACAGGGGGGCGTGCTGGAGCGAGAGGAGCCGGCCAAGGGGGTCACGCGCATCACCCGTCACCCGTTCCTCATGGGCGTGGTCCTGTGGGCCGCCGGCCATGTCGCCGCGAACGGGGAGGTCGCATCGGTGATCTTTTTCGGGGGATTTCTGGTGCTCGGTATCGTCGGTCCGATCAGTATCGATGCGAAGCTCCGCTCGCGCAGACCCGAGGCTTGGCAAAGGCTGGCCCAGGTGACGTCGATCGTCCCGTTCGCGGCCATCCTTCAGGGGCGGAACACGCTTGAATGGGCCGAGCTGGGCTGGTGGCGGATCGCACTGGGCCTCGTGCTGTACGCGGCATTGTGGTGGGGACACGCGGAGGTCACTGGAACGCCCGTCGTTCCCGGAGGATAATTGCCGGAGAAGCGGCCGGGTGCGGGTATTCGTGCTAGAATACATGCCGAGACGGCGTGCATGCGGCGAATCGGAGGACCCGAGTTGTCGGCGGCCCAGATCAATCAAATCGTTCCGCGCCGAACCCGTAGCGAACTGAACGCGTTGCGCGACGGTCCGGGCATCGCGTTTCTGGCCTACCACCTGGGCGTGATGGGGGGCACGGGTTACCTGCTTCACCTGTCGCTCGGCACCTGGTGGGTGATCCCCACGATGCTCGCCCACGGCTACGTCATCGCGGCCCTTTTTGGCCCTTTCCACGAGACCGCGCATTACAGCGCGTTCAAGAGCAGGTGGCTGAACGAGAGCATCTTCTGGGTGTCGGGGGTCGCCATCTTTTACATGAAGACGTTGTTCCGAATCGAACACATGGCGCATCACGCCCATACCCAGGACTTGGAGAAGGACCCTCAGCGCATCCCCGTGGCCGAGACGTTTTGGGGCTACATCTACTACGCGAGTGGCATTCCGTCCCTGCAGCTCAAGCTCTGGCGGCTCGTCTATCACCCCTTTGGGAAGATCAGCGAACGCGAGAAGAGCTATATCTCCGCCGATCGCATTCCGGAATTGCGGCGCGATGCGCGGATCTATCTCGGCGTCTATGTACTGGTCGCCGCGGTCAGCCTCTATTTCCAGACCTGGGCCGCGGCGATCTACTGGTTCGTCCCCGCGGTCCTCGGAGAACCGTTCCAGCGCATGATCCGCATCGCGGAGCACACCGGGTGTGAATTGGTACCGAACATGCTGCGAAACACGCGGACCATGCTGACCAACGCGCCGCTGCGGTGGCTCAACTGGAACATGGCGCTCCACGTCGAGCACCACGCGATCTCGTCGGTACCGTTCCACGCCTTGCCCCGGCTGCACGAATTGCTTGCGCCCCACCTCGTGCACGTTTCCAAGGGTTATCTCGGAGCTCAGCGGGACGTGGTTCGGTTCACGTCGGATGGCGTTCGAACGCCGGCATCCGCCGTCTGAGGCCGCGGTCCCGATCTCTCGGCATTTGCCGGTGCTGCGCAGGATTCTGGAGACGACGGGTGATGGCCGGGAATGGATGGCTAAGTAGAAACCGGCGAGGTCCGCCCGGACACTGGCTAAACCCAGGGCTTTTGCGTACGGGGCGTCAGCCCGCCGATTTCCCGAACATTCACACTGCTTGGCGGCGACTGTATAATCGCGCCGTTCGAATTGCCTGCGGCAACCGGACACGGATGTTCGCCAAACTTTTACGCGATCGCGAGGCCAGCGGTTTCAACTTGGTTGATCAACCGTATCACCGTCATAATCCGGCCGACTTCCTGCAGACGTCGATTGGACACGGTCCCTTGAGGGTCGGGATGTCGAAGACGCCAGAGGGCCGTGACGGCAAAGGAGTCAAGGACGCATGTCAACGGCAGCGAGTACCGCTGAAACGATAGAACCGCTTGAAGACCGCGAAGAGCTCGAATCCGTCGTGATCCGGTTCGCTGGCGACTCGGGTGACGGCGTTCAAGTCACCGGTGGTCAGCTCACGCAGGTCACGGCGCTCGCGGGAAACGACTTGGCGACGTTTCCTGATTTTCCTGCGGAGATTCGTGCGCCTGCCGGGACGACGTACGGCGTATCGGCCTTCCAGATCAACTTCGGAGCGCGGCGTATCCGCACCGCCGGGGACCGGCCCGATGTCCTCGTCGCATTCAATCCCGCGGCACTCAAGGTCAACATCGAAGACATGGCGGGGGGCAGCCTGGTCATCGTCGATACCGGAACGTTCTCCGGACGCAACATGAAAAAGGCGGGATACGATACCAACCCGCTGGAAGATCGTTCCCTCGACAATTATCGGGTGGTCGAAATCGACATCTCGAAGCGCACGCTGGAGTCGGTCGGGTCGTTTGACCTGACGCAAAAGCAGGCATTGCGCTGCAAGAATTTCTGGACGCTCGGGCTGATCTATTGGCTCTACGGCCGAGACCGTCAGCCCACGATCGACTGGCTGAACGTCAAGTTCGGCAAGATTCCGACGGTGGCGGACGCCAATGTCGCTGCTGTGAACGCCGGCCATGCCTATGGAGAGACGGCGGAACTCGGTCTTGAGGTCAAGGGCTACGTCATTCCGCCGGCCGAGATGCCGCGCGGTCTGTACCGTACCGTGACCGGCGCGGACGCGACCGCCTACGGGCTGGTCGTCGGCACCCGGTTGGCGGGGCTCAGGCTCATGTTCGGTTCCTACCCGATTACGCCGGCCTCCGCTCTCCTGCACGCGTTGGCGGGCATGAAGGAATTCGACGTCATTACCTTCCAGGCGGAGGACGAGATTTCTGCCGTGTGCTCGGCGATCGGCGCATCCTATGCGGGGTCCCTCGGCGTGACGTCGAGTTCGGGTCCCGGGATCGCTCTGAAGACCGAAGCGATCGGGCTTGCCGTCAGCACCGAGTTGCCCCTTGTGATCGTCAATTCACAGCGGTCGGGCCCGTCAACCGGCATGCCGACCAAGACCGAGCAGTCGGACCTCTATCAAGCCGTTTACGGCCGCAATGCGGACACGCCCGTCCCGGTGATTGCCGCTTCATCGCCAGCCGACGCCTTCGACGCGGCGATTGAGGCCGTACGCATCGCGACGAAATACATGACGCCGGTGTTCCTGCTCACCGATTCCTATATCGTGAATGCGGCCGAGCCCTGGCTGATCCCCGATGTCGACGAGCTTCCCCGGCACAAGGTGGAGTTCCGGACCGATCCCGAGAGATTCCACCCATTCCTCCGTGATGAGGACACGCTGGCTCGGGCCTGGGCCTTGCCGGGAACGCCGGGGTTGGAGCACCGGATCGGAGGTCTGGAGAAGGACTACGACACCGGCAATATTTCCTACGACCCGGAAAACCATCACCGCATGACCATGGTGCGGAAGGCGAAGATCGATGGCATCGCCGACGATATCCCACCACAGACCATCACCCTGGGTTCCCCTGACGCCGCCGTCGCCGTTGTCGGATGGGGGTCGACCTACGGGCCGATCAACCGAGCCGTCGACGACCTACAGGTAGAGGGCATGGATGTGTCGCATATCCACATTCGCCACCTCTGGCCGTTGCCGCGCAATCTCGGCAGGCTGCTCCAATCCTATGAGCACGTCCTGGTGCCGGAGATGAATACGGGGCAGCTCCGCACGGTGCTGCGGAGCGAGTATCTGGTGCCGGCCGTCGGGCTCAACAACATCTCGGGTTTGCCGTTCAAGATCACCGAGATCAAGGACGCCGTACGGGAACTGCTGGAAGGGTGACATGAACGTCGAAGCAAAAATCGAGCCGCTCAAGCCGAAGGACTTCGCGTCCGACCAGGAAGTCCGATGGTGTCCCGGCTGCGGTGATTACGCCATCATCAAGGCGATGCAGAAGACCCTGGCCGATATCGGCGCCAAGCGGGAGTCGACGGTGTTCGTGTCGGGGATCGGCTGTGCCGCCCGGTTCCCGTACTACATGTCGACCTACGGTTTTCACACGATCCACGGTCGCGCAGCGGCTATCTCGACCGGCATCAAACTAGCCAATCCCGGCCTCGACATCTGGGTGGCGTCGGGCGACGGCGATGCCCTGTCGATCGGCGGGAATCATCTTCTCCATCTGTTGCGGCGCAACGTCAACCTGCAGTTCCTGTTGTTCAACAATGAGATCTACGGCCTGACCAAGGGGCAGTACTCGCCCACTTCGAGAGTCGGCACCCGCTCACCGTCGACGCCCCTAGGATCGGTGGAAAGCCCTGTCTCGGCCTGCGAACTGGCGCTCGGTGCCGGTGCCCGGTTCGTCGCCCGTTCCGTCGATACTCAGCAGAAGCATCTGCCCGAAGTCTTCCGTCGGGCGCACGAGCACCAAGGAACGTCGTTCGTCGAAATCCTGCAGAACTGCATCGTCTACAATGACGACGTGTTCGCCGAGTTCACAGCCAAGGATGTCGCCCCCGACCGGCAGATTCACGTGGCCCACGGCGAGCCGCTAATCTTCGGCGCAAACCAGGACAAGGGCCTGAAGGTCAATCCCGGCACCATGTCTCTGGATGTCGTCACCATCGGCGAGGACGGCGTCACCGAGTCCGACATCATGGTGCACGACGAAACCAATCCGACGCTTGCCAGAATGCTCGCGAGCATGGAGCCGCCCGACGATCCCGTGGCGCTGGGCGTGCTGTATTGCAGTCCGACAGAGACCTATGATGACAACGTCCTGGCACAGGTACAGGAAGCCAAGGATCGCATCCCCGATGCGGATCTGAACGAGTATCTGCGCCGGGGTCACACCTGGACGGTCTAGCTCCTCGAGGGCATCGCGGTTCGCGATCGCCCGACGTATCGACGGTTATCACCTTCGACCGGAACTTCAGCCTGACGAGCGAGCACGTGGGGTCATGACGGTATCTGTAGCTATCATCGGGGCGGGGCCCAGCGGGTTTTACACGGCGGATGTCCTCCTGAAGACCGGACAGAGCTATGAGATCGATATCGTCGACAGGATCCCTGCCCCTTACGGATTGATCCGTTACGGCGTGGCGCCGGATCACCAAACGACCAAGAACGTGTCACGCGCCTTCGAAAAGACGGCGACACGGGAGGAGGTTCAGTATTTCGGGAACGTGGAACTCGGTCGCGATATCACCCTGAGCGAGCTGAAATCCTTGTACGACGTCGTGGTCCTGGCGGTGGGTGCACGCCTGGACAAGCGGCTCGGCATCCCTGGGGAGGATCTCGACGGCGTCTACGGTTCCGTGGAATTTGTCAACTGGTACAACGGGCATCCCGATTGCTGGAACCTCGCCCCCGATCTCGGCGCCACCGATGCCGTGGTCGTCGGCAACGGCAACGTCGCCATCGACGTGGCCCGCGTACTCGTCAAGACGGTAGAGGAAATGGCTCACTCGGATCTGCCGGACTACGCGGTCAGGGCGATACAGGACTCGCCCCTGACGGACGTCCACATGTGTGGCCGGCGCGGGCCTGTCGAGGCGAAGTTCACGAACGTCGAGTTGCGCGAGATGGGTGAACTGGAGATCTGCGCGCCCGTCGTTGATCCCGGCATCTTGCCTGACGAGGTCGGGGGAGACTGGTCGGACCGCGACCGCCGCCTGCGCGAAAAGAACCTCCGCACGTTGCGCGGGTTCACCGAGATGGATCCGGAAGCGAAGGCCAAGCGCGTCCACTTTCGGTTCTTCTCGTCGCCGGTGGAGATCCTGGGGGACGGACGAGTAGAGGCGGTGAAATTCGAACGGACGCGGCTGGAGGAGGGGCGCACGGTCGGAACCGGCGAGCATTTCGAGATCTCCTGCGGTCTGGTTGTCGCCGCCGTCGGTTCGCGGTCCGAGGCCGTGGACGGCGTGCCCTTTGACGACAAGCAGGGGATCGTCGTCAATCAAGACGGCTGGGTCGAGGATAACGTCTACGCCGTGGGCTGGGTCATGCGCGGTTCGACCGGCGTGATCTCGACCAACCGGAATGACGCGGTCGCGGTGGTCGGCCAGATCGTCGAGAACATTCGGGAAGGCGGCAAACCCGGTCGCGCGGGATTTGAGTCGCTCCTGGCCGAGCGCCGGATACGGCGGGTCAGTTTCGACGACTGGAAGTCGATCGAGGCGATCGAGATCGCCAACGCGCCCCGAGGTGCCCCTCGGCGCAAGTTCGTCTCCGTCGACGAAATGTTGGGGGCGCTCTCCCAGGACGGTTGAGGAATAGGGCAGCGGCCCTGCGTGCCGGTTGCCCGGAGTGACCGACCGGGGATATGGTTTGCCGCTCGCTCCTGGGCCGCCATCGAAGCTTGGGAGAAGCACAAGGGGTCGAAACAGCCGATGCCGCAACCGAAACGGCTTATCGTTGGAATTAGCGGTGCATCCGGCACTGTGTTCGGCGTCCGGTTGCTGAAGGCATTGAAGCCGCTTGCGGTGGAAACTCATCTCATCATGAGCCAATCCGCCGAAGTGACCCTCGCGCACGAAACCGGTGACAAGGTCGCTGACGTCCGGGCGCTTGCGGATGTGAGCTATTCCGTGAAGGACATCGGGGCGGCCACGGCCAGCGGTTCCTTTCCGGCGCACGGCATGATCATCGCGCCTTGCTCCATTCGATCTATGTCCGCAATCGCCACGGGCGCGACGTCCAACCTCTTGACCCGGTCCGCCGACGTGACACTGAAGGAACGGCGGCCGCTTGTCCTGCTCGTGCGCGAAACACCGCTTCACACGGGCCACCTCCGCACCATGCTGGCGCTTAGCGAAATCGGCGCGGTGATCATGCCGCCGGTGCCGGCCTTTTACGCCCGTCCGGAAACGGTCGATGACATCGTCGATCACACCGTAGGGCGTGCATTGGACTTGTTCGATATCGATGCCGGGTTGGCGCGGCGCTGGGGAGAACCCCGGGACGGGAAACCCCCGCCGCTGCGCGTCGTTCGGCGTTGCAAATAGGCGCTCGAACCCGATATCACCGTCTTTCACGCCGCCGGATAGCCCGTCATTCTCGCGAGCGAACTTCTCTCCCAAGCCGCAGCCCGAGCTTCGGGAAAGGCGGCCGTCGTGGGCGTTGATCGAACGATCGGTTACGCTGAACTTGAAGCCATCGCCGATCGCTTTGGGGCATCATTGGCGGGGGCCGGGATCGCACGCGGAGCCTTCGTGGGAGTCCTCAGCCGGAACTGCCCGGAATATGCCGCGCTGCATTTCGGCGCAGCGCGGGCGGGGGTGATTCCCGCACATATGTCGGTCCGGAGCACGTCAGAGGAGGTTGCGACCGTCCTGGCCCAGACCAAGGCCCGGCTGCTCTTTCACGACGATGCCTCGAGCGCTACGGCCCAGGCCGCTTGCGAAGCCGCGGGACACGAAGTGGACCGGGTTGTTCTCGTCGGCGGACTCGACGAGTTTCTGGAGCCGTCGGTGCTCGACGTGAATTTTCCCCGACTCTCGGCCGATGATCCGTTGTGTGTGACGTACTCGGGCGGCACCACGGGTGCGCCCAAAGGTGTTCTGGTCAGCCACGGGTCGCGTTGCGGCATGGCGAATGCGATCGCGCGTAGCTTTGACCTCTCGCCGGATGATGTCACTTGCGCCGTGACGCCTCTGTTCCATGTAGCCGGACTCCTGGTGTGGCTTCAGCCGGCGATCTCCATCGGCGCGACCTGCGTGCTGCAGCGCGTCTGGAATCCGGTCGAGTTTATGGAACTGGCCGAGCGGTTCGAGATCAGCGCCGTGATGATGGTGCCGACGCAACTGATCGATCTGTTGAACCATGAGAAGTTCTCGCCGGAACGCCTAAAATCGCTTCGGCGCATCGTCCACGCGGGGGCTCCCATACCGGCCGCGGTAATTGCTCAGGCGAGCGAAACGTTGCCGTGGATCGAGCTCGTCGAGAACTACGGTCAGTCAGAACTCGGCTCGATCACGGTCCGGCGCGCGGCGGATCTCCCGGCCAAGGCGGGAAGCGTCGGGAGGGCTATCGACGGCGTCGAAGTTTGTGTGATGTCCACGGGCGGCGCGGTGGCCGCGCCCGGAGATCCGGGCGAGCTCTGCGTGCGGGGTCCGGGCGTTCTGACCGAATATCTGGGCGCTTCCCGGGAAACCGAAGAACTCTACAGGTATGGAGACGGGTGGGTGGCCACCGGCGACATCGCGCGGATGGATGAAGACGGATTCGTCACCCTCGTCGACCGGGCTCGCGACGTCATCATCTCGGGCGGCGCGAACATCTACCCGACAGAGATCGAGAACGTGATCTATCGGATTCCCGGCGTCGAGGAATGCGCGGTATTCGCTATCCCGGATTCCCGATTGGGAGAGGTGCCGGCGGCGCACGTAGTGTTTCGGGCGAAAACCGTTCCCTTGGAACGGGATATCCTGGAATTCTGCATGGCTCGATTGGGCGCCCACAAGGTGCCGCGCGTCGTCGAACTGGTTGACGCGCTGCCGAAAACCGCCGTGGGCAAGGTCAGGAAGAATGTTCTGCGCGATCAATATCGCGAATGAGAAAAAGCGCCGCCGAGCAAACCGGCGCGTGAGTTGGACGGTGCTGGGGGCGGCATTGCTCGTATTCCTGTTGGGCGCATCGACGGAGGCGGAGATCTCCGTCGAGCGAGCTCTCAGAAACCTGCAGAGGTCGGAGACCGAGGCCAATCGAGCGTTTTCGGGGACGGTGCCGCAAGGCCTCACGACCAATGAAGCGTTGGTGTTGGCGCAAGAGGCGGCAAGTGATGAGCCGGCGCTCAGTCTGTCTTGGCATAGGTGGGCGGCTTACGCCGGGAACACGATCGCCGCAGTTTTGCTGGCCGACGCCTATTGGGATCGTACGGCAGACAAGGATCTGTCGGAAAGCCGGCGCAAGGCATACGGGCTTCTCGGTTGTGAGTGGTATCGGCGTGCCGCCGAGATCGACGACTATGCCCGCGCGCTTGCAAGGGACCGCGGCTGCGCCTAGGTGAAGTAAGGGTTGTGCAAAATGAAGATCACTTGAACTCATCCCTCCGCGATTCGCCTGGCGACCTTGGCGGCGAGGGCGCCGGCGACGCGGCGCCGATACCAGGGCTTGGTCGTTGTCGTCCGCATCGGAGAGGCCTGCGCCCTGACCAGATCCCGCAGGTCGTCGAGCCACGCGTCGTCGACGTGGCGCCCTTTCAATTCCTCCGAGCCTTCGACGAGGTGTGGCCGTGGGGCGACGGCCGTCAGCGCCACGGCAAGCGTGCGCGCCTTGCCGGAGCTCAGGCCCAACCGTACCGCGACCCCGGCGAGCGGGAAATCGATGGCGCTGCGAACGCGTGACTTGGCGTAGCCCGACCCGCCGTCGCCGTCGGGTGGCGGCAGATGAACCGCCACGAGTAGTTCGCCCGCCTTCAGCGTCAGATGATCCATGCCGTCGTCGCGATAAAGGTCGGCAAGAGGCGTCCGTCGGCGGCCATCCGGCCCGAGCAGCTCGGCCTCCGCGTCGCAGACCATCAGAGCGGGCGCGAGATCGCCGCTGAACGCCGCGAAGCAGAACGAACCGCCGGGCGCGACGTGGCAGACGTTGCCCTTGAGCTTGAGGCAGAAGTCGTTGCTGTCGCGCCACCATTCGCTCTGGTTGTAGTAGAGGCAGCGGGTGTCCAGGCAGAGGTTGCCGCCGACCGTTCCGTAGGACTGGTGGGTCGGTCCCGCGACCGACTCAGCGGCCTCGCTGACCGCCGCATATACTCGGCGGATGTCGCGGTCGTCGGCGAGGTCCTTCAACGTCGAGCCCGCGCCGATGCGGAGGCCGTTCGCCGACGCTTGAATGCCGCCCAGCTCTTCGATGTCCGAGAGGTCGATGAGATGTTCCGGCTGTTCGATCCCGCGGCGGATATTGACGACCATGTCGGTGCCGCCCGCGAGGTAGCGCGCACTCGCATGGTTCGCCCGCACGGCGACGGCTTCCTCCGCCGTCGCAGGTCGATGGACGTGCAAGGTAGGGAGGTACTCCATGGTGTCGTCAAGCCGCCGCGCGGCCGCGCGGCGTCCTTTCCAGCAGTCCGAGCAGCCGCTCGGGCGTCAGCGGCAATTCCGTCGCCCGCACGCCGATGGCGTCGGCCACGGCGTTGGTCATCGCCGGCAGGAACCCCGACAGAGATCCTTCCCCCGCTTCCTTGGCGCCGAACGGGCCATACGGGTCGGCACATTCGATGAGGCCGACCTCGATCGGCGGCGACTCGACGATCGTCGGCACGCGGTAGTCGAGCATGTTGCCGGTGATCGCGAGGCCGTCGTGATAGCGGGTCTCCTCGCTCATCGCCTGGCCCAAGCCCATCCACACCGAGCCTTCCACTTGACCTTCGACGGCAAGGGGATTGAGGGCCTTGCCGCAGTCGTGGGCCACCCACACCTTCTCCACCGTGATCTCGCCCGTGTCCGGGTCGACGCTGACTTCGACCACCTGGGCCGCATAGCTGAACGCCATGGTGCCGCCGATGGCCGCGCCACGGTACTTCTTGCCGCCGTGGGATTCGGGCCGGGTAGAGTAGGTGCCCTTCACGGTGATGGTGCCGGAATCCACCAGCGCCTCCCCGACGACGTCCTCGAAGCTCAAGCCCTGATCCTGGCTGCCGCCGCGATAGGTCTCGCCCAGGCATTCGACGTCTTGGGACCGGACCTCGAGCTTGCGGGCAGCGGCTTCGGTGAGGATACCGCGCAGCTTCTGGGCCGCCTCGATGGCCGCGTTGCCGACCATGTAGGTCACGCGGGACGAATAGGAACCGTTGTCCTTGGGCGTCATGGCGCTGTCGCTGGCGATGACGCGGATGCGGCCGAAGTCCACGTCGAGAGTTTCGGCCACGCATTGGGCGAGCACGGTGGACGAGCCCTGGCCGATTTCCGCGGCCCCGGTGAGAATGGTGACGGAGCCGTCGAAATCCACCTTCAAATTGACCGTCGCGTGGGGCTCGCCGGTCCAGTGCTTGGGCCGCGAGGCGCCGCTGACGTAATGGGAGCACGCCATGCCGAGACCGCGGTTGGGACCGAGCCTGCCTTTGCGCTCGCGCCAACCGCTGGCTTTCTCCGCCCAGTCGAGACATTGCGGGATGCCGTAGCTGTTCACCAGGAGGCCGTTGGCGGTCATGGTCGGCGCCTGGATGAGGTTCTTGCGGCGCACCTCGAAGGGATCGAGACCGAGTTCGTGGGCCATCGCATCAAGCAGGCTCTCGAAGGCGAAGCGGGTGTTGACCGTGCCGTGGCCGCGCATGGCGCCGCACGGCGGCGTGTTGGTCAGCACGCGATAGCCGTCGTACTTCACGTTCTCGATGTCGTAGAGGGCGTAGATCAACGAGCCGGCGTAGAGGATGGTGACGATGCCGTAACCGCTGTAGGCGCCGCCGCGCTGCACGACCTCGCATTCGACGGCGGTGATGCGCCCGTCCTTCATCATGCCGATCCTGAGGCGGGTGTCCGTCTCCGGGCGGCCGCGGTGGGTGACGAAGGTTTCCTCGCGGGACGACACCAGGCGCACGGCGCCGCCCGCCTTGCGCGCGAGCAGACCGCAGATCAGCTCGGTGTTCAGGGTCTCGGTGCGGCAGCCGAAGCCGCCGCCGATATGGGGCTTGATGACGCGGATGCGCGACTGGTTCATGTTCATGGTGCGCGCCAGCATCAGGTGGACGTAGTAGGGCACCTGGGTGCTGGGCCGCACGGTCAGGCGGTCGCGCTCGGCGTCGTACTCGGCGAAGACGGCGTGGGGCTCGCTTTGGACTTGGCAGACCTCGGCGTTGCGGTAGGTTTCCTCACGGACTAGGTCGGCCATGGCGAGCTGCCCTGCCACGTCGCCGAGCTCGAAGTGCACGTCGCGTTCGATGTTACCGGGCTTGTCGTCGTGGAGCCGCAGGGCATCGCCGGCGCGGGCCGCGGCGGCGCTGAAGTAGGCGGGAAGCGCTTCGTATTCGATTTCGATCAGGTCGAGGGCCTTGGCCGCGGTCTCGACGTCGACGGCGGCGACGGCCGCCACGGGCTCGCCGCGGTACCGCACCCGCTCCTTAGCGAGCGCATGCTCGTTCATGGCGATGGGCAGGACGCCGTAGGAGGCGGCGACGTCGGCGCCGGTGACGACGGCCCGGACACCCGCCAGTATCTCCGCTTTGGAGGTGTCGATGCGCTTGATGCGGGCATGGGCCGCCGGGCTCCGACGCACGCGGCCCACGAGCGTCTCCCGGAAGCCGTAGTCGGCGGCGAATCGGGCCCGTCCGCTGACTTTGTCGGGGCCGTCGACGAGCGGCGTGGGTACACCGATCGAGGCGGCGACCGGCCGGGTTTCGTTCATTTGCCCAGCTCCGCCGCGGCCGTCTGGACGGCGGCGATGATCTTCACGTAGCCGGTGCAGCGGCAGATGTTGGAAGCCATGCCCTGGCGGATATCGTCGGCGGAGGGCGACGGATTCTCGCGCAGCAATCCTTCCGCGGCCATGATCATGCCGGGCGTGCAGAAGCCGCACTGCGCCCCCAACTGCTCGTGAAAGGCCCGCTGGATCGCCGACAGCCGGCCGTTCTCGGCGAGCGACTCCACGGTCTCCACGTCGCGGTTCTGCATGGTCACGGCGAGGGTCAGGCACGAGTGGCGCGGCGACCCGTCGACGAGCACGGTGCAGGCTCCGCACTCGCCCCCGTCGCAGCCGATCTTGGTACCGGTAAGACCCGCCGTCTCACGCAGGAAATCGACCAATAGCATGTTGTCGGGCACGACGTCGTCCCGCTGCCGGCCGTTGAGCGAGAAGGTGAGGTGTGTCTTCGCCATGCACTGGCCTCCGGACATCCAGACTATGGTATCGCCGCGGGCTTCTGGCAACGCGGCGCACCGATCGGCTGGCGAGGCCGGACCGTCATGCCTCCGCGTCCCCCAGATAGGCTTGGCGGACGGCGGGGTCGGCACGGATCTCGCCGGGCGCGCCGCTCGCCAGGATGCGGCCCGAATCGAGCACGGTGATGCGGTCGGCCAGCGCGAAGACCGCGTCCATGTCGTGCTCGATGAGCAATATCGTGAAGCGGCCCTTGAAGCTCCGAAGCAGCTCGACCATGCGGGCGGACTCGTCGCCGCCCACGCCGGCGGTGGGCTCGTCGAGCAGCAGCAGCTTGGGCTCCGTCGCCAGTGCCATGGCGAGCTCGAGCTGGCGGTGCTCGCCGTGGCTTAGCGTCGCGGCCACGTCGCCGGCCCGGCCGGTCAGGCCGACGAGCTCGAGGTATTGGGCGGCGGGCGCGAGAAGCGTGCCGTCGCGCGTCGCATCCGTCCAGAAGCGGAACGAGTGACCGGCATGGGCCTGGACGGCGAGAGCCACGTTGGCCGTCACTGTGAAGCCGGGGAACACGCTGGTGATCTGAAACGACCGTGCGATGCCGAGCAGCGAGCGGACGTGGACCGGACTGCGGGTAATCGGCTGGCCGGCGAAGAAGATCTGGCCCCGGTCGGGACGGATCTCGCCGCTGATCTGGCCGACGAGCGTGGTCTTGCCGGCGCCGTTCGGGCCGATGACGGCGTGGACCTCGCCCTCGGCGACGTCGAGGGTGACGGAATCTGTCGCGACTAGGCCCCCGAAGCGCTTGGTCAAGTCCCGGAGTTGCAGGATCGGCTCACTCACGGCGGCGCTCCAAGGCGTGCACGACGCCCGCGATGCCGCCGCGGGCGTAGATCACCACCAGGATCAGTAACGGGCCGAAGACGATCTGCCAGTGTTCGGTGATGCCGGAGAGGAACTCCTCGACGAGCAGGAAGGCGGCGGCGCCGTAGAGGGGGCCGAACAGGGTGCCCATACCGCCCAGTACGACCATGATGATGAGGTCGCCGGAGCGGGTCCAATGCATCATGTCGGGGCTCACGAAATCCGTACGGTTGGCGAGCAGCACGCCGGCGACGCCGCAGATCGCGCCGGCCACCATGAAGGCCACGAGCTTGTAGCGGTAGACCGGGATGCCGACGGCGGCGAGGCGGCGCTCGTTGGACCGGGCGCCACGGATCACTAGACCGAAGCGCGAGGCGATCAGGCGCTTCACCCCGTAGAGGGTGGCGAGCAGCAGGGCGAGGACGAGATAGTAGAACTGGGTGTTGTCGTTGATGTCGAGGACGCCCCCGAATTCGCTCCGCATGTAGAGGGAGAGTCCGTCGTCGGCACCGTAGACTTCGAGGCCGACGCCGATGAAGTAGAGCATCTGCCCGAAGGCCAGCGTGATCATGATGAAGTAGACGCCGCGCGTACGGATGCTGATGGCGCCGATGACCAGCGCCGCCAGCGACGAGGCGGCGATCGCGAGCGGCACGTGCAGAAAGCCGTTGGCCAGCCAGTCGATGCCGTCCTCGATGGCGTGAAAGGTGCCGATGCCGACGACGTAGGCGCCGATGCCCATGTAGGCGGCATGGCCGAAGCTCACCATGTTGCCGAAGCCGAGGATGAGGTTGAGGCTGATGGCGGCGATGGCGAGGATCATCAACCGGAGAAAGAGGCCGAGATAGAAAGGTTCCTGTAGGGCGTTCGTGATCGGCGGCACGACCGCGAGCGCCACGATCGTTCCGGAGGCTACGGCCGTACTGGCCGAGATGCGCATGACTTAGTGCCCCCGCGGCGGGAACAGGCCCCGAGGCCGAGTCGCCAGGACGGCCGCCATGAGGATGTAGATCAGCATCGACGACATGGCGGGCCCGGCCGTCTCGGCCACTTGGTTCGTGAGAAAGAGGCGCAGGAAGTCGGCGAGGAAGGCCCGCCCGACAGTGTCGATCAGGCCGACAAGGATAGCGGCGACGAAGGCGCCGCGGATCGAGCCGATGCCGCCGATGACGATGACCACGAAGGCTAGGATCAGGATGGTCTCGCCCATGCCGATTTGCACGGTGAGGATGGGCGCCGCCATCAGGCCGGCGAGCGCCGCGAGCACGGTACCCAGGCCGAACACGAGTGTATAGAGGAGCCGGATGTTGACGCCGAGCGCGCTCACCATCCCGCGATTCGAGGCACCGGCACGGATCAGCATGCCGATGCGCGTGTGGTTCACGAGCGCATACATGCCGCCGGCGACGAGGAGCCCGGTGACGATGATGGCGATGCGGTAGGTGGGGTAGGGGACGCCGGGCAGGAGTTCGACGCTCGTCTCGAGGAAGGCCGGGAGCGACAGGTCGAGACCCGCCGGGCCCCAGACGATGCGTGCGAGCTCGTTGAAGAAGAGGATGAGCCCGAAGGTGGCGAGGACTTGGTCGAGGTGGTCCCGGGAGTAGAGCGTGCGAAGCGCCACGACCTCGACGACGATGCCGAGCAACAGCGCCGCCGGCAGCGCGAGCAGCGCGCCGAGCAGGAACGAGCCGGTCCAGCCGGCGAAGGTGGTCGCGAAATAGGCGCCCATCATGTAGAGCGAGCCGTGCGCCAGGTTGACGAGATCCATGATGCCGAACACCAACGTCAGCCCGGCCGCCAGCAGGAACAGCAGGATGCCGAGCTGCAGGCCGTTCAGGCACTGCTCGAGGAGGAGGATCCAGTCCATGGGGGACTATGACATGGTCTCGCCGGATGCGGCCATTCGCCCCGCGCGTGCCTTTCCCTCAAGAGAACGGGGGCGCGCGGCGGCGCCCCCGCGGTTCTCGGAGCGAATGACCCTACCAGGACATCTTGCAGTCCTTGGCGTAGCTGTCCTGGTGGTCCTCGAGGACCGTCGAGAGAATCTTGGTCGTGAAGTTCCCATCCGCGTCCTTCACCACGTGGCGCAGGTAGAAGTTCTGGATCGGGAAGTGATTGTTTCCGTACTTGTACGGGCCCCGCACCGATTCGAAGTTTGCCTTGCGCATGGCGGCGCGCATGCCGTCACGGTTGCCGAGGTCGCCGTTGACGGCCTCGACGGCACTCTTGATCAGGAACACCGTGTCGTAGCTCTGGGCCGCGTAGAAGGAGGGATAGCGCCCATACTTATCGCGGTACCCCGAGACGAACCGCTTGTTGGCCGGGGTATCGAGGTCCGGCGCCCAGAACTGGGTCATCAAGCTGCCCTCGGCTTGGTCCTTCAGGAGCGGCAGGTTCATCGAATCCACCGTGAACACCGAATAGAGCGGCACGTTCCCCTTGAGGCCCGATTGCTGATACTGCTTGAAGAACTGGGTGCCGTGCTTGCCGGGATAGAAGACGAAGAGCGCGTCCGGCTTGGCCGCTCGAACCTTGGCCAGCTCGGCCGAGAAGTCGAGCTGATCCGGGAACTTGGTCAGGTCCTTGGCGACGATCTCGCCTCTATAGGTGCGCTCGACGCCGGCCACCATGTTCTTGCCGGCGGCGTAGTTGGGCGACATGACGTAGAGCGACTTGATGCCGCGCTGGTTCAGCACCTCGCCCATGGCCATCGGCGTCTGGTCGTTCTGCCACGAGGTCGAGAAGAAGTTTTCGTTGCAGAGCTTGCCGGCGAGCTGCGAGGGGCCGGCGTTGGAGCTGATCAGGAACGTGTCGGCGTTGACGACGGTCTTGTGGGAGGCGAGCAGCACGTGGCTCCAGATGTAGCCCGCGACGAAGTTCACCTTGTCCTTCTGAACCAGTTTCTCGGTCTTCTGCTTGCCGATCTCCGGCTTGAAACCGTCGTCCTCGTAAATCACCTCGACATCGAGGCCGGCCATCTTGTGGCCGATGTGGTCGAGGCCAAGGTCGACCGCGTCGCGCATGTCGCGACCGATAACGCCGGCGCCGGTGGTCAGTGTGGTAACGAAGCCGATCTTCACTTTTTCGGCGGTAGCAGGGCTTGCCAGCAATGCTGCGGCGGCCGCGACTCCCATGAACTGTCGGAACATCTCCGAGTCCTCCCCTGGTATTGACGCGCCTCACTCCACTCTAGTGCATGAAGCGACGAAGATTTTAACCCATGGCGTGGAGATGCCCAATGGGGGAGCAGGGGGGAGGGGCGGCACAGTCATCGAGGATGGCGTGGATCGGTGTGCCGGCGGTCACCTAGTATTCAGGTCGGAGGCCGTCGGTGTGCCCAGGGACGAGCCTCTTCGAGCTGGCCGGCAAGACGCAGTAGGAGCGCCTCGCCGCCGAGGTCTGCGCCGAAGTGAACCCCCACCGGCAGGCAGTCCTCGGTACCGACATCGCCGCGCCGCCGCTCTCGTTGAAGAGCGGCGTGAACGGGATCTCGTCGAGGAGCTGGCGGTCGATGTAGTCGTCTAGGTCGTCGCCGGTCGTATCCATGAAGCCGAGCGGCAACGGGGGGTTGGCCATGGTGCTGTTCAACAGAACGTCGTAGCGCTCGAAGAACTCGCCCAGCGCACGTCCGACCCGGTGCATGCCCTGGATGGCCGCGTACAGGTCGGCGCCGCTCCGGTGCCGGCCTTCCTGTGCCCAAAGCCAGGTGATCGGCTCCACGTCGTCGGGGCGGGGCGCACGCCCGAGCGCTCGGCAGCGTGCCGTCATCACCGCCCAGAGATTGGCCGCGGCAATGACCCGCCAGGCATCACGCATCGCCGCCACGTCGATGTCGGGCCGCGCGACCTCCACGCGGTGACCCAAGTTCTCGCACAGGCGGGCCGCCGCCTCGGCGGCAGCGGCGCACTCCGGGTGGATGGCCCGGCCATCGTAGGTCTCGGTGGCGAGGGCGATTTTCAGTGTGCCCGGATCGGCGCCGACCTCGTCGAGAAAGGCGGTCCTTGTGGCGGGCGCGGCGTAGGGATCACCGGGGGCCGGACCGTGCGTGGCGTCCAGTAACGCGGCGCTGTCGCGCACCGAGCGCGACACGCAGTGGCCGGTCGACATGCCGCACAGGCCTTCACCGAGATCGGGCCCCTGAGGCGTGCGGCCCCGCGTCGGCTTGAGACCGAAGAGCCCGCAGTTGGCGGCCGGAATGCGGATCGAACCGCCGGCATCGGTCGCGTGGGCGAGAGGCACCATGCCGGTCGCGACGGCCACCGCGGCTCCGCCGCTCGACCCTCCCGGCGAGCGGGACCGATTCCACGGATTGAGACAGTCGCCGTACAGCAGGGATTCGGTGGCGGCACAGATGCCGAATTCGGGCGTGTTGGTCTTCCCCAGGATCACCAGACCCGCGGCTCGCTGGCGCTCCACCAGGGTGCTGTCGTGATCGGGTACGAAATCAACGAACAAACGACTGCCGAAGGCGGTCGGCATCCCCTCGCAGAAAACTGCGAGGTCCTTGAGAAGGAACGGCACGCCCCGAAAGGGCCCGTCGGGCAATCCGTCCGCGACGGTCGTCCGCGCCCGCTCGTAGGTCTTATGGATCACGGCGTTGAGTCCCGGGTCGATCTCCTCGATTCGCCCGATGGCGGCCTCGAGCGGCTCTCCCGGCGTGACCTCGCCCTCCCGCACGAGGGCGGCGAGGCCGAGGCCGTCGTAGGACGAATACTCTTCGAAGTTCATCGGGGCGTTACGGTAGGCGGAAACCCGAGATGCGAGAAGGGTGAGGACAAAACTATATCCGCATCGGCACGTCCGCTCCATCGTCGTCGGACGCGGGCCGGCCGGTGGGAATACCCGTCGCGCATCACCGCGTGAACCGGGTGAGGCCCAGCAGACGCAGCAGCAGGCCGAAGATCAGCACGGTGAGGATGCCCAGCACGCCGATGGTGATGATCGAGACGATCATGCGGTCGGTCTGAAGCAGCAGCCGGCTGTCCATGATGATGAAACCGAGGCCGCTGGTGGAGCCGACGATCTCCACGGCTACGAGCGAGATGAACGACAGCCCCAATGACAGGTGCAGGGAACCGATGATGCCGCGGCTGGCCGACGGGATGACGACGTGCCGGAAAAGCCGCCAGCCGGACAGACCCATGCACCGTGCGGCACGGATCCGTGTCGGGTCCACCTGGCGAATCCCCGAGACCGTGCCGAAGGCGACAACGATCACGGTGAGGTAGGCGATCACGAGGTATTTGGAAAACTCGCCGATCCCGAACCACGCGATGGCCAGCGGCACGAACCCGATCGGGGGGATCGACCGTATGAAATCCAGGGGAACTTCGAGGAACGTCCAAAGCGGGCGGACGGCACCCGCCGCGAGGCCCAGGATCACACCGCCCGACGCGCCGAGCGCGAAGGCGACGAGGACGCGGCGCAGGCTGTCCAGCCCGTGGACGAACAACTCGAAACTCGCCGTCATGTCGAACAGCTTGGCCAGCAGATCTTGTACCGGTGGCACGATCGCGCGGTCGTCCGCAAGCCACGATACGAACTGCCACGAAACAATCAGAATGATGATGGACAGGACCTGTCGCATGGTGCGTTTGGAGATCCGCGGCGGGGGCATTTGGCCTAACCCCGGTAAAGGATCGTGCGGACGTAGCGCCGCAATAGACGGTTCCTGATCAGCAGGAATACCTGGTTCAACAGGACTCCCATCACGCCGAGGCTCAGGAGGCCCACGAAGATGTCGTCGATCGCGACGTACTGGCGGCCCAACAGTATGAAATAGCCGATACCTTCCGACGCGCCGACCATCTCCGCGCCGATCACTACCAAGACCGCGAACCCCATCCCGAGGCGCAGTCCCGTCAGGATACCGGGAGCGGCGGCAGGCACGATGACGCGGACGAACAGGGCGATCCCCGTCAGGCCGAAGCATCTTCCCGCGCGGATACGGTCCGCCGGGATGGTCTCGATCCCGAGCGCCGTGTTGTAGAGGACGACGATCGTCACCAGGTAGGCGATGAGAATGACCTTGGAGAGCTCGCCGACGCCGAACCACAGGATCATGAGCGGCACCAGGGCCAGCGGGTTCACCGAGCGAAAGAAGCGAATCGGCAAAGAGAAGAAATCACGCATGACGGGCACGGCGCCGACGAAGCACCCGAGAACGATGCCGATGGCCGAGCCGGCGGCATAGCCGATGATCACACGTCCCAGACTCGCCGCGATATGGGTCCATAATTCCCCGGTAGCCGACAGGTCCCAGGCGCGTGCGGCGACGCCGCTCGGCGGCGGCAGCTGCAGCGGATCGAGCCACAAGCGACCTGCCGACTCCCAGAGCGCCAGCAACAGCAGCAGGGAGAGCGTGCGAACGGCAGCGGCTCTCATTCGTCACCTATTTCTTCGCGTATGAGTTCCTCGATCGACTTGTAGAAGCCCCCGAATTCGGGATTGGAAGGATCGCGCGGCTCAGAAACCTCGCATGGCATCTGGCACTTGATCGTGGCTCCGGGTCCCGCCGTCATCACCGCGATGTGTGTGCCGAGAAAGATGGCCTCCTCAATGTCATGGGTAACGAAGATGACAGTACTTCCGGTCTCCCGCCATATGCTCCGCACCGCATGCTGCAGCCGTCGCCGCGTGATCGCGTCGAGTGCGCCGAACGGTTCGTCCATCAACAGGATTTCGGGTTCGAGGGCCAGCGCCCGCGCGAGCTGCAGGCGCTGTTTCATGCCGCCGGAAAGCTCGTCGGGAAACTTGCTGCCGTGATCGGAGAGGCCCACCATGGACAGGTAACGGTCCACGACCGGATGGCGCTCCGCCCTCCGCCGCCCCTGCACCCTCATGCCGAACTCTATGTTCTCGCGCACGTTGAGCCACGAGAAGAGCGCCGTGCCCGCCTCCTGAAAGATCACGAAACGGTCCGGCCCCGGCGCGACGATGGGCCGGTTCCGGAGCACGATGGTTCCGGAATTGGCAGCTTCGAAACCCGCGATCATGTTGAGGATGGTCGACTTGCCGCATCCGCTCGGCCCCAGCAGGCAGAAGAAGCTGCTTTCCGGGATCGTGAGCTCGATGTCCTTCAGGACCCAAGGTCCGTCATCGTGAAACCGCTTGCTGGCGGCGGACAGCCTCAACACGGCCCGGACCCCCGACCAGTGTGGCGGCGCCGGCCACGGCCCGGGTCATCTGTCAGCGCGGGCATGGACCCGAGGCGGTACCGGGCGCCGGCTCTCCGACGGCATCCGCGGCCGGCTTGCGCGCAGGAGCGCTATTCCGACAGGAGGCCCGGATTGACTGACCCGAGAACATCCGTTGCGAATATGGATTTGAAATCGACGGATTTCTCGATGATCCCCTGCTTCAGCGCCCAGTTCATCATGGTGGACATCTCTCCCGCGACCTCGTCGGTGAGATTGAGCCTCGGCTTCCACATTGGAAAGTACGCCTTGAACAGCGGTTCCTTGAGACGGTAGTAACCCGCCAGAAGCTCCGTCTGCTCCGCTTCGGAGGCATTGTCTATCCACTCCTTGGCTTCCTGCAGCACGCCCAGGACCTTGCGCGTCGTCTCCGGATTCTCCTCGATGAATTTCGTCTCGGCGATGAACGAGGACCAGATCCGCCCCATGTTCACGGTGCTCTGATCGGCCAGGACCTTGATCTCCTGGTCCGGGAACAGGCGATCTCTCATAAGCCCGAACGGCTGCCACACGGCCACGGCCGCCACGTCGCCGTTCTTCAGCGCTGCCATCTGGTCGCTGGGGGTGAGGTTGAGAAGCTCGACGTCGTCGAAGGTCAGACCTCCGGCCTGGAGATACCTGTCGAGCAAGAAAGCAGAATCAGACCGGGTCAAAAGACCGATCTTCTTGCCTTTGAGATCGGCGGGGCCGTCGATGTCCGGTCCGGACATGATGATCAGCGCCTTCTCCGCGCCCGCCAGGGTGGACACGATCCTCACGTCTGCCCGTGAAGCGAGAATCGACGTCGGTAGGAACGCGGTGACGACGAAATCCGCACGGCCCGCGCGAAAACCTTCCATCGCCTCGGCGCCGGACGGGAAGTCCTGCACCTTGACGTTCAAACCCGCCTTGTCGAACAGCTTCAGCAGAAGGGCGACGTGGATCGGCGCGGAGATCGGAAACGCGGCCGAGTTGATGCGGACCGTATCGACCTCCGCCCGAGCCGCCGAGGCTCCGCTCACCAGTGCCAAGGCCGTCAAGGCGATCAGGCTGTGTCTCAGGAATCTGCGTCGTGAATTCATCATCTGTCGTCCCTCCGCTGTGCACGCCGTCATTGCTTGGAAGACCGGATCAGGAAAAGGCGGTAACCCAAGAAGCTTACCGGTCGTGCCCGAAGGCGGCAACGCGTGGCGGCAGGGGTGTACCGCGATCGATCCGGCGCCCGGGTCGGACTTGGGGTTCGACCCCGTTCGTACTGCCGTTTCGCTCTGGAAGCATTATTCGCGGCCTGCGGCGCGTATCAGGCCACGGCTTAGCCCTGCGTCAGCCCATTCAGCGCCGTGTACGATGGTCTCAGGGCTTCATCGCGCACCGTCGTCCGGGCCCGTTGAGGCTTTTCCCCGGCAGGTCTCGCCAGCGGCCGATCTCTCGACTGCCGATCCAGATCAGTCGTCGATGAGGTGATGCACCGGCGCTTTCTCCATCTCCCAGTCCTCCGAGTCGGGGTTGTACCGGCCGAGCGTGAAGACGTGCCAGTCGCCGTCGTCGAGCTTGGGGTGGTCGCCGCGGTAGTAGTAGCCGGGCCAGCGCGTCTCCTCGCGGAACTTCGTGTGGTGGGTCACCGATTCGGAGGCCCAGACGCGGTGGTGCAATTCCCAGGTCCGCTGCAGCTGGTGCAGGTCTTCGGCGCCAATGCAGTCGAGATCTTCATGCAGCATCCCCAGGAGCTCGAGCCCGCGGTCGAGCATGGGCTCGTTGGTCATGTACTGGGTGGCGATGCCGCCGCAGTACTCGTCCATGATTTTCTCGAGGCGCTGGAGGCCCTGCAACGGCGAGATGTAGGTCGGCGAGACGGTGCCGGCGACGATCTCGTTTCGGCCCACCTGGTAGAGCTCCATGGGCTGGTAGACCGTGGTCTTGAGCTTCTCGACCTCGGCGTTGTCCACCTGGGGCGTCTCGCCGAGGTCCCTGATGTAGTTGATCGCCGCCTTGCCGGCGACGCGGCCCTCGGTGAAGGAGCCGGACGAGAACTTGTGGGCGGTGCCGCCGCAGGCGTCGCCGGCGGCAAACAGGCCCTCGACGGTCATCATGCGGTTGTAGCCCCAGCGGTAGTCCGCCGGCGCGTAGTCGTCCGGACCGCTGGTCCAGGCGCCGGAGCACGTGGCGTGGGAGCCCATGACGTAGGGCTCTGAAGTGGTGAGCTCGGACATGCGCTCCTTCGGGTCGATGTTCTGGGAGGCCCAGACGACCGCCTGGCCGATGGTCATGCCGAGGAAGTTCTCCCAGCCGACCTGCTCTTTGTGCGGGTCCTGAAAGGCCTCGCGTGTCTCCATGTAGATGGGGCCGCGGCCGGCCTGCATCTCCCGCAGCATGGCGTGGTTGCGCAGGCAGGTCGGCACCGGTTCCCTGTCGATGTAGTCGCCGACCATCGCCTTGGTGTCGTCGTACCACTTCGACTCGTACTCTTCGTCGTAAGCGTTCTTGGTATAGGTCTTGAGGTGCAGGAAATAGGCGCCGACCGGACCGTAACCGTCCTTGAAGCGGGCCAGCACGATACGGTTCTCCATCTGCGTCATCTTGGCGCCGACGGGGATCGGCAGGCCGTAGGCCGAGGCGCTGCTCCAGGGGGCGTACCAAGTGCGTCCCATGCCCTCACCGACGGCGCGCGGCCGGAAGATGTGGGAGGCGCCGCCCGCGGTGATGACCACTGCCTTGGCCCGGAAGACGTAGAAGTCCCCGCTGCGGACGCTGAAGCCCACGGCCCCGGCGATCCGGTTGGAGTTCTTCTTGTCGGTAAGCAGGTGCGTCACCATGATCCGGTTGTAGGTCTCGTCCGCCGACTTCTGGGCGGCCTCGGCGATGATCGGCTTGTAGCTCTCGCCGTGGATCATGATCTGCCACTTGCCTTCGCGCTGGTAGCGGCCGGTCTCGGGGTCTCGCATCATCGGCAGGCCCCACTCGTCGAACTTGTGTACGGTGGCGTCGACGTGCCGTGCGATGTCGTAGCCGAGGTCTTCGCGCACCAGTCCCATGAGGTCGTTGCGCGCGTAGCGGACGTGATCCTCGGGCTGGTTCTCGCCCCAATGCATGCCCATGTAGCAGTTGATGGCGTAGAGGCCCTGGGCGACCGCGCCGCTGCGCTCGATGTTCGCCTTCTCGACGACGACGACCTTCATGTCGCGTCCCCAGTGGCCGGCCTCGTAAGCGGCGCCGCAGCCGCTGAAGCCGCCGCCGATGACGAGGACGTCAGCGTCTACGGTGATCGTCTCTCTCGTGTTGAACCAACCCATGTCTTCAGGCCTTCTCTTTGCCCGCCAGAGTGGGCAGGGCATCGATCTTCAGGGCGGCGGGCTCGTGCCAGAGCTCCTGCGACGTGTATTCCTCCTCCGTCGGCGCCGGGAAGTCCTTGGGCTCCTCGATCGAGCCCCAGGGCGTGGTGCGGATGGGGGAGACGAAGTCCTTCTCGCGGCCGTCGCGGAACTTGATCTTCCAGGAGATGGTGCCCTTCTCGGGCTCGCGGCGCACGCGGACGCTGTGGCCGAGCGGCGCGAAGTCGGCGTAGCCGCGGACGTCGATGGCGTGCTGCGGGCACATCTTCACGCAGGAATAGCACTCCCAGCACATGTTGGGCTCGATGTTGTAGGCGCGGCGATAGGTCTTGTCGATGTGCATGATGTCGGAGGGGCAGATGTCCACGCACTCTCCGCAGCCGTCGCAACGCGTCATGTAAACGAAAGTAGGCATGCCGATACGCTCCTGGATTGGCGGTGTCGCTTCTAGAGAAGGGGCCGGTCGGCGGGGGGCGGCAGGTTGGTCGAGCCGTCCGCCTCCTCGACCTTCTTCTGGAAGGCCGCCGCGGGCTTGTAGAACATGTGGGAGAACTTGGACCACGGCACGCCGACGAAGAGCACCGTATTGGCGATGACGTAGAGCGCCAGGAAGAAGTTGGCCCAGCCGGCCTCGCCGGCAGCCTGGGTCAGGCCCCAGATGAAGCCTAGCGTGACGCTGGCCAGCAGTGAAACGACGAAGAGGTCGGCGTGCATCAGGCGGAAGGGCGAGTGCTCCTCCTTGGCGACGTCGACTCGGATGAAAAACCAGAACCAGTAGCCGCCCACCATGACCAGCGCGGCGCCGAGGTACCAGAGGTTGGGCAGCCAGGTGGGGGTGGCCATCTCCTTGGTCGGGTACGAGAACACCATGACGACAGTGGCGATGAGGTAGGCCAGGAAGCCGTAGAACGACAGCAGGTGCGCGATGCGGCGTGGCACCTTGCAGAACTCACCCGAGGCGAGCACGTCGACCACGGCGGTCTCGACCGCGAGCGAGACCATCTCGCCGCCGCCGAGCGGCTTGGTCGCGCGTTTCTTCTTGGCCGTCCAGTCCTGGAAGAAGTAGCGGGCGCTCTTCTTATGGATCATGTCGAAGAGCGTGCCGCCCGCCACGAATAGGGCCATCACGATGATGTACCATTGCATGACGGCGGGCGATATGGTCGCCGAGATCTCGGCGAAGGGATTAACGCTGAACATCAAAAGCACCCCGATGGTAGCCAGTTCGATTGCCGCAGGGACCCGAGGATCGTCAGCGAGTCCGCCTCAGGCGCCAGCCCCCGATGACGGTTAAGCGTGGTCTCCGACCGAATACCGGTCCGCGCGACCGGCAATGTAAAAGTCAAAGTCCATACGCGACGGGGATTGCCCTGTCCGGAAAGTCGATGCCTTACATGCACCCGTGATTCCGCCGCGAGCGCGGCCGCGCTTAGCGAACCCGGGATTGTGAGTGTTGAGTAGTTTGAGAAGCGGGACTTTGTCAAGCCGATGGGCCGGGAAAAGGCGCGGCCGCCTCCTTACGCCAAGCCGTCGTAGTAGGCCTGGAGGATCTCGAGAACCTCGCGGCGGCTGAACTCCTCGGGCACGGTCTCGTGGTTGGCGAACATCTCGCGCAGACGGGTGCCGGAGATCGAGAGTTTGGTCTCGGGCCCGTGCGCGCAGGGCCGGGCCTCGGCCGCGCCGGTCGCCACATCCGCGGCGAAGGCGATGCGGGCCGCCTCGTCCGGCGGGTCGCCGTCGCCCGGATCGTAACAAGTCTTGCCCGTCGCCATGCCCTCGCACTTGTGACAGAAGAAGGTGACGTCAATCTTGAGGGGCCGGATCTCCAAGTCGCCGGGGCCGAGCTCGTCGAAGACGTCTTGGGCATCGAACGGCCCGTAGTAATCGCTGACGCCGGCGTGATCGCGGCCCACGATGAGGTGGGAGCAGCCGAAGTTCTGACGGAAGAGGGCATGGAGCAGCGCCTCTCGCGGTCCGGCATAGCGCATCTCGATGGGATAGCCCGCCTGGACCGCGGTGCCGGGCGCGAAGTAGTTCTCCACGAGCTTGTCGATGGCCTCGACCCGGACGCCGGCGGGAATGTCGCCGGGCTTGAGTGCGCCGAGGACCTGATGGATCAGCACGCCGTCGCAGACCTCGACCGCGATCTTGGCGAGAAACTCGTGACTGCGGTGCATGGGGTTGCGAGTTTGGAACGCCGCCACCCGCGACCAGCCTTTCTCCCGGAATAGCCTACGGGTCTCGCCGGGGCGGTAATAGAGGCCCTCGTAGGTTTGGGGATAGCGGCTCTCGCTGAAGGCGACGACGGGGCCCGCGAGATTGACCTCGGGCTGGGCCACGACCTTCTGTACGCCGGGGTGACCAGGATCGATCGTGCGGAAGACGCTGTTGCATTCCAGCTCCCGGTCGATGATGTACTTCTCCTCGACGGCGAGCGTGCCCAGCACGTCGTTCGAATCCGCGTCCACGAGCGCGACTTCCTCGCCGTCGCCGATCGAGTCGGCGAGGGACCGTTCGCAGGAAAGCGTGATGGGAATAGGCCAGAAGGTGCCGTCGGCAAGCCTCATGTCGACGCAGGCGCCACGCCAGTCGTCATGCCCCATGAAGCCGTCGAGCGGCGTGTAGGCGCCCATCGCCAGCATCAGGAAGTCGGACACCTCGCGGCTCGTGATCGGGACACGTTTGAGGGACTTGGCCCGTTCGAGGCCGGCCGCACGCTCCGATTCGGGCGCCAGCAGCGGCTTCAGGGCACCCCCGCCATGGGGATTGACCAACTGGGACATCCGTCCTCCTTCTCGTACGTGACGTACGGCCGGAAGGGCCGTTGCGACAGGAATTCAGACGCCGCCCGGGGGCGGCGCGGCCCGTTGTAGCAAACTCGACCCCGCGTGTGCCACACGTGGCCTCCTGGGGCCGGCATTCTCTGGCGCGATGAACCGCCCAGACTGTGTGAAAACCAAATTTCTTTCCAATACATAGAAATATTTTCTCAGACGCTCCGAAATTTACAGATTTTGCGACTTTATCTTCCGTAAAGAAAGATAATTCGGAATTATTTTCTCCAAGATTATATCTTGCTAATGTTTCACACAGTCTGCGCCGTGTTCCGGGCCGCCCGAGAGACTAGACAAGTAACGCCGATCCGCGCCGTGCGCAGCGGCGTCGGCGAGCAGCCGCCGCACCGCGTCCGGATCGTCGGGCTCCTCGGGCAGCGCGACCGCCGCCGCGCACATAATAGAGGTAGCGCAGGACGTCGTCGGCGATGCCCCAGATGTAGTTCGAAATCCGGTTCAGGTCGCCGTTGCTCATGTCGTGCGGCTGCGGACGACGATGAGGGCCGCTACTCCGCCGCCTGCCGTTCCGAGTTCGTGACCTCCAGGTCCAGGCTGACCTCGATCGGCGTCTGGAGCGAGTCGAGCACCGGGCAGTGGGCGTCGACTCTGGCCCGCAGGCGCCAGATGTCCTCCGGACCGGCCGGCGTGTCCAGGGTCACCGTGCCGGTCACCCGCTGCAGGCCGGCACGAATGCCGTCCACGTCGACGAAACCGCGCAGGTCGGCCTCCCCCGTCACCGTGACGGAAACGCTCCGCAGCGGAATCTCCATGGCGTCGGCGTAGAGCCGATAGGTCACCTCCTGGCAGGCGGCCAGGGCCGCCAGCAGGATCTCCGAGGGCTTCGGGCCTTTGTCCCCGCCGCCGAAATTCCTGGGCTCATCCGCCACGATGGTGAAATCGCGAATGGAGACGTGGCTTTCAAAGCCGTCGACCTGCCGGCTCTCGACGGTCGCTGACATCAGGCCGCGCGACGGCTTCTCGCGCAGCTTCTCCCGCGAGCTGTCGAACACCTGCTTCATCCGGAACTGCATGTCCGTGCTTTCCTCGGTCGTTTCGGAACGTGCGCCGCCGGACCATCGTCAACGTTTCGACCGGCGAAATCAATGACCCGGTTCACGACGGACGGGACGGCGGGGGTTCGTCGGCCGCTTGTCGGGCAAGGCACTCTCCGGGGGCTTGTCCGCCAACGGCTGAACGGGCGAAGGCTTCCCGCGAATTCCCGAATTGTGCCGCGAGGCGGAAATCCCTAGGATGCAACGACTTGTGGGAACCACGGGAACGCAGTGGTGATGCCTGTCCGGCGCGCGGTCCTCGCGCTGTTCTGTCTGACCTTGGTGGCCGCAGGGCCCGCGCTCGCGGACGAGGCGGAACCGGCCATGGGCTCGATGTCCAAGCCGGAGCGGCTGGTCGAGCCGTTCGACAAGACGAACCCGATTCACATCCAGCGCTATTACGACCGGCTGAACGCGCAACCGCCGGTCGACCGAAACGGCAAGCCCTTCCCCATGGGAGACGGTTGCTTGCCCCCGGCGCCCTGGCTTCCGCTCTTGCTGAACCCCAGGATCTCTTGAACTCCAACGATCGCCGGAACGGAAGCCCTCCTGCACCGTCTCTGGCACGCTCCCGGCGCAAACGTATCGCGAGCCGGCCGGCGTGAACGGCGTGGTTCGGGTTCCCATGGACGTATTCCGCCTGCGCCATGTCGTCGCGGCCGCGGCCGGCGCGGCCGCCCTCTGGATCGCCGTCGCGCGGCCCTTCGATCTCGGCGTCAGCCAGGCCAACAGCGCGGCGCTGATCGTGGCGGTGCTGGCGTTGTGGGCGACGGCCATCATCCCGGAGATCCTGACCTCTCTCCTGTTCTTCCTCCTGGCCATGCTGCTGGTCGTGGCGCCCGCCGAGGTCGTCTTTTCCGGGTTCCATTCCGCGGCGAACTGGACGGTCTTCGGCGGCCTGGTGATCGGCGCCGCCGTGCAGACCACGGGGCTCGGCGCGCGCATCGCCAACGCGTTCGCCCGGCGCTTCACCTTCGGTTACGCCGGCGTGATCGCCGGTATGGTCACCGTCGGCGTCGTGCTGGCATTCCTCATGCCCTCGAGCATGGGGCGGATCGTCCTGCTGGCTCCGATCGCGATGGCGCTGGCCGAGCGGCTCGGCTTCCGGCCGGGCAGCAACGGCTATCTCGGAGTCGTGCTGGCCATGGGTTTCGGGACCTCGTCGCCTGCGGCCGGGATCCTGCCGGCAAACGTGCCCAATCTGGTGCTGATGGGCGGGGCGGAAAGCGTCTACGGAGTCGTGCTGACCTATGGACCCTACCTGCTGCTGCATTTTCCGACGCTGGGCGTCCTCAAGGCGCTGGTGATCGTCGGGGCGATCGTGGTGATGTTCCCCGACCGCCCGACATTCTCCGACCAAGGGACGACCGATGCGCCAGCCTCGGCGGACGAGAAGCGTCTGGGACTGTTCCTCGTACTGGCGCTGTTGGCCTGGATGACCGATTTCGCGCATCAGGTCTCGCCAGCGTGGATCGCCCTGGCGGCAGCGCTGGCTTGCATGTTGCCGGTCATAGGCGTGCTGCCCCGGACCATCTTCGCCGGCAACATCAATTTCGTCCCCATCTTCCTCACCGCTGCCATCCTCGGGGTCGGGGCCCTGGTGGACCATGTCGGACTCGGCGAGATCATCGGGCGGGAACTTCACGCCGCCGTCGCTTTCGAGCCGGGCCACGACGTCATGACGTTTGCAGCGGTGATCCTGATCGATACGGTGGTCCAGTTCCTCATCACGGCGCCGGGTATCGCGGCCGTCATGGTGCCTCTTTCGGGGAGCATCGCGGAGGCTTCGGGGCTTCCGGTAGCGACCGTCCTGAACATGCACGCGGTCGGGTATTCGAACTACCTGCTACCCTACCAGATGGGACCTCTGCTGATCGTGGGCGCGGTTTGCAACGTGCCCAACGCGCAGCTCACGCGGACGTGCCTCGCGGTGGGCCTGACAGGTCTCCTCGTGCTCACGCCCGTCAGCTATCTCTGGTGGCGTTTCCTCGGCTATCTGAATTGACGCATTCACCCCGTCCCGAATACCCACGCTTTCGGCGCTTCGGCGCGAGGGGTTGAGGGTCAGGCGTCCATCTGCATCAGTCGCAGGGCGTTGAGCCCGAGCACCTGTTCCTTGACGCCGGGCTCGAAAATCCACTCGTCGAACGCCTGCACGCTCTCCACGAGGGGCCGGCTGGGATAGGCCGTACCGAACAGCACCCGGTCCGAGAGGTAGGAATTGGCGGCCTTCACGTATTCGGCCGCCCCCGGGGTGTTGGTCCCCACCATGTAGAGGTCCGGTGAAACCCATACGTTGCCGCAAACGAAAGCGACACCCAGCATCTCCTGCACATAGGGCCAAGCGGCGTGCGAGACGACGATCTGTAGATCAGGGAAGTCCTTCGCCGTCCGATAGAGGGGTTGGGGAGAATTGAACTCCCACGACGCGCCGACCATTTGGCCGAGCATGCCGCTCAAGGTGATGGAGATGGGAACGCCGCGGTCGCGGCAGTGCTCATAGATCGGATAGAGGCGCCGGTCGTCGGCGGTCATCGGGGTCGGGGACGCGCCGGGCTCGATGGACACTCCCTTGAACCCGGGGCGTTCGAAGCACCCGTCGATCTCCGCGAGGGAATCGTCGGTGTCGGCGCTGACATCGATTCCGGTGAACGACACGAAGCGGTCGGGGTGCCTGGCCATCAGGTCCCCGATCTCGCCGTTGGGGATCATGCCGAGGGGCGGTGCGGACTGCCGCCCCATGATCACGCCCCACCGGATGCCGGCGGCGTCCATTTCCCGGAGGAGCAGTTCGATCGACCGCCGCTCGGCCGATGGCGGACGGGGAAACCCGATTCGGGACGGATAATACTTCGCCTCCGAGCCGCGCTGGAATTGCGGTTTGTCGACCCAGCTCTCGAGCGGGGGGCGCAGGCGCATGTCGACGATCATCGGCGTCCCCTCTCGTGTCTAGCCGGCCCTCGGTTCCACATCAAGGCGGACGGCGAATCCTTCGAGGTCGGCGGTCGGTGCCGGATATTGCCGAAGCACCTTCGGGTCGTGGGCGGCAACGATGTGATCGGTGGACTCCGCGATGTCCCTGAGGATGTCGTGGGCATGAATCATCTCGTCGATGTCGACGGCATTCGTCCAGGGCACGGACCGCTCGAGCTCCTCGTAGTAGTGAATCGCGTCGGAGGCCAGCGCGACCCAGCCGCGTTTGGTGAACACGCGCACCACCTGCATGCCCATGGTGTGTCCGCCGACCCGGTGGATCGACAATCCGGGCGTGATCTCCGAGTCGCCGTCGTACAGAGTGGCGCGGCGATCGTAGATCGCGCGCAACACTAGCTCGATGTGGTCCGATTGATAGGCGCGTCTGAAATTGCGGGTATTCATGCGGCGGCCGGTGACGAAGGCGATCTCTTTCTCCTGGAGGTGCAACGTCGCACTCGGAAACTTGTCGAGATTGCCCGCGTGATCGTAGTGGAGGTGGGTAAGGACGAGGTCCGTCGCCCGAGTCGTGTCCGCGCCCAGTTCCGAGAGGGTGTCGGCGGGGCAGCGCAGGAACTCGTGACCTCGGAACCTTCCTTCGTCGGCGTCGAAGCCGGTATCGATGAAGACGGTGCGTTCGGGGCCGATCGCCACCCAGCAGAAGAAGTCCATGACCATCGTGTCGCGCCCGGACGTGCGTTCGAAATAGACCGGGATCGGCCATCCTTCATGCCGTGCATAGCGGATGCCGAAGACTTCGAACGGTTGCGGGTTGCTCATGCGATCAGCTTAAGGAGCCGTGACCGGGTTCCGCAAACCGGAGCGGTTCCCGGCCCACCCGGAATCGGGCTAGGCGCCGCCTCGGGCCACGGTGATGCCGCCGCAGACGTACAGGATCTGCCCGGTGACGAAGCTCGAGCGTTCGTCCATGAAGAAGGCGACCGCGTTGGCGATGTCCCTCGGTTCGCCCATGCGGCCCACCGGCACGCTCTCGACGAGCGCCGTCGTGCGGGGATCGTCGGCGGGATTGGCGGCCATCCACAGTTGGGTCTTGATGGGACCGGGACCGATGGCATTGCAGGTGATGCCGTCGCCGGCGAGTTCGAGCGTCCAGACCTTCGACATGGCGATCAGTCCGGCCTTGGCGGCGGCATAGGAGCTGCGGTCGTGCTTGCCCAAGCTGGCGCGGCTCGAGATATTGACGATGCGCCCGAATTGCGCCTCGCGCATGCCCGGCACGACGGCCCGAACGATCTGCCCGGCGCTGCGCGTGTTGGTGGCGAGCACCCGGTCGAATACCTCCGGCGTGAATTCATCGATCGACTGGCGGCCGACGATTCCCGCGTTGTTCACCACGCCGAGCACGGGCCCCTCCGCGAGAATGCGGTCGAGCGCCTCCTCGAGGGAAACCGGCTCGGTCAGGTCGACCTCGACCCATTGGTCCCGAAGGTCCTGGCGTTCACTGGGCGGCTCGCGGTCGAAGTTGTAAATGCGCCAGCCCTCTTCGATGAGACGTTCCGTGATGGCGCGACCGATGCCCCGGCTCGCTCCGGTGACGATGGCGGTTCGGCTCATGGTGTCATCTCGAACGCGACGTATCGGTATCGGGCGGACAGGACAATCTAGCGGCTCGGTATCGGGCGCTCAAATGGGGACGTGAGAGCCGATGCCGAGGTCGCGGGACGCGAGGCGGGCGTTGCGCGCGACGAGCAGCGGCCGCTCGCCGCCGACGTCGACCGTGTCGTGATAGTGCCCGACGGCGAAGACGCTGGGCCGGCCTTCGTTGTCGATGTTGAAGACCGAAAAAGCCGACGTGACCCGAGCCGGTCCCTCGGTTCCATCCCGCTCGATGGTGTAGACGGTCGCGTTGCGCTGCAGGGATCCGAGGCGCGCCAGGTGACGGGGCACGGCGGCCAGAAGCGCAGCGAGCCGGTCCCGGTCGTGGTTGAGCCAAATCATCTCCTTGCGCAGCTCGGGGCTGTAGACCGTTATCCGATAGCGGAACGCCGGTGCGCAAAGCGCGATGTAGCCGTCGAAGTCGTGGGTATCCAGACAACGGCACGAGCGATAGATCAGCTCGCGGACGGCGTCGTTGCTGGCAGACACGGAGGCGCGGTCAGTCGTTGGTCGGGTGGCTCGCCGGGCGGCCCATGCGCCGGCTCCATTCCGCCCAGAACCCGCGGAGGCCTGAGTCGCACTGGCCCTTGCCGCCTTCGTCGCGGGCGATGATGCCGCGCAGGGCCGCACCCTTGCCGAACGAGACTTCGCAACCCTCGGCGGCGAACGCGTCCTCCGTAACGTTGCGGCCGAACGGGCCCCAGTACTCGTTGTGCTGATCGATCCGCATCATGCGGTCTTCCGGCGACTCGCCCTTCAAGCCGAGCCCGCGGGACTCGATCAGGCATTTGTGGGCCGTGACCGGCTGCACCGTGTCGATCCGCATGACCGTGCCCCGCGTGATGAAGGTCTGGGCGGGAAAAAGTGGCGCGAAACGGGCGTCGTCCGGCTCGAGGCCGGGGAAGCACGTCGAGTCGTCGCGGTGGCCCCAACCCACGTACTTCTCGTAGTCCGCCTTGAGTCCGGCGATGGTGACATGACCGTTCGCGTAGGTACGCATCTCGCGGTCGTCCATGCTCGCGGCGGGCATCTGGGTGTCGCGAAGGATCACGTGCATGAACTCGTGGTAAAGATCGACGATGGTCTCCTGATAGGCCTTCCAGTTGGCGTCGATCTCGGCGCGGTGATAGTGGAACACCTCGAGCTCCGCGTTGGGCAGAACCCGATCGAAGATGTCGAGGGCCCCGCCGAGGAAATCGTCGAGCGGCGCGCAGTCGTCGTCGAGGTTGACGAAGACGAAGCCCCATTTCACATCCGTCTTCACCTCTCGCAGTCCCATGTCCTCCTTGCGAATCGGAGTATGGTCGTAGCCCTCGGGGCGCGGCATGGAGACGCAGGACCCCTCGGTGTCGTATGTCCAGTGATGGTAGAAGCAGGTGAAGGTGCGGGCGTTGCCGCCGGGCTCCATCGCCACCCGCGCGCCGCGGTGGGAGCAGACGTTGATGAAAGTGCGGATGTGGCCGTCTTCGCCCCGGACCACTAACAGCGGCACGTCGGCGCGCTCGACGGTGCGGAAATCGAAGGCTTCCGCCACCTCGCTCTCGTGACAGACGAAGTGCCACACCTTCCTGAATATGTGTTCGCGCTCTTCGGCGAAAATCTGTTCGTCGTGATACACGCGGCCACTGACGTAGTGACCGTCGGGAAGAGGAGGGGGGCGTTCCCAGGTCGCGGCCGATCGTGATGGCATGGTGGTTTCCGCGGATTCTCAATCGTGCGTTCAGTCGAATCTAGCACCGGCGCGGGTCTCGCGCGACCGCCCTCCAAGCGGAGCGTCGCAATCGGGAGGGCAGGGGTCGCGCACGAGGCAGTATGCGGACGGTTTTCGATTATTTTGTCGCCGCTTCGGGCGATGACGGTCCGGACTCGTCCATCTCCGTCGAATGAGGTGCGCCATGGTAGTCCTGTTTCCGGCGAGCCCGATCCCGGGACGCGATGGAGAGGCGCATGTGCGGGGGCCGGACGGGCTAGGCGCGCTGCTCGAGAACCGCTCCATCGAAGTGACCCCCGCGCAGGCCACCGACGACGCCGTCAACCAATTCCTTGCACGGGAAACGCGCGTCTTCGTCCCCTGGCTGCCGGGCGCCGTGGCGGATGAGACGATCGCCGCTGCGGTCGCACTGCGGGAGCGGGGCATGGTGCCGGTCCCCCACATCGCGGCGCGGGGAATGCCGGATACCGGCTCATTGGATCGGCTGTTGCGGCGTTTGAGGTCCGAGGCGGCGGTCGATCAGCTTCTCGTCATCGGTGGCGACGTCGCATCGCCGAGGGGCCCTTTCGGTTCCGCCTTGCAGCTTCTCGAAACCGGCCTGCTGTCCGAACACCGCATCACGCGTGTCGGCATCGGCGGATATCCCGAAGGTCATCCTCACGTCTCCGACGGCGAACTACTGGACGCGTTGATTCGAAAGCAGGATCACTCCGTGCGAGCAGGGCTCAACGTGTTCGTGATCACCCAGTTCGCCTTCGGCGCCGCGCCCGTGATCGATTGGCTGCGGCGGGTGCGTGCGTCCGGCGTGCGCTTGCCCGTTCACGTGGGCGTGCCCGGCCCGGCCCGCGTCGGCACCTTGATGCGGTATGCGAAGATGTGCGGTATCGGTCCCTCCATGAGACTACTGTTGCGCCACGGCAAGGGGTTTGCCAGCGCGGCGCGCGTAGCGGATTCCAGCCGCATGGTCCTCGACCTCGCGGCGTACGCTGCCGCACACCCGGAGGTTGGGCTCGGTTCCCTGCACATCTATCCGTTCGGTGGGTTGAAGCGCACCGCTGGCTGGATCGAAAGCCTTGCGTCCATGTCGGAGGATCGGTGTCAGGCCCGCGCAAACGACGGATGTGGGAGTCCCCAACCGTTCTAAAGGCCGTTGACCCGCGCCTGACGTGGTGTCACGCCGTAAAACTGCCGGTAGCACTTGGCGAAATGCGAGGCGGAGACGAATCCGCAGGCCATCGCCACGTCGACGATGGCCATGTCGGTTTGCAGCAGAAGCTTGCGCGCCCGGTCGAGACGCAGTTGCATGTAGTGGCGGTTGGGAGGGCGCCCCACGTGCCGCTGGAACAAGCGCTCCAGCTGGCGGCGGGAAATACCGACGGCCGCGGCGAGCTCCTCCTGGGAGAGCGGCTCTTCGAGATGGGTTTCCATCATGTGGATGGAGTCGATCAGCTTGCGGTTGTCGACGCCGAGGCGGACGGCCAGGGGCATGCGCTGGTGGTCCTGTCCTCCGCGCACGCGGTCGAGGATGCATTCCTCGGAGACGCGGGTCGCCAACTCCTCGCCGTGCTCCGCGCGGATGAGATGGAGCATCATGTCAAGAGCCGCCGTCCCGCCGGAACAGGTGAAGCGGTTGCCGTCGATCTCGAACAGATCGTCGGTGACTTCGATGTCCGGGTAGGTCTCCCGGAAGCTCGGAATGTTTTCCCAATGCAGGGTACAGACCTTGCCATCGAGCAAACCGGCGCGGGCTAGCACGTGCGCGGCCGTGCATAACGCCCCGATATCGGTGCCCTGGCGGTCAAGGCGTCGCAGCCACGCGAATGTGTCCGGGTTGTTGTAGACTTCGGCGCCGACTCCGCTGACCAGGATGAGAGTCGGAATCTGCCGTTTCGCCATCCCGCTATCGATCTCGGATATGGCGAAATGGGGATTGACCGAGATTCCGTTGCTGGCGGTGACGGGACCCCCGTCACCGGAAATGAGCATCCACTCGTAGAGGGCCTTGTCGCTGAGGCGGTTGGCTAGGCGTAGCGGCTCGATCGCCGACGCGAAGGCGATCATCGAGAAGCTCGGGACCATGAAGAACCCGATGGCCTCAGGCGTTTTTCCGGACGGTACCCCGAACATCGCTCCACCGGCCTGCAGATTTCACCGTCTGACCCTCAGGACCGCGGAAAAGTAGAGCAAAAACAGGCGGGTGCGTAGCGAAATGTTTTCCAACGCCTTGTTCCGCTCGGGGCTCGACAGCATCATCGGGATGAGACACGAACGGGTTCGGCTGGAGTCTGGAACGGTCTCTCGATCCGATGCATCCCGGTGGAGGCATGGTTGTGACGGAACCGCCCGGAGGACACTTGTTCGACACGGCCTTCAGAAGATCGCTGCTTCTCCTGTGCATCGGATCGAGCGTCATGTGCGCGGCGATGGGTGTCTGGTACTGGATGACGTCGGGAACGACGTTCGCGGAACTGGCAACCGCTCGGGGCATGGACCCGGACGAGTACCGGCGGCCGGAGTTCGCCTATGCCGTGACGGTGGCGGCCTTGGGCGGCCTGCTCAATGGCTTCACCGGCTTCGGATCAAGCCTCGTCATGATTCCGTTGCTTACGTTCGTCTACGGTCCGGCGGAAGCCATCGCCGTCGGCATCGGTCTCGCCACCCTCGGATACGTATTGCTGCTTCCCGAAGCGATGCGTGACGCGGACTGGCCGGACGTCATTCCGGCGAGCCTCATGGGGTTCGTCTTTGTTCCCATCGGCATCTTCCTCCTGTTCGTCGTCGATTCCGGCGTCACCCGGCGTCTGATGGGCGCAATCGTCATTCTGGTCGCGCTCGTCATGATTCGCGGCTGGAACTACGACGGTCCCCGCAACATGTTGACAAGTGCGGCGGCCGGGTCGTTCACGGGCTTCACCACGGGTTTCTTCGGCATGGGCGCCCCGGGGGCGAGTATCTACTACCTGTCGGGACGCATCGGAGCTGCCGTTCAGCGCGCCAATATCTTGATCGTCCTCGGGGTCATGGCGGCCCTCACCATGGTTGGGGTCACGCTCGCAGGCGGTGCGGATTTGAGCTCACTCGTTCTCGGCGTTTTGCTGATCCCGCCATTCGCACTGCCCACGTGGCTCGGCGCCTGGATGTTCAGACGGGCATCCAACGAGGTCTACCGCCAAGCGTGCTTGTGGCTGCTGATCGTCATGGGCCTCGCGGTGGTCTTCCTGTAGCGTGGTGCGCGCCATTGCTGGCAGAATTAAAGCGACCGACCTGCCGGTCGGCGTGCTCCGTTCATGGCCGTCATCGTCGAAGTCATCCTGCCGATCTTCGCTATCATGCTGGCGGGTTATGTGGCTGCACGTACCCGCTTGCTCATGGAGGATGCCAGCGAAGCCATAAGCCAATTCGTCTATTACGCGGCGGGCCCGGCCCTGGCCTTCATTTCCCTGTACCGTACGTCCCTCGAGGAATTCTTCAACTGGGCGTTCCTCGGCGCGCTCGGCGGTGGCCGGTCTCGGGGCCTCGGGCAGCGGCCTGCAGTTGCCGACCGCGGCCGTTACCTTTTTCGACATGCTGAGCGGTGCCTTCGGGCCGTGCGCCCTGTTCGCCGCCGGGCTCTTCATGGGTGGCCGCAAGGTTCGGGCCGATCCGAAGGAGGTGACATGGCTGGTGGTCGTGAAGCTGGCGATACAACCTCTGATAACCTGGTGGCTGGCATATCAGGTTTTTGGCCTCGACGGTATCTGGGCGGCAGCAGCCGTCATCCATGCCGCCCTCCCCACGGGCGTGCCCGTATTCGTCGTGGCACAACGTTACGGCACTTATGTCGAACGCTCGGCCGCGGTCGTGGTTGTCTCGACCGCGGTTTCGGTATTCACCCTGTCGGCGTTGCTGATCATGCTGGACGTGAAATAGCCGCATGTGTCCCAGGTGCAGTCGGGGCCGTCTGCCCGAAGGGCGGGGCGCGAAGATCGTGTCATTGGATTTCGGTCGGCTGTACCCTCCAGACCGTTGTCATTGCCTGCGACGATTGCGCGGCGCAATCCGAATAGGGAACGTCGCGCAAGGACAAGTCCGAGGCAGTGTTGGGCTCAAGGATGCTGACGCCGCATGAGGCGGTGGATCCCGCGTATCGGAGGAGGACGGCGATGAAGTCTGAGGCGCGAGTCGTGGTGATCGGTGGCGGCGTGAACGGGGTCAGCGTCCTCTACCACCTGGCCAAGAAGGGGTGGACGGACGTCGTCCTGCTCGAGCGGACGGAGCTCACGGCGGGTTCGACTTGGCACGCGGCCGGTCTCCTGCCCCTCTTCAACATGAGCTATTCGGTCGGTCAGCTGCACCAGTATTCGGTGGAACTCTACAAGATCCTGGAGGAAGAGACGGGCCAGGACGTGGGATTCCACGTCAACGGCAATCTCCGCTTAGCGACCAACCGCGACCGCATGGACGAATACCGCAGCTACCAGTGCACGGCGGAGACCATCGGTGTCGACTGCCACCTCATCGGGGTCGACGAGATCAAGAAGCTCTGGCCGCTCTGCAACACGGAAGGTCTGGTGGGCGCGCTCTGGCATCCGACCGACGGACACATCGCCCCGGCCGATGTCACCATGGCCATGGCACGCGGCGCCCGTAACATGGGCGCGGAGATTCACCAGCAGACCGAAGTGACGGGAATCGAGCGCTCCGAATCGCTCGAATGGATCGTCAAGACGGTGCAAGGGAACATTCGCTGTGAGCACGTCGTGTGCGCGACCGGCAATTACGCCCGCCGGACCGCGAGCTGGGTGGGTCTCGAAATCCCCTCCGTGCCCGTCGAGCACCAGTACATCGTCACCGACGAAGTGCCTGAACTGAGGGCGTACCGCGAGGCGGGAAACGGCGAGCTCCCAGTGCTGCGCGAATCGGACGCCTCCTACTATTTCCGCGAGGAGCGGATGGGCTGGTTGCTCGGTCCCTACGAGCGCGGCGCGCCGGCCTGCTTCGTCGACGGGGTTCCGGCGACCTTCGAGAAGGATCTGTTTCCCGGCGATCTCGATCGCCTGCTGCCGCACGTGGAGGCCGCGGCGCGGCGCGTGCCCTCTTTTGAGAACGCCGGCATCAAGCAGATCATCAATGGGCCGATCCCTTATACGCCCGACGGCAATCCGATGGTCGGGCCGGCCTTCGGGCTGCCCAACTTCTGGCTCTCCGAAGGCCACAGTTTCGGGATCACCGCGGCGGGCGGCGGCGGCTGGCAGGTCGCCGAATGGATGATCGAGGGCGAGCCCAGCGTCGATATGATTGGCGTGGATCCGCGGCGATTCGGGGTGGTTTCCAAGAATTTCGCCAAGCTCAAGAACACGGAAGCCTACGAGCACGTTTTCATCATTCACTACCCGATGGAGGAACGCCCCGGGTGCCGTCCGGCAAAGGCGCCGCCCAGCTACGAGCGGATGGACCGCATGGGCGCGGTGTGGGGCCAGCGGTTCGGCTGGGAGCGGCCGAACTGGTTCGCGCCGGAGGGGGTCGAGCGCAAGGACGCGTATTCCTTCCGCCGTTCCAATTGGTTCGAGCACGTCGGCAACGAGGTGCACGCGACCCGGGACCGGGCGGGACTCATCGAGCTGTCGTCGTTCTCCAAGTTCGAAGCCGAAGGCCTCGGAGTGCGGGAGTGGCTGGATCGCCTCGTCGCCAACAACGTCCCGCAGGATGTCGGCCGCATTTCGCTCGCCCACGCCCTCAACCCGTCGGGCTCGATCCGATCCGAGTTCACCATCACCCGCCTCTCCGACGGTCCCTGGGGCGAGCGTTTCTTCCTCGTGAGCTCAGGCGCCGCGCACGACTATGATCTCGACTTTCTCACGAAGCTGCTCCCCGGGGACGGCTCGGTTTATCTCAAGGACGTGACGACGCAGTACGGGGTGTTCGTTCTTGCCGGTCCGCAGGCGCGTAATATCCTGCAGCGGCTGGCGGACGCCGATGTCTCGAACGAGGCGTTTCCCTGGCTGACTGCCCAGGAAATTCCCGTCGGTTTCTGCCCCGGCGTGCGGGCCTTGCGGGTGAACTTCGTGGGATCGCTGGGGTGGGAGCTTCATCATCCGATCGAGTACCACAACCACCTGTTCGACGCGTTGATGAAGGCGGGTGAGGCTCAGGGCATCGGTCTCGTCGGGATGCGGGCGATGGACTCCATGCGCCTCGAGAAGTCGTATCGGCTGTGGGGAACCGACCTCAATCAGGAGAACACCATCTTCGAGGCCGGTCTCGACCGGTTCGTCCGGTTGAACAAGCCGGCCTTCACGGGTCAGGAGGCGTTGATCGCACAACGGCGGGCCGGCGTTCCCAACACTTTCTGCACGATCGAGATCGACGCAGACGACGCGGACTCGTTCGGCAACGAGCCGGTCTTCATGGACGACGAGGTCGTCGGACGAGGAACCGCGGGCGGCTACGGCCACTACGTAAAGAAATCCCTCATGCTCGGATACGTCCGCTCCGATGCGGCGAAAGTCGGTCGCGACTGCCGAGTCCGGGTGCTCGATCAATTGCGCCCGGCGCGGATCATCTCCGACAGCCCTTACGATCCGGAAAGCGCGGCCCTGCGTGCGTAAAGCGAACCGTGCGTCGGTCATGGCTGGAGCGCTTGGGCTCAGGGCGCCATAGAGGCCGCGCCGCGGCCCGCCCTCCGGCGCGCCCACACGTCCTGGACCGCGGTTGCAGCCCGCGCCGCGCCGCCGTAACCTTTTCGGCGATGGTGGCGGGACCGACTGCCAAGTCGTTGCCGATGGATGGAACCGGAGGGACGCATCGATGAGCGACGGAAACCAGAATGGTGGCGAGGACGGCAGTGGAGAAAGCCCGGACCCTCGAGATCAATCCTTCCTGAGCCGGCACGGGTGCCTCATCACGATCATCGTCGTCTTGCTTATCGGCGCGGCAGCGGGTCTGTGGGGATTCATCTCATGGCTGGAACGCGGGAATTGATCTTGGTCAAACGGTCTCCGTTTCCGACGTGAAGATATCCGTCCGCACGCGCGGCGAGTCGTTCGAATTCGATTGCGCCGCGGGGGAGAAGATCCTTCATGCCGGCCTTCGTGCCGGTATCGGTCTCCCCTACGAGTGCGGCAGCGGCACTTGCGGAACCTGCAAGGCCGAGGTGGGCAAGGGCGAGATCGACGAGGGCTGGCTCGACGCGCCGGGCCGGGCCTACGTCAAATCTGAAAAATCAGAGTTCCTCATGTGCCAGGCCACGGCGCTCGGCGACTGCACCATCGGCGTGCGCGCCAACGTCGCACGACTGGCCGGCGATATTCCGGTACCCGAGGCGATGACGGGGCGCATCACGAAAGTCGAAGGACTCACCCACGACGTTTGCCGCGTCGCGATCACGATCGACGGTCCGGTTTCCTTCAACGCGGGCCAGTTCATGCTCGTCGGCACCGCGGCCGTGGAGGGCCGGCGCGCCTACTCGATGGCCGACTATCGAACCTCCACGGACCGACTCGCGTTCGTCATCAAGCAGGTCCCGGAGGGCGGATTCACCGACTGGCTGTTCGCCGAGGACCGGACCGGAGCCGAGCTCAGTCTCTTCGGGCCACTCGGCGTCGCGACCTATGCACCGTCGTTGCCCAACGACCTCGTCTGCATCGCCGGCGGCTCGGGTCTCGCGCCGATGCTGTCGATACTCGACCACGCGATCGAGGCGGGACATTTCGAGGCTTACGAAGGGGATTTGTTCTTCGGTGTCCGCACGGAACGCGACATCTACCTTCTCGACCACCTCAAGGCCTACGCGGGCCGTGATCCGGAGAGGCTGAGGGTTACGGTCGTCCTGTCGGATGCCGCGCCGACGGCGGAACTGGTGGCGGCACATCCGGGACTCCGGTTCGACGAGGGCTTCGTGCACGAAGCCGCGATGCGCCGCATGACCGGACGCTGGGACGGCGTGATGGCCTACCTCGCGGGCCCGCCGCCGATGGTCGACGCGACGCTGCGGGCCTTGGTCATGGAGGCGAGGTTGACTCCGTCGGCGATCCGTTACGACAAGTTCAGTTGAGCCTCGCCGGAGGCGGTAGCCCGTTGTGAAGAGCAGGCTGGGCCGCTAGGTTTCGTCGGCGAACCAGGGCGCGGAGGTGATCCACATGAGCTGGCAACGGGTTTGCGCCGTCGACGATGTCGACGAAGAAGAACTGCACGAGTTCGAGATCGGCGATATCACCATCCTCGTTGCCAACGCCGGCGGGGAATTCTTCGCCTATCCCCCGTTTTGTCCGCACCAGGAGACGCCGCTATCCCTCGGCATGATCGACGGCGATACGCTCACCTGCATCAAGCACCTCTGGCAGTGGAATATGAAGACCGGCGACATGCGGGAGAATGCCGAGAGTCCGCTGCTCCTCTATGAGGTCAAGGTCGAGGACGGTGCCGTGCTCGTGAATTTGGAGAAAGAGCTCAGGTACGACTACCAATGACACGCGGGCCCGCAGAATGGTGCCGGGATCCCGCCGCGAAAGGAGGTTTCGCCGTTCATCGCGATTGCGGCATTCTCTAGAATGTCGTATCGTTGCGCATTAGGTCAGAGTTATTGACCTAAGGATCGAGGAAACGCCTTACATTCCGGGGATTTAGCATGGCGCGTACAGCTGAAGAACACCTCTCTCCGCCCAGTGTTCAGGGTGACGCTTACGTCCACTCGTCCGTCTATACCGATCCGGACATCTTTGGGGAGGAAGAAGAGAAGATCCTGCGCCGCACATGGAAGTTCGTCTGCCACGTCAGCGAAGTCGCGGAGGTCGGCGACTTCCGAGCCCACCAGTGGACCGGCGTACCGCTGGTCACCGTGCGCGGCAACGATGACGGGATCCGCACCTTCGTGAACACCTGCTCGCACCGTGGCGCCAAGATCGTGCGCGAGCCGGCCGGCAACATGAAGCACATGACGTGCTTCTTCCATATGTGGGAATACGACCTGTTCGGCAACTGCACCTATCAACCTCGCGGGGAAGCCTACGAGGAGTTGGGCCCGGCCAGGGAAGACCTCTCGCTTCGCGAGATTCGCACGGACGTTTTTGCCGGCCTCGTGTTCATCAACTTCGACGGTGCCGCCGAGTCGTTGCGCGACTACATCGGCGAGGCGGGGGAGCCCTTCGAGGAGATCTTCAACAACCACGAACTGGAGGTCTTCCACTACAATCAGACTCACGTGCGCGGGAACTGGAAGGCTTGGTATCTCACCAATTGCGACCTCTATCACGAATGGTCTCACTTGGTGAATCGTACCACCAGCGTGTTGACTCCGGGCTATCACGATCGTCCCTGGCGGATGCAGCGGAACGGCCACGGGTACAATGCGCACCTGATCGACGGCAGCCCGTTCCAGGTCCAGTACAAGAAATACAAGAGCTGGAAGAACCGCGACGATCTCGTCTTCAAGGGCTTGGCGCCGGGCGAGTTCCGGGTTACCGATATTTTTCCGAATTTATCGGTTTTCTTCCGTGCCACCTGCATCCGCCTCAATCATTCGACGCCGATCGCACCGGGTCACACGATCATGGAAGAGCGCGGGCTCGGCATTAAGGGCGAATCGAAGGAGGATCGCAGAAGCCGCTCGAAGCAGTTCATCCAGATCTGGGGGCCTTTCAGCCGCAACGCATCGGAGGACTGCGCCTACGTCGAGGCGACGCATGCCTGCCAGGAGAACGGCGCGAATCCTTACGACCTGATGTCCCGCGTCGAGTACTTCGAGGATCAGGTGCACGAACGCATTCACAGCGACGCCTATCTCCGCCACTTCTATGGAGAGTGGGGAAGGCTCATGGGACGGCCAGCCAACAATCCCAGGAACTTCATGGCGGCGGCCGAGTAGCGCTTTGAATTCCGGAGCGGGTCCCGAGCGCCCGCTCCGTCGGATTCGACTGACTGCGATGACGATCACCGACGATCAGATCAGGAATTTGATCCATAAATCGTGCCGGTTTCTCGATGCCGAGGAGTTCGACGACTACCTCGATCTCTATACGGAGGAGTTCGAGTACAGGATCACCAACTACTCCCGCGAAATCCGCAGGGAGCAGGAGTGGATGGACGTCAACAGGGGCGAAATGAAAGGGCTGCTGGCCAACGTGCCCCTGCACTTTCGTTTGCTCGGCAGCTTCATGCGTCACGCCACGGTCTATGAAATCGAGCGCGACGGCGCCGATACCGCCAAGGCGCTCACATACGTGACCATCTACTACACGACACCTGAGGGCGCGACGAGCGTCTGGGCGGTCGGTCGCTACCACGACGTGATCGACGTCTCCGGTGATACGCCGCTGATCGCCGATCGGAACATGAAGCTCGAGACCCGCGAGGTGGGCATCGGCACCCATCTGCCGATGTAGCCGCCGGCGCACAGGCGCTTCAGGATGAAGTCGCGCTCAGGCTTGGCCGCCGCTTGTGGGCCAAGGCTGCTGTGCCGCCGTCATGCTGGCGGCAGTTGAATTCAGTGGGAGGGTGATCCGGTGAAACTGACCGAACGCATGGAGATGGAGTGGGAGCTGCGGCGCCTCAACGACGACTACGTCCGCTACGCCGACAGGCAAAATTTCGATTCGTTCGTCACCCTGTTCACAGGGGATGCCGTGCTTGAGATCGGCGGTGTCGAGCGCCATGGCCACGACGCCATCAAAGGTCATTTCGCCGATCGCGAACAGATGGTGACTCGCCACTTCTGCACCAATTACTGGTACGAGCCGGTCGACAAGGACACGGCCCGGGGCGAGGTCTACCTCGCCGTCTATCGTTGTGCGGGTCCGCACACCGAGGCCGACGGCCCGATCCCCTATGACCGGCCCGACTGGATCGGTGAGTATCACGACACGTATGTGCGCACGGCCGACGGCTGGAAGTTCTCCGAACGCCGCCTCAGGGTCCGCTTCGAGAAGGTACCGTAGGGATCGGGCTTGGCGGCCCGCCTCCCTTCTCCGGTGCTCCGGCGGTAGTGCCGGCCTAGCGTACCGCCTGCTTGGGGATTTCCTTCTTCGGGTCCTTAAAGGGCATCGGAACGACTTCCGCATCTACGGGCCTATCTTCGGCCGGCAGCACCGCCTTCAACCGGGTGCCGATCCTGGCGTGGGCGGCGGGCAGGGTCGCGAGGGCGATGTTGGTGTTGTGGGTCGGCGACCAGAAGGCGCTGGTGATGTAACCGATCTCCTGGCCCGAGCGGTTGGTCACGTACCAGAAATCCTCGTTGTACCAGGTGATGGGGCTGCCCCCCATCTTCAGGCCGGCGAGCTTCTGCTTCACGCCTGCCTTCTTGATCTTCCGGAGCGCCGCCTTGCCGATGAAGTCGTCCTTCGAGAAATCGACCTGCCAGCCGAGGCCGACCTCGAACGGGTTGGTCTCGATGTCCATGTCCTGGCCGTAGGACAGGATGCCGGCTTCCAGACGGCGGATGTGGCTCGGGGCGATGACCCGCAGGTTGTACTGCTCGCCCGCTCTCTTGACCGCGTGCCACATCTCGTCGGCATGGCGTGTGGCATCGCGCAGGTAGATCTCGTAACCGACCTCGCCGGAGAACCCCGTTCGTGAGATCACGACCTTCGACCGACCGAGTCTGGCGTGCATCAGGCCGTAATAGGGGATGTTGAGGACCTTGCGCCCGAACAGCTTGGTCATCAGCTTGACGGACTTGGGACCCTGGATCTGCACCGGCGAGACGTCGATCTCCCTGATCGTCACGTCGTGGCCCGAAAAGGCGTTGACGCCCTGCGCCCACAGCAAAACGTCCGAATCCGAGATGCTGAACCAGAATTCGTCCTCCGCAACCCGCAGCAACACCGGGTCGTTGATGATGCCGCCCTCGTGATTGCAGAGGATGACGTAGCGACACATGTTCGTCGGCAGCTTCTTGTGGACGTCGCGGGTGATCAGCAGGTTCACGAACTCCGCGGCGTCCGGCCCCTTGACCTGTATCTGCCGCTCCACCGCGACGTTCCACATCGTCACGTGCTTGGTGAGGTATTCGTACTCCTTCATCAAGCCGCCCTGCATCATGCTGACGTAGGCCCGCGGATGATACATGTGGTTGTAGACGGTGTAGGCCCAGCAGCCTTCCTGATGGGAGAGGTGCCAGTAGGGGCTCTTGCGAACTCGGGTCGAGATCAGCATGCGGGCTTCGCTGTTGCCGCTCTGGCGCAGGTTGACGGGAACGCCGCGCTTCTTGATATCGATAACCGGCGGACGTTTGGCCTTGGGTTTGCGGGCGGTCTTCGGCGCCCTGACGGTCTTGGCTGTGGAAGATTCGAGAGGCATGGATCTTGGTGCCATGGCGACGACCCCTGTGAACGACGGACATTCGAGACTAGGAAGGGACGCGCGACCCCGCGTCCCTTTCCTGTCGTTCGAAATATCCGCTGTCCCGGTGCCGGCGTCTGTTCCCGGCGCGACACGCGGGGCGTCAGGAACAGCACAAACGCGACGAGTCCGGCAGGAGCGATCGGCTTGAGCGGGGGTCTGCGGTGCAGGGGGCGGAATTCGCCGACGGACGTGCATCCCGCCCATCGTCGCGCTATTCTGAAGATGCACTGGGAGGTTGAAAATGACTGACTCCGGCTTCGTCGTGGACCGTCCTGACGTCAAGGGCTTTGGGGCGCCGGTTGCCGACTACAGTTCCGTTGTCGGCGTGCGCGGGGGCCGTATTCTCTTCATCGCCGGCAAGGGGCCCGTCGACGAGAACGGCATGACCGTGAGCGACGACGTGGAAACCCAGATCCGCCAGGCCATGGCCAACATGAGGGCGGCTCTCGAGGTCGCGGGCGCCGGGCTCGAGCATGTCGTCAAGGTCAACGCCTACTTCACGACCAAGGCTGCCGTTCCCTTCTGGAAGCAGGTCCGGCTGGAGAATTTTCCGGTCGATTTTCCGGCGGCCACCGCGGTGATCGTCGCCGGTCTCGCGGTCGACGACTGGCAGGTCGAGATCGAGGCCTACGCGGCGGTCCCCTGAGCGGCGCCGATCGGCCCGGGCCTCGCCGGATCGGCGTTTGGATTTCTGGGGCGGTTCCAGTAAAACTCGAACCGTTCCGACGGAACGGTGGCGGCGATGTCGACGCCGCCGTCGCGGGCAGGGGAGCGAACCGGAGGGACCACGCATGAGCACGCAATCCGACGACGCCCATCTCAGCTTCAGCCGCGGCAGGAGCCAGGCCTACAGGGGTTACGAGAAGACCGGGGTCCTGCCCGAGGATGCCGAGCTGACACATACCGATCCGGGAACGCCTATGGGCGCCCTCATGCGCCGCTTCTGGCAGCCGGTGTGCCTGTCCGAGGAGTTGACCGACGTACCGCGCGCGATTCGCATCTTGGGCGAGGATCTTGTGGCGTTCCGCGACAAGTCGGGGCGCGTCGGCGTTCTCCACCGGCACTGCGCCCATCGCGGCGCCTCGCTGGAGTACGGGATCGTCCAGGAGACCGGCATCCGCTGCTGCTACCACGGCTTTCATTGGAACGTAGACGGGACCCTCCTCGATGTGCCCGGCGAGCCGGACGGCGGCGAGCGCATGTCCGGGATCGTCGGCCAGGGCGCCTATCCCGCGTTCGAGCGCTACGGCATGGTGTTCGCCTACATGGGCGACTACCAGGAGATGCCGAGGTTCCCGGACTGGGAGTTCTTCCACACCTACGGGGACCTGGAGTTCGCCTCCTACTCCAACATCTACCCGTGCAACTGGCTTCAGGTGTTCGACAACATCCCCGACCAGATGCACACCTCCCAGCTCCACAGCCCGCACATGCGCGTGATCGGCGACGACGACGACGGGAGCTATCCGGCGACCGCCTTCAATCCGGTCTTCGCGCAAATTCCGGTCATGGAATACGCCTCGGTCCGCGACGACACGGCGATGATCTTCAGCGCTGGGCGCCGGGTGGGTCGGGACAGTGTTTGGGTGCGTCTCAACGACGTCATCCTGCCGAACCTCACTCTCCATCCCTATACCGCCGAGGATGGCCGCGAAGCCCGCTACTTCCATCGCGTCTACATGGCGCGCTGGTACGTCCCCGTCGACGACGAGAACAGCATCGTCTTCGGCCTCCGCATGTTCGGCGAGTCGATCGACCCCTTTGGCGTGGGCGACAAGTCCAAGTGCGGGTACGACATGGCCGACTTCCTCGACGGGCAGACCGGCGCGCGGCCCCGCGAGGTGGCGCAGCGCCTGCCCGGCGACTGGGACGCCGTGACCAGCCAGCGGCGGATCGCCCGGCACGCGATGGAGAACCCGACCAAGGAGGACGTCGGGGTCTACATGAACCGGAAGAACCTGCGTCAAGCCGTTCGCGGCGAGAACCCGTATATGGCGCAGGAGGCCGTTCACGCGCGCGCCAACGCCGGTCGGCGAAACTACGTCTACACCAACAACACGGTGCTGGACATCCCGGTGCAAGACGGCCGGGACGACGACGAGCTCGTTCGCGAGGTCTGCCGGAAGGTGCTGGAGATCGCGGTCGCGGGCGACGCCCACGAGGGCGCTGAGCGCGATGCCTTCATCGAAGGCGCGCTGAGGGACTACGAGCGGTCCTTCGCCGCCGCGGCGGCGGCGGAATAGGGGCCGAATTCATTTGGGATCGGACCTCAGGTCCGACCCCAAAACTTCTACCCGCCGTCCAGCTCGCGGACCAGGTCGGCGACCGCCTGTCCGATCTCGTCGGGGCTGTCTTCCTGGATGTAGTGGACTCCCGGAACGACGATCTCCCGCGTATTGGGCAGATTCCGGCAGAAATCGATGCGCGGCCCCTGGATGAGGCCGCCCGGCCGGCCCCGGATGAAGACTTTGGGAATCCGGGTCTCCTGAAGCCACGCGGCGTTGGCCTCCACCGTGGCGACGACGTCGGGCGGCTCGCCCGAGACCGGCAGGTTGCGCGCCCAGGTCAGCGTTGGGCGCCGGCCTTCTCCCGGCTCGGCGAAGGGCCGGCGGTAGACATCCATCTCCTCTTCGGTGACCTGGCGCAGGGTGCGCGAGGGGATGCGAGTCTCCACGAACATGTTCTCCTCGAGGATCATCCGCTCGCCCTCTGGAGAGCGCAGGCGTTCGAACCAGCGGCGTGTGGAGTCCGCGGCCTCGGGATTCTCGGGGAATTCCTCCCAGGTGAAGGGAGTCACGATGGCCTCGAAGTGGACGATCCCGCCCATGCGGCCGGCGTGGCGGCGCGCCCAGTCGAAGGCCAGCACCGAACCCCAGTCCTGGCCCACCATGACGACCCCTCCGCCGAGGTCGAGCGCCTCGATCAGCGCGTCGAGATGGTCCCGGTGGACGGCATACCGGTAGGCCTCGTCGTCGGACGACGGCAGCTTGTCCGAATCCCCCATGCCGATGAGGTCCGGCGCGATGCAGCGCGCCACGGGCTCCACGTGCGGAATGACGTTTCGCCACAGGTAGGACGACGTCGGGTTTCCGTGTAGGAACACCACGGACCTCCCCGCCCCGGCCTCGACGTAGGCCATGGAGCGGCCGAGGACGGTGGCGCGCCGACGCGGGTGAGGGTCCCTGGCCGAGATCACTCCTGCACGAACTCCTCGACGCGCGGCTGGATCTCGTCCCAGGCCTTCGACTCGTGGCCGTGGAAACGGTCGTCGTCGGGGGTCTTGTAGGGGAAGATGTTCTCCGGCTCGACGATGGTGTAGTCGTAGTAGCCGAGGCGACCCACCGGGCGCAGCTTCCTCATGTCGATCAGCCCCTCGTCGGTGATCACCTCGTCGGCGACGTGGATCTGGACGACGTGACCGAGGACCATCGCGGCCCGGCTGCCGTCCTGCGGCGTGGGCATGTCGATGGTCTGCATGTGCTTGCATTCCATGGCGATCGGAGAGTTCTTCAGGCGCGGCGGCCCGACCTTCTCGCACGGCACCCCCTCCAGCCCGGCCTCCTTCATCTCGTCGAAGTTCCGGGGCGAATGCTTGGATGTGACGACCATCTGGTCGAGGAGCTCGGCCGTGCACATGTTGTAGACGAACTCGCCGGTGTCCTCGGCGTTGGTGAGCGAGTCTTTGCTCTCCCGGGTCCCCGGCTTGAAGTAGTTGGGGCAGTAGATGACGCAGGGCGGGGAACCGCTGACCTGCGCGAAGAAGCTGAAAGGTGCCAGGTTGAAGTCGCCGTCCGGGCTCACTGTGCTGATCCAGCCGATCGGCCGCGGCACCACGAGGGCGTTGTAGACCGTGTGTTTGAACGGCGGCGGACGCATGCCGACTTCGTTCGGATCGAAATGTGCCATCATGCTGCTCCCGATGTTCGCTTATGCGCGGCGTTTATAGGATAACAGTGGCGAGAAGTCAGCCATGTCAGCGTAATGATTCGTGGACCGACGGCGAAGACGCCGAAGCCACGACGGATGAGCACGGACAGACAAGACATCCACCCGGATTTCAGCCGCAGCGGAAGCCGGGCCTGCAAGAGCGCGGAGCGCGATGCCTTCATCCGACGCGCTGAGGGACCACGAGCGGTCCTTCGCTGCGGTCGCCGCCGCGGAATGGAGGCTGAATTCGTTGAGGTCGGACCTCGGGTCCGACCCCACCCCGAATTGCGCGGGCTTCCGGCGAGCCGCGCGCGGTGCGGCGGGAAGAGAGCGGGGTGACACTGGCGGCCATGATGATCGAGATCGGCGGCTTTCTCGCCCTCGCGGCGTTGATGATCGGGCTGTTCGCCTGGCTCAAGGCCGACATCTCCCGGCTTGACGAGCGCCTGAACGCCCGCATTGACGAGCTGCGCCAGGAAACGCGGCAGGCGGTCGACGGCCTGCGCGGAGAGATTGCTGAGCTTCGGTAGCGTCTGGACGGACGCTTGCGGGCGGTCGAGCATGGCCAGGCGAAGCTCGAGGGCCTGCTCGAAGGCCTGCGCGAGGCCATCAGCGGCCGCGACCCGCGCCGGAGTCGGACCCGAGGTCCGGCGCGACTCCGTTTCGGACTTCATGAGGTCGATACGATCATGCGTGCCCTCGGCTCCCTTTGTGAGCCGGTCGACATGTCCTTCCGGATCCGGTGGATGCCGCGCGGTTGTGGGCGATTCGACGCGTTATCCGGATAAGGCGCCGGAGGCTCTGCCCGAGCTGGAAGGCGAATTGCCGCACTGATACTCGAACGGCTCAGGCAGGGGCTGGGTGACGTTAAGGCCGAGAGACAAGGTATCGGCGAGGCGTGTGTAACGGGCGGTGGTCTGGACGTAGCTGCGGTCCAATAGCTTTCCCCAGCCATTGGCAGGCCCTTGCCGACCGGCAAACACCACTCTCGAGAGTGTGCCGAAGGCCTAGGGCCTCGGTTTCCGGCTGTGCGCTCATTGGAGGAGGGGACTTGCCGCTCCCGCGTCCGGATGGCATGAGTTGGTGCTGAAGAATTCGCTTCAATTTCAACGAAACGAGGTCATCCGTCATGGTTCCCACCTACAAGCACGCCCTGATCGTCGGGGTCGGCCCCGGTCTCTCTGCCTCTCTGGCCCGCCTGCTGTCGTCGGAGGGCATGACCGTATCGCTCGCCGCCCGGAGCGTCGATGACCTCTCGGAACTCTGCTCCGAAACCGGCGCCACGGCTCACGAGTGCGACGCAATGTCGCCGGGCGACGTGGACGCGCTGTTCGGGGCGTTGGAAGGGAACGATCCGGACGTCGTGATCTACAATCCGAGCGCCCGCGTGCGCGGGCCCTTCGTCGAGATCGACCGCGAGGCCACGAAGAACGCGATTCTCGTCACGGCCTATGGCGGCTTCCTCGTCGCGCAGGCGGCCGCGCAACGCATGGTGCCCAACGGTCACGGCGCCATCCTGTTCACCGCGGCGTCCGCCAGCGTCAAGGGTTACGTGCAGTCCGCCTCGTTCGCCATGGGCAAGTTCGCCCTGCGGGGCTTGGCCCAGAGCATGGCGCGGGAGCTCCACCCCAGGGGCATCCACATCGGGCATTTCATCATCGACGGCGGCATCCGCAATCCGCTCCGGCCCGAGCGAGTGGACCCGCCCGACAATCCGGACAGCATGCTCGACCCGGACGCCATCGCCCGGAGCTACCTGCATTTCCTCCGGCAGGATCGCAGTTCCTGGGCCTGGGAGATCGAGCTCCGCCCCTGGGTCGAGAATTTTTGACGGCTGCCGCGGCGAAGCTCCGGGCGGGGGCGCGGGCGAGCGGCCCTAACCCGGCTTCCACTCGGGCAGCGCCGTCCCGCCGGCGAGGTGATCCCCCGTCTCCGTGGTGCGCAGCAGGACGTAGACGTCGCGTGTCCCCATGACCTTTTCAAAGAGGTCGCAGATCAGCTTGGCGCAGAGGTCCTTCTGCTCCCGTGACCGTCCCGGCCGCGTGTCGATGGTCACCGTCGGCAGGCCCTTGCCCAATTCGCCGTAGGCTTCCGTGATCGCCGGATAGATCCACTTGCGCGTCTCGGGAAAGCGGTCGTTCTGGCCCGGGTCGATGGAGTCGTTGATGGCGTCGCGGAGCCCGTCCGCGATCCGGTCCTTGACCTCGTTCGAATACCCTTCCGGGATCTGCACTCTGACGATGGGCATGCTTCGGGCCTCCTTCGCTTCGTGGTCCTCGCCGTCGCAGGTCGATCAGGCGTGCCGCCGCGGCGTCATTCCGCCGCAATCGCCGGATTGTCTCCGTACTCGGCGTTCCGGCGGCCGTCCGACCCGTCGCCCACCGACCCCGTCACGTAACGGGGGAGCAGAAGGAAGCCGCCGAAGGCCTGCATCACCTCGTCGTCGCTCTCCCGGCACACCTCGTCGAGCTTCTTGAGCACGGCGCCGGCGGTCGTTTCGTGCCAGAACCAGTCGATGATCTGGGTCGAGGTCCCCGTGACCCGTCCCGGCTGGGCGGCGACCGCCTCGAAATACCACGCGCGCATGTCCTCGAACGCGTGCTTGAGGGCCACCGTCGCGCTCATGTCTTCCGACGGGGAGTCGGGCCACTCATCGCCCAGGAACGCCGCGATGTACCGGGCGTTGCCCTCGATATCGAGGGGGCTGACGCCGACGGTCGTGCGTCCGCGCTGCTCGACCGACAGTTCGTACCAGGGACGAAGCTGGCCGATCTCGCGCAGCAACGCCTGTTCCAGGGCGTCGTCGTCGCCTTTCGTTTGCGGCGGCGGGGCCTGCAGCTCGATCGGGCACGCCCAGGCCTCCTGATCGTCGCCGGTATCGGCCGGGGACGGCGGCGCGTCCTCGTCGAAGTCCGCCAGGACCGGGCCGTTCTCCGGTTCCAGTGTCCCGAGCAGCGCCTTCAGCACCTTGGTCTGAAACTCCGGATCGTTCGGCGTGCCGAAGGGGCGTCCCAATTCGAAGGGCACCCACAGCGCTCGCGGCGGCCTCATCTTTTCCGTTTGGAAACGCACTAGGCTGATGCTCGACGTGGCGATTCCTTCACGCTCCAGATAGTGGCCTAGCGCGCCGACGGCGCGCGTGCAGCGGGGTCAGACGGGGCACATCAGCACCGTGTCGACTTCGTCTCCGCGCAGCAGCCTGGCGAGCTCCGGCACGTGGGGTTCCATGTCCTGGGGCTGGCTCCCGCCCATGAAGGCGTAATGGAACTTCGCCACCGACCCGATGAAGCCCTCGGCCTCCAGTTCGCGCATGCGGTCGATGGGAATGACCACGTTGATGTCCTGTTGGAAGCCCGTGCGGTCGAAGTTCGGCGACAGGTGACTCATCACCAGCTCGCTCGGGTCGACGTCGGTCGGAATCAGGCGGAACTCACCGGAAAAGAACGGGTAGGGCTTGTCGCCCCGGCGCTCGATACCGGCGGTCGAGATCAGCGCGATTCGCCTTTCCGACAGCGGCTTGGCGGGGGTCCACGGCGTATGGTCGAACTCGGGCAGCCGCAGCCCGGCGAGATATTCCCGTTCGTACTCCGGAAGCTCTTCCCAACGTGCCATTACCGTCTCCTCCATCTCGATATTAGCGACCTGGAATATACTGATTTTTGCCGTCGGATAAAGCCACGGTCCGGGCGGCGCACATCGGTTCATCTTGACGGCGGGCTATGTCGGGTTCCGCCGGATCAGGTCCGCCGCGCGCTCGGCGATCATGATGGTCGGAATATTGGTGTTGCTCGAAATCTGATGCGGCATCACCGAGGCGTCGACGACGCGGAGGCCATCCAGCCCGCGGACCCGGAGCTCCTCGTCGACGACCGATTCCGGATCGGAGCCCATGCGGCAGGTGCCGACGGGATGCCAAGAGGTCTCGCCGGTCCGCATGATGTAGTCGAGGATCTCGTCGTCGGTCACGGCCTCCGGCCCCGGGCGGGTCTCCCGCACGATCACCTTCCGCAAGGCGGGTTGCGCCGCGATCTCCCGCGACTTCTTGAAGGCGAGCACGGTGGTTTCCCGGTCGCGGAGATGCGCCAGATAGTTGACCTGGATCTTCGGCCGTTCCTCTGGATCGGCGGATTTCAGGTGGATGGAGCCCCGCGACTCCGGCCACAGATAATAGGACCCGATGTGGAAGCCGGGAAAGCGGTCGAGGTCCCGGGCATAGCGGCTCGTGCCGCTCGACAGGGCGCATTGGATCCGGGCGTCCGGGAATTGCGCCTCCGGGTGGCAGCGCACGAAGGCCTGTACCTTGAAGGTGGGCGTCGAGAAGATCCCGTCCCGGTGCAGGACGTAGCGGAGCAACTGCCGGGCCGCGTGCCGAGCGCTGCGTACGATGTCGTTGGCCGTGACGGGGTGCGTGGTTTCGAAGTTGAGCCGGTTGTGCAGATGGTCCGAGAGGTTCTCCCCGACCGCGGGCAAGTCGCGCACCACCGGGATGCCGTGCGATCTGAGGAGTCCCGCGTCGCCGACGCCCGACAGCTCGAGCAGGTGCGGCGACGCTGTCGCGCCGGCCGACAGCAGGACCTCCCTTCCGGCCCTGACGTCCAGCTCTTCGCCATCCACGCGATAGGCGACGCCGACGGCGCGGCGGCCCTCGAACAGGACACGGCTGGCCACGGCATGGGTGACGATATGCAGGTTGGGCCGGCGCTTGGCGTCGTTGAGGTAACCCGCCGCGGTCCCGCACCGGAACCCCTTGCGGGTGCTCAACTGATGACGGGTGACCCCTTCGGTGGAGCTCGCGTTGTAGTCCTCGTTCTCCGGCAGGCCGGCCTCCTTGCAGGCCTCCAGGAACGCTTGTGAGACCGGATCGTCCGTCACCACTTTCGTCGCGTGGATGGGGCCGTCCTGTCCCCGCCACTGCGGATTGCCGAAGGACGCGGTCTCGAGGCGCTTGAAGTAGGGCAGTACCTCGGGATAGCCCCATCCCATGCAGCCCATGTCGCGCCACTCGTCGTAGCGCGCCGGTTCTCCGCGCACGTGGATCATGCCGTTGACCGAGCTCGAGCCGCCGAGCAGGCGCCCGTGGGGCCAGTAGATCGAGCGACCCGTCATCTCGGGCTCGGTCCGGTCCTTCCAGACGTAACGTTCGCTGTCGAGGATCTTGCCGACGCCGAGGGGAATCCTCACCCAGATGTCGTTGTAGTTCCGGCCGCCGGCCTCGAGCAGCAGGACCCGCGTGCGGCCGTCTTCGGTCAGCCGCGCGGCGAGCACGCTGCCGGCGGAACCGGCGCCGACGACGATGTGGTCGTACCCGGCGGACATGGATCGTTGAAGGAAATTGGTGCCGGACCCGGATGCACGGAACGTGTGGGGTCCGATGCCTCGTTCCCCTCAGGCGTTGATGGCCGGATCCGGCGTGCCCTGGTTGATGATCACCGTGCGGCTGCGGGTGAAATGCTCGAGCATGCTCTCGAGCGACAGCTCCTTGCCGAGGCCGCTCTGGTTGAGCCCTCCATAGGCGACGTTGGCGATCGGCGTCCCGTACTGGTTGACCTGAACCAGGCCGGCCTCGATCTCATCGACGAAGCGCATCGCGTGGTTGAGGTCCCGCGTCCACAACGTCGCGGCGAGGCCGTATTCGGTGGCGTTCGCCTTGTCGAGCACGGCGGCGAAGTCCTCCCATTCGAAGACGACCGCGACGGGCCCGAAGATTTCCTCCTGGGCGCACGGTGATTCGTGCGGCACGTCCTTGATCAGCGTCGGTGCGAAGAAGAGACCCTTGCGCAGCGCCGGGTCGTCCGGCCGCCCACCGCCGCAGAGGATCTCCGCGCCGGGCGTGTTGCGCGCCATCTCGACGTACCGGGTGACGCGGTCGAACTGCTCCTGCGAGATGATCGTGCCGATCTCGCTCTCGGGATCCATCGGATCGCCGATCTTCAGGTTCTTCATGGCGGCCATGGCGCGTTCGATCACCTGGTCCGCGACCTCCTTGTGCAGGAACAGGCGCGAACCGGCCGTGCAGGACTGCCCTTGGCGCGAGAACCGCATGCCCTGGATGACGCCGGGGATCGCCAGATCGAGGTCGGCATCGGGCATGACGATGTTGGGGCTCTTGCCTCCGAGCTCCAGCGTCACGGGGCAGATCTTGTCCGCCGCGTAATGCATGATCTGGCGCCCCACCGGGCACGACCCGGTGAACGTTATCTTGCGTACGTCCTTGTGCTCGGCGAGCGGTCGGCCGCATTCCTCGCCCATGCCCGAGATGGTGTTGACCACGCCGGGCGGGAGCACCTGCTGCGCGACCTCGGTGCATTTCAGCACGGCGAGGGGCGCCTGCTCGGCGGTCTTCAGGACGACCGTGTTGCCTGCCACGATGGCGGGAGCGATCTTGCAGGCCCACAGCAGGATCGGCGCGTTCCACGGGATGATCGCGGCGACCACCCCGATCGGGTCGCGCGTGGTGTAGTGCAGCGTGCCGTTGAGCCAGGGCACGGTGTTGCCTTTCAGTTCGGTCGCGAATCCCGCGAACATGCGCAGCACCTCGATGGCCATGCCGAGTTCGGGCCGCGCCTGCGTCGCATACGCGTTGCCGGTCTCCAAGGCTTCGAGTCGGGCGATGTCGTCGGCGTGCTCCTCGATGACGTCGGCGAGCTTGTGCGTGAGCGCGCCGCGTTCCTTGGCGGTCATGCGCGACCACGACCTGAAGGTCTTCTTGGCCGCGGCGACGGCGCGGTCGACATCGGCCCCGCGGCAGCGGGGCGACGATCCGATGACGTTCAGCCAGGCCGGGTTGACCACCTCGAAGGTCTCGTCGGTCACGGCGGAGTCGAGCTTGCCGTCGACGACGACCTTGTCGGACAGGCGTACCGCGTCGTCGTAGGTCGCCTGAACCTCCGGCGCGGGAGTGCCGATTTCCTCGGGAATTTCCTGGACTGACATGACATGGCCTCCGCTGTTCTATGCTTCGAGTCCGCCCTCGAGGGCGGATGACGCCGCTTCAATGGTCTGTAGGGAATTCGATTGCGCCGGATTGTGGCACGGCGGCCGCTCGGCTGGCCATAACCTTGTGCATCGTCTCACCCAGCTGCGACGGCATGTCGAGCACCGCCGCGCCGGCCTTCTCCAGCGCGTTCCGTTTCGACCGGTACGTGCCCTTGTCGCCCGTGACGATCGCGCCGGCGTGACCCATCTTGCGTCCGGCCGGCGACGCGCCGCCGGCGATGAAGGCGACGACCGGTTTCGACATGGCCGCGATGAACTCCGCGGCATCCTCCTCGGCCGTGCCGCCGATTTCGCCCACCAGCACGACGGCGTCGGTTCCCGGGTCCTGCTCGAGTGCCTGAAGCGCCTCGATCGTCGTGGTTCCGAGGATCGGGTCGCCGCCGAGCCCGAGCACCGTGGACTGACCCAGCCCTGCCTGTACGAGGTTGAGACACGCCAGGGTTCCGAGGCTTCCGCTGCGGCTCACGACACCCACCCGCCCGGGACGGCAGATGTCTTCCTCCCAGGCCGGCATGATGCCGACGAAGGTCTCGCCCGGCGTCACCAGGCCCGCCGTGTTCGGCCCCATGATCCGCGTGCCGGAATCCTTCGCCGCCGCCATGAAGTACATCACGTCCTGGGTCGGGATGTGTTCCGTCAGCACGACCAGCAGGCGCACCCCCGCCTCAATGGCGTCGAGCGCCGCGGCCTTGGCGGCCATCGGCGGAATGAACATGACGGCGACGTCGATCTCGGTCTCCTTTGCGGCCGCGACGGCGCTCTCGTAGACGGGGACGCCCAGGAACTCCTCGCCGGCGCGTTTCGGGTTGACCCCGCCGACGACCTTGGCACCGTACTCCTGCATGCGTTCCGCCCAGAAGCTGCCCTGGCGCCCGGTGATGCCCTGCACGAGCATCCGGTCGGGTGCGCGGACGATCATGCCGGCGAGGTCGCTCATTTCGCCGCCGCGATGGCCGCTCGTACGGCCTCGTCCATGGTCGGGAAGGGCTCCATCTTCAGGCGCTCCCGGACGATCGGTACCGCTTCCTTCGAGCCCGTGCCGTGGATGGAGAAGAACACCGGGACGTCGGGCTTGAGCTCTTCCCAGGCGTTGACGACGCCTTCGGTCATCACATCGGTGCGGGCGAAGGCGCCGCAGAAGTTGACGACCAGACTCCTGACTTTGGGATTGGAGAGGACGAGGTCGAGCGCTGGCGTGGCCTTGGTGTAGGACTGCCCGCCGATCTCCAGGAAGTTGGCCGGTGCGCCGCCGTAGTGGCGCACGGCGTCCATGGTCGTCATCGTGAGGCCCGCGCCGTTGGCGAGGATGCCGATCTCCCCGTCGAGCTCGATATAGGTGAGGCCCAGGTCCCGGCCGCGCGCTTCGAGCTCGGTGAGCGTGTCGGGAACGCCGCTGCCGACGATGTCTTCGTGCCGGACCTTGGAAAGGTCGTCCAGGGTGAACTTGCAATCGAGCGCGACGATCCGCCCGTCGCCGGTGATGGCGAGGGGATTGATCTCCACCAGCTCCGCGTCCCGCGACCGCCACACGTCGTACAGCCGCACGAGAACGTCGGCGACGGCCTCCGTGGCCTCGCCGAGGTCCAGGCCGTCGAGAATGTTCCCCGCCGCGGCGGGGTCGAGGCCGTGCCGGATGTCGATCGCGTGGCGCCGGACGGCGTCCGCGTCCTGCGCCGCGGCCTCTTCGACGTCCATGCCGCCGAGGGTCGAGAACAGCACCAGGGGGCCCTTGCTCGCGGTGTCGTTGAGTACGGCGGCATAGAGTTCGCGGGCGATGTCCGCGCGCTCCTCGACCAGGAGCCGTTCGACCGTGTGGCCGCCGATCGCCATGCCGAGGATCTCGCTTGCCGCGGACCTGGCGCTCGCCGCGTCGTCGGCCGGCCTGATGCCGCCCGCCTTGCCGCGCTTGCCCGCGGGTACCTGCGCCTTGACGACGACGGGTCCCAGGGACTCAGCCGCCGCCGCCGCTTCGTCGGGCGTCGTGACGGTCTCTCCGCGCGGGATGGCGATGCCGGCGGCCGCGAGCAGCGGCTTCGCGGCGTATTCCTCGAAATCCATGGGAATTCAGCGGGGTGTCGTCACTGGCCGTGGCGTGCGAAGTAGGCCCCGAACAGATTCTCTTCCGTGGGCGTTTCGTCCGGGATCACGGTCGACAGATGCGTGATGTTGATGAAGTTCCGGTAGTTGAGGTTCTCGGTGATGGAATTGCCGCCCCAGGTCCCGCATCCCATGCTCAGGGTGAAGTTCAGGCCATTGTCGAAGGAGCCGCCGTTGCCGATGGCATGGGCCTGGTTGACGAGAACGCGGACGACGTCGAGCTCTGCGGCGAGCTTCCGTATGTTCTCTTCGCTCGTCGAGTGCAAGCCGCACGAATGCCCGGCCCCTTGATAGGCGAGGATGTCCCGAACCACCTCGATGGCGTGGTCGAAATCCTTGGCGCGGTAGATGGTGAGCGCGAGCGACAGTTTCTCGCCCGAGAACGGATAGTCCTTGCCGGCGCCGGCCTCTTCCACGAGGAAGAACTTCGCCTTCCTGGACTCCTCGGGGAGACCCGCCATCTCGGCGAAGATCTCCGGGTCCTTGGCGATCATGTGCCGGTTCAATTTGCCGTTGACCCACAGGCTGTCTTGGATCTTCCGCTTCTCCGCGGGGTCGGCCAGATAGCCGCCTTCGGCCTCCAGCGCCGCGATGGCGGCGTCATAGGCCGAATCGACGATGATGATGGCGTTCTCCGACGAGCACGACGTAGCGTTGTCGAAGGTCTTGGAGAGGCGGATCTTGGCGGCCGCATCGGCAAAGTCGGCGGTCTCGTCGATGATCACGGGCGCGTTGCCGAGACCGACGCCGATCGCGGGCTTGCCGCTGCTGTAGGCCCGGCGCACGTTGTCCTGGGATCCCGTCACCACCACCAGATCCGAGGCGTCCATCAGCTTCTGGGTAAGTGACTTGGACACCCGCGGCAGGACCTGTACGAGGTCCTTCGGGTGGCCGGCGCGGGCAAGTTCGTCCCGCATCATCCCGGCGACCCGGGAGGTCGCGGACAGCCCGGCGGGGGAGGGGGCGAGAATGATCGCGTTCCGCCCCTTGACGGCCAGCATCGACTTGTTGACCGGCGTCGCGGCCGGGTTCGTCGAGGGGCAGACGGCGGCAACCACGCCGACGGGCTTGGCGTATTTGACGAGCCCGCGGTCCGGAAGCTCCTCGATGATACCGACGGTTTTGGCGCTCTCCCGCAGAAGGTCGCGCAGCGTTCCGAAGGTCTTGCGGCGGTTCTTGGTGATCTTGTCTTCGACGTTGCCGAGCCCCGTGTCCCGGACCGCGATTTCCGCCAGTTCGCGCGCGCGTTGGGGCTCGTAGATCGCCCAGGCGAGGGCGGTGACGGCATCGTTGACGGCTTCCTGGCCGGCATCGGCGAACGCCGCCATGGCGGCGCGCCCGTTGGCCACCAGTCCGGCGATGGTCGCGTCCTCCTGCGCGTCGTCGTCGACGGCGGTCGCGGCTTCGTTCAACACCATGGAATCTTCCTTGTTCGGCACGGCCTTGGCATGGTCCTAGAAATATCGCGTGAAAACGCTTGCAGCAAGCCGGAGAGTTTGGTTGTCCGATTCCGGCTGTCCGGTCGGTCTCCTCCGCGATTGCCGAAGAGCGGTGACGCTTCACCCCTCGCCGTCAGGTCGCGTTTGAAATGACGGTATGTCAAGGTTCGACTCTTGAGGACGACGTATCGGTCGATGGGTCAAACCCGGACAGGCGGCGAACGGGGGTCCGATGGGGACCCGGGACGACAGCAGTGTACGCATGCCCGCGTATGGATGTAGGCTGGATCGCTCTTTCCGGGATTGAAGGGTGTCCCGGCGGTGACGTTTGAAGCCATCGGTTCGGGAGGACGGTCATGAAAATCATGGTAACCGGGGGCAGCGGACTCATCGGGCAGCGTGTCTGCGAGCGGCTGCGCGAGTCCCACGACGTCTCGGCCCTGGACTTGGTGGAGTCTCCGTCGGGCGACCGCACGGTGGTCGCCGATGTCACGTCCTACGATCAGGTCGACGCCGCCTTCCGGGACCAGGAGGCCGTGGTTCACCTGGCCGGGATTCCGTCGCTGCTCCCCGATCACCTGAGCATCATGAATGCCAACGTGCGGGGCACTTATACGGTGCTCCACGCCGCCGCCGCCCGGGGGATCCGGCGCATCGTCTTCGCCAGCAGCAACTGCGCCTACGGGATGTTGTTTTCCAAGGACTGGAAACCCGATTTCCTGCCCCTCGACGAGACGCATCCGTGTACGCCGGACGAGCCCTACGGTTTGAGCAAGCTCCTCGGGGAACAGATGTGCGCCGCACTCACACGGCGCTACGGCAGCGACACCACGTGCCTGCGGTTCACGACGGTCCTTTTTCCGGGTTCCGAGAAGAACCGTGACTTCTTCAGGGCGGTCAACGAGCCGGGCGGCATGGTGGCCCAGACCTCCCTCAATCAGACCGGCGAGATGACCGTGACCAACGCCGGGAGGCTCTGGGGCTACGTCGACGTGCGCGACGTCGCCCAGGCGGTTCAGTTGGCGCTCGAAGCGGGCGGCGGCGGTCACCGGGTCTATAACGTGGGCGCCGCGGACGTCTGTTCCGAAGTGCCCTCGCTGGACCTCGTGCGCGAGTACTATCCCGATCTGCCCGAGCTGCGCCGGGCCGAGCGGTTCGCCGACCGGCCGTTCGATCCGCTGTTCAGCATCGATCGGGTGGTCGAGGATCTCGGCTTCTCGCCCCGCTACGCTTGGCGGGAGCTGGCCGCCGAGGTGGTGTGAACGTCCGACTTCGGCTTGTTCACGTCCTCCCCTCACCACCAGTTGCGCCGGTCCCGGCGTTGCGCGATGAGGCCGTCGGCGACGCCGTATTTTGGTGCGAAGCCGAGATCCTCCCGGATGCGGGCCGTGTCGACCGAACCGGCCTCGCGCCCGCGGCCCGTGAACGTGACGGGGCCGCACTCCGGCGCGACGTCGCGCATGATCTCGGTGAGTTCGCGCAGGGTGATGTAGTTCTCGTCCGGACCGGCGACGTTGTAGACGCGATGTGACGGGCCCGGGTGCGTCAGGGCCAGAACCGTCGCCGCCGCCGAATCGCGCACGTACGTCAGGTGACGGCGAAGCCCGCCTCCGACCTCGCTCACGATCACCGGCGCACCGTCCATGGCGCCGGTGATGTCCTGGATGACCTTCGCCATCCCCGGGCTGGTGACGTTGCCAGGCCCGAAGGTCATGTTGTAGCGCAAGGCGACGAAACCGAAACCGTGCCGGTCGGCGTACTGGTTTCCGAAGTTCTCGCAAAGCAGCTTGCTGGACCCGTAGATCGTCATGTCCGGCCCCACCGGCATGTCCTCGCGCACGCGGTCGGCGCGGATCCCGTACGCGGCGCCGCTGCTCGCGAAGACGACCCGTTCGACGTCGCAGTCGCGAGCCGCGTCGAGGACGTTGAGGGTGCCTCCCACGTTGACGTGCATCGCCGCGCCGGGGGTTCGCTCGCAGTCGAACTGCAGGGCCGCGGCCAGATGGACGATCCGCCGGGCGCCCGTCTCCTTGACGGCGCGGGTCACCTGTTCGGCATCGCCGACGTCGCCTCGGATCCAGCGAACGCGGTCTTCATAGGACCGCAGGATGCCTTTCGGCGCGCTGCGGCTGAACACGGCGACGTCCATCCCTAGCTCGCACAGGTCGGCCGTGGTGTAGGATCCGATCAACCCGCCGCCGCCGAGTACGATGACATCCAAGACTTCACCTCGTTCCGGTCGCCGGATCGGCCGTCCCGGGCCCGGTCCATAGAGGCCGAGCGTGCCCCTCGGGTCGGGACCGGCGGCGCTTCTGCCTCGACACCGACCATTTGCTCTAATATCAACATCTTAGATCAGATTCGGGTGCTTCGATCGAATCACGAAGTGAACTTCCCGAAGCGCGGTCTACCACGGTCGTCCAACCAACCGAAGCGAGAGGTCCGGCGTGGACCGGCAAACCGAAGAGACCCTCCCGGCCGATCGGGCCGATCCGCTGGCCATGCTGTTCTCCGCCCGTTCGATCGCGGTGGTGGGCGCGTCCCGGTCGGAGGACTCCGTCGGCGGGCGCCCGATTAAGTACTTGCGCCGGTACGGCTTCGACGGACGGATCTACCCCGTCACGCCCCGGTACGACTCCGTCGGCGGGCTCCGGTGCTACGCGTCGGTTCGCGATATCCCGGGCCCGGTCGATCTGGCCCTTCTGGCGGTGTCCGCCGGGCGCGCTCCGGAAATCCTCGAGGACTGTGCGGCCAAGGGCGTTCCAACCGTCATCCTCTTCAGCGCCGGTTTCGCCGAGCTGGGCGACGGCGGGCGTGAGGCGCAGGCGCGGCTCGTGGAGCGCGCGGAACGGCTCGGTGTGCGCATCTGCGGGCCGAACTCTATGGGCACGATCAATCTGCGATCCGGCCTGACGGCGACCTTCAGCGCCGTGCTGGAACGCACGCACCGCGCCGGACCGCTCGCTCTCGTTTCCCAGAGCGGGATGTACGGCGCTTATATCCTCGCCCAGGCGACGGCCCTCGATCTTGGCCTCGGTCTCTTCGCCACGACCGGCAACGAGGCGGACATCGAGCTGTCCGAGGTGCTGGATCACTTCGTCCGCGATCCCGAGACGCGCGCCGTGCTGGCTTACGTGGAGCAGATTCGGGACGGCGATGCGTTCGTCCGCGCCGCCGAGACCGCCCTGGAAGAGGACCGGCCCGTCGTGATCGTCAAGGTCGGCAAGAGCGACGTCGGGGCACGGACGGCGCGGTCCCATACCGGTGCGATCGTGGGGTCTCACGACGCCTACGAAGCCGTCTTCCGGCAGTATGGGCTCATTTCCGTGGACACCGTCGACGAGATGCTCGACATCGCACGGCTCGTCGACTACGGGATCTTTCCCGCGGGAAACAGGGTCGGGATCATAAGCTTGTCGGGTGGTGCGGCGGTCATGCTGGCCGACGCCTGCGCCGCGTCGGGACTGGAAGTGCCGGCATTGCCGGAGGACGTCCAGGCCGGCCTCAAGCGGCGGGTTCCCTTCGCCGGGGTGGCCAATCCCATCGACGCTACGGGGCAGCTGTTCAACGAACCCGATATCTACAAGGAGTTTCTGGGGGCGCTGGTCGCTCAGGAAAACATCGATACGCTCGTCCTCTTTTTCGGCCAGATGATCGGTTACGTGGAAGAGCTTGGCTCCACGGTGGTCGGCGAGTCCGTGAAGGCGGCGCGGGACAGCGGAAAACCCTTCGTGATGGTCGCGATGCCGGGCGACGGCCGGGCGGCCCGAATGCTGAAGGAAGGGGGCATTCCTCATCTGACCGATCCCGATCGTGCCGTTCGGGCGGTGGCGGCGCTCGCCGCCTATGTCGAACGGCGGGAGATCCTTCTGCGGCGCAGACGGACCGCTCGGGGGGTCGACACCGCCCCCATTCCCCGCGCCGAGGTCGACACGGAATTCGGTGCCAAGACGTTTCTCGCCGGACACGGGATCCGGGTGACTCGGGAGCGCCTCGCGCGAACCCCGGCGGAAGCGGTGAGCCGCGCCGGGGCGCTCGGTTATCCGGTCGCCCTCAAAGTCGATTCTCCCGACATCGCGCACAAGACGGATGTCGGCGCCCTCAGGCTCGGCCTGCACGATGCGGCCTCGGTCGAGGGCGCCTTCGGCGAGATCCTGCGCGCCGTGGCGGACCGGGTCCCGGACGCCGAAGTGCGGGGCGTGCTGGTCCAGGAAATGGTGCCGCCCGGCATCGAAGTCATCCTCGGAATCAAGCGCGATCCGGTGTTCGGACCCATGATTCTCTGTGGCCTGGGCGGCATCCACGCCGAGCTCCTGCGGGATTTCACGTTGCGCCGCGCGCCGGTCGACCGGGAGACCGCCGACGAGATGCTGCGCGAACTGCGCGGCTATCCGTTGCTCGAAGGCGCTCGGGGCGGCGAGGCCGCGGATGTCGACGCGTTGATCGATACGATCGTCGGCCTGTCGCGAATCGCCGTCGGGACCCGGGCGTGGATCGAAGAACTCGACATCAATCCCGTGATCGTCCTGCCGCGGGGCAGCGGGTGCGTCGTCGCCGACGCCCTGATCCGCGGCCGGTCCGGAAACGGGACCTAGACTCGATCGGTTCTATTCCTCGACGGCTTTCGCCAACCGCTCGTAGGCGTTGATGAAGTCTTCCTTGAAGTCGTGGACGACGTGGCGCACCGACCGGCTGGCGTTCATCAGGCCGACGCCCTGGCCGACCCAGTAGGTGGCGAGCTCCCGAGCGCCCGCGTGGCCGCCTTCCGACAGTTTCTCGACCTTCTTCAGGGCGGGTTCGGAGATCAGCCGCTGCAGGGGCATGCCCAGCGGCTCGGGGGCATCCGGCTGCTCCCAGGCATCGGTCCAGGACGAGCGCAGTTGGCGCGAATGCTTGCCGGTGCGGCTACGGGAGCGGACGGTGTCGCTGGAGCCGGCCGCCAGCAGTTTCTCCTTGATCACCGGGGAAGTCTCCGCTTCCACGGTGGTCAGCCAGACCGAGCCGGTCCAGGCCCCGGCGGCGCCCATGGCCATGCAGGCGGCCATCTGGCGGCCAGTGGCGATTCCGCCCGCCGCCAGAATCGGCGTATCGCCGTATTCCCGGATGGCTTCGTGGATTTCGGGGACCAGCACCAGCGTCGAGACGCTGCCGCAATGGCCGCCGGCTTCCGTCCCGCTGACGACGAGGATGTCGACCCCGGCCTGCACCTGGCGGATGGCATGCGATTCGGCGCCGACCAGGGCGGCCACGGCGACGCCGCGTTTCTTCCCCATCTCCAGCATGGGCGGCGGCGGCACGCCGAGGGCATTGGCGATCAGCTTGATGGGATGCGAGAAGGCGGCCTCGAGCAACGCCGTGGCGCCTTCCAGACGGAGGTTGTCGCCCCAGCCCATCAGCTGGCGCCGCGCCGCGTCGTCGACCCCGTCGGAATTGACGTCATGGGCCTCGAGCACGTCCGCGGCGAACTGCTTGTGTTCCTCCGGGAGCATCTCCAGGAGATCCGCGGGCGACGGTTGCGTGTCCTTGCCGACGAACGCGTCGGGCACGATCAGGTCGACGCCGTAAGGCATGCCGTCGATGTGTTCGTCGATCCAGTCGAGCTCCATGTCGAGCTCGCCGGGCGTCATCCGCGCCGCTCCCAGGACGCCGAAGCCGCCGGCCTTGCTGACCTCGACGACGACGTCGCGGCAATGGGTGAAGGCGAAGAGCGGGAACTCGATACCCAGCATCTCGCAAACACGGTTATCCACGATCTCTCTCCCCATTGCGAGCGCCGGGCGCGACGCTGCCGGGCGGTTCATCCGCGGCGGCCCGGTCGGCAGCGGCCGCCGGTCCGGCGAGGCGTTCATTCAATCGGCCCCGGCGGCGATCCGTCAAGAAACCGCATGCCGTGCGGCGCGCCGCCGGCCTCGTCGCGGGATCTGCTGTGATGTTGAAGCCCTGGCTTTCTGGTCGTCTCCGCCGCGTGCCTCAGTGGATCAGGGCGAGGCCCTCGGCGGCGGTGGCGTTCGCCAAGCTCCGGTCCAAGGTGGCCAGGCTGTCGCCCCGGCGCAACGCCGTCTCCAGATAGGAGGCGTCGTAGGCGCTCAACCCGTGCTTGCGGGCGAGCGCCATCACCGTGTCTTCGTCATGGGCGTCATCGTACAGCAGGCGCAGATCCCGCAAGCGCATCAGGAACCGCGTGCTGCTGGTCTGATCGATGCGACCGCGGCGCTCGTTCACGATCAGGACGTTGCGAACCTCGTACCAGAAGATGCCCGGGGTCACACCGCCAAGCCGGGGCAGGTCGTCCAGCACCCGCTCGGCGGCGTCCGCCTGCTCGTCGGGAAAACACCAGGCGCCGGCGATCGACACATCGACGACGATAGCCATCAGGCGCGGCCCTGCTCCTTGGCGGCGCGGATTTCCGCGGACGAAATTCGCGGTCGCCGCGCCCGTTCCCGCCGTAGCGCCGCGACGGTCACGTCAACCGGCGTGTCTACGGGCACGATGCGGGCCGCTGGCACGCCGTCGCGCGCGATGATGACGTCCTCGCCGGCCTCCGCTCGGGCGATCAAGTGTGATAGCCGCGCCTTGGCGTCTCCGATATTGACTGTCAGGGGCATGATGTAGGGCTCCCATGAAGATGCGACGAAACCTGCCGGTATCGACGCATAGCGGCCGTCATGCGCTTGGTCAAGGCTTGGTCCGTCACGAACCGGCGCGTATGCCTTGCGGAGAGGCCGGCGCCTTTCGCGGCGGAACCTTGTCTTGCCCTCGATGGAATGCCAAACAGGGGGCGAGGCAAGCCCCGATGATGATATCCCATGCCTGATTTTCGAGTTTCGGCGCTTTCGGTCGTCAACCAGATTAAGAGTAATCTGCGGGATCGGTATCGTGCCGGTTACCCGATCCTAAAGGAACTTCTGCAAAACGCCGACGACGCGAAGGCCCGCCGATTCAGCGTCGATGCACTTCCCGGTTGGCCGGGCGCGTCGAACCCAATTCTCCGCGGGCGGGGGCTCCTGATCGTCAACGACGGCATCTTTCGCGAGAAGGACGAGCGCGACATCGTTTCGTTCGGAGAGAGCGGCAAGGCGACCGACAGCGCGGCCATCGGTAAAGTTCGGAATCGGCCAGAAGTCCGTGTTTCATCTTTGCGACGCCTTCGTGGTGTACGCCCATGGCCAGGACCGACCTTTTAGCACCGTCGTGAACCCGTTTCTGAATGTGGAGGTTGACGGCAACGTCACTCGAAATTGGGAGCCGCTTTCCGATGCGGACCTGGAGCTTCTACGGGACGAGGTGCCGACCGACTTTCCGGATCGCTGCCTCGTACTCTGGTTGCCGGTTCGCGGGGAAGAACTGCAACCAGCGCCGGGAACTGGATTTTCCAGCGACTTCCCGAACGTTTCAGCGGTGGTCGAGGATTTAGCAAGGCCCGACGATCTGCGAACTGTCCGGACGGGCGTGCTTGCCCGAGCACGGCGTTCGGCTATCATCGACCCGCTGACATCATGGCTGCGCTCACGGAAACATGTTGCGTCACCGGCATCGGTGAGACCGCCTATACGCGGGGCTCCGAGAAAAGCCCCAACGCGCTGCAGATGGAAGCCTCGCTCGCCGCGATCGCCGACGCCGGCTTGTCGCCCGGAGACATCGACGGGGTCATCCCGTTCTCCACGGGATCGGCGGTGGCCGAGGACTTCATCACCAATTTCGGCATCGAGGACCTGCGCTATTCGGTGACGGCACCCATGGGCGGTGCCAGCTGCGTCGCCGCCGTACAGTCGGCCGTCGCCGCGATTTCCGCCGGCATCGCGACCCATGTCCTGCTTCCCATGGGACGCAGGGGCTACTCGGGACCGCGCGCCGCCGCGCGGGTGGCGGAGTTTCCCCAGTTCCGGATCGTCGGCGAGTTCGAGATGCCCTACGGGGCCGTGGCGCCCGTCCAGCTCTATGCACCCATGGCGCGTCGCCACATGGCGCTTTACGGCACGACCAGCCGCCAGTTCGCCGAGGTCGCGGTGACCATGCGCACGCACGCGATCCTCAACGGCAACGCGGTGATGACCAAGCCGATCACCATCGAGGACCACCAGCGGTCTCGCATGATCTCCGACCCGTTCCGTCTGTTCGACTGCAGCGTTGAGAGCGACGGGGGCGCGGCCGTGGTGATCAGCGGCGCCGGGCGCGCCCGGGACATGCGCCGGAAGCCGATCTACATCATGGGCGTCGCCGAGGGGCACCCCGATTCGCCGAGCGCGATCACTCAGCGCCCCGACCTCACGGTTCTCGGCCTCGCCAAGGCGGCGCCCCGGGCGTTCGAGATGGCGGGCGTCGCCCGCGACGACATCGACGTCGCCCAGATTTACGACTGTTTCACCTACACGGTGCTTTGCCAGATCGAGGACATGGGGTTCTGCGCCAAGGGCGAGGGCGGGGCCTTCGTCGAAGACGGCGCCCTCGGCCTCGGCGGCCGGTTGCCGACCAATACCCACGGCGGGCTCCTGTCGCAGTCCCATATGGCCGGGATGAACCATATCGTCGAATTGACCCGCCAGCTGCGCGGCGACGGCGGCCGCGCCCAGGTGCTCGACGCCGAGATCGGCCTCGTCACGGGCTACGGCGACATGGGCGACGGTTCCATCGCCATCATGCGCCGGTAGAGCCGATGAGCGCGTCGACCGAGAACCGGCTTCTACCCCAGCCGACCGAGGATTCCCGGCCCTTCTGGGACGCGCTGAGGTCCCGTCGCCTCGATCTTCAGACCTGCGCCGATTGCGGGACCGTGCGCCATTATCCGCGCCCGGTCTGCCCCGCCTGCCATTCCATGGCGGTCGCCTGGACGACGGTGAGCGGCCGCGGCAGCGTGCATAGCTGGACGGTCTCGCATCAGGCCTTCCACCCGGCCTTCCAGGATTGCCTGCCGACTATCCTGGCGACGGTCGACCTGGAAGAAGGCGTGCGCATGAACTGCCGTCTGGAGGGCGTCGCGCCCGAGAAGATCGAAATCGGTCTCCCGGTCGAGGTCGACTTCGAGGAGGTCGACGACGAGGTGACGCTGCCTTACTTCAGGCCGCGGCGGGCCGGCGACTCCGGGTGACGGGCCGCCAATCGCCCGCGCCCGCTTCGGACGTCCACCATAGAAAGCGCCGTTCCATGTCCCTGCTCACACCCGAGATCAAGTCCTGGATCGGACACAGCGAGCCGCCGATCACGGTGGAGGTGAGCCGGCGCGAGATCGTCAAGTACGCCGTCGCCACCGAACAGGTGCGGCAGGTCTATCTCGACGGCGACGAGGCGCCGCCGATGTTCGCCTTCGGCTTGTTCCGGCCGGTGGTGCCGCTGGACGCGCTGGGCCCGGACGGGCTGCCGCCGATGACCGCCATGCCGGAACTACCCCTGAAACGGATAATGGCGGGGGGCACCAGGCTGACCATCCACCGTCCGGTCCGCCCCGGCCAGACTTTGGTCGGCACCCGGTCCATTACGGACATTTTCGAGAAGGAGGGGAGGCAGGGCCCCCTGATATTCGTGGTGACGGAGCTCGGCGTCACGACTGCGGCCGGCGAGCCGGTGATGGCCGAGACCCAAACCCGGATCGCGAGGTGACCCCCGTGCCCAAGCTGAGCGAGGTCCGCGTCGGCCGGGCGATTCCCGGCCGCAGCCATACACCGACCAACGTGTCGCTGTTCCTTTACAACGCCGCGATCTGGAACCCCCACCGTATCCACTACGACGAGAAATACACGACCGAGGTCGAGCGCCATCCCGGGGTGGTCATCGACGGACCCTTGCAGGGGGATTGGCTGGCCCAGGTGGTCACCAACTGGCTCGGCGACGACGGCTCGCTTCTCGAGTTCGAGTATTCGAACCGCAAGGCCTGCTTTCTCGGCCAGACCCTCGTCTCCGGCGGCGAGATCGAATCCGTCGATCCGGCGAGCGGGCGCGTGGGGCTCAGGCTCTTCGTCAAGGACGAGGCCGGCGACGTGACGTCCCCCGGCTCGGCGGTGGTCCGCCTCGATTGACGGGGAACCGCCGCGGCTCGGTGCGACGCGGGGGCTACGGTGTCGACGGCGCGGTCATAGGCCTCGGCGCTTTTCCCGATACGCGTCCAGCCATTTTCCTGTGGCGGCAAACGAGCGGCGGGCGATCTCTTCGTAGCCGACCGCTTCGCGCAACGTCGTTCTCGGCGCTTCCACCGATATCGGTATCCCGTCCGGCAGTTCCGCCATCAGCCCGCACAGGTCGAGACCGCCGTCACCCGGGAACAGCCGTTCGAACCGGCCTTGGTGAAGGATGCCGTCCGCCGTGTCGGGCCGGTCTTTGGGTGCGTCGCACAACTGGACGTAGCGGAATCGGCTTTCCGGCAGGGAAGCCAGCTGGTCCGTCCTGGCGCCGGTGCGGTCGAAATGGATCGCGTCGATCATCAGGTGCGCATTGGGCGCGTCTGCCGCGGCCACGATTCGCTCCGCCTGCTCGAGGGTGGCGACCCCGGGGGTCCAGGGCATGAACTCCAGATGGAAATCCAGCCCGTATGTCCTGCCGAATTCGCACAATCCCGACAGGCGTTCCACGTTCAGGGACTCGTCGGCGGCATCCGACGTGACGAGAACGTGCGCGGCGCCGAGCTGCCCCATCGCGTCGAACACCGGTGCGAGGTCGGCCGAGTCGTCGAACCTGTCGAGCTTGACGTTTTCGACGTCGAGCACGGAGAGCCCCGTGTCGCGTAGTCGCGACAGCGTTTCCCTCAGCATCTCCGACCCTGCATTCATGGGAAACGGCCGCTCGCCCGGCAGAGCCGGAACCAGCCGAAGACCCACCGCGTCGTAACCCGCGTCGGCGGCAAGGGTGACGTGATCCGGCGGGGCCAGACCGACGACGGTGAGGTAGGCGAGCGATATCTGTTGCTTCATCTGGCGGCCCGTCAAATTTGGAAAGACAGCGCGTGGATCGATCGGTGCGGCATTACGGCAAATCTGGGCACGGTCCGGTCCCAAAAAGCCCTTGTCGCGAAGGGACGGACCTGCCCTTGGATGCCGCGGTCGAGGCCGGCATCGATGCGTTCGAAGCCACCTTCGAGTCCGACGAGCCGCGGCGATGCACGCGCTGGTTCCCGGAACGCGGGCGGCGCGGTTGAAACGATGGGGCGCCGGCGCGCTTGAGCCCGGAGGAGGCCAAGACCGCCCGCGCCTCAATCCTGCTCCGGCGACTTCGGAACGGACTCGAGGCCGTTCACCCAGGGCATCGCCGAACTGCACCAGATCTGGCGTTTGGGCGGCAGCTGCGCGCGCTGATTGGCGGTGCCCGTGCGGAGGCTGATCAGCCTGGGTCCAGGTCCGACCCGCACGCCGTACATTTGGGTGCCGCATTCCGGACAGAACACGAGAGCCCGGAGATAGCCGCTTGCGGCGACCTTGGTGTACGTCTTGACCTCCCCCGTCATTTGGAAGTCGGACTCCGGCACCCGGAGATTGGTGCGATAGGCGCTGCCGGAAATGGCCTGGCAGTCGGTGCAATGGCAGACGGTGACGTTTTCGGGATCGACCGTCGCGACATAGCGGATCCGGCCGCAGTGGCATTGACCATCGATTTTCATCGCAACTCTCCAACCATGCGCCGCGCGCACAGCCCTCGCCGCCGGGAACCCAGGTTCCCGGCATGGGGTTTCCGTAGCCGATACCCGAGATGCGGACGCTAGCGACCTGATACTATCACGACGGATGGTTCAGCGGCGCTTTCCCGGACTTGCCTCCCCGCGGGCGAGGCCGGAGCGTTGAACCGCCGTGCGCAATTCAGCCCCGGTATCCTGCGGACATGAAACCCCCGATCTGGCGACGTCCCGTGTTCGTGCTTCTCTGCGGGACCCTGATCGTTTTCACCTCTCTGGGAATTCGGAACTGCTTCGGTATTTTTCTGCGGCCCATCAGCGTCGATATGGGCTGGGGCCGCGAGGCCCTGTCGTTGGCGCTGGCGACGCAGGCCCTGCTGGTCGGGGCCGCCGCACCCTTCGCCGGGATGCTCGCCGACCGCTGGGGCGCCCCCCGGGTCATCATGATCGGCGGCTTGCTGTTCTCGTCCGGCGTGTTCCTGATGGCGCAGTCCACCACCCCGGAAGGCATGCTCGCGAGCGGCGGCGTGCTCGCCGGCATCGGTCTGGGCGCATGCGGTTTTCCCCTGGTCCTCGCCGTCGTCGGCCAGATCGCGCCCGACGCCAAGCGGAGCCTGTGGCTGGGTATCGCGTCGGCCGGCGGTATCGGAGGCCAGCTCTTCCTCATCCCGCTGAGCCAGTTCCTGGTGTCCAGCTACGATTGGTTCGTCGGCTTGACCACGCTGGCGGTGATCGCCGGCGTCGTCGTCCCGCTCGCTTACTCGACTTCCCACTCCGTGTCCGGGACGACCGGCAAGGACACGACCATGAGCCTTGCCGCGGCGCTCGGCGAGGCCGCGGGTCATCGCGGTTTCCTGCTGCTGACGCTCGGGTTCTTGGTCTGCGGATTCCAGGTCCAATTCCTGAGCGCGCATCTGCCGGCCTACCTCGTCGACAAGGGGCTCGGCGCCTATTTCGCTGCGTCGATGCTGGTGGTGATCGCGCTTGCCAACATGATCGGCGGCGTGGGTTTCGGCTACCTGGGGGGACGCTTCTCCAAGAAGAAACTGCTGAGCGCGATCTACATGGGGCGGGCCGTCGTGATCTATGTCTTCGTCTCGTTGCCCGTCACCCATGCTTCCGTTTTGGCCTTCGCCGCCGCGATCGGATTCCTCTGGCTGTGCACGATCCCGCTGACGGTCGGCCTCGTCGGACAGATCTTCGGCATGCGTTACGTGGCCGTGCTGTACGGCATCACGTTTTTCAGCCATCAGGTGGGCAGCTTCACCGGAGTCTGGCTGGGCGGCCGGCTGTTCGACTCCACGGGAAGTTACGGCACGGTCTGGTGGCTTCTCATCGGCCTGGGCGTCGTCGCGTCCATCCTGCACATGCCGATCGACGACCGGCCCGTGCCGCGCCTGGCCGGCAACGGAACGAAGTGAACGATCCGACCCGGGACGAGTGGCACGGCTCATCCCATGACGTCATCGACGCTTTCGATCTTCGGGCAGGCCGCCTCCGGCAGCGTGGGCACGGACTTGAGCCCGGAACCGGTGTCGACCAGGACCACCTGTTCGCCCCTGCCCACCAGCCCGGATCGAAGCGCCTTCTTCAGGCCGGCAAGCGTCGTCGCCGCCTCGGGGCAGGCGAAGATGCCTTCGAGCGCCGCGAGCTCGGCCACCGCCTCCAGGGCCTCGTCCGCGGACACGGCCACGCCGCCGCCGCCGGTGTCGCGCATCAGGCGCAGGATCTGCTTGCCCGCCGCGGGCGTCGGCGACTTCAGGCCGCCCGGCGGGATGTCTATCTCGCCCCAGGGTTCGCAGGCATCGCGGCCCTGCTCGAACGCCTTCACGATCGGCGCGCAGCCCTCGTATTGGGTGACGATCATGCGCGGCGGCTTGCCGCCCACCCAGCCGAGCGCGGCGATCTCCTCGAGGCCCTTCCAGATCGCGACCGCACCCGTGCCGCCTCCCACGGGATAGACGATGACGTCCGGCATCTCCCAGCCGAGCTGCTCCGCGATCTCGTATCCCATGGTCTTCTTGCCTTCGGTGCGGAACGGCTCCTTCATCGTGCCGACGTCGAACCAGCCGTGTCGCGCGGAGAGCTCGGAGACCATGCCGCCGGCCTCGTGCCAGCGGTCCGCCGCCAGCACGAAGCTGCCGGCGCCCGAAAGGCCGCACTGCTTGATGCTGCCGGGCTGCACGTCCGTAGGCAGGATCGAGATGCAGCGCATGCCGGCGCGCGCCGCATAGAGGCTGAACGCGGCGCCGGCGTTCCCCGAGCTGTTGAGGACGACCGTGCTCACGCCGAGCTCCCGGTACCGGCTGAGCGCCACCGCGGCGCCGCGGTCCTTGAACGATCCCGTGGGGCATACGCCCTCGTTCTTCACCCAGAGCTCGCCGCAGCCGATCGCTTGCGCGAGCCGGTCCGTGCGGTGGAGCGGCGTCCAGCCTTCCCCCAGCGTCACCGCTTGGTCGACATCGGCGACCGGGAGGAGGGGGCCGTAGCGCCACAGGGACGCGGCCCCCCGGACGGCGTCCTCCTTCGAGAGCTCCTTGCGGGCGCGGTCGAGGTCGTAGCGGGCGAAGAGCAGTCCGCCGTCTCGGCAGTCGTTGGGTTGCGGGACGTCGACGGGGAGTCGTTCATGGCACTCCGAGCACTCGAGATGGTCCAGGTACGTCATGGCGCTTCCTTGCAGGCTGATCGGAAGGTCGGTACAGGTGTCCGCGTCGAAGGAGTTTAGCCCGCCCGGCGGGCGTGCACGCCGATTACTTGCGGCGCGCGACCGGTGACATGGCATGAACCTGGTCCGAAACGACTTGCGGAAACGCCTCGCCAAGCGAAATCCCGCCTGCGGTTCCGCCATCCTGGTCGTTGCCCTAATCTCAGCGCTGAACGGGATTACCGCGATGGCCGAGGCGGAGATCGATCGGGAGCGGCTGATCGAGGACTTGCGGCGCCACGTGCGCGTCCTCGCCGGCGACATCGGCGAGCGGTCGGTGGTGCGCGGCGACGGGCTCGAGCGCGCGCAAGCCTACGTGGAACGGGCGTTCGAGGCGTCGGGGCTCTCGGTCAGCCGCCAGTTCTACGCCTACCAGGCGGGCCGGGTGGCGAACCTGATCGCCGACCTGCCGGATGCGGATCTCGGGCCGGAGCCGTTGCTCGTCGGCGCGCACTACGACACCGCGCCGGGGACGCCGGGCGCGGACGACAATGCGAGCGCCGTCGCCGTGATGTTGGAGCTCGCCCGTTGGACCGCGGCGAACCGGCCGGGCGCGCCGGTGCGCTTCGTCGCGTTCACCTTGGAGGAGCCGCCGAACCACGGCTCGGACGTTCAGGGCAGCCGGGTCTTCGTCCGCCGGCTCGTGGACGGTGGGCAGTCGGTCCGGGGCGCCCTCATCCTGGAGATGGTCGGATACACGACGCCCAGGCAGGAATACCCGTTCTTCCTGCGCGCCGCGGGCTACCCGGAGACCGGAGACTTCATCGGCATCGTCGGCAACCGCGCCTCGCGGGAATTCGGTCATCGCGTCCGCGCGGCGATGCGCCGAAACGCCGGTCTCCACGTCGAATCCCTGTTCGTGTGGTTGAACGGCTGGATTCTGCCGGATACGCGGTTGAGCGACCATGCTCCCTTCTGGGACGCGGGTCTTCCGGCACTGATGATCACGGACACCGCCTACTTCCGAAATCCCAACTACCACACGCCGGCCGACCGGCCGGAAACGCTGAACTATGCCTTCATGGCGGAACTGGTCCGCAGCCTGACCCTGGTCCTGGACGAATTGGCGCCGTAGACGCGCGAAAGACCCTCCGACGCATCGCCGCAAGGAACCCGTTGGGCGCGATAGCGGGCTCTAAAAGCGGCGGAACCTTGCGGAGCGCGCGTTCGGAGGACTCGAGTTCGCGGCGGGAACGGCCCCCGTGCCCGAGTTCATCCGGGCCGCGTCCGGGAGGCCGCGTTGCCGGCCCAGAACGGCAGGCGGGCCGCAACCGCCGAGGCGGCGAAGCAGACGACGAGGAACGGCCCGGCCGGGAGGTCGGCGACCGCCGATACCGCGATGGCCAGGACCACCGCCGCCGTGCCGCTGGCGAACGCTTTCCGGAGGCTGTAGCCCTCGCGGCCGCGGGCGGCCAACGCTGGAAGGATGAGGCTCGCGAACACCAATGGCGAGGGCGAACAGCACGAAGAATCCGGTGCCGCTTCTCGCGCGCGGCGCGGCGATCCACAGGACGGCGACCAAGCCATACACCGGCAGGAACAAGGCGATGTCGCTCCACGAGACGAACAGAATTTGGCCCGAAAGCACATGCCGCAGTTCCTCGCCGCCATGCGGGTCGTCGGCGAGCACCAGCAAGGCCAGAGACGCGGCGAGGATGAAGGAGCTTCCGATCACGGCCTCCTGTTCATCCGGCGCCTTTCGTTCGATCCAGCGGAAGAACAGCGCGACGGCGACGCCCGTGCCGAAGGACGCCGTTTGTCGGACGAGCCAGGACGGTTCTTCGAACCACAGGCCGAGCGCGACGATCGCCAGCCCCACGACCTGCGCGGTCGCCAGATCGATGAATACGATGCCCCGCTTCAGGACCTCGATCCCGAGCGGGGCATGAACCGCTGTGACGATGAGCCCAACAGCAATAGCCGGCGCTACGATGTAGAGCAGGTCAAGGTCGATTATTGGCCTCCTCCAACAACGTCAGCGTGACGTCGAACAGGGCGAAGAGATCGCTCGCCTCGTCCCGCCCGCCGACCGTGAAGGGAAGCTCGACAACCGGAACGCCGGTCCGTTGCGACAGCCAGTCCGCTGCGTCGCCCCGATGGTGCGGCGCGAGCAGAATGGCGTCGGCGCTAGTCGTCCGCACCCGTTCCACGAGACGCCGCAGGTGGGAGGCCGTCGGCGGAACTCCCGGGGTCCGCTCCAGCGTGGCGACGCGATCCAGACCGGTCCAGCCGAGCAGATAGGCCCACGCGGCGTGGTGGACGACGACCTTCATGCCGCGAAGCCCTTCGGCGCGTGCGCGCCAGCGCTTCGTCGCCGTGCCCCATCGCGCCTGGAAATCCGCAAGCCGGGACCGATATGCTCCCTCGTTGGCCGGATCGACGCGCGCCAGCCGTCCCGCCAGCTCGACCGCGAGGCGCGCGACATTGTCCGGATCCAGGTGGACGTGCGGGTTGCCGCTCGGATGGATGTCGCCGAGGCTGCGGTCGATCCTTTCGGGCCGCTCCATGACTTCGACGTGATCGGCCGCCATGAGATGTCCGGGCTGGCCGGGTTGCACCTCGCGCCGGGCGCCGCGCTCCATCAGCAGCGGAAGCCAACCGACCTCCAGCTCCGCGCCGGAGCAGAACACGATGTCGGCGCGGCGCACCTGCGCGATCAAGCTGGGGCGCGCGCGGATGTAATGGGCATCCTGGCGTCCGTGGGTTGCCGAGTAGACCGTCACGTTGTCGCCGCCGATCTCGCCCGCCAGCGCCGCCCATTCCGGCTCGCAGGCGAACACCCTGGCATCGGCCGCCGCGCAGGCCGGCACAATGACCGCCAAGGCGGCAAGCAGCGCCCGCGCCAGATGTCTCGACATCGCCGCCACCATCTAGAAGCTGTGCGCGGCGTGAGCGCCGAGGCTCATCACGTATTGCAGGATGAACTGGTTATCCTTCTCGTGGCCGTCGAGCGCTTCGTGGTTGTACTGCAGCCGGACACGCCCGAATTCGCTGTTGGTCCAGTCGACCATCATCCCGAAGGCATGGGGGTCGTGGTCGATCTCGGCGCCGTCCGGCGGCGAAAGCCAGGCGTACCGCGCGCCGATCCGCCAGCGCGGCAACGGCTTGTAGACCCCCTGGATGTACCAGCCATGCGCGATGGAGTCGGTCCTGAGTTCCTCAAGATGCTCCATTCCGTCCTCCTCCTCTTCCGCTAGCGCGTAGGTTCCGTCTTCCTTGCGCCAGAAATACTCGGCTTGGAGGACCACCTCGCTCTCCCGCGCGTTGCCGGTCGGCGCCACGGCGAAGCGGACGTCGATCCCGTAGAGCTGCGTGTCGCCGGAGAACGCGCCGCCCGAGAAGAAACCGGCAAAATCCTCCCCGTGCTCGTCCTCGTGTACCTCTTCATGGGCATGCTCGTCTTCGTGCTCTTCCTCGTGCTCGTCTTCGTGTTCCTCTTCGTGTGCCACTTCCTCGTGCCCGTGCGCGTGCCCGCCTCCGCCCCGGTTCAGCGACTTGCCGTCCAGCAGATACCCGCCGATGCGCCAAGCGGCGTCGCGGCCGATGTCGCCGCCGATCCGTGCGTAGACGGAGCGTGCCCGCAGCCCGTTGTCGGAGCCGCCGAACGGCGTATCGTCGCCCCGGAAAAGGCCGCCGCCGACTTCGCTATAGAGCGCCGACGGCAGGACGAAGGACAGCTCCACGCCGTCGTCGTTGAACGTGTTGTCCAGAAACGCCCGGTAAGGAAGCGGCCGGTCCGCGAAATCGTCGCCGTGCGCGTGCTGCTCGTTGAGATAGCCGAAGGTCCAGAGCGCCCGGCCCGTCTTTATCCGCATACCCTCGGGGAGCCCGGCGCCCGGCAGGGTCTGGACATAGGCTTCTTCGAGCTCGACTTCCGTCGCCTCGCCCGGGTGCGCACCGAGACCGAGGGTGAGGTTGCCGCGAAACTTGTCGTCGATATTGCCGGATGCGGTCACTTCGCTGTGGCCCAGCGAAAGGCCCTCAGGGGCGCGCTCCGACTCGTGGCCCGTCGCAAACCCCGGAATCGCGGACTCTTCGGCCGAGAAGCTCGCATACCGGCCGTCCAGTACGATGCCGATCGAGGGATTGAAGGCGTTGTCGAGTGTCGATTTGGCGCGCCGTACGGGGCTTGCGGCCTCCCGTTCGACGGCCCGTGATTTCGCTTCGATCGTTGAGAGTTGCGTCTCGAGCGCGCGGATTCGCGCTTCGTACTCGAGCTTGAGAGCCTGGATTTCGGCGGTCAAATCCGTCGCCGAGGGTACCGTCCCGGACTGGGAGACGGCCTGGGTCCCAGCGAGAAGGGCGGGCAGCGCGACGGCGGCCGACCGGGCAATTCTCATGACGACACGCATCGCACACTCCTCCATGAAGTTCGACTTATAAGATATGTAATATCATACCATGATGGAGAGGATTAAGGTCAAGAGCGGGCCATTCATACTCCAAACTAATGTGTGAACTGTGCGAATTGGCCTGGTGGACAACCGCTAACCGGCCATGAAGGAGCGGTCATTGGGTGTTCCGGGACGGGTCCGGCGTTCCGCCGCGCGGACGCCGTCGCGGGCTAAGGCACCTGCGCCACCACGTCGATCTCCAGGAGCATGTCCCGGTGCGCCAGGGACGGGATCTGGATCAGCGTGCGGGGCGGCATGCGCTCGCGCCCGAACAGCTCCCAGGTGATCTCGTTCAAGACGTCCTGGTCGCGCATGACGTCGGTCAGGTAGTGCGTCATCTTGACGATATTGGTGAGGTCGGCATCCGCCGCCGCGAGGATCCGCTCGATGTTCCTGAAGGTCCGCTCGCACTGTACGCGGAACCCGCCCTCGTACCATTGTGCTTCCTCCACGGGGTCGTGGGGATGCCTGTGATAGATGGGCACCGGACCCATGCCGGAGAGCCACAGGGTCCGGCCGCCCTCGACCGAGAAAGCCGGCACGAACGGCATGTTGTGCTCGGGCAGCGGGGTGCCCGGATGGACGGGTGTGATCTTCATGGTTTCCGTCTCCGGTGAGTGGGAGGGGTTGGGGGACGGTCGGTCGGCCGTACGCGGCCACCGGCCTGCGGGGCACGCCATGCGTGCGGGGTCAGCCCGCCGGGGCGCCGCCGGCCGCCTTCGCGGCCACGATGGCGGCGATGAAGGTGGCGGCCAGACGCGCCTCGGGCGGATCGGCACGCGACGTGAGCACGATCGGCACCCTGGTGCCCATGACCACCCCGGCCGCCGTGGCGCTCATGAAGTAGACCATCTGCTTGAACAGGATATTGCCGGCCTCGATGTTGGGCACGACGAGGATATCGGCGTTGCCTGCGACGGGGCTCTCGATGCTCTTCAGCCGGGCGGCCTCGGGCGAGACCGCGTTGTCGAAGCCGAAGGGGCCGTCGACTGCCGCGCCCGTCACCTCGCCGCCAGCCGCGCGCGCGGCGACTTCGGCGGCCTGGACGCTCGACGGCATGCCGGGATTGACGACCTCGGCGCCCGAGAGGAGGGCCACGCGGGGCTCCCGGGGGTCGAGGGCCCGGGCAAGCTCGACGGCGTTGTTGACGATGTCGAGCATCTCGTCCGCGTCGGGCCGGACGTTGACCACCGCGTCGGTGACGTGGAGCACGCCGCTGCGGCCCGGAGCTGTCATGTGGAAGACATGGCTCACGCGCCGGCCGGTGCGCAGGCCCGCATCCCGGCGCAGGACCGCGCGCATCAGGGCGTCGGTGTGCACGTGGCCCTTCATGATCGCCGCCGCCTCGCCGCTCCCGGCGAGCGCCGCCGCGGCCTCCGCCTTCTTCGCCTCGTCCGCCTCCGCGACGACGCGGACCCCGCCGAGGTTCCAGCCCGCGTCCCCGGCGAGGGACCGGATGGCGTCCGCCTCGCCGATCAGGACGGGCTCGATGGCGCCCGCCTCGGCGGCCCGCCGCGCGCTCGTCAGGGCCACGGGGTGGTCGGCGCCCGCCACGGCCATCGGGACGC
>JAGWAU010000006.1:53719-85138 GCA_021296255.1 Alphaproteobacteria bacterium | reverse complement strand
GCCCCGCCCCGCTCCGCGTCGGCGGAGGGCGCCACGCGTCGCTGCGGGCGGGTAGCCGATCTTGCCGAGCTACCTACGCACCGACCTGGGGCCGCATGTCGGCCGGGTCGATGCCGGCGACCGTGACCGGCGCTTTCATCGCGTCGCGGCGGAACGGCTCGCCCAGCTCCTGGTTCAGCACGACCTCGACGAAGGTGGTCTCGTTCCTCTCCATCTGCCCCTCGATGGCGTCGGACAGCGCCTCCGTCAGGCCGCCCGTGGTCGTCACCTGAACGCCCTTCAGGCCGCAGGCTTCGGCGATCCCGGCGAACCGCACGTCGAGGTCGAGTTCGGTGCCGACGAAATTGTCGTCGAACCACAGCGTGGTGTTCCGCTTCTCGGCGCCCCATTGGTAGTTCCGGAAGACGACCATCGTGATCGGCGGCCACTCGCCCCGCCCGCAGGACGACATCTCGTTCATGGAGATGCCGAAGGCGCCGTCGCCGGCGAAGCCGACCACCGGCACGTCGGGCTTGGCGATCTTCGCCCCGAGGATCGCCGGGAAGCCGTAGCCGCAGGGGCCGAACAGGCCCGGCGCCAGGTATTTGCGGCCCTTCTCGAAGGTCGGATAGGCGTTGCCGATGGCGCAGTTGTTGCCGATGTCGGACGAGATGATCGCCTCCCCCGGCAGGGCCGCCTGGATGGCCCGCCATGCCATGCGCGGGCTCATGCGGTCGGGCTGGGCCGTGCGGGCGCGCTCGTTCCAGGTCGTTCCGGGGTCGTCCTCCTCGTGGTCCATCGAGGAGAGAAGCTGGAGCCAGGCCGACTTCGTCTGAGCGACGAGGGCCTCGCGTTCCTTGCGCCCCTTGTCGCCGGCCGTGCCGGAGAGCCCGGCGAGGAGCTGCTTCGCGACGGCCTTGGCGTCGCCCTGGATGGCCACGGTTACCGGCTTGGTCAGGCCGATCCGGTCGGAATTGATGTCGACCTGGATGAGCTTCGCGTCCCTGGGCCAGTAGTCGATCTCGTAGCCGGGCAGGGTGGAGAACGGGTTGAGGCGCGTGCCGAGCGCCAGGACGACGTCGGCCTTTGAAATGAGCTCCATCGCGGCCTTCGAACCGTTGTAGCCGAGCGGGCCGACCGACAGGGGGTGGCTGCCCGGGAAGGCGTCGTTGTGCTGGTAGTTGCAGCACACGGGGGCCGACAGCTTCTCCGCGAGCCTTGCCGACGCTTGTATGCCGCCGGACAGCACGACGCCGGCCCCGTTCAGCATCACGGGGAACTCCGCCTTGGAAAGGAGGTCGGCCGCTTCCTCGATGGCGGCCGCGCCGCCGCGCGGGCGCTCGAGACGCACGATCTGCGGCAGGTCGATGTCGATGACCTGCGTCCAGTAGTCGCGCGGCACGTTGATCTGGGCCGGCGCCGACAGCCGGAAGGCGTTCTCGATGACGCGGTTCAGCACCTCGGCCATGCGCGAGGGATCGCGGACCTCCTCCTGATAGCAGACCATGTCCTCGAACAGCTTCATCTGCTCGATCTCCTGGAAGCCGCCCTGGCCGATGGTCTTGTTGGCGGCCTGCGGAGTCACCAACAGCAGCGGCGTGTGGTTCCAGTACGCGGTCTTCACCGGCGTCACGAAGTTGGTGATGCCCGGACCGTTCTGCGCGATCATCATGCACATCTTGCCCGAGGCGCGGGTATAGCCGTCGGCCATCATTCCGGCGTTGCATTCGTGCGCGCAGTCCCAGAACGTGATCCCCGCCGTGGGAAAGAGGTCGGAGATGGGCATCATCGCCGAACCGATGATCCCGAAGGCATGCTCGATACCGTGCATCTGGAGAACCTTCACGAAAGCTTCTTCCGTGGTCATTTTCGTCATGTCTGGAAATCCTCCTTGGCCGCGGCCGCCAGCAGCTTCGACGGTCGTCTTGCCTCGCCGCTTGCGGCGGAGTCTTAAGCCATTGCCCCGGCACGGGCAAGTTGGCGGGGCCGTCACCGGCCGCCCGGAATCACCCCTTCCATGGGCTTCCAGTCCGGCTGGTTCTCGGGCATCGAGTCGGCGAAGGCGGGCAGTTCGTTGCAGCGCGCGACGATGTCCAGGATCGTCGGATACGGCGACAGGTCGCGGTTGAACCGTCGGGCGTTGTAGGTCTGCGGAACCAGGCAGAGGTCGGCCAGCGTGGGCGCGTCGCCGCTGCAGAACCCGCCCGGCGACTCCCGCGCCGCGAGCATGCCCTCGAGACCGCTCAGGCCGGCGGCGATCCAGTTCCTGTACCAGCCGTCGATGTCCTCCGCCGACGCGCCGATCCGGTCGGCCAGATAGCGCCGCACCCGTCGGCCCATCAGGGGGTGCATGTCGCTCGCGATGGATTGGGCGAAGCTTCTGACCCAGGCCCGCCCGGCCGTATTGGCCGGGAGCAAGGGTGGCTCGGGATAGACCTCTTCCAGGTACTCGAGGATGGGCAGGGATTGCGCGACCACGATCCCGCCGTCCTCGAGGATCGGCAGCATCCGCTGGGGATTGAGCGCCTCGAACCAGTTAGCTCGGTGCTCGTCCTCGATCAGGTTGACGATCACCTGCTCCGCCTCGAGCCCTTTTAGTTTCAGCGCGATTCGCACCCGATAGGCCGCGTTCGACATGTAAAAATCATAAAACTTCACGGTTCCTCTCCCGGTCGGTATGCTTGGCGCCCATTCACGCGAATCAAGCCCGTCATCATAGTTGCCGAGCGGCGCGGAATCCCCTTGGAAATCGAAGGGTGCGTTCATGGAATTCGGAATCTTCAACTTGCTCAGCCGCCGGCTGGAGTCGCAGACGATCAACCAGATCGTCGAGCAGGCCGCGGAGACGGTCAAGCTGGCGGATCAGGCGGGCTTCACCACGGCCTGGTTCCCGGAGCACCACTACTCGAACTACTCGATCGCGCCGTCACCGCTGATGATGTGTGCCTTTTGCGCCCCCACCACCCGCCGGATCAAGCTCGGCACGGCCATCGTCATCGGCACGCTCTATCAGCCGGCGCGGCTGCTGTCGGAGGTGGCCTTCGTCGACGGCATGACCGACGGCCGGCTCGTGCTCGGTTTCGGCAGCGGCTATCAGCCTCACGAGTTCAAGCGTTTCGGCATCGATCTGCAGCACTCGCCGGACATCACAGAAGAGGTGCTGGACATCGTGGAAGGCGGACTCACCAACGACTCCTTCGAGTACCACGGCAAGCATTTCGATTTTCCGCATACCTACATGGCCCTGCGGCCCGTACAGCCCATGCCGGAAGTCTGGATCGCCGGAAACAACGCCCAGATGCAGCGCCGGGCGGCCCGAAGCGGCTATCCGCTGATCGTCTCGGCGCTGGTGAAGGACATCGATTTCGTGGCGAGCCTGCGCGAAACGGCGGAGCGGAACTGGAACGACGCGGGCGTTGACCCGGCGAACATGCGGCTCGCCACCCTTCGCTTCGCCTATGTCACCGACGACCACGGGGACGCCCTGGAATTCGGCGACAGCGCACGGTTCCAGTACCGGCTGGCCCGCAACCTGCGCTTCCGCAAGGAAGAGCTCGAGGAGGGTTTGTTGCCTGAGGTTCCCTTTGAGGACGAACCGACACTGGAGGAGCTCGTCGCGAACAATCCCATCGGCGATCCGGAAACGGTCGCGGAGCGTATCGTCGAGGAAGTGCGCAGGGTCGGCTCGTTCCACATGAGCTTGTACATGCACGTCGGCTCGATGCCGCTCGAGAAGTCGATGCGGTCGATCGAGCGCTTCGCCGCCGAGGTCATGCCTCTCGTGGAGAAGGAGCTGGGCGAACCGGTGACCGCCGCCGCCGCCGAGTAGCGCGAATCAACGGTTTTCCTTCTCCCGAGGAGGGGAAACGGCACGTGACCGAAACGCTCGATCCCAGCAAGCGGCAGGACATCACCCTGGTGACCGGCGTCATCGGTTCCGATACGCACATCGTCGGCAACCGCATCCTGTCGATGGCACTGGAAGAGGCGGGGTATTCCATCGTCATCCTCGGCGCCCTGACGCCGGCGGACGAATTCATCAAGGCCGCCATCGAGACGGCGGCCGACGGCATCATGGTTTCGTCGCTCTATGGCCAGGGCGAGCTCGACTGCCGCGGCTTCCGGGAACTTTGCGTCGAAGCGGGGCTCGACGACATCCTGCTCTACGTGGGGGGCAACCTCGTCGTGGGTAAGACTCCGTGGGAAGTGGTCGAGAAACGCTTTCTGGACATGGGGTTCGACCGCGCTTTTCCGCCGGGTACGCGCACCCCGGAGGTCGTCGAGGCCCTGGACAGGGATTTCGCCGCGCGCGCCCGGGGCAAGCGGACCGCCGACTCGTGAGCGGAGACGCCTCGGCCGCGCTGCTCATCGACTTCGGCAGCACCTACACCAAACTTCGCGCGATCGACCTGGAGCGAGCCGAGATCATCGGTTCGGGCCAGGGACCGTCGACGGTCACGACCGACATCACGGTCGGCATGGAGGCGGCGCTCGCGGACCTGGAAGGCCGCATCGGCGGCCTTCCAGATTTCACGTACCGGTTGGCGACGTCCAGCGCCGCAGGCGGCCTACGCATGGTCACCGTGGGGCTGGTCAAGGAGCTGACGGCGGAAGCGGCGCGGGTTGCCGCACTGGGCGCCGGCGCCAGGCTGATCGGCACGTACGCCTATCGGTTGACCGCCAGCGACATCGCCGGGATCGAGGGTCACAGTCCCGATATCATCCTGCTCGCCGGCGGCACCGACGGCGGCAATGACGAAGTGATTCGGCACAATGCCCGGGTCCTCGCGGAGTGCGGCATCACCTGTCCCGTGGTCGTCGCAGGAAACCGGGAGGCGACGGACGGCATCTCCGCACGGCTGGACTCGGCGGGAAAGACGGCGGTTCCCACCGAGAACGTCATGCCGGAATTCAACGTGCTCAATATCGAGCCGGCGCGCGCCGCGATCCGCCGGATCTTCATAGATCGGATCGTCCACGCCAAGGGAATCGATCGGGCGGCGGAGATGTTCGACGAAATCCTCATGCCGACGCCGGAGGCGGTCATGGAAGGCGCGCGTCTGCTCGCCGACGGCACCGGCGGGCAGAACGGTCTGGGGCCGCTGCTCGTGGTGGACATCGGGGGCGCGACGACGGACGTGCATTCGGTGGCGGCCGGAGAGCCGACCCTCGAGGGCGCGATTCAGCGAGGACTGCCCGAGCCTTACGTCAAGCGCACCGTCGAGGGCGATCTCGGGATGCGCCACAACGCTCTCTCCATCGTCGAGGCGGCGGGTCTGGACACCCTGGCCTCGGAAGCCGGGCTGACCAGGGATCGCTTCCGGGAAAATCTGGCAATGATTTCCGGCGACGTGGAACGGCTGCCGGAGACGGACGAGGAACGGGCGGTCGACCGGGCACTCGCGCGTGCCGCGACCCTCATCGCCGTGCGTCGCCACTCGGGCAGGACCGAGACCGTCTATACGGTCATGGGGCCGGCGGTCGCCCAACACGGAAAGGATTTGTCCGGCGTGGGGGCGGTCATCGGTACCGGCGGCGCGCTCGTACACGGCATCGACCCCGCGGGAATCCTGGCCAAGGCGTGTGCCGATCCGAACGACCCGGAGTCGCTCCGTCCGCGTGCGCCCCGCCTGTATCTGGATCGGGAATATCTGTTATACGCCTGCGGCTTGCTCGGAACTGTGGAGCCGAAAGCCGCCTTGACCTTGGGCCTCGCCCATATGCATCCTGTCGCCGAGGAGGAACACGGGAATGGCCGAAGTTCTGTCGCCGGATAGCGTTGCGTCGCCGCTGTCCGAAATCCGGATTCCGGATGACGAATTCGCCAGGATGCGCAAGGAGAACCTGGCGCGCTGGCCGACGGGCGCGGGCGTCGATTTCGATGCCGCGGTCGACTACCACAAGAACCTGCCCATGCATAAACGGCTCGCCTGGGTGATGCGGCGGGCGGACGCGGAGGGCCGCACGCTCACCCAGCCGCGCGGCGGCTTCGGCACGCTGGAGATGCAGAGGGAACTGATGACCACCCTCGACCGGGAGGGCTTGGCCGACATCGTTCCGACCACGACGGACAGCTACACGCGAAACGAGCGCTGGGAACAGGCCCAGCACGGCATCGAGGAGTCGAAGCGCCTGGGGCGCTCGATGCTGAACGGGTTCCCCATGGTGAACTACGGGGTCGAGGACACTCGGAGGCTGATCGAGGCGATCGACAAGCCCGCCGTCATGTTGACCGGCACCGCGATGCCCAGACTGACCGGCGAAGTCGGCTACGCGGCCGGGTATTCGGGATATCTGGGATCGGCCATCGCCTACACGCTCTCCTACACCAAGGAGATCCCGATCGAGATCGGCATCCGCAACTACCAGTACCTCGACCGGCTGGCGTCGATGTACCTGGAGCACGGGGTCGAACAGCACCGCCGCCAACCGGGATTTCTCACCGGGACCAACATCCCGCCCTGTATCGCCATCGTCACGGCCGTGTTGGACGTGCTGCTGGCCGCGGCTCAGGGCGTTCGCAACTACGGCCTCGAGCTCGGTCAGACGTTGCACCTGATCCAGGACGCCGCCGCCATCCGGGTCTGCCGCGAGATGTGCCAGGAGTATCTGACCAGGAAGGGATACGTGGACGCGTTCACGCCGGTGACGTCGTTGCACTGGATGGGCGCCTGGCCGCACGACGACGCCCAGTCGGCGGCGATCGTCGCATATGGCGGCACGCTCGCAGCGGTGGGCGGCGCCGTCAGCGTCACCACGAAGAGCCTCCACGAAGCCTTCGGCATCCCGACACCGGAAGCAAACGCCGAAGGCCTGCGCGTCACCCGTATGGCCATCTACATGGCCCGCAGCATCAAGCTCGACGGCCTGCCCGAATACGAACGGGAGAAGGAAGTCATCCGCAAGGAGGTCCGCGCCGTCGTCGACAAGGTGTTGGAGATGGGTGACGGAGACGCGGCCGTCGGTACTGTACGAGCCTGCGAAGCCGGCGTGCTCGATATCCCGTGGTCTCCGAGCCGTTCGGTCAAGGGCCGCATCCTTCCGGCCCGCGATGCCGATGGATACCTGCGCATCTTGAACCCGGGTGACATGCCGTTTCCGAAGGAAGTCCTCGACTATCACGAGGAGCGTTTGCGCAAGCGCGCCGAGAAGGACGGCATGCCCTACGACCATGAGCTCGCAGTCTCGAGCGTCTACGAGATCTCCGAGCCGCTCCAGGCGCTGGCGCCGTTCCCCTATGTCCAGGAAGCGGCGGAATAGTCCGGGGTCTTTTCACGGGAGGGTGCCATGAAACGCATGCACGTCGGCCTCGTCGTCGAAGACGTGGCCGCCTCGGTGACGTTCTACACGCGTCTCTTCGGCCAGCCGCCGAGCTTGGAAAAACCCGACTACGCCAAGTGGATGCTCGACGACCCGCGGATCAACTTCTCGATCACCTCGCGCGGCAGTACGCCGGGCGACGTGCATCTCGGCATTCAGGCCGAGGACGAAGCCGAACTGGGCGAACTGCGCGAGCGCTGGACGGCGACCGGCTCGGAGACCCTGGACAGGAAGGCGCTCACGTGCGGCTATCAGACCCAGAACAAGACCTGGGTACGCGACCCCGAAGGCGTGCGCTGGGAAGCCTTTCACACCTATGCGGTCACCGACACGTTCGGCAAGAGCGAGTCGGAAGAGCGGTAACGGCTCCGCGCGGCAACTCGGCGCCCATTCGGAAAGGGAGTTGACCGGCCATGGCCGACAAGAAAACCGCGCTGGTTCTGGGTGGAACCGGCATGGTCGGACGGAACCTCGTCATGCTGCTCGACACCCTGGACGACTGGGAGGCGATCGCCGTTTCGCGCCGGGAACCCTATTTCGAGACCAAGGCGCGTCACATCTCCTGCGACATGACGGAGCCCGACGACTGCAGGGCCAAGCTGTCGGGCATCGGCGACGTCACCCATGTCTTCTTCTGCGGGCACGCCACCGGTATCCGGTGGGCAGAGAAAGCGCCCGAGGATACCGACCTCTTCCGCAATTCGATGGATGCCGCGCTGCCCAACCTCCCCAATCTGCGGCACGTCTGCCTGATGCAGGGATCGAAGTACTACGGGCGGCATCTCGGGCCGTTCAAGACACCGGCGCGGGAAGAAGACCCGCGTCACATGCCGCCCAATTTCTACTACACGCAGCAGGACTGCCTGATGGAGCTCTCGGAGGGGCGGTCATGGGGCTGGTCGTGCGCGCGACCTCACATCGTCACCGGATACGCGCGCACGGACCTCAATCTGACGAAGCCGATCGCGGTCTACGCGACGGTCTCCAAGGAGCTGGGCCTGCCGCTTCGCTATCCCGGCAACGAAGCCGCTTACCGGGCCCTTCACTGCGCCTCGGACGTCGAGCTTCTGGCCCGCGCGATGGTGTGGATGTCGACCACGCCGGAATGCGCCGGAGAAGCCTTCAACGTGGTCAACGGCGACTATTTCCGCTGGGAGAACGTGTGGCGATGGAGTGCGGCCCCGTCCAGGAGATCGATCTCGAACAGATGATGTCGGACAAGGAACCGCTGTGGAACGAGATCGTCAAGAAGTACGGCTTGGTGGAGACGCCATGGGCGGAAGCGGCCCATTGGGGGTATGCCGACTACGCCTTCGCACCCTCCTGGGACGTGATGCTCGATTCCCTGAAACTCCGGAAGTTCGGGTTCCACGACTACGTGGACAGCGAGGAGATGTTCATCCGCATCTTCGACAACTTCCGGCGCGACAGGTTCATTCCGTAAACGGCGCGGGGCCGGCCGTGGTGCGAGAGTCCGACAACGGGGGCAAGGGGCAGGCGCTCAGCTATACCGACGTTCTCGATATCCTCGAGATCGTCGACGGCGTCGGCGAGGGCTGCGAGCTGACCGTCGACGTGGGCGACTTTCATCTGCATTTCGTGAAGGATGCCGCAGGCGGGGCGTCGGCAGGTCCGGAACCGGCGTCCGGGCCCGAACGTGCGGTTCCCGAAACGCCGGCCGCCGAAACAGAGGAATCGGCACCCACGGAGGCGGCCGAAACGGAGGCCTTTTCGGCCGACGAGCCGGCGGACCCTAATCTGTTCGAAGTCGAGTCGCCGATGGTCGGGACATTCTATCGTCGTCCGGCTCCGGACCGGCCGCCGTTCGTCGAAATCGGCCAGGACGTGGGACCCGACGACGCGGTCTGCCTCGTCGAGGTGATGAAACTGTTCAATACCATCGTGGCCGGCCAGGCCGGACGCATCGTCGAAATCTGCGTCGAGGATGCCACGCCCGTCGCGGTGGGACAGGTCCTCGTCCGCATCGATCCCGCAGACTGACCCGACCGTACCGTATCCTCCCGTGAGCCGCGAGATCCCCGTCGTCGAAGAAGCCCTGCGGGATGCCCACCAGTGCCTGTGGTCGACCCGCATGACCAACGAGATGATGCTGCCCATCGTCGAGCGCATGGACGCGGTGGGCTACGACGCAATGGACCTGATCGGCGGTGCGGTCTGGGATGTTTCGATCCGCTTTCTGCTGGAGGACCCGTGGGAGCGGATCCGGCACGTTCGCAGGCTCGTGACCAGAACACCTCTGAATGCCTGGGTCCGCGGTCAGAGTCTGTGGACCTTCGAGATCTTTCCGGACGAGGTGGTCGAACTCGCCATGGAGCGACTGGCGGCGAACGGCATTCGGCGGGCCACGATCTACGACCACATCAACGATATGGAGGGTCTCCACGTCGTCGTCAGCAAGGCAGTCGAAGTCGGGCTCGAGGTGTCGGGCGCCCTGGTCTTCACCTTGAGCCCGGTCCATACGGACGGGCATTTCGCCGAACGCGCGGCCCAATTCGTCCGTATGGGTGCGACCGAGGTCGTCGTCAAGGACCCGAGCGGTCTTCTGTCGGTCGAGCGCATCCGAACCTTGGCGCCGGCCCTCAAGAAGGCCATCGGTGACGCTGCGCTCAACCTGCACACCCACTGCATGACTGGCCGCGCCCCCGATGTCCTGCTCGAGTCCGTCGACTACGGGATGGACAAGCTGCACTGCGCGATCTCGCCGCTGGCGCACGGCGCGTCCCATTCGCCCACGGAATGGATCGCCGAGAAGCTGGTCGGGAAGGGGTACTCGACACGGCTAGACACGGAACTTCTCGGCGAGATCGCGGACTATTTCCATTTCGTCGCGCGCCGCTGGGACAAGCCGGTCGGCGAGCCCGTGCCGTTCGATCCGCGCGTGCTGGAGCACCAGATGCCGGGCGGCATGATCTCCAACCTCGCGAGCCAGCTCGCGACGGTCGGACTGGAACGCCGCCTGGACGAAGTTCTCGACGAGATGGGCCGGGTGCGCAAGGAACTCGGTTACCTGCCGATCGTCAGCCCTTCGGCCCAGTTCATCGCCACCCAGTCGGTCCTCAACCTGGTGCAGGGGGAGCGCTACAAGACCATTCCCGACGAACTGCGGAAATACATTCTCGGCTACTACGGCCGTCCGCCGGCGCCGGTCGACCAGAACCTCGTCGACCGCGTGGCCAGGAAGAGCTCCGACGTCGTCACCGGGCCCAGCGGCTCTCACGTTCCCCCGGTGCTCGACAAGATTCGCAAGGAGCGGGGTCCCTTCGAGTCGGACGATGACCTGCTGCTCGCCGCGATGTATCCGGACGAGATCATCCGCCCTCTGTTCGAAGCGCGCGACAAGGCCGACTATTCCGCGTTCTACCGCGCCGACACGCCGGCCGACTACCTCCTGAAGGAGGTCAGGGCCCGTCCAAGGTTGCGGAGCTTCGAGCTCTCCGCGGGGGCTGGTTTCAACGTCGTCTATAGTCACTGACAGTCCGGCGCCACCGACGGGAAAGGAGCTTTGTCATGAACCGTGTCGACGGAAAAGTCGCCATCGTCACCGGGGCCGGCAAGGGCATCGGCCGTGCGACGGCGGAACTATTGGCCGAATGCGGTGCCAAGGTCCTGGTGACCGACGTCCTCGATGCCGAAGTCGAGGAAACGGTCGAGCAGATCAGGGCGCAGGGCGGGGAGGCCCAGGGCCTCCGTCACGACGTCACGAACGAGGACGATTGGACCGCAGCCGTCGATGCGGCCGTGAATGGCCTCGGCGGCTTCGAGGTGCTGATCAACAACGCCGGCGTATATCTCCAGAAGTCGATCGAGGACACGACCTTCGAGGAGTACGACCGTGTCATGCGAATCAACGTCTGGGGGGTGATGCTCGGCACCAGGTTCGCCATGAGCTCGATGAAGGAGCGCATTTCGGCGGACGATCCGGCGGGTGCGATCGTCAACCTGGTATCGACGGCCTCGATCAAGGGCTCACCCTTCGCCTCCGTTTACGCGACATCGAAAGGTGCCGTTCGACTGTTCACCAGATCCACGGCCCGGGAGATCTCGGCCCTCGGCTACAACATCCGCGTCAACGGCATCTACCCCGGGATCATCGATACGGAGATGGGCGCCGCCGCCATGCAGCGTATCGTGAAGTCCGTCGGCGAAAGCGAGAACCGAGCGCGCGAGATCGCGGAAGAACTTCACCTGATCAACCGGCTAGGCACGGCGGTAGACATCGCTAGGGGTATCGTTTTCCTCGCGTCCGAAGACGCCTCCTACATCACTGGAACCGAATTCGTCGTCGATGGCGGTTTCTGGCTCAAGTGAATAACGCGGAGGTCGGGGCCAGGTTCGGACCACGGGTCCGACCACCATCCTACGGGAGCGTAAGGGGCGCGCAGCCTTGACTCGCGCCGGGTGCCTCAACACACTGCGCCAGCCCTCCCGGAGCGGCTCTTTCACCACTGGTCCAAGCCCCGAGACCCCGGCAACGCGGAGATCGAACCATGGCCGACGGCAACGCCATTCAGCCGCCATTGAAGGCGTACGAGGACGCTCTCGGCAAGGGCGAGATCATCTATCAGGCGTGTGGCGACTGCGGGCACGTGGCGTTCTATCCCCGGCTCGTCTGCCCGGAATGCGGATCCACGAACGTCGAGTATCGGCCGAGCGCGGGAAAGGGGGAAGTGTACACGCGTACCGTCGTTCATTCGCGCGACCGGGATCCCTACAACGTGGTGCTCATCGACATGGACGAGGGATTTCGCATCATGAGCACGGTGGAGGACGCGCCCAACGACGACGTGCAGATCGGCATGCGCGTCGAACTGAAGACCGTCTACCCGGTCGAGGACGCCAACGCCAAGGCGGGCCGGTTGCCCAAGCACGTCTTCAAGCCCGAGAGTAGCTGATGAGCGCTGGTCTCCGGGGCAAGGCTTGCGTCGTCGCCGTCGCCGAGTCCGACCTGGGCGAGGTGGGGCCGCACCTGTCGGCCGCCGACCTCATGGCGCAGGCGCTCGACCGTGCGCTCGCCGAATGCGGCCTGACGAAGGTGGATGTCGACGGCCTCTTCTCGTCGTCCGCCTATTACCAGATGGCTTCGGTGGAACCGGCTGAATATCTGGGCGTTCGTCCCCGCTATACCGACAGCACGACGCTCGGCGGGTCGTCCTTCGTCTCGCACCTGCTCCACGCGGCGGTTGCCCTGGATCAAGGCGCCTGCGACGTCGCGGCCATCCTGTACGGCAGCACCCAGCGCTCGGATTCGGGCCGACTCGTCTCGACCGCGAACTGGCTGCCTTACGAACGGCCCTACGAGCCGCGCATGCCGGTCAGCATGTACGCCATGGTGGCCCAGCGGCACATGCACGAGTTCGGCACCACGCGCGAACAGCTCGCCGAGGTGGCGATCCAGGCCCGCCGATGGGCGCAGCTCAACCCGAAGGCGTTTGCCCGCGATCCGCTGACCATGGAGGAGGTGCTCGGCGCCCGCGTGATCTCGGAGCCTTTCACGTCGCGCGACTGCTGTCTCGTCACCGACGGCGGCGGCGCCGTGATCGTGACCCGGCCCGACCGCGCCAGGGATCTCGAGCGGAAACCGGTCTATCTGCTGGGGGCGGGCGAAGCGCACTGGCATCGGCACATCTCGCAGATGCCCGAGCTGACGACCACGGCGGCCACCGAGTCCGGCGAGCGGGCCTTCGAGATGGCCGGCCTTCGGCCCCCCGACATCGACGTCTTCGAGCTCTACGACGCCTTCACCATCAGCCCGATCATCTTCCTCGAGGATCTGGGCCTGTGCGCCAAGGGCGAGGGCGGTCCCTTCACGTCGGACGGAAACATCGGTCCAGGCGGCAAGTGCCCGGTCAACACGAATGGCGGTGGACTGTCCTACTGCCATCCGGGCATGTACGGCATCTTCACGATCATCGAAGCCGTGCGGCAGGTGCGCGGCGAGTGCGGCGAGCGGCAGGTCGACGGTGCGCGCGTCGCCCTGGCGCACGGCAGCGGCGGAGTGTTCTCGACCCAGGTCACGAGCATCTTCGGCGGGCCGGAAACGGTCTGACGCGATATCCGGGTGAACGAGGATCTGCGGGGCAAGGCCTGTATCGTCGGTGTCGCCGAATCGGACCTCGGCGCGGTCGGCGAGGGCGTCACGCCGCTCGACCTGCAGGCCCAGGCCATGGCCCGGGCCCTCGATGAATCCGGTCTGAGGAAATCGGACGTCGACGGTCTCTTCTCGGCCTCCGTCTATTACCAGATGGCCTCGGTCGAGGTGGCCGAGTATCTCGGCATCCAGCCGCGTTACACGGACTCGACGACCGTCGGCGGCTGCTCCTTCATCGTGCATCTGCATCACGCCGCCACGGCGCTGTTGACGGGTGCCTGCGACGTGGCGCTGATCCTCTACGGCTCGACCCAGCGGTCCGGGGCGGGCGGTTTCACGACCAACGCCAATCCGTCCCCTTACGAGCTTCCCTATGGACCGCGCATGCCGATCAGCATGTACGCCATGTCCGCGGCGCGGCACATGCACCAGTACGGCACTACGAGGGAGCAGCTTGCCGAGGTGGCCGTGCAGACGCGCGCTTGGGCGCGGATGAACCCCAAGGCCTTCATGCGCGATCCCCTGACCGTGGATGAGGTTCTCGGCGCACGCATGATCTCCGAGCCTTTCACCCTGCTTGATTGCTGCGTCGTCACCGACGGAGGCGGGGCCGTCATCGTCACCCGGCCCGACCGGGCCAAGGACCTGCGGCAGGAGCCGGTCTACCTGCTCGGCGCCGGCGAGGCGCATTGGCACCGGCACATCCACCAGATGCCGGACCTGACGGTCACTGCGGGAATGGATTCGGGGAAACGTGCCTTCGAGATGGCGGGGCTGACGCCCAAGGACGTGGACGTCTGCCAACTCTACGACGCCTTCACCATTTTCCCCGTCATGCATCTCGAGGATCTCGGGTTCTGCGAGAAAGGGGAGGGCGGACCGTTCGTTTCGGGAGGACGCATCGGCCCCGGTGGGGATTGCCCCGTCAACACCAACGGGGGCGGCATGAGCTACTGCCATCCCGGCATGTACGGCATCTTCACGATCATCGAGGCGACGCGACAGCTGCGGAATCAAGGGGAGGACCGCCAAGTCGACGGTGCGGAGGTCGCCGTGGTGCACGGCGTCGGCGGAGTCTGGTCGGCCGCCGCGACCTCGATCCTGGGGACCGCGGCGGTGCCTTAGATGTCCGCTGGGCGGCGGGCCGGCACGTTCCTAATGTTTGAAGCGGGGGCGGACCTTGAGTCCGACCCCTGATGAACTACTCCGCGGCGACCGCCCCTGCGAAGGACTGTTCATAGTCCCGCATCGCGTTGCGGATGAACGTGTCGCGTTCCTCGTCTTCGTACCGGTCTCCTTCGGCGACGATCTCGACCATCTTCTTGCACACCTCGCGGACGAGCTCCTCGTCGTCGCGGCCTTCCTGCACGGGAATCGCGAGCACTGTGTTGTTGGTGTAGCAGTAGTCGCGTTCGCCTGCGTTGGCCTTGGCGTGCATGGCGTTGGGTTGCGCGTGGGGATTCTCGCCGTTGAGGGCGCGGCGCATGTTGCGGCGGTTCATGTAGACGCCGATGTCGCCCCGCATCGGGTTCTCAAGCGCGTGCACGGCGATGGGCCGCTGGCTGACGATGGCTTCCCAGTCGCCGGGCATGCGCTGCGCCACGTCGTAAGGGCGTCCACCCGTCTGACCTTCGAGAAAGTCGATGTCATCATAGCCGCACCGCTCCTTGCGCCCGGCGTCGAACGGATCGATCGACGCGCCGAACATGCGCCAGCCGATGATGATGTGGTTCTCGTTGTCGATCGGCACGTACCAGCGTGCCATGTGCACGCGATGGAAGAGCCGGGTGTCGCGGCCGTCTTCGAACAGGTTGGCATGGATGGTGAGATTCGGGACCACCACGTCGTTCATGCGCACCCAGATCTTATCCGTTCCGACGCGGCGGCCGGCGATGAAGACCATCGCCGTGTCGTTGCGCACGGACGCGTATTCCATCACCGGCGTCTGGGTGAACACGGGATTGAGCGCCGTGGCGGGATAGGCGCCGTCGTCGTCGCCGCCGACCACCCGCATGCTCGCGTTGTGGAGCTGCGAGGTGTGGATCTGGTCGGGGATGTTGTCGAACGACTGCAGATAGTTGCACGGATAGACGTTGGTGAACGGGACGTGCTCGAGATCGTCGTAGGCGTCGAAGAAGTCCCATTCGGGGAATTTCGGCATCTCGTCGTAGGGGCCCATGTAGGCGAAGACGAGACCGTGACGCTCAAAGGCCGGATACGCGCCCTGGCTGACCTTTTCGGCCAAACGCGCACCGCCGTCCGGCTCACCCGGCACCTCCATCAACCTGCCGTCCACGTCGAACTGGAAGCCGTGGTAGCAGCAGCGGATGCCGGTCTCCTGTACGATGCCGTACTCGAGGGAGGCACCCCGGTGCGCGCAGTGGCGGTGCAGGACGCCGACCTGTCCCGACTTGTCGCGGAACGCCACGAGTTCCTCGCCCATGATTTTGATTGCCTTGGGCACGTCGGTGAGTTCTTCGGACATGCAGACCGGCTGCCAGAACCGACGCAGGAATTCCCCCATCGACTCGTCCGGATCGGTGTGCGTCAACTCGGGGTCTTCTGCCGGGACGTGGCGTTTCTCGTGGCCGCTGTAAGCCCTGTTGTCGTCGTGACTGAATTTGAGATGCGTGTCCTGGTCGTTCATGCTCATCCGGCTCGCCTCCGATGCCTCGTGCCTACGCCTGCCATCATTACGTCAATAATGCTGACCTTGTTGAAAATATAGCACAATTCGGATTGGGAACCAATTAAATCAGTGCAAATTCGGTACAGCGAACCGGTGCCGACCCGACCGGATACCGTGCCTGCCGGGATCAGCCCGCGGGGTCGATCCACATCAGCGGCTGGCCGGCCTTTACCTGCGCCTCGTTCTCCGCGCAGATCCCGGTGACGGTCCCCGTGACGCCTGCGGGAACGGAGTTGAAGAGCTTCATCACGTCGACTAGGCACACGGTGTCGCGGGCGTTCACTTCACTGCCCACCTCGACGAAAGGCGGCGCGTCCGGCGAGGGAGCGCGATAAAACGTACCCGTCATCGGACAGTCGACGCTGACCAGCCCCTCTCGGGGAGGAGCCGCAGCCGGTGTCTCCGGAAGTGCCGGCGTCTGTCCGTCGACGGCCGCGGACTCGGCGGTCCCGGCGGCGACCGTCTTGAGCGGCGGGGATGATGCCGGCTTGCCGCCCGCCGTCGCGTCCACCTCGAGCAGCACGTCGTCCTGTTCATAGCGAAAGCGTTGGTAACCGAGCTCGTCCAGCGTGCGCAGGATTTCGATCACGTCCTTGGCCGACAATGCCATCACGGGGTCTCCACCGCCGGCTCCGGGAGAGTTTCCACCGCCGGCCCGTCGGATTCCTTTTCGACACGGACCTCCATGTCGCCCTGCGCCAACCTCAGCTTGCCGCGCTGCGGTCCGTCGATGAGCGCGAGGATCGTCGCGACGTCACGATAGGTGAGGGGCGCGTCGTTGGACACGGGATCTACGGCTCCACGGTGAACTTGTAGTCGACGGCCAAGCAGCCTTCGCCGTCGCCGAGAACCAAGACGGGGTTGAGGTCGAGCTCGGCGATCTCGGGACGGTCGACCGCGAGCCAGGAGACCCGGGCGATCGTTTTCGCCAGCGCCTCGACGTCGAGGGGGCCGCTGCCCCGGAATCCTCGGAACATGGGGCCGAGGACCGACTCCTCGAGGACGCGTCGAGCCGCCGCCTCGCTGACGGGCGCCGGCAGCATGTGCACGTCGGCGATGAGTTCCACCAGCGTACCGCCGGGGCCGAAGACGATCATCGGACCGAAAACCGGATCCCGCTTCACGCCGACCAGGACTTCGAGCCCACCGCGGACCATTTCCTGCACGAGAAGGCCTTCGATGCGGGCGTCCGGGTGGTGCCGCCGGGCATTGGTATTGACCATGTCACAAGCCACGGCGAGCGCATCCTCGCCGCGCACGTCCGTGACGACGCCGCCGATCTCCGTGCGGTGGATGATATCGGGCGAGGCGATCTTCACGGCAACGGGCGAGTCGAGCTCGGCACGGAACGTTTCCGCTTCCTGGATGGTCGCCGCAATGATTTCGCGAGGCAGGCGAACGCCATATGCCGCGAGCGCGGCCTTTTGGGCCTCCACCTGATCGAGCGGCGCGTCACCCGCTACGCCGGGTCCGACGTCGCGGGCGGGCTTGGGGTCGGCGAGCAGGACGCGGCGTCGTTCGTCATAGACGAGTCGGGCGGCGACGTTTCTCGCGGCCCGCGCCGGATCGCTGAACACGGGGAACGGTGCCTTCCGGATTGCCTCCATGGCGTTCTCGTGGGGCGCCACCCAGGACACCGCGAACGGCTTGCCGACGTCGGCGCGAAGCCTGGTCAGCTCTTCGACAAGCTCCAGTCCGTTGCGCCAAATGAGTTTCACCGACAACACGGCGGCGTCGTAGTGGTCGCCTTCGAGGAGAAGCCGGAGGCATTGCGCCAGGATATCGGGCCGAAACACCATCGGCCCGGTCGCGTCCAGCGGGTTGTTGAACCCGGCGTAATCCGGAAGGATCTCCGCGACTTTGGCCCGCAGCTCTTCCGGCAACGGTGCGACGTCCAAGCCGGCATCCGTCGCGGCGTCCGCCGCGAGCACACCGGCGCCGCCGGAATGGGAGACCAGCGCGATGCGCTTCCCCCGAGATGCCGGCGTCTTGTTGAAGACCTTCATGTAGTCGATGAACTGGTCCCCGTCGGCGGCGCGCACGACCCCGGTGGCGTCGAACACGGCCTGGGCGACTTCGTCCGAGCCGACCAGGGCCCCGGTGTGCGACCGGGCCGCGACCGCGCCGGCATCTGACTTGCCGACCTTGAGGACGATCAAGGGCTTGCCCGCCTGCAGCGCCGCCCGGGAGACGTCGATGAAGCCCGCACCCTTCCGGATGCTCTCGATATAGCCGCCGATGATGCCGACCCGATCGTCGCTGATCAGGTATCCGGCGTAGTCGGAGAACTCGAGATCCGCCTCGTTGCCCGAGCTTACGAAGTGCCCCGTGCCAATCCCCTGGCGCTCGGCCTCGGTGAGGATGGCGGCGCCGACCGCGCCGCTCTGACTCGCCAGCGCGACATTGCCGGGCTCGACGTCCTTGCGGTCCAGGAGCTGGGTGATCGAGGGGACGACTCCATTCCACAGGTTGATGGAGCCGACGGAGTTGGGTCCGACGGCGCGGCCCCCCTTGTCGCGGATCAAGTCCATCAGCTCGGATTCGATGCGCTTGCCTTCCTCGCCCAGTTCTCCGAAGCCCGACGTGATGATGAGGAAGCATTTGACGTGACCGGGCTCGAGCGCCTCCACTGTCCGGCGAACGACGGTTGCCGGGACCGAGAGCACGGCGAGATCGATCGGATCGGGAATGTCGGCGAGAGATGGAAAACACTTCAGCCCGTTCACCGCCTCGTACTTCGGATTTACCGGGTAGATCGTGCCGCCGTATCCGTGGAGGTCGAGGAATCTCAAAATGAGTCCGCCGCCCATGCGGGTCGCGTCTTCGGACGCGCCGACAACGGCGATCGACTCCGGCTCGAACAGAGCGGCCAGGGCTTGGGTGTCCGGTTCGGCGGTGCTCATTCGGCGGCGACCGCCTGGGATGCGGGTCCCTCGATTTCAAAAGTGAAATCGCCCTTCTTGACGCTGACGTACTTGAGCGTCGGACGCTTCTCGACTTCGTTCATGAGTTGCTTCAGTGGCGTCAATGCCGGGAGGGGGTAATCGGTCCTGCGTCCCGGCGCATCGCGCACGGCATAGAGTTCCTCGAGAACGGGCGGTTGATAGAAGGCGGCGAGCAGAAGGTCGTCGTCGGATTTGAAGGGACCCCGTTCCTTCTTCAGCCGGGGGATCCAAGGTTCCACGAGCTCGCCGGCGCGCTCGACATTAGGCTCCTTCAAGCCGAGGTGGTCGGCGGACTTTTCGATGATCCGCGGCAGGATGGGCCCGACGGGCCTGCCGTAGAACCCCATCGCGTAGCGGGCGATTTCGTCGGGAATGGTCTTGTAGCGTTCCCCTTGTGCCACGTTGATCACCGATTGGGTGACGATGTATTGCGCGAATGGGCTCACGACGACCGGATAGCCGAGATCCTCGCGGACTTGCACCGCTTCCACCAGCACCTCCTCGAACCTGTCGCTCATGCCGATATCGGCAAGCTGGGAGTGCAGGTTGGAGATCATGCCACCCGGGATCTGGTGCTCATAGAGCTTGGGGTCGTAGCGTTTGTGGATGCCCAGCGGTTTGTCGTAACGCTCGGCCAGCGCGATGAAGTAGTCCGCCATTTCCGCGAGATCGTCGAGTTCGAGCTTGATCCCGTATCCCAGGTCGCCGAGATGCCGGACGAAGTACTCGGTCGGGGGCAGCGAGTCGGACCCCGCCATGGGACTGATCGCCGTATGCAGCACGTCGACACCGAGCGGGACCGCCTCGAGGTAGCAGAGTTCCGCCAGCCCTCCGCGGCAGTGGGAGTGGAGCTCGAGCGGCATGTCCGGGCCGATGGCATTCCGGATCGCCGGAACCAGCGTACGGATCCGGTCCGGCGTGAGCAGGCCGCTCGCGTCCTTGATGATGAAGGCGTCCACTCCGTGACCGATGATCTCCGTCGCGATATCCGCGTAGAACCCGTCCGTGTGAACCGGACTGAGCGCGTAGGCAAATCCGGCGCAGCAATAGAGCCCGGCCTCCTTCGTCGTCTTGATGGCGAGTTCGATGTTCCGGACGTCGCCCAACGTGTCATAGAAGGTATGACGATGCATCCCGTTGGCGGCAATGCGCCGGATGGTCAGGTCGACGATGTCGTCAGGGAAGAAATCGAAGGTAAACAGGCTCTGACCGCGGGTCCATATGTTGAGCGGCGTCCGCGTGCAGCGCTCCGCCATGAGGCGCATGCGTTCCCAGGGGTCTTCCCGCAGATACCGGACGCAAACGTCGAAAACCGCCCCGCCTTCGAGGTCGATCCAGTCGAAGCCCATCTCGTCCATGCGCGGGGCGAAGGGCATGATCATGTCGTTGGTGATGCGCGTCGCCCACAGCGATTGCGGGGCATCGCGTACCGAGACGTCGACGAACTTCACCTCTTTCATTGGCGAGCCTCCGGATGGCAAGGAACGGCGGCGGACGGAATTTAGCGGCTCGCCGCCGCTTCGTCACGGTCGGAAGGACATGTTCCGACCGGGGGAGCAGGCCGTGATGGCGTCGTCTGAGAGCTCGGCGAGATCTTCCCGATAGGGATAGTTCACATAGGGCGTCATATGTTCCCGCTTGATTTCCGACTCGACGGGAAGGTTGTCCGACCGGTTGTAGATGAACATCAGATACAGCCGGTCCCGGTCCGAGTGGTTCTCCCCCGACCCGTGCATGATCTCGGGCGCGAAGAGGACCACGTCGCCGGGCTTCCCTTCGATGAACTCGGGCGACGTCTCCGCGAGCATCTTTCTCACGTACGCTTCGGGTGCGTTGAAGGACTGGTAGCCCACGGACTCGGTATCGAAGAACAGCTCGCCCACGCCATGCCGGTGGGATTCCGGCAGAACCCGCATGGCGCCGTTCTCCGGTGTCGATTCCGTCAAGAGGACACAGATCGTGATCATGTCGTTGACGGAGCCGCGCCGGATGCCGTCGTTGATCCAGTTCGCGAAGTCGGTGTGCCAGGGATATCCCTCGCCCACGCGTCCCATCTTGGCGTTGACACGCGTCTGAAACAGGTAGACGTGCCCGCCTAGCAGCTGCTTCACGGGACCGACAATGCGCGGGAGTCTCACGGCCGCGGCCACGGCTTCGGAATCGAGGTCGATCCCGAAGCTGACGCGCGTGGAGTCGCTGTTCAGCTCGGAGATGTTGCCGTCGGGATGGTCCCGGTCCGGCGACAGGATCGCATAACAGTCCGCGCGCAGGATCTCCATCTCCTCGGGCGTGAAGACAGCCGGAACCTTCAGATACCCCTCGGCGTAATAGGTGTCGATCTGTGCCTGCGTAAGCCTCATGCCAGTGCGGGTCGGGGTCGGGGCAAAGCGGTCCTCATACTGTAGCACACCGTCGGCTTCCATCTCTTCCCGCTGGTCGCGGGTCTCCGGCGACGGTGTATCGGTCCGCGGTTTGTCCCTATGATGGACGGACGACGAAAAGGGCGCGGAGTGGGAAGGACGCCATGTTGCAGGGGAGGGCCGCGCTCGTCACGGGCTCGACGAGCGGCATCGGACTCGCGATCGCCGAAACGCTGGCCGCCGAGGGCGCCCGGATCATGATGAACGGGTTCGGCGACGCCGACGAAATCGAAGACATTCGCGCCGCGCTGGTCAGGCGCCACGGCGTGGAGGTGCGGTATTCCGGCGCGGACCTCACCGAGGCCGATCAGATCGACGGCCTTGTCGACGACACCGTCTCGGCATTCGGGTCGCTCGACATCCTGGTCAATTGCGCGGGCATCCAGATCATTGCGCCCATCGACGAATTCCCGCTCGACGGCTGGGACGCCATAATCGCGATCCACCTCTCCGCGACATTCCATACCACGCGTCTCGCGCTGCCCCACATGAAGGAGCGGCGCTGGGGCAGGATCGTCAACATGGGGTCGGCCCACGGACTGGTGGCATCCCCTTGCAAGGCGCCTTACGTGGCGGCGAAGCACGGCGTCGTCGGGTTCACCAAGGCGACGGCTCTCGAGGCCGGTCCTTGGGAGATCACCTGCAATGCGATCTGTCCGGGTTTCGTCAAGACACCCATGTACGACCTGCAGGCCGAAGGTCTGGCGGCCCGGGAAGGGCGCGACGTCGAGGAATTCGTCCGGGAGCAAGTGGATACCCGACATGCGTTGCCGCACATCATCTCGGTCGAGGAGGTCGCCGCCACCACGGTCTTCCTCTGTTCGGACGGGGGGCGGTCGATCAGCGGGACGACGATATCCGTCGACGCCGGTTGGACGGCGATCTAGTTCCACGTTCTACCAATAAACGTTGACATGCCAGACGGCGACGAGCAGGGCGAGTGCCAGCACGATAAACGGCAGGTAAGGCAGCACGTGGTGGAATAGTCTCATGGCACAACTCACAGCCTGAAGGGTAACTCCACGAACATGTCGAGGACGTAAAGCGCGCCGGCGATGGTGGTGATCGCCCCTAGCATGACCTTCAACGAGTATTCGGGCACGAAACGCTGAGTCTTGGCCGCGGCCCAGGAGCCGAAGATACCCCCGGCGGCGGCGAACAGGCCCCAGGCCCACTCCGGCGCGATGGCGGTTCCGGTTACCGCCGGCATGATTCCGCTGTAGGTGACAAGGGCCACGAGCGAGAGCACGATGACATAGGGGATCGTCGCCGCGACGACCACGTACATAGGTAGCCGGTAGAGGGCAGTCAGGATCGGCACCAGCAGGAATCCGCCACCCACGCCCAGCGCCGACGAGATGATCCCGACACCGAAACCGATCACGAACAACGCCGATGGACGCACCGTCCAGGTCTCACCCCAGAAGCTGATCGTGATATGATCACTGGCCTTGCTGACCGTCTCGATGGGCGTCCCCGAGGGCACGCCGGCGGGCGGGCGCCCCGCGGCGCGTTGGGCGGCGGCCTCGGCCCGGAAGCGGGCATCGATCCCTCTACCGGAGTGACGGGTGAGGAACCCCCGGGCGGCCGCAACGCACAGATGTCCACCGACAAATACGAGCGCGAGGCCGACCGCGAACGTGAAGGGTTTGACGTCCGAGAGCCACGTCAATCGGATGAACGGCCCGATCAGGGCACCCGACGCCCCGCCAACGCAGACCCATAGGGCGAAATCGAGGTTCCACTGCCGATTGCGCCGGAACCCGAACAACGCGCCAAGCGGGTTGAACAGGGTCAGGATCTGAGTGGTCGGAGAGACGGCCGGGCCCGAAAACTGCAACACTGACATCGTGTAGGGGAGTGCAAAGATTCCCGATGCCTCGCCGACGAGAGCGAGCGTGTAGCCGGTCCACGCCCCCATCCACACGAGGTGCCAGATAGGGACCCGCACACCGGCGATGGGAAACTCGACATCTCCTCCGGGGAGCGTTCCGTGCTGCAGGTATGCGGCCACGAGGCCCGCCGTCAACGTCAATACGATGAGCGGAAGCTGCTCGGCGAAGAACTCGCGCGTAGCCGAGACCTGGCTTCCGCCGGGATTTGACTCCTTTCTGGTCAAAGTGATCGTTTCTCAACCATGAGGATCACGGAAACCACCGAGGGACCGCGGCGGTATGCCGGGGCGAGCCTCGGTGACGTAAATCCCGTGGCGGAATTTGTGTCCGCTCATCGGACTCTGACCTCGTTCAGGACATATGAAACGGCGGGGATTCGTTGTTGCTTGTCGGGCAAGGTACTCTTGGGGGGGATGTCCGCCAAGGCCCGCATCCCATGTCTGTCTGAACGAGGTCAGGCTGGTTGTGCTCCCGCTTGCTGGGGCGCACAAGAATTTGTATTTTCGGAATCGATTGGAGCGCGAAGGAGAACGGGATGTTCCAGGGATCATTTGTCGCGCTGATCACGCCGTTTCGTGACGGCGAGGTCGACGAACAGGCATTTCAATCGCTCGTTGAGTGGCATATCCGGGAGGGGACGCACGGTCTGGTGCCGTGCGGAACTACGGGTGAATCACCGACCTTGAGCCACGCCGAGCACAAACGAGTCGTCGAGCTTTGTATTGGGGCGGCGGCCGGACGCGTTCCCGTCATTGCGGGTGCAGGTTCCAATTCGACTCGGGAAGCGATCGAATTGACGGAACACGCGAAAGAGGCGGGGGCGGACGCGACATTGCACGTCACGCCCTATTACAACAAGCCGACGCAAGAGGGGCTGTACCATCACTTCAAGGCCATCGCCGACGCGGTCGACCTGCCGATGTTCATTTACAACATCCCGGGGCGTTCGGTCGTCAACATGTCAAACGACACCATGGCCCGACTGGCGGAGATGACCCAGATCGTCGGCGTCAAGGATGCTACGGCGGATATCGCACGGGTCAGCAGCCAGCGTCTGCTCATGGGTTCGGATTTCATTCAATTGTCGGGTGAAGATTCCACGGCACTCGCCTTGATGGCGCATGGGGGACACGGCTGCATTTCCGTGACCGCGAACCTCGCCCCGCGGGCCTGTGCGGAGTTCCAGTCGGTGTGTCTGGCAGGCGATTTCGGCACCGCGCTGGAGTACCAGGACCGTTTGATGCCGCTGCATACCGCCCTGTTCCTGGAAACGAGTCCGGCACCTGTCAAGTACGGGGCCAGTCTGCTGGAGCTGTGTACCGGCGAATTGCGGTCGCCGCTGGTCGAAGTTTCCGACGAGACGAAAGAGTCCGTTGAAACCGCCATGCGTGCGGCCGGTTTGCTCAATTGACCGGATGGCGCGCTCGGCGGGCGGCGCAGGACGGGCAGTCGCCGTCAACAGGAAAGCCCGCCGCAACTATTTCATAGACGACACGTTCGAAGCCGGCATCGTCCTGCTTGGCTCCGAGGTCAAGAGCATGCGTGCCGGCAGGAGCAGTATCGACGAGGCCTATGCCACCGAACGCAAGGGCGAGTTCTTTCTGATCAACGCCCACATTCCGGGGTATGCGGCCGCGAACCGACAAAACCACGACCCGCGCCGCGCCCGCAAGCTGCTGCTGCACAAGCGCGAGATCAGGCGGCTCGCGGGCGCCATTCAGCGGGAAGGGATGACGCTGGTTCCGCTCTCCCTCTACTTCAACGAGCAGGGCCGGGCTAAGGTGGAACTGGGTCTCGCCCACGGCAAGCGTAAGTACGACAAGCGCGCGGCGGAGCGCGACCGCGACTGGAGCCGGCAGAAAGCGCGACTGCTGCGGGACAAGGGATAGCCACCTGGACGGTGCGGTTCTGCTGCGGCAAATGCGTCGCATGCGGACGTGGCGGTCCGACCCCGGTCGAACCGGAACCGGGTTAGCCGGCGTCCGGCGAGTTCTTGAGCCGCGCCTTCACGGCCGCGAACACATCCCGGAACATCGCCTCCGTCAGCCGACCGGTATTCACGTTGTAGCGGGAGCAGTGATAGCTGTCCGCGAGCATGAGCGACTCTCGCAACTGGTGGAAAGCGCCGTGCCGGAACGGAAACAGTTTCCGCCGGATGTCCAGCGCGTCGAGAACGGCGGAGTGGGCGACGGTTCCGAGCGCAACGATCGCCCGGACTTTCTTCAGGGCCGCGAGTTCCGAAGCGAGGAACGGGCGGCAGGCCCCGATCTCTGAACCGACGGGGCGGTTCCGAGGCGGTACGCATCGAACGGCGTTCGTGATCCGGCAACCCACGAGACGAAATCGGTCTCTGGCGTTCTCGGAGTAGTGGCCGTGGGCCCAGCCGAATTCCTGAAGCGTCGGATACAGGAGCGCCCCGGCGGCATCACCTGTGAAGGGGCGTCCCGTCCGATTGGCGCCCCGCAGGCCGGGCGCCAGCCCGACGACCAGGAGTTCCGCGTCCTCGCCCCCGAAGGAGGGCACGGGCGCGTTGTGCCAACTTGGCTCGGACGTCCTGTTGTTCTCGCGGAAATCCACGAGGCGGGGGCAGAGGGGGCAGTTCCTGTCGGGCTCCGGCGGGACGGCCATGGCGGACGGCGAGCTACGGACCGGAGAGCCGGACCGGGAGTCGGAGCGCAGCGCCCGGCGGGGAGGAATTGTTCAGGTCAGGCGAAGCGGCGGACGTCGTCGTCCAAGGTGATCTCGCGCCTGAGATCGTCCTCCTCTCCGATGTCGTCCGAGGGAGGCTCTTCACGATGCATACGGACATCCCGCTCGATAAGGGCTTGGATGTCGCGAAGGTCGATGAAGTGATCAGCCTGACGGCGAAGCTCGTCAGCCACCATGGGAGGGCTTGATTCGACTGTGCTGACCACGGTGACCCGCGTGCCTTTACGCTGCACCGCGTCGACGAGACGCCGAAAGTCGCCATCACCGGAGAACAGCACGACATGGTCCACGTGCGGCGCCATCTCCATGAGGTCGACAGCGAGCTCAATATCCATATTTCCCTTGATTTTGCGCCGCCCCGAGGCATCCGTGAACTCTTTCGTCGGCTTGGTGACCAAAGTGAAGCCGTTGTAATCGAGCCAGTCGACCAACGGCCGGATGGGCGAATACTCCTGATCCTCGATCAACGCCGTGTAGTAGAACGCGCGAATGACGCGGGTCTGGGAGGAGAAATGCTCCCGAAGCCGCTTGTAATCGATATCGAAGTTCAAGGTACGGGCGGCGGAATACAGGTTGGCGCCGTCGATAAACAGCGCGATACGCTCATTCGGAAAAAAGGTCATCTCTCAAAATTCCCACGATATCAATTATTCCAAGAAAAGGGGTCTCGCCAGGCACAAACCGCGAAAGTTGCGCCCCTGGGCCAAGCTGCGGACCCCATCGCACAGGGCGCGACTTTAATTGGCGCCCGGACTGACCTGGGCCCAGAATAGGATTTAGCACACAAGGTCTAGAGGGCAAGGGGATACCGCCTAGATGTACGACAAAGTGATCCTGATCGGTTTAGGCGCCAACTTGCCGGGTCCCGCCGGTGCGACACCCTTGGAAACGCTGGAGTCCGTGCTGGAAGACCTTGATAAACGGGGCGTTCGCGTCAATCGGCGCTCGCGATGGTACCGCAGCGCGCCGGTGCCGAAGTCGGACCAGCCCTGGTTCATCAACGGCGTGGCCGTCGTCGAGTTCGACGACGCACCCGGGAACCTTCTCCGGATCCTTCGGCAGGTCGAGGACAAGTTTGGCAGGGTTCGGCGAATCCGCAACGAGGCACGTGTCATCGATCTGGACATCCTGGCCTTTGGCGACATGGTCGAGGCTTCGGGCACCGGAGACCGCGCCGAGGGGTCGCTCGAGCTGCCCCATCCCGAGCTTCAAAATCGCGCGTTCGTGCTCCGGCCAATGGCGGAGGTCGTGCCGGATTGGCGCCATCCCGTCAGCGGGCGAGCCCTCGACGACTTGATTGCCGGTCTGCCGCCCGATCAGTTGGTGGAACCGCTGGACGAGTGACGTGGCGCAACCGCGGCGACGCAAGGCTCGGCCGTGCCCTTGCTTTGGCGTGTCATTGCGAATATGTATTGACTGGATATCTGGGACTTTCGGAGTTGAGCCATGGCTCGCGTTACCGTCGAGGATTGTGTCGATAAGGTTACGAACCGGTTCGATCTGGTTCTTCTGGCCGGACAGCGGTCCCGCCAGATCTCCGCCGGCGAGGAACTGACGGTCGATCGCGACAACGACAAGAATCCCGTCGTTGCGTTGCGCGAGATCGCCGATACGACGATCGAAAACGAGGAACTTCGCGAGTCGCTCATTCGAAGCATGCAGCGGCATGTCGAACACGATGAGCCCGAAGAAGACGACATGGCTTTGCTCATGGCAGGTCAAGAGTGGTCCGCCGCCACGGGCTCGGGCGACGACCAAGGCGCGGCAGATGCCAGCGAGGAAGAAACCGTCGACGCCGAAGGGGCGGAGCCGGGTGATAGCGATGCCACCGGCGAACCGGAAGAGGCGTGATCGAGCGCTCGATCTGAAACCGGCGCACGATCAGATTGTCCACGATCGGCTGCGCCCTTCGTTTTCGGATAGTTGGAAGTTCCCTGAGCGGTGGTGGGAACCGCCGGGCAAGCCATGATGGAGCAGGTTGAACTCCTCGAACGGGTGCGCGCGTACGACCCACACGCGAGCGAGGATTTGCTGAGCCGCGCCTATGATTTCTCCGTCGCGGCGCACGGGAGCCAAACTCGCGAGTCGGGGGATCCCTACTATCTGCACCCGGTGGAGGTCGCGGGTATCCTCACCGACATGAAGCTCGACGCGGACACGATCGCCACGGCGCTTCTTCACGATACGGTGGAAGATACGCTGGCCACGCTCGAACAGATCGAAGGGCAGTTCGGCTCCGACATCGCGCGCCTTGTCGACGGCGTAACCAAACTGTCCCTGATCGAGATGCCGCACACGGAAGAGACTCGGCAAGCCGAGAACTTTCGAAAGCTCGTGCTGGCCATGTCGAACGACATCCGCGTGCTGCTGGTAAAGCTGGCGGACCGCCTCCACAACATGCGCACCCTGAAGTTCGTCAAGAGCGGCGGGAAGCGGCGGCGTGTCGCCTTGGAGACGATGGAAATCTACGCTCCGCTCGCCGAGCGGATCGGGATGCATCACATGAAGGACGAACTCGAGGACCTCGCCTTCGCCGAACTCCGGCCCGAGGCTCGGGAGACGGTCCTGTCGCGCCTCAAGTTCTTGCGAGAGCAGGGCAGCGATTTGGTGCCGCGCGTCACGGAGCACTTGCAGGAGACCTTGGAGGCGGCATCCATCAGAGCGTCGGTGACGGGCCGCGAAAAGCGTCCCTATTCCATCTGGCGCAAGATGGAGAGGGATAACGTCAGCTTCGAGCAGCTCTCCGATATCATGGCGTTTCGGATCGTGGTCGGGAAGACCGAGGACTGTTATCGGGCTCTTGGCGTCGTTCATGCCCGTTATCCGATGGTACCGGGCCGATTCAAGGATTACATCTCGACACCGAAGCGGAATAACTATCGCTCGCTTCACACGGCGGTCATCGGTCCGGAGCAAAACCGGGTCGAGATTCAAATCCGTACGCAGGAGATGCACCAGCTCGCGGAATACGGCGTTGCCGCGCATTGGCAATATAAACAGCACGCGGACCATATCGACGGAAATCAATACCGGTGGCTCAGGGAGCTGCGGGAAATTCTCGAGAACGCGTCCAATCCACAGGAGTTCCTTGAGCACACCAAGCTCGAAATGTTCTCCGATCAGGTATTCTGCTTTTCACCCAAGGGTGAGCTGATCGCCTTGCCGAGAGGCGCGACGCCGGTCGATTTCGCTTACGCCGTGCACACGGACGTGGGCGACACCTGCGTCGGCGCGCGAATCAACGGCAAGTTGGCCCCGTTGCGCTCTCAGCTCAAGAACGGCGATCAGGTCGAGATACTGCGCTCCGCCGATCCGTCGCCGTCCCCCATCTGGGAGAATTTCGTCATCACCGGAAAGGCTCGCTCGGCGGTCAGGCGGTTCGTGCGAAAACAGCAGCGCTCGCAGTATCGGGAGCTCGGCCGCGCCATCGTGAAAAAGGCGGTTCGCGAGACCAATCGGCGACTGACCAATGAGACCATGAGGCGCGCGCTCAAGTCGCTCGGCCGGAGATCCCTCGAAGACCTGTACATCGCGGTGGGCAGTGGCGACATCGACAAGGCGACGGTCATCAATGCGATCTACCCTGACCCGACGGTTCGCCAACGGGCGGGTAAGATCCTCTCCCGGATGCGGCCCCGGATCGGTTCGGCCAAAGACCGGACCGATCCCGTGCCCATACGGGGCTTGATGTCGGGAGTTGCCGTGCACATGGCCGGGTGCTGCCATCCGCTCCCCGGGGAACGCATCATCGGCATTCTGACCGCCGGTAAAGGTGTGACCGTGCATACGATCGACTGCGAAGCACTGGAACAGTTCAACGACATGCCGGAGAGATGGCTGGACGTCTCTTGGGATGCGAGCACGTATCCGCATCAGATGCATGTGGGACGGATCGAAACGGTGCTGTCGAATACGCCGGGAAGTCTCTCGCGGCTGACGACAGTCATCGCCAACCATCGTGCCAATATCTCGAACCTCAAGATTACGGATCGATCATCCGATTTTTATGAGTTTCTCGTCGATATCGAGGTCAAGGACGTCGCCCATCTGACCGGTATTCTCGCAGCGCTGCGCGCCGAATCGGCGATCAACTCGGTTGAACGGGTGCGCGGATGAGGATTGGAGTTCGCTCGGTGGGTCTTTGGGGGACCGGTAACATCCCGAATTCAATGGTGACGCAGGCGAATCGATGTTTCGTCGCCGGGTGAGCATGACCTACCTGCAGCGGGCCCGAGAGCTCTTGTGGCCGCGCATGGGGTGGTTCCGGGTCGGCACCTACCTTCGCCACCGCGTCGCGCGACTCCCGGGATCGTCGTATTCGATCGCGGCCGGGCTTGCCTGCGGTGCCGCCATTTCGTTCACGCCTTTCATCGGCTTTCATTTTGTGTTCGCCGCCCTTGTCGCATGGTTGATCGGCGCCAACATCATCGCCTCCGCGATCGGGACGGCCCTCGGCAACCCCTGGACGTTCCCGTTCATCTGGTGGGGCACGCTTCGCCTCGGGGAGCTGATCCTGGGATCGTCGCGTCTGACCGATGTGCCGCGGCAGATCAGCCTTCAGTACATCTTCGATCATCCCTTTGCGGTCTTGCTTCCGATGTCCGTTGGTGGCGTGCTCTGCGCCGTCGCGGTGTGGATCATCGTCTTTTTTTCCACTCACTACTTTGTCGAACGGTACCAGCGTCTCCGGTCCGAGCGCTTGCATCGCCGACGGAAGGGAACGTCCCCCGTCACCGGCCCTGGTGCCGGGGGAGGGCTGGTTCCGTGAGTACGAGTCCGAGGTTGGGCGTGAATGTCGATCATGTCGCGACTGTCCGGAACGCGAGGGGCATTGACCATCCGGATCCCGTCAGGGCCGCCCACCTCGCTGCCAAGGCCGGCGCCGACGGTATTACCGCCCATCTCAGAGAGGATCGGAGACACATCCGGGACGATGACATCGCTCGGCTGAGCGAGGAGCTCGACGTGCCGCTGAATCTCGAAATGGCAGCAACCGACGAAATGGTTGCCGTCGCCCTGAAATTTCGGCCCCATGCCGCGTGTATCGTTCCCGAGAAACGGGAGGAGTTGACGACCGAAGGTGGTCTCGACGTGGTGGGCTCGAGCGATCGCCTTGGGGCGATCGTTCCACGGCTGTTGGAGGCGGGTTGTCGCGTGTCGCTGTTCGTCGATCCGGACAGGCGGCAACTCGACGCGGCGGTCGCGGTCGGTGCTCCCGTGATCGAGCTGCACACGGGAACGTACTGCGAGGTCGCGGGTTCCGAGCGCGAAGCTGAGCTGTGGCGACTGAAGGACGCCGCGGCGCATGCCGAGGAGATCGGTCTCGAATGTCATGCAGGCCACGGGTTGAGTT
>JAGWAU010000006.1:47037-53705 GCA_021296255.1 Alphaproteobacteria bacterium | reverse complement strand
TCGCGGAGCTCAATATCGGTCACTTTCTCATGGGGGAAGCCATGTTCAGAGGACTGGAAGGCGCGATTCGCCACATGCGTGTGCTCATGGACGAGGCGAGGGCCTCGTCGTAAGGGGGGAAGGTGTCTTGAAGGTGATCGGGATGGGCAGCGACCTCATCGACATCCGGCGCATCGAGAGAACCCTCGACCGCTTCGGAGAGCGCTTCGTCAAACGGATTTTCACCGAATTCGAGCGCTCGAAATCGGAAGGCCACGCGGACCGGGCGGCTTCGTATGCACGCCGGTTTGCCGCCAAGGAAGCTTGTGCCAAAGCACTCGGGACCGGGTTTCGACAGGGCGTCTACTGGCGCGATCTGGGGGTTTATAACCTTCCCTCCGGCAAGCCCATGCTCGAACTTACCGGAGGTGCCCGGACCCGGCTCGAAGAACTCACGCCGGACGGCATGCGCGCGGATATCGAGCTTACGCTCACGGACGAGCCCCCACTCGCTCAGGCGATCGTCCTGATCTCTGCTCTCCCGGTCGAGGCCCCGTGATCGGGCACACGTTCCGCACTGGTGGCGGTCGGCCCGTTTCCCGGCTCTGGGAATCGCCAGTTCTCTTACGATGTCACGGGCGGGAAGCACGCCGGTGAGCGGAGAGAAAACGAAAGGCGGAATCGGCGAGACGGTCCGCACGATCATCTATGCCGTGTTGATCGCAGGAGTCATACGGACGCTCGCTTTCGAGCCGTTCAACATTCCATCGGAATCGATGCTTCCCACCCTGTTGGTCGGGGACTACCTGTTCGTTTCCAAGTACGCCTACGGGTACAGCAGGCATTCGTTGCCGTGGAGCCCGCCGCTATTTTCAGGGCGGATCGCCGACTCCACACCCGAGCGTGGAGACATCGCGGTGTTCAAGCTCCCGCGGGACAATGCCACAGATTACATCAAACGGATCATCGGATTGCCCGGCGACCGGATTCAAATGAAGGAAGGCCGGCTGTATCTGAACGGCGAACTTGTGGTGCGAACGCGCATCGGTGACTTCGCCTACACCGACGGCTTCGGGAACGTCTACTTCGTGCCTCAATACGAAGAGAAGTTGCCCAATGGAGTCACCTACAAGACCTTGGACCTGCTGCGAAATAGTGTCCACGATGACACTGAGGAATACTTGGTGCCGCCGGGCCACTACTTCACGATGGGCGACAATCGCGACAATTCCCTGGATAGCCGGGTCGAAACGGCCGTGGGATTGGTCCCGGCGGAGAACCTCGTCGGCCGGGCGGAGATTCTGTTTTTCTCCACAGACGGTTCCGCGCGGTGGTGGGAGGTCTGGAACTGGCCGTTCGCCGTCAGGTACTCGCGTCTGTTCGACGGCCTCCGAAGCTAGGTCGGCATGCCGCCATCTCGCACCGGCCTCGGCAGATTACTCGGTCACGAGTTCAAACGGACCCAACTGCTCGACGAAGCCTTGACGCACCCGAGCGCCGTCAAGGGTGGCCGCCGGTCCGGTCGACGTCGACGCGACTACGAGCGCCTGGAATTCCTTGGAGACCGGGTCCTGGGCCTTGTCATCGCCGACGAACTGCTCGCGCGCTTCGAAGATGCAGACGCGGGACAACTCGCGCATCGGTACAATGCGTTGGTAAGACGGGAGACCCTGGCCGGTGTTGCTCGGGAAATGAATCTTGGTGCTTATTTGGACTTGGCCAAGGGCGAACGCGGCGCGGGCGGCGCGGACAAGCCGGCCATCTTGGCGAATGCCTGCGAAGCCATCATCGGCGCTCTGTACCTCGATGGCGGCTTGAAAGCGGCGGCTCAATTCATTCATCGTTACTGGGACGACAAGGCCGATGCGCTCGTCCGGGCACCAAAGGACGCCAAGACGCAGTTGCAGGAGTGGGCCCACTCCATGGGTCTGGAGCCGCCCACCTACAACCTCGTCACTCGCGAAGGCGCTGCCCACGACCCGACGTTCACGATCGAAGCGTCCGTGCAAGGGCATTCGGTGCGGTGGGGACGAGGCAGCTCGAAGCGCGATGCGGAACAGGTTGCCGCGGCTGCGCTGCTCGCGGAAATCGAGCGCCATGCGCTTTCGAACGGCGATTGACGACATGGCACAGGAACCGGAAGGGCGTACGCGCGCGGATGCGCGCTGCGGCGTGGTCGCGCTCGTAGGCGCACCCAATGCCGGGAAGTCCACACTATTGAACGCATTCGTCGGGACGAAGGTATCGATCGTCACACCCAAGGTTCAAACGACGCGGGCGCGGGTTATCGGGGTTGCCGTCGAGGGATGCGCTCAGTTCATATTTGTCGACACCCCCGGGATTTTCTTTCCTCGTCGTCGCCTCGAGCGGGCGATGGTGGATGCGGCTTGGTCCGGTGCCCATGACGCGGACGCGGTCGTGCTCCTCGTCGATTCCCGTCGGCCGACGGATACGGACGACGACGACACGGCGCGAGTCGTCAGAGGACTGGCCGAGGCGGATTTGACGACGGTGCTCGCCCTGAACAAGATCGATCTCGTGGAGAAGAGCAAGCTGCTTGCCCTGAGCGGTGCTTTAAACGGGTCCGGTGCGTTTCGCGAAACCTTCATGATCTCCGCACTGTCCGGAGACGGCGTGGGAGACTTGCGAAATTTCCTCACCGGGACCTTGCCCGAAGGCCCCTGGTTGTACCCGGAAGATCAGGTCGCCGTCATGCCCATGCGGTTGCTGGCTGCCGAGACGACGCGGGAAAAGCTGTTCATGCAGCTTCACCAGGAACTCCCATACCACCTCACGGTGGAGACGGAGGGTTGGGAAGAACGTCCCGATGGCAGCGTGAAGATCGATCAGATGATCTACGTGTCGCGCAACACTCACAAAGGGATCGTGCTGGGAAAGGGTGGGAAATTGATCAAGTCGGTGGGGTCGGCGTCGCGCATCGAGCTCGAAAATGCCATGCAACGTCGGGTCCATCTGTTCCTTCATGTGAAGGTGCGGGAGGGCTGGCTCGACGAACCGGCCCGGTATCAGGAAATGGGCCTGGAGTTTCCCAATTAAGCAGGTGTTGGCTCGATGGATTGGACCGACGAAGGGATCGTTCTATCCGCACGCAAGCACGGCGAATCATCCGCTATCGCGCAGCTCCTGACTAAACATCGGGGCCGCCACGCAGGCCTCGTTCGCGGCGGTGCCGGACGAAAGATCCGCGGTGTGCTCCAGCCGGGCAATCAGGTCACCGCGAGCTGGCGCGCCCGGCTTGCGGAACATCTTGGGACCCTGACCGTTGAGCCCGTGCGTGCACGCGCCGCAAATCTTCTCTCCGATTGGGATCGACTGGCAGGCCTCAGCGCCGCCTGTGCAGTCGCGGAGGTCGCCCTGCCCGAGCGTGAACCCCATCCGGGCACTTACGAGGGGATGCTGACTCTGCTCGACGAACTCGAGCGGAGCGACTCCTGGCCGCTCATCTATGTTCGGTGGGAGGCGGGACTGCTGGCCGAACTGGGATTCGGGCTGGATCTCAGGTCGTGCGCGCGGACGGGCGTAGAGACGGGATTGGCATACCTCTCCCCCCGAAGTGGGCGTGCCGTCAGCGAGGCGGCAGCCGGGGAGTATCGTGACCGTTTGCTGCCCTTGCCCGCGTTCCTCGTTGCGAACGGGCGGGGTGCAGGCCACGCGGTGCCTGCAACGCCTGAAGACTTGCGGGACGCGATTACGGATGGATTGGCGTTGACGGGCCATTTCCTGGAACGCCACGTTCTCGGCAATCGAGGCGGCGCGCTTCCGCCCGCTAGGACGCGACTGGTAGAACGATTTTCTCGCAGAACCACAATATCTAGTGATATATCAGTGCAATGACTGTTGCTTCACCCACGGAAGATATTCGCGATACCGCCCTCACGGATGCATTGAGCGAGCGATATCTCGCCTATGCACTTTCGATCATTACCGCCCGGTCCCTGCCGGACGTGCGCGATGGCCTGAAGCCCGTTCATCGCCGACTTCTGTACGCGATGCGGCAGCTCAGGCTCAACCCCGATCAGGGTTTCAAGAAATGTGCCCGCGTCGTGGGCGATGTCATCGGCAAGTTTCATCCCCACGGCGATCAGGCCGTTTACGATGCGCTCGTCCGCCTTGCCCAGTCATTCGCCGCGCGCTACCCGCTCGTCGATGGCCAGGGGAACTTCGGCAACGTCGACGGCGACAACGCCGCGGCGATGCGTTACACCGAAGCGCGTCTCACTGGAGTCGCTGAGGCGCTGCTCGATGGAATCGACGAAGACACGGTCGACTTTCGGGATACTTATGACGGCGAGGAGAGCGAGCCGGTCGTCTTGCCGGCGGCATTTCCGAATCTGTTGGCCAACGGCGCCAGCGGAATCGCCGTCGGCATGGCGACGAACATTCCGCCGCACAATACCGGCGAACTTTGCGACGCACTGCTGCATCTCATCAAATACCCCAAGGCGCGTGCCGTGAAGCTGGTCGAATTGGTGCCGGGCCCGGATTTTCCTACCGGCGGAGTTCTCGTCGAACCGATCGAGAACGTCATCGAGGCCTACGCCACGGGACGTGGCAGCTTTCGGCTTCGGGCAAGGTGGGAAAAGGAAAAGCAGGGCCACGGTCAGTACCGGATTGTCGTGACCGAGATCCCGTACCAAGTGCAGAAAGCGCGGTTGGTCGAGAAGATCGCGGAGCTCGTCGAGTCGCGAAAACTGGCCATGCTGGCGGATATCCGCGACGAGTCGGCGGACGAGGTGCGAATAGTGCTCGAGCCGAAGAGCCGCTCGGTAGATGCGGCCATGCTCATGGAGACGCTTTACCGGCTGACCGATTTGGAGGTGCGGATCCCCCTCAACCTCAACGTCCTCGATGCCAGCAACACGCCGAGGGTCATGGGATTGCGGGAAGCGCTTTTGGCGTTTCTGGAGCATCGGCTGGATGTGCTCGTGCGGCGTACCCGTCATCGCCTGGACCGGACGGAACGGCGTCTCGAGGTCCTGGAAGGCTATCTCGTCGCTTTTCTTGATCTCGATGAGGTGATTCGCGTCATCCGCGAGGAAGACGATCCCAAGCCGGCGCTGATGAGGGCCTTCGAGCTGTCGGACACGCAGGCCGAAGCCATTCTCAACCTGCGTCTGCGGGCCTTGCGACGCCTCGAGGAGGAGGGCATCCGGCGGGAGCACGCCGACCTGACCGAAGAACGCGAGAAACTCGGGGCGTTGCTCGGGGACGAGGAAAAGCGCTCATGGGCCCTCGCGGCGGAAGTCCGGACCATTCGTGAGCGATTCGGCGAAAAAACCGAGTTGGGCCGCCGCCGAACCGAAATCGGCTCATCCCCGACCACGGCCGTCGTGCCCTTCGAGGCGATGGTCGAAAAGGAAGCCGTCACGGTGATCTGTTCCGAGAAGGGCTGGATTCGGGCGATCAAGGGCCATGTCGATCCGAACGGCGACACCCGCTACAAAGAAGGAGACCGTGGCCGTTTCTGGCTGCATGCGGACACGACCGACAAGCTCGTGCTGTTCGGGACGAACGGCCGCTTCTACACCATCCCCTGCGACAGGATTCCACGGGGACGCGGCCATGGAGATCCGGTGCGCCTCGTGGTCGAATTGGGCACCGAAGATGACATCGTTCGGCTACTGGTTCACGAAGAAGGACGGACCTTGCTGGTCGCGTCGAGCGACGGCCGCGGTTTCCTCGTCAAGGAAGACCAGGTCATCGCCCAAACCCGCGGCGGGAAACAAGTGCTGAACGTCGGCGGTGGAGTGGAGGCACAGGTCTGCGCCGTGGTATCGGAGAGCGCGGACTCCGTCGCCGTCGTGGGAGAAAACCGGAAGTTGGTGGTGTTTCCCATCTCTGAACTGCCGACCATGACCCGGGGACGCGGCGTCCTACTCCAACGTTACAAGGACGGAGGCCTGTCCGACACCGTCGCGTTCAATCTTGCCGAAGGTCTCTCCTGGCGGTCCGGCGATCGGACACGGACCGAGACGGATGTCGTGCCATGGACGGGTAAACGCGCGCAGGCCGGCCGCCTCGCGCCCAAGGGCTTCCCGAGATCGAACCGGTTCGCCTAACCCGAGGTCCGCGCAGGACACTCGCGCCCCCATGGGGCACAGGCGCCTGACATGGAGGCGCGTACGGGCGGCATGACCCTTTTACCGCTCACGCGGGTGTGCCGGAGAGCTCGAGTCTGCGCTCGATGCGCTCAAGGCGGTCGCCGTGGGTATCGAGGCGCTGGTGGACGTTCGCGATATCGGTATGAATGTTTGCGATATCGGCATGGGTATTCGCGATTTCGCTCTGGATGTTCGCCAAGTGCCGTTCCATGGACGGCACGCCTTGGCCGAAATCCCGGGCATCGTCCCGTACCGTTCCCACGTCGGCACGGCCTACGCTAAGAATTTTTTTGATGATATACAATGTGTTAACATTTCACATTGTCCAACTTTTCGGTTTGGTTGGACAATTCTGTTTGCCTCTTAGTCCGTAATTTGTCAGAGGCCGCGGTGGTCGGGCGCGCCTGGTTCGCCGCCGCGACGTACCGGCTTGCCTCTTTAGCCGAGATCGCCGGCGCTCTGAAGAGCGAGGGCGAAAGTCTCGAGGGGAAACTGGCGAGCATGCACCGGGAACGATCGGACTCGACACCGCTCGGGCGGACCACGGAGCCCGAGGATGTCGCCAAC